>CAJUDY010000021.1 GCA_910584945.1 uncultured Lachnospiraceae bacterium | reverse complement strand
TAACGGATAATGGAGCAGTTTGTTCACATTTTATTTACTCATGCGTTTGTCGTGGGGAAATAATCTGCATCCAATTCCAGTAATACCAAAGAGAAAAGCAGTTATCGCAAATTATTCGCCGACACATGTACTTATATTCTATGGTGGCAGGTACACAGAAAAAGTGCTATAATCGAAAATATGATTTAAGATATGGGAGATGAAACGGCATGGAAATAAATATTGAGGATTTTTAGGACCGAGAGAATGATGTTTTTAAATTCACAGTTAAGGAGGGAAGTTTGTTATGAAAGCGTTTTCTTTTGAAAACTGGTCAGACAGTATTAACACAATTCCATTTTTGCTCAAAGTATGGAAGAAATGTTATTTCCATATGAACATGGTTCGTATTAAGTTCCTATGTTAAATTTTCATTTTTTATATATTGAGATATTATCGAGTATAGAAAAGATAGAAGCAGATGTTATTGATAAAGGAAATATGCGCCCCTCTTTATCTAAAGAATACTATAAGC
Source organism: uncultured Lachnospiraceae bacterium (assembly GCA_910584945.1). Taxonomy (GTDB): domain Bacteria; phylum Bacillota; class Clostridia; order Lachnospirales; family Lachnospiraceae; genus Hominiventricola. The sequence continues at coordinate 65,737 of CAJUDY010000021.1, read as the reverse complement.
AGTTCAAAAGTTCAAGAATTTTCTTCCGCTGTCGGTGCTGCCCTTTGGAACTGGTTGAGCCGGCCTGCACATTCACTGGGATTATATTGGAGGGCATAAGTGTTTTCTGGTTTTTTATGTTCGTGCGGATGTGGGATTTATATCTATCATCCTGCGCCGCTACTTTCCATAATGGAATTATTGACGTGCACCAGATCTTATTGACAATCGGAATCAATAACGATCTGCCGCAAGTCAGGTGGTATTAAGAGATAAACTGACAGGAACAGATGATTTCACGTTCATAATATGAACACTGCAACGTGTAGCGTTACCGTATAAATCCGGTTGGCCGCTACACGTTGTTTTTTATTTGCACGAAAAACGTGAATACTGTGCTCACCGATTTTTGCGGCTGCACGTTCCGCAGGAATCCCGGCAGACGACCAAGTTGGGGAGATTCACTTTTACAGGGCTTTGATGTCCGCCTTCAATGCGGTCGATCAGGATCTTCACAGCCATGGCGCCCATCTCCTGGATGGGAATGCGGACCGTAGTCAGCATGGGAGAGAGATAACGGACGGTCTCAATATCGTCAATGCTGATCAGGGAGACGTCCTCCGGAACTTTGAGCCGACGGTCCTTTAAGGCCTTCAAGGCCCCGATGGCCAGGGCGTCGTTGGAGCAGAAGATGGCCGTAAAGTCCGCGTTCTGTTCAAAAAGTTGATGAACGGCTTCATATCCTTTGCCGGGGGTAAAATCCGTGGAAGCCGTATCCTGCTTGGATACATTCAGACCGGCTCTGGCCATGGTATCCTGGTAGGCCAGGTAGCGCTGTTCGTTCGTCGTCTCGCCGATGTAGCAGATTTTCTTGTGCCCAAGGTCCAGCAGATACTGGACGGCCTTTTCCGCGGCCTGATAGCCGCTGCTGATGACCTGGTCGATGTCTAAAGGCAGATCCTGAAGACCGGTATAGAGGATATGGCGGTAGCTGGACTGCAGCTTTTTTAAAGTTGCCGCATCGGTTTTGCCGAGAATGATCACCGAATCTGCGGTATTGGATTCGTTGCCGTAGTCTGCAGGGGCGGTGGAAGAACTAAAACGCAGAAAATAGCCTTTTTCATAGGCGGCTTTTTCTACGGCATGCATCAGCGCGCTGAAAAAAGGATTGATCAGCGAGTCTCCGGACCGTCCATAGACGCAGGCGATCTCCTTCGCGGTTTTTTTCGACAGGGCGTTCTGGCCGGATTTGAGCTGGCGCGCGTGGACATTGGGGGTGTATCCGAGGGCGTTGACTGCATCCCAGATCTTTCGGCGTGTTTCCTTGCTGGCAGATTTTTCGTCTCCCTTGTTCACCACCCTTGACACGGTGGAGACGGAGACGCCGGCCTGTTTTGCTACATCTTTGATTGTCATAACTGTTCTCCTTGCACATAAAATCGGCCGTTTTCCGGCTGCCAATTATTATAAATAATATTTTTGTAAAATACAAGAATTATTTTCGTAAAATATCTACAAAACAGATAAAAACAAATGGATATTTAGCAAAAAAATACACAAACGTTTGCGTAAATAGAGGTTGAAGGAGTAGAAAAATTATAGTAATATGACGTTAAATCAAAAAATAATTTCTAATAATCGTAAAAAATACACAAAAAAGTGCAAAAAGTCAAATGAAAAATATTTTAGTAGAATGGAGAGGGAAAATTGAAAGAGATCTATGTAAATCTGAAAAGATTTGATGTTCCAAAACAGTACGGCGGAATCTGTCCGGATGAAAATCCGGTAAAATGGATTCAGGGCATCATCAGGAGCACGGCGGAAATGGGGCTGGGAAAGATGGAGGAGGTAAATGTTACCTATTTCCTTCCGGAAGCGCTTCTGGTGCCGGCCCTGGAAGAGTTTCATCGGATTTCAGAGGAGGACAGAGCGCATTTTCAGATCGGATGCCAGGGGGTATACCGGGAGGACGTCGCCGGGGGCGGGAATTTCGGAGCATTTACCACGAACCGGCCGGCGGCAGCCATGAAGGCTCTGGGAGAAAACTGGGTGATGATCGGGCACAGCGAGGAGCGGAAAGACAAGCTGTCTCTTCTGACTGCTTACGATCCGGTCATCAAAGAGGACGCCGGGCGTTATGAGAAAGCGGCGGAGTCTGTGGAGGGACTGCTGAATCAGGAAGTGCAGTGCGCGCTGAGCCGGGGCATGAATGTGTTGTTCTGCGTGGGCGAGACGGCCGAACAGAAAGGTTCCGATGTGCCGGAGGAATATGAACCCCGTGTGCGGGACGTATTGAGAGAACAGCTTTGCAAAGGGCTAAAAGGGATCGAAGCATGGGCAGACAGCAAGATATCGGTGGGATACGAACCGATCTGGGCCATTGGACCAGGAAAGACGCCGCCGTCCGGGAATTATGTGGCATTCGTAAGCAGTTATATTAAAGAGGTCTGCCGGGAAGAATTTCATAAGGAGCTGTCCGTCGTATACGGCGGAGGACTGAAGGAAGAGAACGCGGCAGAGATGGCAGCGGTATCCACCCTGGACGGAGGTCTGGTGGCCCTCACGAAGTTTACGCAGCCCATCGCTTTCGACGTCGGGAGCCTTAGAGAAATCATCCACGCTTATGTAAAATAACAGCATCTGCCCGGCGGATGCGGAACTTTTAATAGGAGGTATTTATTTCATGAAGAAACTGGAATTTGAATACGGACAGGGGACCATGTCCGCCTGTCTGCCGGACCAGACCGATGTGTTCATTCCCGGAGAGACCGTGGCGGACCCGCCGTATATTCCGGAGGATCAGATTGAGGAAACTACCAGATATTCGGTAAGGCATCCCATCGGAATGGAACCTTTGACGAAGCTGGCCCATAAGGGAAGCAAGGTGACCATCGTCATTCCGGATATTGTGAAGGGGGGCTGTCAGCCCACCGCCCACAGGAAAGTGGCGATCAAAGTGATTCTGGAGGAGCTTTACCAGGCGGGAGTGGAGAAAAAGGATATCCTTCTGATCTTCTCCAACGGCCTTCATCCCAGGACTACGACGGCGGAGATGCGCAAAATCCTGGGAGAACCTCTGTTCCATGAATTTTTCCATACGCATCAGATCATCAGTCATGACTCCGAGGACTGGGAGCATCTGGTGGATCTTGGCACGACCGCCCGGGGCGACTGTGTGATTATGAACAAATATGTATATGATTCAGATGTGGCGATTCTGATCGGACACACCCAGGGAAATCCATATGGGGGGTATTCCGGAGGCTACAAGCACTGCGCCACCGGCATCACCCACTGGCGCAGCATTGCGACCCATCATATTCCTTCGGTCATGCACGGGGAAGACTTCACGCCGGTGTCCGGCCATTCGCTCATGAGGCACAAGTTCAATGAGATCGGCATGCATATGGAGGAGCGTATGGGGAAGAAGTTCTTCGGCTGCGACGCGGTACTGGACTCCGCCTCCAGACAGATCGAGATTCACAGCGGCTATATCAAAGAGATGCAGCCGGTCTCCTGGAAAATGGCCGATCAACGCACCTATGTGAAGTGGGCGGATAAAAAATATGATGTGATGATCTTCGGTATGCCGCAGGATTTTCACTATGGAAACGGCATGGGGACCAATCCTATTCAGATGATGCAGGCTCTGAGCGCTCAGGTGATCCGTCATAAAAGGGTCATGAGCGACCGCTGCGTGATCATCTGTTCCTCCCTGTGCAACGGATATTTCCATGATGAGCGCTGGCCGTATCTGAGAGAGCTGTATGAGCTGTTCCAGCATGATTATATGAATGTGCTGCCGGATATGGACAAGTACGGGGAACTGTTCGGGACCAATGAGGAGTACATTCGAAAGTACCGGTATGCAGGAGCCTTTCATCCGTATCATGGATTTTCTATGATGTCATGCGGGCATATCGCGGAGATGAATACTTCTGCGATCTATATTGTGGGCGCTCAGGAGCCGGGATATGCCAGAGGCATGGGCCTTAAGACCCGGGCGACCTTTGAGGAAGCGCTGGAAGACGCCACGAGAAAATATGTGGGGCCAAATCCCAATATCCTGGCGCTGCCGAGAGCCTTTCAAGTGGGAGCCGTTCATCTGTGCATGAAAGACGACACGATATAATACAGAAAGGGGTGCAGTATGATTACCGCAGAGAAAGAAAAGGAACTCAAAAGCTTCGCGGCCGACATCCGGATCAGCTGTATGAAGCAGCTCGGAACGCTTGGCGTCGGGCATGTGGGCGGAGTGATGTCCATCTGTGATCTGATGGCCTGCCTGTACGGAGGGGTCATGAAGATCGATCCAAAGAATCCCAGGTGGGAACAGAGGGACCGGTTTATCATGTCCAAAGGCCACGCAGGCCCCGCCATGTACGCGGCGCTGGCGCTTAAAGGGTATTTTGATCCGGAAGAGCTTGAGACGCTGAATCGGCCAGGGACCCGCCTCCCAAGCCACACGGACCGGAACCGGACGCCGGGAGTGGATATGACCACTGGGTCGTTGGGACAGGGCTTTTCTTCCGGGCTTGGGATTGCGCTGGGCTGTAAGATGAAGAAGCTTGACAACTATGTCTACATCCTTGTGGGGGACGGAGAGTGCCAGGAAGGACAGGTCTGGGAGTGCGCCATGTTCGCTCCGGCAAAGCAGCTCACGAACGTGATCGCTTTTCTCGACTACAACCGGCTTCAGATTGATGGAACCGTAGAGGAAGTCAGCGGCGTAACGGATTTCGGAGGGAAATTCCGGGAGTTCGGGTGGCAGGTGCTTGACGTGGCGGACGGCAACGAAGTGTCGCGGATCATGGAGGCCATTGATGCGGCACAAGCGGATCGGGAACACCCGTCCATGATCATTCTGAACACGAAAAAAGGGAAAGGATGTTCGTTTGCAGAGGACGTCTTCAATCATAATATTCCAGTCACAAAGGAGCAGGCGAAACAGGCGATTGCAGAGCTTAAGGCATATAAAGCTGCCCTGTGATCAGAGGTATCAATCAGAAAAAGGAGGTGCGCAAACTTTGGGAAATATCATACTGGCAGAGGATCATAAGATGGGAGAACTGGAGATGCGCCAGGTATATGCCAGTACCATGGAAGAGCTGATCAAAGAAGGAGAACCTGTGGTGGCTATGGATGCGGATCTGATGAGAGCCATCGGTCTTCTCCCTTATCAGAACAAATATCCGGATAACATCCTGGACTGCGGAATTGCAGAAGCCAATATGATGGGAGTGGCGGCGGGACTTTCCGCAGAAGGATTTATCCCGTTCTCCCATTCCTTCGGCGTGTTTTCCTCGCGCCGGAGCATGGATCAGATATTTATGAGCGGCGCTTATGCAAAGCTGAATGTGAAAGTGGTAGGGAGCGATCCAGGAGTCTGTGCGGGACTGAACGGAGGCACTCATCAGGCATTTGAGGATGTGGCAGTCATGCGCTGTATCCCGGAGATGACGATCATAGAACCGACGGACGCGGTTATGGTCCGGGATCTGACGATACAGGCAGCAAAAACTTACGGGATGTTTTATATACGCATGAATCGCGGGAAGGCGGAGACAATCTATGAAGAGGGATCTTCCTTTGAGATCGGGAAGGCGGTAACGCTTCGGGAAGGCCGGGACGCGACGATCATCGCCGCCGGCAGGGAGGTCATTGAGGCGGTCTGCGCGGCCGAATTGCTTGAAAAAGAAGACATTCATGTCCGGGTGCTGGATATGTTCACGCTGAAACCCATCGACCGGGAAGCGGTCATCACCGCTGCAAAAGAGACCGGAGTCATCGTCACGGCGGAGAATCACAACATCATCGGCGGTCTGGGAAGCGCTGTGGCGGAAGTGCTGTCGGAGAACTGTCCGGTCCCCATGGGACGCGTAGGCGTGCAGGATGAATTCGGAGAAGTCGGTCCGGCGGACTGGCTGAAAGAACGGTTCCGGCTGACGGCGGACGACATTGCAAAAAAAGTGCGGATCGTCATTGAGAGAAAAGGTTAGGGGGAATATAAGGTGCGGTATGAGGCAGAATCCATCGAACAGATCAAAAGCATCTATGAGATGATCTCCCTGAAAGGGAAAAAGGCGGTGATAACGGGAGGAGCCGGGGGGATTGCCAGAGCGGTATCCGTGGCATTTGCGGAGCTGGGAGCGGATGTGGCGTTGCTTGACATTCCCGCGGCAGAGGAGGAACTAAAGAAAAACTGTGAATATCTGGAGAAAACTTACAAGGTGACGGCGGTCCCGGTGATCGGCGACGTATCCGACGAGGCGTCGGTGACACAGGCGTTTGGGGCGATAGAAGAAACGCTGGGAACGGTGGATATCGTTTTTTCAAATGCCGGAATCACCTGTACCGGCATGGATGACGCTGAGATTACGCTGGATACCTGGAAGAAGATGTTGGACGTGAACCTGACCGGGATGCTTCTGGTGGACCGCGCGGGGGCGGAGCTTATGAAAAAGCACGGACACGGAGGGTCTATTATCAATACCGCGTCCATGTCCGCGCATATCATCAACCGCCGTCCGGCGATGACGTCCCAGCCGGGGTATACGACCAGCAAGGCAGGAGTCCGGCAGCTGACCAGGGCGCTGGCCATCAGTTACGTGGAATCCGGTATCCGGGTGAACAGTATCAGTCCGGGCTATGTCATGTCCGGGCTCCATCAGGGGGTAAAGGCTGAGGTACTTAACTACAATGTGTCCATGGTCCCCATCAAACGATTTGCCAGCCTGGACGAAGTGGTCGGCGCAGTCGTCTATCTGGCGTCCGACATGTCTACATACTGTATCGGTACCGATCTGATCTTCGACGGCGGCTATACCGTCTGGTAGTAAAGCAACTGAGGAAGAGGAATTGCGGAACTTAAATGGAAGGAGAATATGATGAAAAAGACAATGAAAAGCTTACTGGCGCTTATAACGACTTTGACGCTCGCGGGAAGCCTGCTTTCCGGCTGCGGCAGCAAGGAGAATACGAATCCGGCTCCGGAGACGCCGGCGCCTTCCGGGGAAGAGACGGAGGCGCCCGCGGCAGAGACGGAGAGCTCAGGCGGCACCACCTTCGGGATTGAGCCGCTGGCAAGCAAGACCATGATTGACCTTGCTTACTTCTCCGGCGCGGAGCATGGACTGGTGTTCTACATCATGGATGAGATGGGCTGGGCGGAAGAACTGAATATCGGGTTTAACTGGTCCTACTTCAATGCGGGTCCGGCCATGATGGAAGCAAACGGGAGCTGGGATGTGGGAACCGCGGGCGCGGCAGGCGCGGTAAACGGGATCGTCGGCTATGACGTGAACGTAATCGGAATCTCCCAGTATGAGCATATCCTGAACTGCTTCGTACGTGAAGATTCGCCCATCTATCAGGCGGGCAAGGGCAATGCGACGGAGGCTCCGGAAGTCTATGGAGACGCGGACTCTCTGCGCGGAACCACCTGGCTTCTGCCTGTGGGAACGACGGCGCAGCAGACGTTGGCCCTCTATCTGGCTTATTTCGGACTGACCACCGATGATGTGACCATGACCAACATGGACGTGGGAAGCGCGCTGGCGGCCTTCCGGGCAGGCGAAGGAGACGGTATGATTCTCTGGACCTCCACGAACGTCACCGCCCAGGAGGAAGGCTTCAAGTCCGTCTGCAGCTGCGACGATGTGAACGGCGTATATTCCACCTGTCTGTTGGCCACGGACAATGCGCTGGATACCAAGATGGACGCGATGACGACGCTGTTCGAGCTGTATTTCAATGTGGAAGATTGGATGATGGAGCATCCGGACGAGATGGCAAAGATGTATTTCGAAGCATGCGAGGTGGAGGGAATCTCCTGTACGGAGACAATTGCCCAATATACCGCGGAAGTCTATGAGGGTCTTGGGATTGAGAAGGCGTTGGAGCGGATGACGACCGAAGTGGATGACCCGCTGGGACTTGCGGACCGTCAGATCTCCGGCGGAGAGTTCGACGTGCTGGATACCATGGATTACTTCGTAACCCTTGGCAGCTATACGGAGGAAGACCGCATGAAGGTGCTGGAAAATAACCGGATCACCAGCGCTGTGGCGGAAGCAGTTCTGGAAAAGAGACAGTAAACAACCAGGGAATGGCCGTCGGCTCTGCATACAGGCGGGACCGGCGGCCTTTAGACACAGGAGGTAGTTCAACATGAATGGACAAAAAAAGAAAGATCCATTGGGAAGAGGGCTTGGGCTTAGCAGTTATGCCTACGCCATGCTGTCGGTTGCAGGGGTGCTCTGCTTTTTCCTGGTCTGGCAGCTGCTCGTCCAGTGCGGAATCGTCTCCGGCAGATATCTTGCGAAACCTACAGAAATTGTTGCCCTTTTTCTGTACAAACTGGTCAATACCAATCCGGACGGCTCTACGATTCCAAGCAGTATCCTTTCCAGTCTTCAGGTTTCTCTGGTGGGATTTTTCCTGGCGCTGATCGTCGGCATCCCTACGGGACTTCTGATGGGATGGTATAAAGGCTTCCGGCAGTTTGTCAGTCCGGTCTTCGAGATCCTGCGCCCGATTCCACCGATCTCGTGGATTCCGCTGACCCTTCTTTGGCTGGGCATCGGGATTCGGGCCAAGGCGTTTATCATCTTTTTTGCAGCTTTCATTCCCTGCGTGATCAACAGCGCCGCCGGAATCCGCCAGACGAATCAAACACTGATCAACGTGGCAAAGACCTGCGGGGCATCGAACTTTGAGATTTTTATCAAAGTGGGAGTTCCTTCTTCGCTGCCGATTATGTTTGCGGGAATCCGGGTGGCCCTGGGCAACGCGTGGGCGACGCTGGTAGCGGCAGAGATGCTGGCGGCGGATTCCGGACTTGGCTACATGATACTGATGGGAAGAAACTTTGCAAGAGCGGATATCGTCATCCTGGGCATGGTGCTGATCGGGGTGCTGGGCATGGTATTCACCGGTACATTAAGTTTTATCGAGCACCGGATCATCAAGTGGAGGATTTAATATGAGGAAAGAAGAAAAAGCGGCTGTGGAAGAGGTTAAAAAAATCACCGCCCTTGACGCGGCGTATAAAATCCTGTCCTGCCTGTCGATCCTTTTGCTCTTTGGCCTGTGGTATGGAGTTTCAGCCCTGTACCCGCATCTGTTCCCTTCTCCGTACATCGCGTGGCAGCGTTTTCTGACCCTGCTGGAGAAACCGATCATGCGCGTCAGCTTTCCGATGCACATCGCCGCAAGTCTCAAGCGTGTGGTCATTGCGCTTTTGTTTGCCTGGGGGCTTGGCATTTCCTTTGGCGTAATGATCGGGTGGAATAAGAAAATGGATGCGTTTTTCGGCTCTATCTTTGCGTTTATCCGGCCGATTCCGCCCATCGCGTGGATTCCGCTGATCACGATCTGCTTTGGAATCAGTGAATTTTCCAAGGTTCTGATCGTATTTATCGGCGCGGTTATGCCGGTGGTGGTCAATACCCATGACGGACTGGTAAAGGTCCAGAAGCTGTATCTGGACGTGGGAGAGGTATTCCATGCCAATAAAAGGCAGATGCTTACGGAGATCGCCATACCGGCGGCATACCCGTCGATCTTCGCGGGAATCCGGACGTCCACCAGTACTGCTTGGATGGTGGTGCTGGCAGCCGAGATGCTGGGCGCCAACAAGGGCGTCGGTTTTCTGGTGGTGCGGGGGATGGAGGGAAATGATCTTCCTCTGGTCCTTGTGGCCATGATTACCATCGGGCTCATCGGCGCACTGCTGGCGATCGTTACCAGTATGCTGGAAAGGAGGCTCTGTCCATGGGACAACAAAAAGTAAGGCTTCATATTGAGAATATAACGAAAAAATTTCCGCTGAAGAATGACACGCTGTCCGTGGTTGACGGAATCTCCCTGGACGTCTACGACAATGAATTCCTGGTGCTTTTAGGGCCGGGACACTGCGGGAAAAGCGTGCTCTTGAACATTCTCGCGGGACTAATGCATCCCACGGGCGGGACCATCGAGCTGGACGGAAAACCAGTAACGGGTACAGACCCCAGGATCGGCATGGTCTTCCAGAAGTGGTCGCTGCTGCCCTGGAAGACGGTGATGGAGAACACAGAGATCGGGCCCAAGTTCCGGGGCGTGGACAAGAAGACCAGGCGTGAAAAGGCACAGGAGTACATTGATCTGGTAGGGCTTCGCGGGTTTGAAAATTCTTATCCGTCCCAGTTGTCCGGGGGTATGAAGCAGCGGGTGGGGATTGCCCGGGCCTACACCAACGATCCGGAGATTCTGATCATGGACGAGCCTTTTGGGGCGCTGGACGCGCAGACCCGCTATGCCATGGAAGAAGAGATCATCAAGATCTGGCAGAAGCAGAAGCGGACGGTGGTCTTTGTCACCAATAACATTGAGGAGGCGGTGTATCTGGGCGACCGGATCGTGCTGTTCAGCGCCAGACCGGCAAAGATTAAAAAGATCTACACCAATACGCTTCCAAGGCCCAGGGATATGGTGTCCAAAGAGTTTCTGGAGCTTCGGACCATGATCTCTGACAACTCGGATCTGGCGTTATAGGATGGGAGGGATAGGAGTGACAGCGAATACAACAGAAGACAATCGCGAGGCAAAGGTACAGGTGAGACACCTGACAAAATACTTCGGGAAGCTGCATGTGCTTGACGACATCTCTTTTGACATCAAGAAAGGAGAGTTTGTATGCGTCGTAGGTCCCACCGGGTGCGGGAAGACGACATTTTTGAACCTTCTGACCAAGATCTATGAGCCCACTTCCGGAGAACTTCGGATTGACGGGGAACTGGCAGATCCAAAGAAACATAACCTGGCGTTTGTATTCCAGGAGCCTTCGGCCTATCCGTGGCTGACGGTGGAGGAGAACCTGCGGTTCGGCCTGAAGATCAAAAGGCTTCCGAAGAAGACCATCGACGAACGGGTGGAGAAGATCGTCCGCCTTTTAGGCCTGGAAAAATTCCGGGACAGTTATCCCAGCGATCTGTCGGCAAGCACCGAGCAGCGGGTGATCATCGGCCGCGCCTTTGCCATGGAGCCGGACCTGCTTCTGATGGACGAGCCCTATGCCCAGATGGACATTAAGCTTCGGTTCTATCTGGAGGACGAGGTGCTGAGGCTCTGGAGAGAGATCGGGACGACCGTGGTATTTATCACACACAACATCGAGGAGGCTGTGTATCTGTCGGAGAAGGTACTGATTTTATCCAATAAACCGACGACCGTGAAGGAAGAGCTTCAGAATACACTTCCTTATCCGCGAGATATTACCAGCGGGGATTTCATCGATCTGAGAAAGCATATCACGGATCAGATCAAGTGGTGGTAGGACAAAAGAAAGGAGAGAAAATATGTCAGGGTTTCACTGTACCATAGCATCTCTGGCGGGAAAAGAGACAGGGCTGCCAGTGCTCTCCGGCCATGAGGCCGGTATTGAACGAATTATGAATCATGAGGTTCCGCTGGAACTCTATGATCAGATCACAAAATACGGAAAGGCCCTTGGGGTAACGGAGCGGTTTTCCCAAGTCATTCAGTCTTTTCGGGTTCCTGAGAAGGAGACGCCGTCGGGCTTCCGGGTAGAATATCTCTTGAAAGCCGACGGACTGGTTCTGGCAGATTTGGTCCGGGATATTTCTTATGACAAAAACGGGAAAAAGAGACCGACAAAGATCATTTTCAGCGCGGATTCCGCCAATCCCTACGAAGTGGAGAGCATGAAAAACCTGATCGGCAGCCTGACCTGCAATCCGGCGATCATCTACAATCAGTTCATCAACAATCCGGACGCCAATGTGGGCGGGAAATATAAGACGAGAGACGAGGTTTTGGCGGACATCGGAGATATTCTGGGGCCGGGCTGTGATATCAGCGTGGAACTGAATGATCCGTTTCGTTCCAGCGAGGAGGAGATCCTGGAGGAGGCGGCCCGCTTTAAAGAAATGCTCTCCGAATACCGGGTGGTCATCAAGGTTCCGCACACCGGCCCTGTGAACGCGCAGAACGTCGGAGAATTGATGAGCGGGGACAAAAAGCTTGGCAGAAGATACAACCAGGGGAATCCGGAAGATTTTTTCCGGGGGCACAATCTGGCCCTGATGTTAAAAGAACATGGGTATCGGGTGAATTATACTTTGATGTTTGAACCGTACCAGACGGCCATGGCGCTGCAGGCCCGCCCGTATTTCATCAACAGTTTTATTATGTTCCGCCATTCCCAGAGTATGCAGCTTGCGGGGCTTATGAAGGCTTACGAGGAGACGGGAGATCCGCTGTTTGTCGAGCAGCTTCAGCACTATATGGTGGAGAACGACTATCTGTCCGCGGGAGAGCGCACGGGGGACCGTTTTGCGGCCTATACCAGGGCCCGGGAGATTCTGAGATACCGCGGATTCCTGGAGGATTCCATGGCCGACGGACTGGACGGCATCCGCCACAATCTGCGCTGCCTGAAACAGGCCAATCTTCCGGATACGAGGCTGATCGTGTGCAATATGCAGGGAGAAAATTACTATCCGTATATCGACCGCCTGCTGATGGAGGAGGAATTCCTGGATATGGCGGACCGGGTAGTGATCACGGCGGCGCCGTCGCTTTTGATGGAGTTTACTTCTAATCCGCTGGTGGTGCAGTTCCACCGCCGTTTCATGAACGCGGCAAACGGAGCAAAATAAAAAGAGGAGGAGAAAGGAGGACAGCATGAAGATCGTAGTTGGTTCTGATAAAGCGGGATATCCGCTAAAGGAATCCATCATAGAAATGCTGAAAGTGCAGGGGCATGAAATCCTGGATGTGGGAACGACCGATCCGGAACAGCCAAGGCCGCACAACGTCACAGGTCCCGCCGCGGCGGAGCTCCTTAAGTCCGGCGAGGCAGAAAGAGGAATACTGATCTGCGGGACAGGTATGGGCATGGCCATGGCGGCGAATAAGAACAAAGGTGTGTATGCGGCTGTGGTGGAGAGCGTCTATGCGGCGGAATACAGCCGTAAGATCAACGACGCCAACGTTCTGTGCCTGGGGGCGTTTCTCGTGGGCGAAACCATGGCCAAAGAAATGGTAAATGTATTTCTGAAGACCGAATTTGTCCAGGATTTCCCCGAGTGGCGTGTGGATTTCCTGACGAAACAAAAGGAGATACTGGAAACTCATGAAGAACAGGTATTCAAATGATGTAGGAAGATCCGGGAGGGCGTTATGAAGACATTGACCGCTATGGTAACAGATGTTCAGAAAATTGAATTTGTGGAGGAAGAGCTCCCGGCCCTTCGGGAGGACGAGATTCTGGTCCGCATGGATTCTGTGGGACTGTGTCATACAGATCTGCCCCGTTTTCTGGGGCATCATGCGTTCGGTATCTCCAAAGAGGGGTACCGTCAGGTGCGTCCGGTAAGTTTTCCGTGTACTCTTGGGCATGAACCGGTGGGAACGGTGGTGGATACAGGGCGCGGTGTGACCGGATTCCGACCGGGAGACCGGATATCCGGAAACTTTGACGCGGCATTTACGACCTATCGCGTCGTATCGGAGAAGAGTCCGATTTTCCGTCTCCCGGATCTTCCTTTTGATTATCGCCTTTGCGTGGCGGAGCCCATCGGATGCGTGGTGAATATCGTGAATGCCTGCCTGACAGAGCCCGTTCATTGTGCGGGGGTTGTGGGATGCGGCGTGATGGGACTTATGACTATCGCTGGGCTGAAGGCGGCGGGCGTGGAGACGATTGTCGCGGTGGACGTGGCGGACGAGAAGCTTGCGGCGGCGAAAGCGTACGGGGCCTCTCACACGGTCAATTCCATGAAGGAGAATCTGGTGGAAAAGGTCTATGCCCTGACGGAGGGGGCATTTCTCGACAGTATTGTGGAGATTACCGGGAGTCTTAAGGGGCTTCTTAGCGCCTGCAGCGTCATCCGCTTTCCGAGAGAAAAGGGGCTTTTGCAGAATCCTTTTACCGGGAGAGGGCGGATCGTGATCGCATCGGTATATACCAAGCAGGAGACATTTCCGCCGCTTCTGGCCAACGAGCTGGTCCTGCGGGCGCCGATTCTGGACGCGGCCCATCCGGCGTCCGGGCGGGACGTGCTGGAAAATGATAAAAAGGGCGTGGAGGCCATGATCGACGGCTCCATTCCCATGAACCGGATGATCACTCATCAGATTCCGTTTCAGCGACTGGAGGAAGGATTCCAGTGGCTTCTTTCGCCGCCGGAAGGATACTTGAAAGGCATTGTGCGCTTTGAGGAAGAGCCCGTCCCCCAGGGAGGCAGGAGGGCATGATCCATACGATATTTTTCCTTGTGTGTTTTCTGGCCTCCGTGGCCGGCGCCATCTGCGGCATGGGTGGCGGCGTGATCATCAAACCGGTGCTGGACGCTTTCGGAATCCTTGATGTGGGTACGATCAGCTTCCTGTCCGGATGCACGGTGCTGTCTATGACGACTTATTCCGTGTGGAAGGGCAGGATGGAGAAGGGGCGGGCGGAAAACAAAGGAGTCCGGCTTCCGCTGGCTGCGGGAGCGGCTGGCGGCGGGCTTCTGGGGAAGCGGATGTTCTCCTTTGCGGCGGCCCTGAGTCCGGATCAGAACCGGGTGGGAGCCGTCCAGGCGGCCTGCCTCCTCCTGGTGACAGTCGGTACGCTGCTCTATACGCTGTATAAAGATAAAATACATACGCTGCATGTGAACAACAAAGCGTGCTGCCTTTTCATTGGAATCACTCTTGGCGTCCTTTCTTCCTTTCTCGGCATCGGCGGCGGCCCTATCAATCTGGTGGTTTTATTCTACTTTTTCTCCATGTCCACAAAAGAGGCGGTGCAAAGCTCTCTTTCTATCATCTTTTTTTCTCAGGCAGCCAGTCTGCTCTCCTCTGTAGTGACGGGAACTGTACCGGAATTTCCGGTAGAACTGCTGGCGCTTATGGTCGGCGGCGGAATTTTGGGAGGCGTATGCGGGAGAGCCTGTAACTGCCGGATGGAAGAACGAACGGTGGACCGGCTGTTCCTTGGACTGATGGTGCTGGTGATCCTGATCAACGTCTATAATATTTCGAAATACGGTGGATGACACGCGGGGCGGTTTCGTGGTATCATAGGGCCAAAAGGTGATGTCTGCTTTCGCAGAAAAATGACCGAAGGAGAAGTGGTCGGTATGAGGACGGCAGGGAAGAAGGTGATCCTCCGGGCGGTAGAAGCGCAGGATGAGGGGCTTTTGCAAAGTCTGATCCATGATCCGGAGATTGTGAGAGTGACGGGCGGCTACCGGAACGCCGGGTTTGGGACCGGCAGGGCGGACTGGTTTCGTTCCGTTTCGGGCGGCTTTGGCGGCCTGCGCCGGATTATCGCCGACCCGGCGGAGGAAGAGATCGGGCTTGGGATCATCATGCTCTCTCATGTGAACGATGAAAGGAAAACGGCGGAAATCTATATTAAGCTGAAAAAAGAGGCCCGGGGCAGAGGTTATGGTCGGGGCGCGGTGGCGCTCCTGCTGTCCCGGGCCTTTGGGGAGCTTGGGCTTCGCCGCGTCTGTGCCAATATTCTGGAACACAACGCAGCGTCTTTGAGCTTGTTCGAAGCCTGCGGTTTCCAAAGGGAGCATGTGCAGAACGCCAGGGCGGACCGGGAGGGACACTGCCAGAAGGTGTATGGTTACGGGATCAGCAAGGAGGACTGGAGGACTGGGAGGAAATAAAGGCTTGTACATTTTCTCTTCCGGTGTTATGATAGAAAAATCCGTATCAAAATACACACAGGAGGAGACGACAAGATGGAAGAGAACAAGATGGGCATCATGCCTGTGAATCAACTGATCATATCCATGTCCCTGCCGATTATGGCATCCATGCTGGTACAGGCGCTTTACAATATCGTGGACAGCGTTTTTGTGTCGCAGATCAATGAGAATGCGCTGACGGCGGTATCCATGGCGTTCCCGATCCAGAACCTGATGATCGCGGTGGGCGTAGGCACCGCTGTGGGCGTCAACGCGCTTCTGGCCCGCTCTCTGGGGGAAAAAGATTTTGAAAAAGTAGACCGGATCGCGGCCAACGCCGTGTTCCTGGCGGTTTTGAGCTATCTTTTGTTCCTTGTGATCGGACTCTTTTTTGTGGAACCCTTTTACAGAAGCCAGACGGATATCGAGGAGATCATCCGGTACGGCAAAGAATACCTGACGGTTTGCTGCTGTTTTTCCTTCGGGGCTTTTGCGCAGCTGATGTTTGAGCGCCTTTTGCAGGCGACCGGAAAGACCATTTACACCATGTTCACCCAGGGCATCGGGGCGATCGTGAATATCATCATGGACCCTATCCTGATCTTCGGCCTGTTCGGATTTCCGAAGATGGGCGTGACCGGCGCGGCGGCGGCGACGGTGATCGGCCAGATCGTGGCGGGGATTTTGTCCGTGTGGCTGAACGCAAAGAAGAATTACGAAGTACATATTCATATGAAAGGATTTCGTCCGAATCTGCCGGTGATCGGCCAGATCTACGGGATCGGCGTGCCCTCCATCATCATGCAGGCCATTGGTTCGGTGATGAACTATGGGATGAATCGGATTCTGATCTCCTTTACCTCCACGGCCACTGCTGTCTTCGGCGTGTACTTTAAACTGCAGAGCTTTGTGTTTATGCCGGTTTTCGGCCTCAACAACGGGATCATTCCCATCGTCGCCTATAATTACGGCGCCAAGAACCGGGAACGGGTGGTGAGCACCATCCGCCATACGATTGTCTACGCCATGGGCATCATGCTGGCGGGACTTCTGGTGTTTCAGGTAATACCAAAGCCCCTGCTGCTTCTGTTCAACGCGTCGGAGACTATGGTCGGGATCGGCGTGCCTGCCCTTCGGATCATCAGCCTGAGCTTTTTGCTGGCGGGCTTCTGCATCGCCTGCGGCAGCGTATTTCAGGCGCTGGGACGCTCTGTCTACAGTATGCTGGTGTCGGTGGCGAGACAGCTCCTGGTGCTTCTTCCCGTGGCATACGGTCTGTCGAGGCTTGGCAATGTAAACCTGGTGTGGTGGGCGATCCCCATCGCGGAGCTGATGTCACTTGCCATGACCCTGTTCTTCATGAGGCAGATCTACCTTCGGGTACTCTCGCGTCTGTCGGCCGCTTCGTGACCAGGCCTGCGTCTTTTTTCGCTTTCTTCGCCCTGACGGTTGCGGAAGTCGGCGGAACTGTATATAATATGTGGTAGAACCGTTGCTGTTCATGAAACTGCAGATGTAAGAGATGAGCGTACGCACAGGAGGCCAGTATGAGTACAGAGAGCGCGAAGGATACCTTGTGGGACCGGATTGTCGCCAGGCAGGGAGAGGTCTTCTGCACGAAGAAGGGACTGCCCTTTACCTACTATGTAAAAGGCGGAGAGCTTTTTACCAGCCGCAGGGAGCGGTCGATTACAAGAAGTACCTTTGAGAAAGCCTGTGAGAAGATCCGGGAGAATCCGGAAAAGGTCTCCGGGCCGAAGAAACTGAATGTGTACGGCGCGCCCTATGTGTGGGCGATTCTTTCCGCGGTTCTTGGACAGGAAGAGATGTAAAGGAGAAGAAGACAGTGAATATATTTGCAGAACTGGTTCATTCCGTCTATGACTTTAAGAGTTATCCGGGATTTCGGAAGAATAACGGAGGGAAAGCGTTCCTGTACGGACTTTTACTGACGCTGATTTATTTTGTGGTGTCCATGGTGCTTCCCGTCATGGCGACGCTCTTTGGTTCCGGCGGATTTGGAAACATCGCAAGAGAGGCGATTCCGGACTTCCGTCTGGAAGACGGAGTCCTCTGGGTGGAAGAGTCTTTTGATATTCAACAGTATGACACCTATCAGGGAGGCATCTGCCTGAAGGTGGATACCAGCCGCCCATTGACGGAAGAGATCACCGACGTGGATCTGCTCGCCTTTGACCGGGCGCTGATCATGGACGCGGAGCACATGATTGTGAAAGCGGACGGAGGCGCCGTCATACGGGTCTCTTATGATGAGATGGACTTGGGAGACTGGGATCGGGACAGTTTTTTGAACGAACTGATGCCCCTGGTTCCGGTGGTCTTATGGATTTCTCTGATTGTGATCCTGTGCTTCGGACTGCTGGGATTCTTTCTGGGGGCGCTTGTGGTGGCTGTGATGGGAACCATCATGTCCGCGCTTATGGGATGCAGGCTTCGGTTCGGAGAACTTTATAAGCTTGCCATCTACACCCGGACCCCTGCGCTTCTGGTGGAGGCCGTCTACGCATGGCTGCCCTTTACGATCCCCTTTTTCTACATCATCAACTACGGAATCTCCGCAGTCTTTCTGTGGAAGGCGCTGAAACAGATCAAAGAACAGGAGATGGAGCCGCCCGCGCCCTCATGGACAGGGGAAGTATAAGAAAAGAGAAAAGAAGCCAAAAGCCTTGACTTTCGTCGCCTGCTGTGTTATAGTAGCCATGCGAATGGAAGTTTAGGCTTTTTTTTTATGCCTAAAAATTGGTGATTTTCGCAGGGTCACCAAAGAAAAAAGTATAAAAGCGAGGTGGAAAGTTGTGCGCGTAAGAATCACATTGGCATGTACGGAGTGCAAACAGCGTAACTACAACATGACAAAAGAGAAGAAGCTTCATCCAGACAGAATGGAAACCAAGAAATACTGCCGTTTCTGCAAGAGACATACTCTTCATAAGGAGACGAAGTAACCCTGCCCCGGGCGAGTAAAGGAAGTGACAAGATGGCAGATCCAAAGAAGACCCAGAAAGCAAGCTGGTTCAAAGGCATGAAGGCCGAGTTCAGGAAGATCGTCTGGCCGGATCAAAAATCACTTACGAAACAGACCATAGCGGTAGTCAGTACCTCTGTCGCTCTGGCGCTCATTATCAAGATACTGGATATGATCATGACCTTGGGGATTGACGTTCTGGTAACATTATAATTCAGGGGAAAGGTGATTTTATGTCAGAAGCAAACTGGTATGTAGTCCATACCTATTCCGGATATGAGAACAAAGTCAAGGCCAACATCGAGAAGACCATCGAAAACAGACATCTGGAAGAGCAGATTCTGGAAGTCAGGGTTCCGATGCAGGATGTAGTGGAGATGAAGGACGGTCAGAGCCGTCAGGTCCAGAAGAAAATGTTCCCGGGCTACGTTCTGATCAATATGATCATGAATGATGATACCTGGTATGTGGTTCGCAATACCCGAGGCGTGACCGGATTTGTTGGTCCCGGGTCAAAACCAGTTCCGCTTACCGACGAAGAGATGAGGCCGCTTGGAATTCGTTCGGATTCCGTGCAGATGGATTATGCAGAAGGTGATACGGTTGTCGTCACCGGCGGCGTATGGAAGGATACCGTGGGTGTCATCCAGTCCATCAATGAGAACAAACAGTGTGTGACGATCAACGTCGACCTGTTCGGCCGTGAAACGCCGGTTGAGATAAGTTTCACAGAGATCAAGAAAATGTAAAAAGAAATGGTTCCCGCAAAAAGGAAAGCCGGGAATCGTGGGAGGGACAGTTACCCCACAGGGAAGAAACCCGCCATTACCACAATAGGAGGTGCCTTAGTTATGGCAAAAAAAGTTACAGGTTATATCAAATTACAGATTCCTGCTGGAAAGGCAACACCAGCTCCTCCAGTAGGTCCGGCGCTTGGTCAGCACGGCGTGAACATCGTACAGTTCACAAAGGAGTTTAACGCAAGAACCGCAGACCAGGGCGATATGATCATCCCGGTTGTGATCACGGTATACGCTGACAGAAGCTTCAGCTTTATTACCAAGACTCCGCCGGCAGCAGTGTTACTGAAGAAGGCATGCGGACTGAAGACCGCTTCCGCGAATTCCAAGAAGGACAAGGTCGCGACGATTAAGAGATCGGAAGTGCAGAAGATCGCGGAACTGAAGATGCCGGATCTGACCGCAGGTAGCCTGGAGGCGGCCATCAGCATGATCGCCGGTACGGCAAGAAGTATGGGCATCACGGTAGTAGATGATTAGTAAACTGTTGCTGAATGATAGAGTGGGAGGGACAATTACCCACAGGGCATAAACCCGCCATTACCACAAGGAGGTTAATAATAATTATGAAACATGGTAAGAAATACGTTGAGGCTTTAAAATCCTACGATAAACTTGCGCAGTATGACAAAGAAGAGGCAATCGCCCTCGTAAAAAAAATATCCACCGCAAAATTCGATGAGACCATCGAGGCTCACATCCGGACCGGCTGCGACGGACGTCACGCAGACCAGCAGATCCGCGGCGCGGTCGTGCTTCCGCACGGAACCGGCAAACAGGTGCGCGTACTGGTGTTCGCAAAGGCGGCGAAGGCAGATGAAGCGCAGGCAGCAGGCGCAGAGTTCGTAGGAGCAGAGGAACTGGTTTCCAAGATCCAGGGCGGCTGGCTTGACTTTGACGTCGTCGTGGCAACCCCGGATATGATGGGCGTCGTCGGACGTCTGGGCCGTGTACTTGGACCCAAAGGCCTGATGCCGAACCCCAAAGCCGGTACTGTGACCATGGATGTAACCAAGGCTGTCAATGATATCAAAGCAGGTAAGATCGAGTACAGACTCGATAAGACCAATATTATCCACGTGCCGATCGGAAAAGCTTCTTTTACCGAGGAGCAGTTAGCGGACAACTTCCAGACGCTTATGGATGCCATCATCAAGGCGAAACCGGCAGCGGTCAAGGGCCAGTTCTTAAAGAGCGTAACCATCGCTCCGACCATGGGCCCGGGCGTGAAGGTGAACCCGATGAAACTTTCTTAAAAGTTTTTGTCGAGAAGGTTGACATCCAATATAAATTATGTTATAAAATTTGATGACTGCCCGAAGACAGCAGGCGCCGTGAGGCGTAAGTGGAGAACCGCCTGCCGAGGAAAGCATTCGATAAGAGAATGACTTACTATCCCTCTGTGTCTCAAGCGCAGGGGGATTTTCTTATGCACACGGAGCGCCTTTCGGAAGATAGTCAGCAAGGCTGACAGGCGTCCGGTGCGCGAGTCCGGCCTGCCGGACTCGATGTTCTAAAGGTTGTCACTCACGAATCTATAAGGAGGAGACCAATCATGGCAAAAGTTGAACTGAAAAGACCTGTTGTGGAAGAGATTTCTGCAAATCTGGAAGGCGCGGCCGGCGTTGTTCTCGTAGACCACTGCGGTCTGACAGTGGAACAGGATACGCAGCTTCGCAGACAGATGAGAGCAGAAGGCATCATCTACAAAGTCTATAAGAACACCATGCTGAACTTTGCGATCAAGGGAACCGAGTTCGAGCCCCTGGCACAGCATCTGGAAGGACCGTCTGCAGTGGCGATTTCCAAGACCGATGCGACGGCTCCGGCAAGAATCATCGCGAACTTTGCGAAGACCGCAGACAAGCTGGAGATCAAAGCCGGCGTGGTAGAAGGCAATTACTATGATGCGAAGGGCATGACCGCCATCGCGAATGTTCCGTCCAGAGAAGTGCTTCTTGGAAGACTTCTTGGCAGCATGAACAGCCCGATTGCGAACTTTGCACGCGTTCTGAACCAGATTGCAGAGAGCAAAGAGGCATAGGCTGTCTCATAATCTGAGACATATTTAATAGAAGAAATCACTACAAATTGGAGGTAAAGCAAAATGGCAAAATTAACTACTGCAGAATTTATTGATGCAATCAAAGAGCTGACCGTATTAGAATTGAATGAGTTAGTAAAAGCTTGTGAGGAAGAGTTCGGCGTATCCGCAGCGGCAGGCGTTGTTGTGGCGGCAGCGGCAGACGGCGGCGCAGCGGCAGCAGAGGAGAAGGATTCCTTCGATGTAGAGCTGACCGAAGTAGGCCCGAACAAAGTTAAGGTTATCAAAGTGGTACGTGAAGCGACCGGTCTCGGCCTGAAAGAGGCAAAAGATGTGGTTGACGGTGCACCGAAGGTTGTGAAAGAGGGCGCGTCCAAGGCAGAGGCTGAGGAGCTGAAAGCAAAACTTGAGGGCGAAGGCGCGAAAGTAACTTTGAAATAATCTGACGAAAGTCCGAGGGATATCGCACAGGCGGTATCCCTCTTTCCGTTTTCTGGAAAATCACGTTGACAGAAAAAAAAATTTGTGATATTATGGACAATGCACTTATTATGGTGAGGTATACGCATTACCTTGCCTGATATTTTGCGCCGTAATTGTGAAGATACTGAACAATTATGTTATCAAATATATAAGGGGTGAAATGTCAATGGAAAAGAACAGAATCAAACCGGTCAGATCTGGCAAGAACAGCAGAATGAGTTATTCCAGGAAAAGGGAAGTTCTGGAGATGCCGAATCTGATCGAGGTCCAGCGAGATTCCTACCAGTGGTTTTTGGATGAAGGACTCCGGGAAGCATTCTCGGATATTTCGCCGATCACGGACTACAGTGGGAAGCTGAGTCTGGAGTTCACTGACTTTACACTGGACAAAGCAGGTGCGAAGTACACGATTGAGGAGTGTAAAGACCGTGACGCTACTTATGCCGCTCCATTGAAAGTACGGGTCCGTCTTTACAACAAGGAAACAGATGAGATCAATGAACATGAGATTTTCATGGGAGATCTGCCTCTGATGACCGAGACCGGAACCTTCGTAATCAACGGTGCGGAGCGTGTCATAGTCAGCCAGCTGGTGCGTTCCCCCGGCATCTATTATGGCATTGACCATGATAAAGTCGGAAAGCTTCTGTTTTCCTGTACCGTGATTCCGAACCGCGGTGCATGGCTGGAGTATGAGACTGATTCCAATGACGTATTCTATGTTCGCGTTGACAGAACCCGTAAAGTGCCGATCACCGTTCTGATCCGTGCCTTGGGTTACGGCACGAATGCTGAGATCCTGGAGATGTTCGGCGAAGAACCGAAGATTCTGGCCTCCATTTCGAAGGACACTTCCGAGAGCTATCAGGAAGGCCTGCTGGAATTATATAAGAAGATTCGCCCGGGAGAGCCCCTGGCGGTGGAAAGCGCGGAAACGCTGATCACCGGGATGTTCTTTGACCCCAGAAGATATGATCTGGCGAAAGTCGGACGTTATAAGTTCAACAAAAAGCTGTCCCTTAAGAACCGCATCCGCGGCCAGGTACTGGCGGAGGATGTGATCAATGTGTCCACGGGAGAAGTCGTGGCGGAAGCAGGGACGAAGGTGAACGCGGATCTGGCAGTGGAGATCCAGGACCTGGGCGTACCCTATGTATGGGTGCAGGGGGAGGAGCGCAATCTGAAAGTGCTCACCAACCGCATGGTGGATCTGTCCAAGCATGTGGACTGCGATCCCAAAGCGCTGGGAATCCGGGAGATGGTCTACTATCCGGTACTGGAAAAGCTTTTGAAAGAGTATACCGATCCGGAGGAGTTAAAAGAGGCGATTCACAGAGAGGCCTCCGAACTGGTGCCCAAGCACATTACCAAAGACGATATTCTGGCGTCGATCAATTATAATATCCACCTGGAGTACGGCCTCGGCAATGCGGATGATATCGATCATCTCGGCAACCGCCGTATCCGCGCCGTAGGTGAGCTGCTCCAGAATCAATACCGGATCGGTCTTTCCCGTCTGGAAAGAGTGGTGCGGGAGCGTATGACGACACAGGACACGGAAGGGGTCTCCCCTCAGTCCCTGATCAATATCAAGCCGGTGACCGCGTCGGTAAAGGAGTTCTTCGGCTCCTCCCAGCTGTCCCAGTTCATGGATCAGAACAATCCTCTGGGCGAGCTGACCCATAAGCGGCGTCTGTCGGCCCTGGGGCCCGGCGGTCTGTCCCGTGACCGTGCCGGATTCGAGGTCCGTGACGTGCACTACTCCCACTATGGAAGAATGTGTCCCATCGAGACCCCTGAGGGTCCCAACATCGGCCTCATTAACTCCCTTGCCTGCTATGCAAGGATCAATGAATACGGATTTGTGGAGGCGCCCTACCGGAAGATCGACAAGAGCGATCCCAAGAATCCGAGAGTCACCGAAGAAGTGGTCTATATGACTGCGGATGAAGAAGATAATTACCATGTGGCTCAGGCAAATGAGCCTCTGGATGAACACGGATATTTTGTCCGCAACAA
Source organism: uncultured Lachnospiraceae bacterium (assembly GCA_910584945.1). Classification (GTDB taxonomy): domain Bacteria; phylum Bacillota; class Clostridia; order Lachnospirales; family Lachnospiraceae; genus Hominiventricola. Next base: position 41,734 of record CAJUDY010000021.1, on the reverse strand, counting down.
TGTATCCGGCCGTTACCGGGAGGAGACCCAGGAATACGAAAAGACCATGTTCGATTTTATGGACGTATCGCCGAAGATGGTGTTTTCTGTGGCGACTGCTCTGATTCCGTTCCTGGAGAACGATGACGCGAACCGAGCGCTGATGGGTTCCAATATGCAGCGCCAGGCGGTGCCTTTGATGCTCACCGAGACTCCGGTGGTGGGAACCGGTATGGAAGAGAAGACGGCGGTGGACTCCGGCGTCTGCGTGATCGCGAAGAATTCCGGTGTGGTCGAGCGCTCCGTGTCCAATGAGATCGTGGTGCGTCAGGATAACGGGGTCCGCGACACCTACCGTCTGACGAAATTCACCAGAAGCAACCAGAGCAACTGCTACAACCAGAGACCCATCGTATTCAAGGGGGACCGGGTGGAGGCAGGACAGGTGATTGCGGACGGTCCCTCTACTTCGGAGGGTGAGATTGCCCTTGGAAAGAATCCGCTGATCGGATTCATGACCTGGGAAGGTTACAACTACGAAGATGCAGTCTTGTTAAGCGAGAGACTGGTAATGGATGATGTATATACTTCCATCCATATTGAAGAATATGAGGCGGAAGCCCGCGACACCAAGCTGGGACCGGAAGAGATCACCAGAGACGTGCCGGGTGTGGGCGACGACGCGCTGAAAGACCTGGACAGCAGAGGCATCATCCGCGTGGGTGCGGAGGTGCGCGCCGGTGATATTCTGGTGGGCAAGGTGACCCCAAAAGGAGAGACGGAGCTGACCGCGGAAGAGCGGCTCCTTCGGGCGATCTTCGGCGAGAAGGCCAGAGAAGTCCGGGATACTTCTCTGAAAGTGCCTCACGGGGAGTACGGCATCGTCGTGGATGCAAAAGTATTTACCAGAGAAAACGGAGACGAACTGTCTCCGGGCGTGAACCAGGCGGTGCGCATCTACATCGCGCAGAAGAGAAAGATTTCCGTGGGCGATAAGATGGCGGGCCGTCACGGCAACAAGGGCGTGGTCTCCCGGGTGCTCCCGGTGGAGGATATGCCGTTCCTGCCCAACGGCCGCCCCCTGGATATCGTGCTGAATCCGCTGGGCGTGCCGTCCCGTATGAACATCGGACAGGTCCTGGAGATCCACTTAAGCCTTGCGGCAAAAGCTCTGGGCTTTAATGTGGCGACCCCGGTCTTCGACGGCGCCAATGAGAACGATATTATGGATACGCTGGATCTGGCGAATGATTATGTCAACCTGGACTGGAATGAGTTCAAGGCGAAGCATGAGCAGGAGCTGCTTCCGGAAGTGATGGAGTATCTCTATGAGAACCGGGACCACAGAAAGCTGTGGAAAGGAGTCCCCATCTCCCGGGACGGAAAAGTGCGCTTAAGAGACGGTCGTACCGGGGAATATTTTGACAGTCCGGTTACCATCGGTCACATGCATTATCTGAAGCTTCATCATCTGGTGGACGATAAGATCCATGCCCGCTCCACCGGCCCCTACTCTCTGGTCACCCAGCAGCCTCTGGGCGGCAAGGCCCAGTTCGGCGGCCAGCGCTTCGGCGAGATGGAGGTGTGGGCTCTGGAGGCCTACGGTGCTTCCTACACCCTGCAGGAGATTCTGACCGTGAAGTCTGACGACGTCATCGGGCGTGTGAAGACTTACGAGGCCATCATCAAGGGAGACAATATTCCGGAGTCCGGAATCCCCGAGTCTTTCAAGGTTCTGTTAAAGGAGCTGCAGTCTCTGGGTCTGGATGTGCGTGTGCTGCGCGACGATAACACGGAAGTGGAGATTATGGAGAGCAGCGAGTACGGCGATGTGGATATCCGTTCTATCCTGGAAGGAGACAGCAGGCGCTACAATCAGGAAGAGAATGAGTCGCTTAGCTCTTTGGGATTCAGCAAGCAGGAATTCGAAGGGGAAGAACTGGTAGACGTGGAGGAAGACAGCACAGAGGAGGAAGCAGGGGAGAGCGATCCGCTGGCCCTGGATGATGAGATTGAATATGAATAGGAGGTGCCGTTCATGCCGGAAACAACGAACAACGAGGTCTATCAGCCGATGACCTTCGATGCGATCAAGATTGGTCTTGCATCCCCGGAGACGATTCGCGAGTGGTCAAGGGGAGAGGTAAAAAAGCCGGAGACCATCAATTACAGAACGTTAAAGCCTGAAAAAGACGGCCTGTTCTGCGAACGGATCTTTGGCCCAAGCAAGGACTGGGAGTGTCATTGCGGAAAATATAAAAAGATCAGATACAAGGGCGTGGTCTGCGACCGCTGCGGCGTGGAGGTTACCAAGTCCAACGTGCGCCGGGAGCGCATGGGACACATCGAACTGGCGGCGCCGGTCTCTCACATCTGGTATTTCAAGGGAATTCCCAGCCGGATGGGACTGATCCTGGATCTGTCCCCGAGAACGCTGGAGAAGGTGCTGTATTTTGCATCCTATATTGTTCTGGACCCTGGAAAGACCGAACTGTTATATAAACAGGTACTCTCGGAAAAGGAGTACCAGGATATGAAGGAAAAGTATCCCGAGTCCGGCGCCTTCCGGGTAGGCATGGGAGCGGAGTCCATCAAGGAGCTTCTGGCTGCCATCGACCTGGAGAAGGATTCGGAGGAACTCAAAGCCGGCCTTAAGAATGCCTCCGGACAGAAGCGCGCCCGGATCATCAAGAGGCTGGAAGTGGTGGAAGCCTTCCGGGGCTCCGGGAATAAGCCGGAGTGGATGATCATGGACGCCATCCCGGTGATCCCGCCGGATCTAAGACCCATGGTACAGCTGGACGGCGGGCGGTTCGCCACCTCGGACTTAAATGATCTGTATCGGAGGATCATTAACCGCAACAACCGTCTGCAGCGGCTTCTGGATCTGGGAGCGCCGGACATCATCGTCCGCAATGAGAAGCGGATGCTCCAGGAAGCGGTGGACGCTCTGATCGATAACGGCAGAAGAGGCCGTCCGGTCACAGGACCCGGCAACCGGGCGCTGAAATCCCTGTCTGATATGCTGAAAGGAAAGTCCGGCCGTTTCCGTCAGAATCTGCTGGGAAAACGTGTAGACTACTCGGGCCGATCGGTCATCGTGGTGGGACCGGAGCTGAAGATCTATCAGTGCGGTCTTCCCAAAGAGATGGCAATCGAGCTGTTCAAGCCCTTTGTCATGAAGGAACTGGTGGCAAATGGTTCCGCTCACAATATCAAGAGCGCCAAGAAGATGGTGGAGCGCCTGCAGACCGAAGTGTGGGATGTGCTGGAGGAAGTCATCAAGGAGCATCCGGTGATGCTGAACCGTGCGCCTACCCTGCACAGACTTGGCATCCAGGCCTTTGAGCCGATTCTCGTGGAGGGCAAGGCGATCAAGCTGCATCCTCTGGTGTGTACGGCTTTCAACGCGGATTTTGACGGCGACCAGATGGCGGTCCATCTGCCTCTGTCCGTGGAAGCCCAGGCGGAGTGCCGGTTCCTGCTGCTTTCGCCCAACAATCTTCTGAAGCCTTCGGACGGCGGACCAGTGGCGGTTCCGTCCCAGGATATGGTCCTCGGCATCTATTACCTGACCCAGGAACGCCCGGGAGCAGTGGGAGAGGGCAAAGCTTTCAAAAGTGTCAATGAAGCGATTCTGGCCTATGAAAACGGCGCGCTGACCCTTCAGAGCCGGATCAAAGTTCGTGTCTCCAAGGCCCTGCCGGACGGAAGCGTCCTGATGAGAACCGAGGAGTCCACTCTTGGGCGTTTTATCTTCAATGAGATTCTGCCTCAGGATCTGGGTTTTGTGGACCGGAGCATCCCGGGCAACGAGCTGAAGCCGGAAGTGGATTTCCATGTGGGCAAAAAGGGCTTAAAGCAGATCCTGGAAAAGGTCATCAACACCCACGGGGCCACCAGAACCGCGGAGGTACTGGACAACATCAAGGCCATGGGCTATAAATATTCCACCAGAGCGGCTATGACCGTATCCATCTCGGATATGACCGTGCCGCCGGAGAAACCGGAGCTGATCAAAAAGGCGCAGGATACGGTGGATAAGATCACCCGCAACTATAAGCGCGGCAAGATCACCGAGGAAGAACGCTACAAAGAAGTGGTGGAGACCTGGAAGGAGACGGACGCGGTACTGACCAAGGCGCTCCTGGAAGGTCTCGACAAATACAACAATATTTATATGATGGCGGATTCCGGCGCCCGGGGTTCCGACAAGCAGATCAAGCAGCTTGCGGGCATGCGCGGACTGATGGCGGATACCACCGGACACACCATCGAGCTGCCGATCAAGTCGAATTTCCGTGAAGGACTGGACGTTCTGGAGTACTTCATGTCCGCCCACGGAGCAAGAAAAGGTCTGTCGGATACGGCGCTTCGTACCGCGGACTCCGGATATCTGACCAGGCGTCTGGTGGACGTCTCCCAGGAGCTGATTGTCCGGGAAGTGGACTGCAACGAAGGGAAAGATACGGAGATTCCAGGTATGGAAGTCAGCACCTTTATGGACGGTAAAGAGCTGATCGAGTCTTTGCAGGAGCGGATCACGGGACGTTTTGTATGCGAGGATATCTGCGATAAGGACGGCAACATCATCGTGAAAGCCAATCACATGATTACGCCCAGGCGTGCGGCGGAGGTGATCAACCACGGAGTGGATAAGAACGGAAATCCCTTCGACAAGATCCGTATCCGTACGGCGCTAACCTGCCGTTCCCACATCGGCGTCTGCGCAAAATGCTACGGCGCCAACATGGCGACCGGCGAGGCGGTGCAGGTAGGCGAGACCGTCGGAATCATCGCGGCCCAGTCCATCGGCGAGCCGGGTACCCAGCTGACCATGCGTACCTTCCATACCGGCGGTGTGGCAGGCGGAGATATCACCCAGGGTCTTCCCCGTGTGGAGGAGCTCTTCGAGGCAAGAAAGCCCAAAGGTCTTGCTATCGTGACGGAGATCGCCGGGGTTGCCAGCATCAACGATATGAAGAAAAAGCGCGAGGTGATCGTCAGCAACAATGAAAACGGCGAGTCCAAGACCTATCTGATCCCCTTTGATTCCCGTATTAAGATCATGGACGGGGACTACGTGGAAGCCGGAGACGCGCTGACGGAAGGAAGCATCAATCCTCACGATATTCTGAAGATCAAGGGCGTCCGTGCGGTGCAGGATTATCTGCTGCAGGAAGTGCAGAGGGTATACCGCTTACAGGGCGTGGAGATCAACGATAAACATATCGAGATGATTGTGCGCCAGATGCTGAAGAAGATCCGGGTGGAGGACAACGGAGACAGCGATTTCCTTCCGGGTACGCTGGTGGATATTCTGGAATATGAGGATACGAACGAGCGGCTTGCGGAGGAAGGCAAGACGCTGGCGGAAGGAAAACAGGTGCTTCTTGGTATCACAAAGGCGTCCCTGGCGACCAATTCCTTCCTGTCCGCGGCCTCCTTCCAGGAGACCACGAAAGTGCTCACCGAGGCGGCGATCAAAGGCAAAGTCGATCCACTGATCGGCCTGAAGGAAAATGTCATCATCGGAAAACTGATTCCGGCGGGTACCGGTATGAAGCGTTACCGCGACGTGAAGCTGAATACGGACCTGGAGGAAGAGGACGCACTGGACATCAGCGAAGAGGAAGAAGAGCTGATGGAAGGAGCAGAGGAAGAGATCTTCGAGGAAGAGGATGACATGGAGGCGGAAGAGTACCCGGAGGACGGGGACGACGCGGAGATGGACGATGATCCGGAGGCGGAAGACGAAGCGTACGACGAAGAGGATGAGTACGAAGAGGATCTGCCGGAAGAAGAATAAAAATATAGATAAAGATGCACCTCGCAAGACGGGGTGCATCTTTTTGTCGATAAGACCATTATTCAGACGACTTTCGTTTTTTCCTGGCCAGAGGCCGAAAAATAGTCATCCGGCCGATAAAGCAGAAAAACTGCACCATGAGCACTCCGGCCAGGACGCCGATGCTGTCGATGGCCACATCCTTTTTGGAAGGACCCCGTCCGGCCACAAAGGACTGATGATACTCGTCCAGCGCCGCAAAACCCACACAGAAGCCGCCGGCCAGAATCGGAAGCCACAGTCCCCGCACCCCATACACATAGAGGGGAAAGGAGACGGATACGGCCAGAAGAAAATATTCGGTCATATGGGCAAGCTTGCGGACCGGGTAATGAATCTGCTCTATATAATAGTGGATCTCGCTGCCGGACCAGTGGAGTTCAAAAGCTTCGTTGGCGGATTCCACGATGATCTCACTGACCTTGTAACTTAAATTTCCGGAGGCGGCGCCGTCCTGGGAAGAAAAAGAAAAGATCAGAGACATCATCATCAGGGCAGGTACAAAAGAAAAGGGTTTCAAAAGGGCCCTTAAAAATGTTTTTATCATCGTTTTCGCTCCTTTTTGGTTTGCCCTATCATAGCATCAAAGGGGAATGGTGTCCAGCGGTTTAAGAAAATCCTAAGAAAAGGAATTGCAACAGGAATGTAAATTCGTTATATCGGCAGTAGCAAAGAGAGATGGAGAATGGGCAGCCAGTAGGGAAGGCGTATGGCAAAAAGATTTTGTAGTAAAGGGAAAGTAAGAAATAACGGGGAGAAAACTTGACATTCACAAAGTGGGGGGGGGTATAATTTATAAATAAAATTGATTCCGTTGTGTCCGGATCAGGAAAGTGAGCAGTATGAAAGAACAAAAACAACAGTTTCCTTTTCGCTATCAGGATAAGCAAATTATGGAGAACCTTTTGGAAGATGTAAGCCTGATTATCAAAGACAGCGACGCAAGCAGAGAAAAAGAGATTGTGAATCGTTTTCTGCATAAGGTGTCAGAGACATTTCTGTTTGTCACAATCGGCAGCAGCGGTGTCGGGAAAAGTACTTTTTTGCACAGGCTCTTTTCATCGGTACTGCCTGATGAAGGAACGGTGGAGAATACAAGAAATATCAAAGAGTATCGTTACGGCGTTTTAGAAGATACCGTATGTGTGAATGAATATGTCACGCGTATTTTCACAACAAAAGAAGAGCTGGATGGTCTGCAGATTGTGGATATGCAGGGACTGGATCAGATTATGCAGGACGGTCTGAAGGAATGTGTAAAAAAGTATCTGTACAAAAGCAGTGTGATCCTTGTTGTCTTTGATGTGCGGAGAGTCAGAGATTATGCGGTATGGGATATTCTGGAGGAAGTGGAGACCAGAAAAGTTATCTTTGTGCTTACGAAGTGCGATCTGGAAAAAGACCATATTATTGAAGAACATGAAAAAAAATTGCGGCAGTATATGAAAGAGGCGGGGATTCAGGCGCCGATTTTCCGGGTCTCATCCCATTGGGAAGACAGCCTTCGTCCGGTCCGGGATTACGTTTCCAATCAGGTGATCGGCAGCAGCCCTGTGTTCACAAGACAACAGGAAAACCTGGCAGAATTAAAGAAAATGCTGCTGAAATTATCTGAATCTTTTCATCTTCGCAGACAGCAGTACGAATCCGATGCGGTTGTTTTAAAAAAGATCAATGCTTCTCTTGACGAGTTTATTCTGAATAATCGCGTCAAAATAGAGGATTTAAAAGCGGCTTTAAAAAGAGAGATTGAGAAGGAAATAGCCGCCTATGTAAAAGAAGTAACTGCCAAACTGGATCCCTGCAGAATCAAGGAGCGTTTTCCCAATGGAAGTACGGATTTTGTGGATTATCTGAGCCTGGTCAATGAAGGCTATCAAAAGCGGATGACCGACCAGGTCAACCGGAAAACCCAGGAGACAGTTCGGATTTATCTGGCGGGATTGGAAAAAGTGCTTGACGGAGCTGTGAACTGTCTGAATAAAAGGGAAAATATTCTTGAATTAAAGGATAAATTTTATGGAACCATGGCACAGAGTAAGAAAAGCATGGTGTATAAGGCTACCAGTCAGATTGAGGTGACAAAGGATTACTATCACAGTCTTGCAGATGCTTCTGAAGAATTATTTATGGAACTTTGGAAGGCAAGAGGAGCGTATGAAAGAGTACTTGCAAATGCAGAAGTGGCAGGAGGAGCACTAGGAGCGGTATCAGGAGCAGGGGCAGGTATGTCGGTTGCAGGCACATTTGCATCTGTAATGACAGCGATAGGAGCGAAAGCGGGAACAGCCGCAGGGGCGAAAGCAGGAGTGGCGGCAGCTGTGACGGCAGTAAATGCAGTAGGAGCCGTGCTGTGGCCGGCGGTGGGGGCCGTGATCGGGGCGCTGGTCATTGCCAGAATTGCAAAAAAGATTGCATCAGCCAATACACTTCCGGAGTTGGAGAAGAAAACAGCAGAGGCCATAGCCGAGTTCCGAGATGAAGCAGAGAAAAACAAGAATGAGATCATAGAGCAGATTTTTGAGACGATCGAAAAGCTCTTCGTGAGGGAGACAGAGGGTGCAGATAAACTTTTTATGGAATTTCGCATGTCTGTCAATATTGAGGAAAAAAATATGTTCAGGCTGGAGGACAAGCTGAACGCCATACAAGGGTATTTGCAGCAGATTGAGGAATTGGAGGAAAGGCGTGGTCTAGAGATATGAAGAAGGAAGTAAAGAAAGAGGTTTTGCAGTGGATATGCAAAATGGAGGAAATAGCAGCCGGCCATCATGTGAAAACAAGATTATTGGATGCTATACAGGATTGTAAAAAAGAGCTGGAATCAAAGATGACACAGGCGGAGTGGGCAGAAAAAAGTCTGGAATTGGAAGAACTGCTTGGACAGATGAAAAAGCAGCTGCTAGGTGAAGCAAAAGAGAAAGGCTCTGATGATGAAATCGAGCAGAGAGCCTTTGAGATTATGGAAAGGTGCAGGCGTTCCAATGAGATTCTCAAATCAGAGTATATAAACGGTTCAGCTGCATATATTCAGGAAGCTGAAAGATCGATGGAAGAGCCTTTTGGAGCACAGGAATATTATGAAAATGTGATTGACAAAAAGCGCTTTTTCGATGTGTTTCATACCATCGGCGAAACGTATAAGATGCAGATGGAAGCATTTCAGAAAAAATATGTGGATATGCTCCATCAGAATTATCAGGATGCATTTGACCGCCTGAAAGATCTGTTCTGCTGTACAGGTTATGACAAGGAAGCGCAACGGAAATTTTATGAAACCTATTATGAAAATCAGGATAGCCTGATCAGGGATTCCGGGGGTTATATTCAGCATCTGGAGCAGGGACAGAGCAGCATTGCAGAATATGCAGAGAAAGTGCATGTTCTCATACAAAAGACAGTAAAGCGTATGAAGAGAAAGACGATCAGAAAGAAATGGATGCCGGTCGTACTGCTCCTGCTTATGATAGCTCTTGGCATTACGGGCAAGATTGCGCTGGAGCGGATGGATGCCGACGAGCAAAAAGAGCTGGCTTCACAGGAAACGGCAGCCGCAGAGACAGAGAATGCTTCCGGAGCCCTGGATTCTCTGAGCAGGGCGGTGGATGAGAAGATAGATAAAGTAGGGGAAAATGCTATAAAAGCAAAAGCTGTACCAGAGTTGCTTGGAACGGTGTCTGGTATCGTGCTGATGATTCTGCTGCCGCTTGCTTTGCTTTTGCTTGCGCTGTACTGGCTCTGGATGAAAAGACTGGACAGACACTGCAGGAATCGCATAACGGAAGAGGCGGAAATGTGGTTAAGGACTGCCATGAAGGAATGGAAACAGCAGGAGCCGCTCATGGTTTCCGTGAAAAAAAGCTTTGATGCAATAGAAGCTTATGTGGATCAGGGATATCAGAAGCTTTTGACACAACTGTTGGACGGACAGAAAAAAACAGACCCGGAAGGGGCCGAATTTGCAAAACTTTGTTATGAATGGGAAAATATAAAGCGAAAGGTGGAATTTTGATGGGAATCAGTATGCCGAAGCTTACCAATCCTTTATCTGGTGCTTTAGCAGATAATAATATGAGAAAGCTGTTGGAAGAAAAGAAAAAAGAGCGTTCCAAAATATATGGATTTATAGGAATGGATGTCTATGATCTGTATAAACAGGGAAAAGCAGATTTTCCGGAGCTGGCAGTTTACTTTGAGAAAATAGACGCTTTGGAACAGGAGCTTGCAGAGTTGGAAGCAGAGAAGCAGAGCCGGGAGCTGCGCGGTAAAAAGGCTCGTATATGCAGCTGCGGCCAGCCGCTTGCAGAGGGCAGTGCGTTTTGTTCCAACTGCGGGAAACCGGTGGATAACGGGATAATTACCTGCTCTTGTGGTAATTTGATAAAGAGCGATCTGAAGTTCTGTCCTAACTGCGGGAAGAATCTGAAGGAAAACATGGAAAACGGCGGACAGCATTCAATGCATGAGGAGCAGGTTTATCTGGAATGCATCTGCGGAGCGAAAGTTCCGAAAGGGCAGTTTATGTGTATGGAGTGCGGGAGGAAGGTAGAAGGCTGAATGGTCTGTGGAATGCTGAAATCATAGGCAGGTTTATTTGATGTAATCATGGAGGAGAAGAATGAAAGACAGCAAGATGATTTCGATTATGAAAAAATACAACAAAGAGGAGGTGTATCAGGCAGTAGCAACCTATGTTAATCCATCCAGCGATCAGGCGAGAATGACAACGGAAACCGGGCCTAATTTTTATATTATAAAAACAGAAGTCCTGGTGAAAACCAAGAAAGAAGATAGCGGAGAATGGAAGGAGGCATGTGTTGTTAAACTGACATTTTCAGAGAGTTCATGTTATGTTAGTGTTAATGTTAACCTTCTGATAACACAGAATAAGGACTCTATGATAGGTACAGCATCAGCAATGGGCGCCATGGTAGCGGGGATGGCTCTGGGTTTCACTTTTTTGCCGTTGTTTGCTGGGGGAGCAGCTGTGGCAGCAGGTGCAGGTGTTGTAAGCAGTAGGGCCAATAAAGCATCATTTAAGAAATTTAGTAAGGATATATATGACATTGTCGAGGGATACCTGTGCGTAACAAGAATACAGGAAAACAAAATGATACAGGAAACCGGAGGAAGTGAAAGAAAATGCGAATGCGGAGCAGTTCTGCAGGATGGAGCAAAATTTTGCGGGGTGTGCGGAAAAAAAGTGGAAGAACGGCCGCAGGAGATTGTATGTGCATGCGGAAACATACTCCAGAAGGGAATAAAATTCTGCCCCGAGTGCGGGAAAGAAGTGGCCGGCTGACCGCGCGTGCCGGTTGCAGAGAAATAAAAAAGACACCTTGGGGAAGCTGTGTGTTTATGAGGAACACGAAGCACAGAAAATGAAAAAAAGCATTGACAAGGCAGGATGTATTATATATAATAATTGAGCATGCGTGTTTCGGCACGCGTGCTTTTTCGGCGAGTCTGAAAAGAACAGCAGTCATGGTAAGAACTCTTACCGTCGCAGGATAAACCTGCCACAAATATGCAGGAGGTGAAAGGAATGCCAACATTTAACCAGTTAGTAAGAAAAGGAAGACAGACATCTGTAAAGAAGTCCACTGCTCCGGCTCTGCAGAAGGGTTTTAACTCTCTGAGAAAGAGACCGACGGATGCATCCGCACCGCAGAAGCGCGGCGTGTGTACCGCAGTGAAGACCGCGACTCCGAAGAAGCCGAATTCCGCGCTCCGCAAGATCGCCAGAGTACGTCTTTCTAACGGAATCGAAGTTACCAGCTATATTCCGGGAGAAGGCCACAACCTTCAGGAGCACAGCGTCGTGCTGATCCGCGGAGGCAGGGTAAAAGATCTGCCAGGTACCAGATATCACATTGTCCGTGGTACGCTGGATACCGCAGGCGTGGCGAAGAGACGTCAGGCACGTTCCAAATACGGTGCCAAGAGACCGAAAGACGCCAAAAAATAAAGAAACAGTCATCAAGAGTATCACAAACAGAACTATGATTGTTGGCATCGCGTAAGCGCTGCCCTGTGCCAGGAGTTCATCGGAAAACCTATGACTGCGGGTTTTATGGATAGAAGAATTACCCGGGCACGGACACAAGTAGAACGACACATGTGAGTACCTGTGATCTAATGAATCATTAAGGAGGGAAGTAACGTGCCACGTAAAGGACATACGCAGAAGAGAGACGTATTGGCAGATCCGCTGTACAATAATAAAGTGGTTACCAAGCTGATCAACAATATCATGCTGGACGGCAAGAAAGGTGTAGCACAGAAGATTGTATACGGCGCATTTGCAAAAGTAGAAGCAAAGACCGAGAAGTCGGCTCTGGAAGTCTTTGAGGAGGCCATGAACAATATCATGCCGGTACTTGAAGTAAAGGCAAGACGAATCGGCGGCGCCACCTATCAGGTGCCCATCGAGGTAAGAGCAGACCGCCGTCAGGCGCTGGCTCTGCGCTGGCTGACCATGTTCTCCCGCAAGAGAGGCGAGAAGACCATGGAAGAAAGACTGGCGAACGAGATCATGGATGCAGCGAACAACACCGGTGCAGCCGTGAAGAGAAAAGAAGACATGCACAAGATGGCAGAGGCAAACAAGGCATTTGCACATTACAGATTCTAGGAGGAAAATCCATTGGCTGGAAGAGAATATCCGTTGGAGAGGACCAGGAATATCGGGATTATGGCTCATATCGATGCGGGCAAGACCACATTGACCGAGCGTATCCTGTACTATACTGGTGTGAACTACAAGATCGGTGATACTCACGAAGGTACTGCCACCATGGACTGGATGGAGCAGGAGCAGGAGAGAGGTATCACGATCACTTCCGCAGCTACGACCTGTCACTGGACCCAGCAGGAAAACTGCAAGGCAAAACCGGGTGCTCTGGAGCATCGTATCAATATCATTGATACCCCGGGCCATGTTGACTTTACCGTAGAAGTGGAGCGTTCCCTTCGCGTGCTGGACGGCGCAGTAGGCGTCTTCTGTGCGAAGGGCGGTGTTGAGCCTCAGTCCGAGAACGTATGGCGTCAGGCCGACACTTACAATGTACCCCGTATGGCATTCATCAACAAGATGGATATCCTGGGTGCAGATTTCTATAATGCAGTGGAGATGATCAAGACCCGTCTGGGTAAGAACGCCATCTGCCTGCAGCTTCCGATCGGCAAGGAAGATGAGTTCCAGGGAATCATCGACCTGTTCGAGATGAAAGCATATATTTACAATGATGACAAGGGCGACGATATTTCCATCACCGAGATTCCGGATGATATGAAAGACGACGCCGAATTATACCGCACCGAGCTGGTGGAGAAGATCTGCGAGCTGGACGACGACCTGATGATGGAGTATCTGGAGGGAGAGGAGCCGTCCGTGGAAGCGATGAAGGCGGTTCTGCGCAAGGCGACCTGCGAGTGTACGGCGGTTCCGGTATGCTGCGGAAGCGCATACAGAAACAAGGGCGTACAGAAGCTTCTGGATGCGATTCTGGAGTATATGCCGGCGCCCACCGACATCCCGGCGATCAAGGGAACCGATATGGACGGCAACGAGATCGAGAGACACTCTTCCGATGAAGAACCCTTCTCGGCGCTGGCGTTCAAGATCATGGCGGACCCCTTCGTAGGAAAGCTGGCATTCTTCCGTGTATATTCCGGTACCATGAATTCCGGTTCCTATGTATATAACTCCACCAAGGGCAAGAAGGAGCGCGTGGGACGTATCCTGCAGATGCATGCCAACAAGCGGCAGGAGCTCGACAAGGTGTACTCCGGCGATATCGCGGCAGCGGTAGGCTTTAAGCTGACGACCACCGGCGATACCATCTGCGACGAGCAGCATCCGGTGATCCTGGAGTCCATGGAGTTCCCGGAGCCGGTGATCGAGCTGGCGATCGAGCCCAAGACCAAGGCAGGCCAGGGCAAGCTGGGCGAGTCTCTCGCGAAGCTTGCGGAGGAAGACCCGACTTTCCGTGCGCATACGGACCCGGAGACCGGTCAGACCATTATCGCAGGTATGGGCGAGCTTCATCTGGAGATCATCGTGGACCGTCTGCTTCGCGAGTTTAAGGTAGAAGCGAATGTAGGCGCGCCGCAGGTTGCTTACAAGGAGACCTTCACCAAGGCGGTGGATGTGGATTCCAAGTATGCGAAGCAGTCCGGCGGACGCGGACAGTATGGTCACTGTAAAGTACACTTTGAGCCCATGGACGCCAACGGCGAAGAGCTGTTCAAGTTCGATTCTTCCGTGGTCGGCGGTGCGATTCCGAAGGAATACATTCCGGCAGTCGGTGAAGGAATCGAGGAAGCGGCGAAGGCAGGTATCCTTGGAGGATTCCCGGTTTTAGGCATCCATGCAACCGTATTTGACGGTTCCTATCATGAGGTTGACTCCTCAGAGATGGCATTCCACATCGCAGGTTCTCTTGCATTCAAAGAGGCCATGCAGAAAGCGGGAGCCGTGCTCTTAGAGCCGATCATGAAGGTGGAGGTTACCACTCCGGAAGACTATATGGGAGACGTCATCGGCGATATCAACTCCCGCCGGGGACGCATCGAGGGCATGGAGGATATCGGCGGAGGCAAGATGATCCGCGGATATGTACCGTTGGCGGAGATGTTCGGTTATGCGACCGATCTTCGTTCCAGAACCCAGGGCCGCGGCAACTATTCCATGTTCTTTGAGAAATACGAGCAGGTTCCCAAGAGCGTTCAGGAAAAAGTTCTTGCTGCAAAGACAAAATAAACCACAAACAGGCTTGCAAAATAGGTCCATTTGAAATATAATCAAGGATAGCGGGTCAATTATAGAAAATCGTAGAAGTTATCTGATCTAAAGGAGGAAAACAAAAATGGCAAAAGCTAAGTTCGACAGAACTAAACCACATTGTAATATCGGAACCATCGGTCACGTAGACCATGGTAAAACCACTCTGACCGCAGCAATCACCAAGGTTCTTTCCGAAAGAGTAGCAGGAAATACCGCTACGGATTTCGAGAACATCGATAAAGCTCCGGAAGAGAGAGAGCGTGGAATCACCATCTCCACCGCTCACGTAGAGTATGAGACCGAGAAGAGACATTACGCGCACGTAGACTGCCCCGGCCATGCGGACTATGTAAAGAACATGATCACCGGTGCTGCACAGATGGACGGCGCAATCCTTGTGGTTGCTGCTACCGACGGCGTTATGGCACAGACCAAGGAGCATATCCTTCTGTCCCGTCAGGTAGGCGTTCCCTATATCGTAGTTTTCATGAACAAATGCGATATGGTAGACGACGAAGAGCTTCTGGAGCTGGTGGAGATGGAGATCACCGAGCAGCTTGAGGAGTACGAGTTCACGGATTGCCCGATCATCAAAGGTTCTGCACTGAAAGCTCTGGAAGAGCCGGGCAGCGAGTGGGGCGACAAGATCATGGAGCTGATGGATACGGTAGACAGCTACATTCCGGACCCGCAGCGTGCAACGGATCAGCCGTTCTTGATGCCGGTTGAGGATGTGTTCACGATTACCGGACGTGGTACCGTTGCTACCGGTAGAGTAGAGCGCGGTACGCTTCATCTGAACGAGGAAGTTGAGATCATCGGTGTGAAGGAAGAGTCCCGTAAGACCGTTGTAACCGGTATCGAGATGTTCCGTAAGCTTCTGGACGAGGCTCAGGCTGGTGATAACATCGGTATCCTTCTCCGTGGCGTACAGAGAACCGATATCGTCCGCGGCCAGGTTGTTGCAAAACCGGGCAGCGTAAAATGCCACACCAAGTTCACGGCTCAGGTATACGTGCTGACCAAGGACGAGGGTGGACGTCATACTCCGTTCTTCAACAACTACAGACCGCAGTTCTACTTCAGAACCACTGATGTTACCGGTGTCTGCAACCTTCCGGAAGGCACAGAGATGTGCATGCCTGGCGACAACGTAGAGATGAGCATTGAGCTGATCCATCCGATCGCTATGGAGCAGGGTCTTACCTTTGCTATCCGTGAGGGCGGTCGTACCGTAGGCTCCGGACGTGTGGCTACGGTTATTGAGTAATTAAGTATAAGATATAAGGGCGTTCCCGCTAAGAGAGCGCCCTTCATCCTTTTTCTTCTTTCCCGGGAGTTCCCCGAGATTACCCTTATGACAACTATATAGAGACGCAGATTCAAAGATACCTGAATTTCCACAAAAGAGAAGACAGGCCTTCGCCTGAGAACAGATGCCGAAATTAAAAAACAGCATCTGCCCGAAAGCAGCCCCGGAAGGATTTTACGGAACGAAGTGAGGGAAACTACTTCCAGACGCTGGGGCGGAGTGAGGGAAGATGCGGAACTTGAATAAGCAGGGAGATGATATATTTGAGCTACAAAGAGACCGACGTGATCCGTCTGACGCCTGAGGAGATCGAAGGTTATATCCGGAGTCTGGATGAAAAAGGCCTGCAGGCGGCTTCCATCCAGAATTACCGGGCGATCATAAAAAGCCTGTACTTGTATCTGCCGGAGGACAAGCTGATGAGCCGCAGGACCCCGGGGGAGTGGGTGCGCTATCTGAATGAAAGCGGATATGGGGCCAGGACGGTCAATGCACGGATTTCCGTATTGAACAGTTTCCTCAGGTATATGGGCAAAAGAGAATGGCAGTCTGAAGAATACCGGCGGCAGCCAGATGATGTCCAGCCGGAACTGAGCCGCGCAGAGTACCGGCGGCTTCTGAAGACGGCCAAAAAGCTTTGCAGAGAGCGGGAATATCTGCTGATCAAGACTCTGGGAGGGGCGGGCGTACGGGTGCAGGAGCTGCCGCAGATTACCGTGGAGGCGGTTAAGGAGGAGGTGATTCCGGTATCCTGCCATAATCTGCGAAGGAATCTGCGGCTTCCGCCCGCTCTGAAAAAGGAGCTTTTGGACTATGCCGGAAGGGAAGGACGTCCCCGGGGACCGGTATTTGCTACCCCGGAGGGGAGTCCCCTCTCCCGGTATTCGGTGTATCACGGTATCAACAGCATCGGTCGGGAGGCGAAGATATCGGAGGAGAAAGCCAATCCCAGATGTCTCTGGAAGATGTACCAGAATACCTATGAACGAATCCAGTTCCATATTGCGGAGATTGTGGAGCAGGCTTACGAGCGGATGATCGAGGAAGAACAGTTTCTGCTTGGGTGGGAGGTGTGACGGCGGAAGATGGAAGTGCGGAAAAAAGGGAACGTACTGGAACTGAACGTCCGGATGCTGGGAGCATGCGCCATGGAATACGGAGGTCAGTCCGTTCTGGAAAGGAAAAATCAAAGCTCCAGAACCTTTCATCTGCTGCTGATTTTACTGTATGCGGGACCGGACGGAATCCGAAGAGACCACCTGATCGCCCGCCTGTTCGGAGCCGGGGACAAATGTGACGGGTCCGGCAATCTGCGGGTCGTCGTGTACCATCTAAGAAAGCTGTTAAAAGAAAGCGGGCTGCCAGGAGAGCCTTCTGTCTGCCTTGAGGAAGGCTGCTACCGATTCCGGAGCAGTTTTCCGGTGAACGTGGACGCTCTGACCTTCGACCGTTTGATAAAAAGAGCCGGATTTACCTCCGGGAGGGAGCGGATGGAACTTCTGAAAAAAGCATGCGGACTATATGGAGGCTGTTTTCTGCCGCCCTTATCGGGGGAAGACTGGGTCAACGCGGCGGACGCCCGCTATCAGAGGCAGTATCGTGTGTGTATGGAGGAAGTTTGTCAGTATCTAAAGGAACAGGGGGAGTACCGGGAGCTTCTGGAGCTTTGCAGCCGGGCGGCGTCCATCTGCCCCTTCGACGAGTGGCAGGTCTGGCAGATAGACTGCCTGACGGCGCTTGGGCGCGGCGAGGAGGCTATGGTTCTGTACGAGAAGACCGTCAGGCGGTATTTTGAAGAATTGGCTTTGGGGCCGTCAGAGCAGATGCTGGCCTGTCTGCACCGGATGGAGGAGAAGATCCGGATGGATACGGAGAGTTTGCAGGACATACAGGAGAAGCTCCGGGAAAGAGAAAAGCCGGAGGGAGTCTATCATTGCTCCTATCCGGGTTTTGTGGACAGCTACCGGATGCTTGCGCGCATCCTGGAACAATCCGGGCAGCCGGCCTGTCTGGTGCTCTGCGGTTTTACGGATCACCGGAAGCGGCATGGGGAAGAAATGAAAAATTCGTCGGAACTGTCCGGGATTCTCTCGGAGGCCATCCAGGAAGCTCTGGGCTCGGGAGACGTGTACACGCGATACAGCAGAAGCCAGTTCCTGCTCATCCTTACGGGGATTGCAGAGAATGCCTGCGCGGACATCGTCGGACGGATTGACGCCGGCTTCCGCCGGAGGGTAAGCAGCCGGAAAGTTCAGGTCGCTTATCGAATTGCGCCGATAAACGCCTTTTTTTAACGGCTGATTTAACGGTGCAGATGTTACAATAGGAACAGCAGCGGGAATCTGAGGGAACAGATGATTATGACTGGGAAGGAGTTGTGCGTATGAAGGGAAAGAAAAAAGCGAGGACGGGCCTGGCTCTCATCCTGGCGCTGGCGGCGGTTCTTTTGATGATTGCGGACGCCGCCTGCACCGCCAGAGCCGAAGCCACCGGGGAGGCATTTGAAGCCGCAGAAGAAGCGCCTCCGGATCTGCCGGAGGAAGAGCCGGGCGGGGAGACGGTATCCGCATTGTCCGGGGAGCTGGCAGAAGACGAAGCGCCGGAGCCGGAGGAGGAACCGGACATGGAACCGGGCGGAGGAGCTGCTACAGATGGAGCATCGGCATGGGAGCCAGAAGGGGAAGCGGACGGAGGAGCTGCCGCAGATGGAGCACCGGCATCGGAGCCGGAAGGGGAACTGGAAGGGGGAGCTGCCGCAGATGGAGCACCGGCATCGGAGCCGGAAGGGGAACCGGACGGGGGAGCTGCCGCAGATGGAGCATCGGCATCGGAGCCGGACAGAGAAGCGGCAGTGGCCGGAGCGCGTGCTTCGGAGCCGGAGATTGAAGCAGAGGTGACGATAGTGCCGGAGCCGATGCCGGAGTCCGGTGCAGAACCGGACAGCGAGCCTGTGCCGGAGGAAACACCTGTGTCAGAACTGGGGGAAAGCTCCGTGCTGGGGAAAGCGCGTACGTTTGCGGCTGCGAGATTATCCTCCTATCCGCTGTATCTGAAGGAGACAAAGATCACGTTTGAGGACGGAGCCGACGGATCGATTCAACAGGGGGCAAGGAACAGCCACGACGCGGTGGACCGGCCGGCCGGTACGGAGGTGACGTTTGCGCACTGTCCGCTCAATAAGATTTCCTGCATATATTGCCGCAGATACATCTACTGGATGGCCCCCAAGGTATACGGAGATCAGACCGTGGAATTTTCCGATCCGGCTATTCTGGAAGAGATCTCTTACGAGCCAGGCGTCTGGGACGGCGATGACAAGATGGCGGGAAGCCTGTGTATGCATCTGAGCTGCAAAAATCCGCGGCCCGGGTACACCGATATCACGTCCCATTACTATGTCCGGTATGACCGTTTTACCGCGCCCGGCGGGATCTGTCCCTGGTGCTGGAGCCCCATGGCGCAGATCGACATCCGGGGAGTCTGGTATGAGTGTGAAGATACCTTCTCCGTCCGTCTGTATGCGGACTACATACTGGAGTACGACGCCAACGCGGGAGACGATCTGGTGACGGAACTGCCCGGTTCCGTGAAGGAAAGAAAATATGCGGATTTCATGAAGTGCAAGGTCTCCGGACAGACACCAAAGCGGGAGGGACATCATTTTCTTGGCTGGGCGGAGCAGGAAGGGGCAAAAAAGCCGCAGTACGCGCCGGAAGACCCTGTTACCCTGTACTGGACGGAGGGCCCGGAGGTAAAAAAGACGCTCTATGCCGTGTGGGAGAGCGAGGAACAAAGCGCCGGGATTGACCCGCCCGGAAAAGACAGCCTGGAAGAAATCGTGGGCAACCTTGTGCGGGTACAGTGCATCGATCCGGACGCCGGACATCCGGCGGCCGAATATGGGACGGAGCATGAGACGGCAAAGGGAGAGGAAGCTTTTGCGATTGGAGAAGTCTACCGTCTGGAAGACGGATACTTCTGCGACATCCAGCTGAATGGAACCGTGTACGCCGAACTGTACAGTCAGGAACCGGATACCGGCATCGGAATCCGGCATGTTCTGGCAGACGGCGAGGAAGCAGTGCGTAGCATCACCCTGCAGTATGACACGGTCCGGAGAAAGTGGACCGTTCCGGAAGCCGACGCTTGGGACGGCGTGCTGACGACCTTTCTTGTAACCGAAGGAAAGACGCCCCCCGAGGAGTCCGAAGAACCAAATGTGACGGTGGTCAAAAGCGCCTGCAGGACAGAGACGGATAGTGTGGTCGCGTCCGTAAAGGTGGGCGAGGAATACGACTATGTGGTCTCTGTAAGAAATAACGGGCAAAAGGAAATCAAGGACCTTCAAGTGTCCGAGGAGCTGAACCTCAGTCTGATTCAGCTTTTGGAAAATTCCCCAAATTATGAAAACAGCATATGGAACATCCCTTCTCTGCCGACTCAGGAAACAGCGGTATTGAGACTTCATGTAAAAGCGATGGCTCCGTGTGAGGCTTATGAGAATACCGTCGGCCTCTTTCAAAGAAATCCGAACGGTGAGTTCCTGGAGATTGCGCCCGGCCCGGGTGACCAGCGGTCGGCGACGGTAGAGATCACGGGAGAGACAGAGCCGGGAGAGCCTGAAGACCCAAAGGAACCGGAAGCACCTCCAAAGTCGCCGGCGCCGGAAGAGCCTGCAGGCCCCGAGGAACCAGAAACACCGGAAAAACAGGACCCTCCGGATTCACCCAGGAAGCATCCGCCTCACACATCGGATCGCAGTCAGGATACGGAAGAAAACCCTCAGATTCCGGTTGGCACTCCGGTATATGAGCCAGGAGAAGGCCCAAGGGTCGTCACTGGTATTGCGGAGCCGGAAGCACCCGCTTCAGAGCAGGAGAATACATCAGGAGCGATGAGTCCGGTTCCCATACCGGTCTTTCTTCAAAAAGAGACAGAGCCGGCAGCCGTGGAGGTGGCCGACCCCGAAACGCCTCTGGGGGATGGAAGACACCGGTGCTGCATTCTTCATTTTTGTATTCTGCTTCTGGCGCTGATCCTGGAAGAATGCTTTTTCAGAAGCCGAAAAGAATATCAGAGAAGGATCTTTGAGATTCGAAAAGAGATCGTCCGGACACGGAGTCTGGAAGAGAAAGAGGAGGAAAGTGAATGTTAGAGTATATGTTTTCGCACAGCTTCTGGGGATGGTGCGCATGGGATCTGCCGGCGCTTCTTGTGCTGGTGGTTATAGCCCTTCGATATCTTCTGCACTGCTGCCGAATGAAAGAGCGGGAAGAAGATCTGGAAGAAGAACTGGCACATGTCCGTGAAAATGCTGATATAACAAATAGGAATATCTGAAAAAACCCCGGAATATAGACAAATTCAGGGTTTTATCATATAATTTTACTGATAAACAAATTCCGGAAGGTATTCCGGACGTTGCAAGTTCCGAAAGGATTCATAGAGAAACCGGTGAAAGTCCGGTACGGTCCCGCCACTGTGACAGGGAGTTCGCATAAAAGATGCCACTGACAGGATACTGTTGGGAAGGCTTATGAGGACGGAGAACTGAAGTCAGGAGAACTGCTTGCGATGGGATAAGTGCGTCTTACGGCAGATAAGAACTCTTAGATGATGAAACATTAGGCAGGGCCGGGAATCCCTTTCCGGTATTAGTTGATATGTAAAAAAGAGGAAAACAGTCTGTAAGAGCGCAGGCTGTTTTTTTGCGGCCAAAATGAAGAAGAGAGAAAGGAATGTGTGTGAGATGAAAAAGTGGCAAAGATGTACGGCTGTCATGTTATCGGCTTTGCTGGGAGTCAGCGTTCTGACTGGCTGTGGCGGTGGTTCCGGCAGTGACCCTGCGGCCGCAAATACTGCGGAGGAAGCGTCGGCGGGCAGCCGGGAGGACGAGGTGAATCAGGAGGCTTATCAGGGAGAACAGGATACCTCCGGGCAGCGTACGATGAATTTCGGTATCCAGAACTATGGCGGAGGCGGGATCGACCCTGCAGTTGAGATTAACTGTGCCTGGAATGTATCCCGCTACGGCGTGGGCGAATGTCTGTTCCGGTTTGACAATTCCATGAATGTGGTCAACTGGCTCTGCGACGAGTATACCGTCAACGACGAGCATACGGAGTGGATATTCCATATCCGGGAGGGCGTGAAATTTTCCGACGGCTGCGATCTGACCGCCGAGGCGGTGAAGGCCAGCTTTGAGCGTCTGTATGAGGCGGGAAAAAGCGGTTCCTCCACTCCCCAGAAATTTTTGGAGGAAGAAGCGGAGATTACCGCGGACAACGCCTCCGGCAATGTAATCGTCAAGACAGTCACTCCCTATGTGGACCTGACAAAAAATCTGGCGTATCCGGTGATGGTTATCCTGGATGCGGAGCACACCACAGATTATACCCACGGGGCCATCGGCACCGGTCCTTATGTGGCGACCAATTTCCGGGAGGAAGTGGGCTATACGATGGTGGCCAACGAGTACTACTGGGGCGGGGAGGTTCCCTTCTCATCTATTGAGTTAATGTATATGGGAGACGCCTCCGCCAAAGCGATGGCGCTGCAGTCCGGTCAGCTGGATCTGGCGGAAAATGTAACGAACATCAGCGACCTTCGGGATCTGCAGGCCAATCCGGAGTTCACGGTTACGATCGCCAACGGCGTCCGTACCGGTCTGGCCCATATGAATATGTCCGAGGGGAAACTTCTGTCCAACAAAACACTCAGGGAGGCGATTTTGATGGCGCTGGATGACGATACCATGTGTTCGGTTACTGTGGGCGGACTGTATACGGCAGGCTATTCTGTGCTGCCCTCCAATCTGGATTACGGCTACGAGAATCTGACAGACCCCGATCCCTACGACCCGGAAGCGGCCAAAACGCTGCTGGACGAGGCAGGAATCGTTGACAGCAACGGGGACGGCATCCGTGAGCTTGAGGGCCAAGAAGTTGTGCTGCATTATGTCACCTATGACAATCGCTGCTTGAAAGATTTTGCGGAAGCCATCCAGACTCAGCTGACCGAAATCGGCATCGGCGTGGACCTGGAGATCGGTGATTCTGCCCGCCAATGGGACAGCTATCAGTCCGGCGACTTCGACTTAAACGGTTCCAACTGGACCACCGTGGGTACCGGCGATCCCACCGAGTATCTGGCAGCCTGGTGTTCCACTTCCGGCGCCGACTACTGCGGCTACAAAAATGAAGAGTACGACGCCCTGTTTGAGGAGCTGGCTGTTACGTTTGACAATGACGCACGCCGGGAGATCATCCAGAAGATGCAGCAGATCCTTCTGGACGACGCGGTTGCGGTTGTTCATGGCTATTACAACAGTTCCATGATTTCCAGAAACGCCACAATCGGCGGTGCCGCCATCAATACAGCGGATTATTACTGGATTACCACGGACATGTATCCCGTGTCCGGATCATGATACGGAATTTTGACGGCATCTGTCCACAGGAGGGTTTCTATATATGAGTGCGAAGCAATTGGGAAAACGGCTGCTCCAGATCGTTCTGGTGGCGCTGGGCATCAGTTTTCTGACGTTTTTAATTACCTACCTGGCGCCCGGCGATCCGGTACGGACCATGTTTGCGGCTGCCGGCACCATGCCCAGTGAGGAGCTGATTCAGGAAACCAGGGAAGCCATGGGCCTGAACCGCCCTGTACTGGTGCAGTATCTAAGTTGGCTGCGCGGATGTCTGAAAGGCGACTTCGGGACTTCCTATGCGTACCACAGGCCGGTAGCGGGTCTTTTGCTGGACCGGCTTTGGCCTACTTTGAAGCTTTCGCTTTCCTCCATGTGTCTGATGCTTCTGGTGGCGGTCCCCATCGGTATGGCGCAGGCGACCCATAAGAACAGCTTTGTGGATTATGCGCTCCGCGGGCTCACCTTCTTCGGCGTATCCATGCCGAACTTCTGGGTAGGCCTGCTGCTGATGCTGGTCTTCTGCGTCCGGCTTCAGCTTCTGCCGGTCGCCTCCTTCGGAGGAGACTTTAAGAGTCTGATTCTGCCGTCGGTGACGCTGGCATTTGCCATGTCGGCCAAATATACGCGGCAAGTCCGCACGGCGATTCTGGAGGAATTGAATCAGGACTATGTCACCGGCGCAAGAGCCAGGGGCGTGAAGGAATGGCAGATCCTGTGGGGGAACGTATTTCCGAACGCGCTGCTGCCTCTGATTACCATGCTGGGCCTGTCCCTGGGTTCTCTGCTTGGCGGTACCGCCGTGGTGGAGGTTATCTTCTCCTATCCGGGGATGGGCAGTCTGGCAGTGTCGGCCATTACGGCCTATGACTATCCCCTGATCCAGGGCTATGTCCTGTGGATCTCCCTGATCTATATGCTGGTCAATCTGGCCGTGGATCTTTCCTACAATTATGTAGATCCAAGAATGCGGGAAAAGAGGCAGCGGATATGAGATTCAAAAATTTTGTGAAGAAAAATAAATCCTTTTGTTTCCTTGCGGTTCTTGCGCTGCTGATCATTCTGGCAGCTGTCTTCGCGCCTCTGATCACCGGCGGCGCGGACCCGGCGGCCTCGGTGCTGAAGGACGCCCTGAAGGCCCCCGGGAGAGAACATATATTCGGCACAGACAAGCTGGGACGGGATATCTTTACCCGTGTGATCTACGGAGCCCGCACCAGCCTGGCGGCGGCTTTTTCCGTTGTGATCATCATTTTTGTGCTGGGCACGGTACTGGGGGTTCTGGCAGGATACTTTGGCGGCTGGGTAGATACGATTATCATGCGGATCGCCGACATGATGGTCTCCTTTCCCGGCATGGTCTTCGCCATGGCGATCGCCGGTATCTTAGGAGCCAGCATCAAAAATGCTGTGATCGCCGTGGCGCTGGTGAGCTGGACGAAGTATGCCAGACTCGCCCGAAGCCTGGTTCTTAAGATCCGTAACCGGGACTATGTGGCCGCCGCTGTGGTCACCGGTTCCAGGACGCCTTATATTCTGGCAAAATACATGGTTCCCAACACGATTCCGACGCTGGTCATCACGGCTGCCACGGATATCGGCGGCATGATGCTGGAGCTGGCAGGCCTTTCTTTTCTTGGCTTCGGCGCAAAAGCGCCCAATCCGGAATGGGGGCTGATGCTGAACGAAGGCAGGCCGTATATTCAAAGCGCTCCCTGGATGATGATCTGTCCGGGCGCTGCGATCTTTGTGGTGGTGGTTGTGTTTAACCTGCTGGGCGACGCGCTCCGGGATGTGCTGGACGTCCGGGATGAGTAAGGAGATACCTATGTTAGAAATAAAAAAGATTACGATTTCCTATCAGGACTGCCCAACGGTAAAGGATTTCAGCATGTCCCTGAAGAAAGGGGAGATTGCATCTTTAGTGGGCGAGTCGGGTTCCGGCAAAACGACGGTAATCCGGGCGGTACTGGGGCTGCTGGCAGGCGGCGGAAAGGTTACAAAGGGCGATATTTTGTTTGAAGGACAGTCGCTTCTTCAAAATACGCCCGACCAGTGGCGCAGGCTGCGGGGCACCGATATCTCTATGATCTTTCAGGATTCCGGCGCTATGCTCAACCCGATCCGCAGGATCGGAGACGGATTTGTGGAGTATATCCGTACCCATGAAAAGATGAGTAAGGCAGATGCCTGGAAAAAAGGGGTAGAGATGCTGGAGCGCATGCGTCTGCCCGGCGGAGACCATATTATGAGATCCTGGCCATTTCAGCTCTCCGGCGGTATGCGGCAGCGCGTTGGAATCGCCATGGCCATGACCTTCCAGCCGAAGCTTTTGCTGGCGGATGAGCCGACTTCCGCGCTGGACGTGACGACCCAGGCCCAGATCGTCCGTCAGATGATGGAGCTTCGGGACGAATACGGCACCAGCATCATCGTGGTCACCCATAATCTGGGCGTCGCCGCCTATATGTCCGACTGGCTCGTGTTCATGAAAGACGGCGAGATCTCCGACAGCGGTGATCGGGACGCGATATTGAACGGAAACCGCAGCACATATACGAAAAAACTTCTGGATGCGATTCCTTCTCTGGGAGGTAGACGTTATGTTTGATGAAAAGGATATGATACTGGAAGCGCGGCATGTGACCCGGCGCTTCCCTGCTTCCGGCGGCAGAGAACTGACTGCGTGTCAGGATATCAATCTGAAATTTTACAGGGGAAAGACACTTGGGCTGATCGGGGAATCTGGCTGCGGGAAATCGACCTTTATGCGTTTTCTGGTCCGCCTGGATCGTCCCACGGAAGGCGAGATTCTCTTTAAAGGGAAGGATCTGACCAAACTGAAAGGGGAGGAGCTGCGCCAGACAAGGCAATATATCCAGATGGTCTTTCAGGACCCGGCCGGCTCCTTCAATCCGAAAATGAGGGTTCGTGATATTATCTGCGAGCCGCTTTTGAATTTTGGACGGATCAAGGCTTCCGAAAAAGAGGCCGTGGCCCGCAGATATCTGGAGGCGGTAGAGCTGCCCGGAGAGTTTTCCGACCGATTTCCCCACAATATGTCCGGCGGACAGAGACAGAGGATCGCTATCGCCCGCGCCATCGCGCTGGAGCCGGAGCTGATCATCATGGACGAGGCCACCTGCGCCCTGGATGTATCCGTACAGAAGAGCATGATCGAACTGGTGGTAAAGCTTCAGAAAGAGAAAAAGATAGCCATCGGTTTTATCGCCCATGACCTGGGACTGATCCAGGCTTTTGCCCATCAGATCGCGGTGATGTATCTGGGGAGCATCGTGGAGGTGCTGCCCGGAGAGGATGTGGAGCAGGCGCGGCATCCCTATACACGGGCGTTGCTTGGCGCGGTGTTTGATACAAAGATGGACTTTACAAAGAAGATTAAGAGCATCGACAGTGAGATTCCAAGTCCCCTGGACGTACCGCCCGGATGCCCGTTCCAGACCCGCTGCGGGCACTGCATGGATGTGTGCAGGCAGACCCGTCCGGTTCTGAAAGAATGGAAACCGGGACATGAGGTGGCATGCCATATGTTTGGGAAGGAGGAAGAAAAACCGTGAAAAAGTTCATACTGATACTGGCAGCGGTGGCGGTTGCGCTCTGCATGGGCGGCTGCGGGGGTTCTGCGTCCAAAACAGGCAATCAGGAGGAAGAAACGGCCCGGGCGGGAGCGGAAAAAGACCTGTATAAGATCGGGGTTGCGGTCTATGACGTGACGGATGATGAGGTGGGTGCATTTCGCGATTACCTGACTGGATATATCAAGGAATGCTTTCCGGAGGTGGATTTCCGTTACTCCTACGCCATCCGGAGCCTGGAGGACGAGATGAAGTTTCTTAAGGACGTCTGCGCCGAAGGCGCGGACGGGATCATGTCCTTCATCACCTACGATCTGGAGAAAGAAGTAGCTTACTGTGAGAGTCAGGGCGTCTATTATATGCTGGCTTCTGGTACAGCTTCAAAGGAGCAGTATGAGGCGGTGGCGGACAATCCGTATTTCCTCGGCGTGGTGGGTCCTGGCAGTGAGATCGAGTATGAGGCCGGCTTTCAGATGGCAGAATATTTTCTTGATGAGATGAAGGGGGATTCTTATATCCTGTTTACCGGCGGAGCTTCGATCGGAAACGAGATGCATCGTCTCCGTTCTGTGGGGGCGCTTGATGTCTTCGCGGAGCGCTTCGGTGATCTGGGACAAAGTACGGAAGAACTGGCCGTGACGGAGGAACCGGTCAGATTAACGATGGGAAACGTCCGTCTGACGGTCTTTCCAGGATATACGACCCGGGAAGATGTGGAACCGAAAGCCCGGGAGGAGTTGGAGAGCGGGAAGTATGATTATGCGCTTTCCATGTTCAGCATGTACAGTATGGTGGACGCATTCCGAAAGGAGGGGACTAGGCAGGGTGTGATCGACTGCTACAGTATGACGAATAAGGATTTGTTCGCAGACGGAACGCTCTGTTATGTGGCGGGCAAATACAGTTCTACGATTGGGCCTTCCTTTGCGGGGATGTACAACGCGGTCAGCGGACATGCGGAGGAGTTCCGGGAGGACGGCAGGGCGTTCCTAATGACCCAGGGGTACTGGATTTCGAAAAGTGAGCAGGAGTATAATGAGCAGTTTGCGCTGGCGACGGGGATTTATGTGAATGCTTATAATTATGAGGATCTGGGGTCGGTGATGAAGGTGTATGACGAAGGGGCGGATTTTGAGAAGCTGAAAGGCCTTGCGGAGGCGTGGACGTATGAAGAGGCGGAGGCGCGGAGAGAAGAACCCTAGGGTGCTGCTACGGGGATGAAAGGCGGGCGCGGATATCAACCCGGACGCCCTCCGCGGGCTGAGTGCGAAGGCCCGATGGAACAGTGACGGTAACAGCGCTGAGGATGGAAGACAGAAGAGGAGGAGATTGTTATGCGTGAATATGAACATCATCATGAAGGACATGAACATCATCATGAAGGACATGAGCATCATCATGAAGGACATGAGCATCATCATGAAGGACATGAGCATCATCATGATGAGCATGAGCATCATCATGATGAAGGGCATGAACATAAGCATCATGACCATGGCGGCGGCTGCGGGTGCGGGCATGACCATGATCACGGGCCGCGGGAGGAGGCGACCAGGTCGCATACGCATTTTGTGACGGAGCATCGTCATACGGCAGGTCATCCGGAGGACTGTGACTGTGAGGTCTGCAATCCCCATGTGGAGTACTGTGATGTGTGCGGGGAGTCGCTGGCGAAGTGTACTTGTGTGATGCCAGATGAGAAGATGGAGAAGCGGGTCTACATCATGGAGGGCCTGGACTGCGCTAACTGTGCGGCGAAGGTGGAGGCGAAGATCCGGCAGATGCCGGAGGTGGAGTACGCGTCGGTGGCGTATGCCACGAAGCAGCTGAGGGTGTCGGCGGCGGATCATACGGGATTGATGGAGAAGATGCAGGCGGTTATCGATTCCATTGAGGATGGGATCACGCTGGTTCCGAGGAACCGGAAAGCAAACACGACGATTTCCAGGACGAAGGTGTATGTGCTGGAGGGACTGGATTGTCCGAACTGCGCGGCAAAGATTGAGCGAAAGCTAAAGGAGATGGACGGGGTGGACGACGTCTCCATCACCTACGCCAACAAGCAGATGCGGCTTTCCGCCGGTCGGCCGGACGTATTGATTCCTGCTATTCAGAAAGCCATCGATGCCATGGAGGACGGTATCACGGTCGTTCCCAGGGAGGAGATCAGGAAGGAAGCGAAAAAAGAGGAGAAGGAGTCGAAAATTCCGGAGAAATACAGACCTCTGGTGTCGATTCTGTCGGGCGCGGTATTGTTTTTGATCGGTTTTGCCGCGATTCATATCGGCGGGCTGGAAGAGTCGGATCTGAGGCTGCTTCCGCTGTTCATCCTTTCTTATCTGATTCTTGGAGGCAAGGTTTTGATGACTGCCGGCAGGAATATGAAGAAAGGGCAGGTGTTCGACGAAAATTTTCTGATGTGCATCGCCACTCTGGGGGCTTTTGCGATTCGGGAATTCCCGGAGGCGGTGGGCGTGATGCTGTTCTACCGGATCGGAGAATATTTTGAGGACCGGGCCACGGAGCAGAGCCGCTCGCAGATCATGGATGCGGTAGATCTGCGGCCGGAGATGGTTCATCTGGTGGTGGGGGACGAAGTGCGCATGATGGATGCGGAGGAAGCAGTCGTGGGCGATATCGTGTTGGTCCGCCCGGGCGACCGGGTACCGCTGGACGGCGTGGTGATTGACGGGGAGACCAGGCTGGACACTTCCGCCATCACTGGAGAGCCGGTGCCGGTAAAGGCAGGGGTCGGCGATCTGGTAAGCTCCGGCTGTGTGAACACATCCGGGCAGATCAAGATCCGAGTGGAGAAGGTGCTGGAAGAATCCATGGTGACCCGTATTCTGGATTCCGTGGAGAATGCGGCGGCCAGCAAACCCAATATTGACAAATTTATCACAAGGTTTGCGCGGGTGTACACGCCCTTTGTCGTTCTTTTTGCGGTTCTGGTGGCGGTTGTGCTGCCGTTCGCGCTGCCGAACTGGCATTTCTTCGTGGATGAGGGATATACTGGGACTGTCGGAGTCGTATACGGGACAACCGGCACCGCCTCAGTTCTGACGGCACTGACCTTCCTGGTCATCAGCTGTCCATGTGCGCTGGTTTTGTCCGTGCCGCTGGCATTTTTCTCGGGGATCGGCGCCGCTTCCAGGAAGAACATTCTCTTCAAAGGCGGAGTGGCCATCGAGTCTCTGAAAAATGTGAAGGCGGTGGTCATGGACAAGACCGGGACAATCACGAAGGGGAATTTTGTAGTACAGAACGCCATCTGTGCGGACCAGAGTATGACACCGGAGGAACTGCTGACGATCAGCGCCGGCTGTGAGCTGTCTTCCACGCACCCTATCGGCAGCAGCATCGTGGAGGTAGCGAAGGAGAAAGGGCTTGAGATCGAGCGTCCGTCGAAGGTGGAAGAGATCGCCGGTCACGGCATCCGCGCCGAGATTGGCAAAGGCATCGTTCTCTGCGGCAACCGCAAGCTGATGGACGCGAACGGGGTAGAGCTGTCCGGTTATCAGAAGGAATCGTTTGGCACGGAAGTTCTGACGGCATTGAATGGAAGATTTGCGGGCCATATTGTGATCTCGGATACCATCAAGCCGGATGCGGCGGCTGCGATTGCAAAGACGAAAAAATACGGGATTGTGACTGCCATGCTGACCGGCGACGCGGAGGAAAGCGCAAAAGCAGTGGCGGCGGAGGCAGGGATTGACGAGGTCCATGCAAAGCTGCTTCCGGAAGACAAGTTCAAGGAGCTTCAGAAGATCCGCGCAAGGCATGGAAGCGTCATGTTCGTGGGAGACGGTATCAACGACGCACCGGTTCTCGCGGGGGCGGATGTGGGCGCGGCCATGGGAAGCGGAGCCGACGCGGCCATTGAGGCGGCGGATGTGGTGTTTATGACCTCCGAGATGTCTGCAATTCCCCAGGCGATCGATATCGCCCGGGCAACGTCGAGGATATCCTGGCAGAACGTGTATTTTGCGCTGGCGGTCAAGGCCGTCGTCATGATCGCGGGCCTGTTCGGATTCGCCAATATGTGGGTGGCGGTATTCGCGGACACCGGCGTGTCGGTGCTGTGCCTTCTGAATTCTATACGGATTCTGTACAGAAAATAGAGCGGGAATGAGACAAAGGAGAAAGAGCATGTGGATGATCTGTGGGCAGGAATTAAAGCCTGGTGAAAAACGGCAGGTGATATTACACCCCAATATGGAGGATTATGAGATCCCGGCGACGCTGATCTGCGGACAGGAACCGGGAAAGACACTGGTCGTAACCGCGCAGATTCATGCGGGGGAATATAACGGGACGCCCGCCGTCATCCGGGCGTCCAAAGAGATCGCCCCCGGGAAGCTTAGAGGGAATCTGTTGCTGATGCACTGCGTGAATGTGAGCGGCTTCTGGCAGCAGCACTGGAGGACTCTGCCGGAGGATGATTTTAACTTGAACAGCGGGTTTCCAGGACGGCCGGACGGAACCACAGGAGAAAAGTTGGCGGACTGGTTTGTAAAGGAAATATTTCCGAAAGCGGATTTTCTTCTGGACCTGCACGGAGGAAGCGTGAATGAAGTGCTGACCCCCTGCCTGTTCTATCCCAAAGCCGAAAAAGTGCGGGAGGTATCCCTGGCCGCGGCAAAAGCGCTGGACGTGCCGTATCTGATCGCTTCCGGCGCCGCGTCGGGGGAGTACAGCTATGCGGCCAATTACCATGACCTGCCGGGGCTGCTTCTGGAACGGGGGTATGGAGGATGGTACCAGGAAGTATGGGCCGCCGGACATAAGAGGAATCTCTATCTGCTGCTTCGGCATCTTGGCATGTATGAATCCGGGGAGCCGGAGGTGGGATATGAGCCGAAGGTCTATGAACAGATGGTATATCTGGAGAGTGAGAGCGCAGGGCTTTGGTATCCGGCGGTAAAGGAAGGAGACAGACTCACAGAAGGCCAGCTGCTCGGGCGTCTGGAAGATCTGTTTGGCAATGTACTCCGGGAGTATTATGCAGAAGGCGACGGCGTCGTATTCTACTACACGGCGGGTCTTTCCGTGAAGGCGGGGGATTCGCTGGCGGCGTATGGACTGGAGGCACGGAAAAGGTGATGGAGGATGGATTTAAAACAGTTACAGTATTTTGTGGTCAGTGTGGACTGCGGAAGCTTGAAAAAAGCGGCGGAAACCCTCTACACTTCACAGCCTCATATCAGTAAGTCGCTGAAATCTCTGGAGGCGGAGCTTCAGGTGAAACTGCTGATCCGCAAATCCAGAGGCGTGGAAGTGACAGAGGCCGGAAAGAAGGTTTATGAGTATGCCTGCCGGATTCTTGTGGATTCCGGAAAAATTCAGAATATCCGCGAGGACCACTTGTCCCGCACGCTGTCCATTGCCGCCAGTTCCAGCCGTCAGCTGGAAGAACTGTTCCGCCGTTTTTATACGGAGGAGCTTCGGTGTTCCATCCCGGCACACTATCTGCAGGGCGGCATGGAAGAAATCTGTCAGCGCATCCATCGGCATACGGCGGAGATGGGATTTGTTCATGTGGACGCCAGACAGATGACGGCATTTAAGCAGATGCTGGAATATCGGCATCTGGAATTTGTGAAGTTGGGAGAAGTACGCCCTCTTTTGTTTGTCGGTCCGAAAAGTCCCC
This sequence comes from uncultured Lachnospiraceae bacterium, assembly GCA_910584945.1. Classification (GTDB taxonomy): domain Bacteria; phylum Bacillota; class Clostridia; order Lachnospirales; family Lachnospiraceae; genus Hominiventricola. Next base: position 9,135 of record CAJUDY010000021.1, on the reverse strand, counting down.
TGTATCAGGCGGAATTTGCGACGAACAAAGATCTGAGAGAGCTCCGATATGTGCAGATGAAGGATGAAAAGGACTCGCTCAGTATCCCTCTCGTCCAGGGAGCGGAGGACTACCGGAACTACCGAAGCCTGAGACAGGTGCTGATGACCGACAGCCGGGAATTGCTCGTGCAGCTGCTCCTTCATACCTCCTTTTGCAGCATCAGCTGCGGACTGTCGGCGGATAATACAGGCGGCAGGCTTCGGGGAATCCCGATCAAAGGGATAAAAGAGACGGTTGCGTTCGGCTATATCCGGCGGACCCGGGACGGGTTATCCATGGAAGCGGAGGCTTTCGCCGCCTATGTAAAGAGATATTGGGCCGAATCATGACCGGACAGCCGTGTTGTTGCGAGTATTTCTCAACAGCGCGGTTGCTTTTCTTCTCGGTTTCTGTTATTATTAGTTAGTGTAAACTAATTAGTATAAACTAACTAAAGGAGGCGTGGATTGTGAGTGTGGTGATTGTGGGGGGACATGACCGGATGGTCTGTCAATATATCAAGATTTGCAAAAATTATAAATGTAAGGCCAAGGTGTTCACACAGATGTCGGCAAGTATGAACAAACAGATGGGGTCGCCGGACCTGTTTATTCTCTTTACCAACACTGTATCCCATAAGATGGTAAAGACGGCGGTGGACGAGGCAAAGCGTAAGAAGATCGAGGTGGTGCGGTGCCACACCAGCAGCGGGGCCGCCCTGGAGCATATACTGAGGGATTATGCGTCATAAAAAAGTTTGAAAATCCTGTGTATTTCTTGATTTTTTTCTTGTCAAATGGATGGAATATGCGTAAAATGGAAAAAGCAGAAGTCTTGTTAAGCGGGCGGCTGCTTTTTCCGTTTTATATGTACAGGATTGCGGCAAGAAGGAGGACGGTTATGGGGAAGCAGTATTTCAGGCCGGGCAATATGCTCTATCCGCTGCCGGCGGTGATGGTGAGTTGTCAGAGGCCCGGAGAGAAGCCGAATATTATTACGGTGGCCTGGGCAGGGACCGTCTGTTCTTCTCCGGCCATGGTGTCCATCTCGGTCCGAAGGGAACGTTATTCCTATGAGATTTTGAAAGAGACCGGGGAATTTGTCATCAATCTGGCGACTAAGGAGCTTGCGCGGGCGCTGGATTACTGCGGGGTCCGTTCCGGAAGGGATGTGGACAAGTATCAGGAGATGCACCTGACCGTGCTGCCGTCGAAGGTCGTCGGGGTGCCGGGGATTCTGGAGAGTCCGGTGAACATCGAGTGCCGCGTGACAAAGAGGGAGGTCCTTGGCAGCCATGATCTCTTTCTGGCAGAGGTAAAAAGCGTCACGGTTGACGACCGGTATATGAATGAGAACGGAAAATTTGAACTGAATCAGGCGGGGCTTATCACTTATTCCCATGGGGAATACTTTGAGCTTGGGAAGAAGATCGGAAGCTTTGGGTATTCTGTCAGAAAGCCGGGGAATAAAAAAGCCCGAAAGAAAAAGAGATAAGGAATTGAAAGAATTTCATGCGAAGGAAGAGACTGTTTGGAAAATATTTTAAGTTGAAATACGCCATGTGGGCGATGGGCTGCTGCGCGGCTCTGCTGTGCGCGGCACCTATTTTGGGAGATACCTACGGACTGGAGACCACCTATTGCGAGGTGCTTCTGGACGGGGAAGTGATCGGCGCGGTGGCAGACCCGTCGGTGGTGGACCAGGCGTTTCTGGACGCCAGAGCCCAGGTGTCCAGAGAGACCAGCGGGCTGGTGCTGGCCAACGTAGCCTGCGACTTTCAGCAGGTGGAAAAGCTGGTGGGGAGTACGCTGGAATCCACGGAACTGGAAAATCTGATCTATGGACTTCTAAAGGAGAAGGTCAAAACCGCAAAGCAGAAATATTATCTGGTGAAGGTCAATGAGTTCACGGTGAACTTAAGAAATATGGACGAGGTGAAAGCGTTGCTTTTGGCGGCTCTTTCGCCCTATGATCCGGACGGAATGTTCCAGGTGGAAGTGATCTCGGATACCAGCCGGGAATTGAACGCATTTACCATACAGGTGACGCCCAAGGGGGAGATCCCGGAGGGGGACGGACTCAAAGCGCTGGACTTTTTTGAGAAAGTGGAGATCGCGGAAGCCTATATCAACGAGGAACAGCTGACGGAGCTTTCCGAGGCCATTGATCAGGTGACCAAGGAAAAGGAGAAGAATCAGACCTATGAGGTGCAGCCAGGGGATACCCTGTCCGTGATTGCCAACAGCAGAGGATATTATGTGGACGAGGTGCTGGCGCTGAACCCGGGGCTTAGCAGAGATACGACCCTGCAGATCGGGGATGAGATCGTCATCAGTGTGCCGGAACCGGAGTTGTCCATTTCTTCTACGGTACAGTCTACCTATGAAGAGGATTATTTTGCAGAGACGCAATACATAGACAATGACAGCTGGTATACCACGGAGCGGGTGGTGCGCCAGGAACCGTCGGCGGGACATCACGAGGTGACGGTGCTGACCACTTCCAAGAACCAGACGGAGACCGGCCGGGAGATGATCGCGGAGAATGTGATCGTCGAGCCGGTACCGGAGATCATCGAGAAAGGGACCCAGACGCCGCCGACGTATATCAAGCCCATTACAGGCGGAACGCTGACTTCAGGCTTTAAGTGGCGCTGGGGACGGATGCACAAGGGCATCGACTGGGCGACGCCGGTGGGAACCGCGGTCCGTGCGTCCTGCGGTGGAACGGTGGTCAGCGCGGGCTGGTCCAATGGATATGGATATTGTATTACGCTGCGGCATCCGGACGGAAGGCAGACCAGGTATGCGCATCTGAGCAAGATTCTGGTATCGACGGGACAGAAGGTAGAGCAGAATGAGCGGATTGCGCTGAGCGGCAATACGGGGAGGAGTACGGGGCCCCATGTGCACTTTGAGATATTGATCAATGGGGCGCAGGTGAATCCGCTGCAGTATTTGAACTAGATGTGAAAATCCGGACGCTGATGGCAGTCCGGACGCCGAAGGAGGCGGGTGGTTCCCCGCCGGGCCCCGGGGCAACGCCCCTTGAAAGGACCCAGTGGGGAATCACCCGCCCCCTTCGGCTGACGGTGGTGCAATCGTGGGGATGAGACTCGTCAGAGGATTGTTTACTCGATGGGACGGATAGTGGCATATAAATTATAAGATTTTTTGGTGATCGTAATCAGGCTCCTTCCGGAGCCGTCCGGGTTTTCGAGGAAACGTGATCTCGTCAATTTTATTTTAGAGGGGTTGACAAAAGAGAAATGTTTGGCTATACTTTAGAAAAATAGTTTGAATATCAAAATAATTAGATGAGGATAAGATATGAATGCGAAGGTGATAGGGACGGGCTGGCAGCTGCCGGCTTACGAGGCAGATAATCATTATCTGGCTACGCTTGTAGAGACCAGTGACGAGTGGATACGGGAGCGGACGGGGATTGTGAAGAGACATCTGGCGAAGGAAGAAACCACGACGTCTCTTGCGGCAGGCGCGGCCAGGAAGGCTTTGGCGGATGCGGGACTTCAGGCGGAAGAACTGGACCTTCTGATGGTGGCGACGATTACGCCGGATACGGACACGCCCAGTACGGCCTGCCGGGTACAGGCGGAGCTGGGGGCGGTAAATGCGGTGGCTTTTGATGTGAGCGCGGCCTGCGCCGGTTTCCTGTATGGACTGCATATTGCGGATGCGTTTATCAAGAGCGGGATTTACCGCAATGTTCTTCTGATCGGGGCGGAGACGTTGTCGAAGCTGGTGGACTGGACGGACCGGGGTACCTGCATTCTCTTCGGAGACGGCGCCGGCGCGGCAGTGCTTACGGCGGCTTCCGAAGGAGGCATAATCGCCCAGTCGGTGGGGAGCAACGGTAGCAAGTGGGACGTGCTCTTCTGCATGGGCCGGCCCAACCGGAATCCGCTGCATGAGGATGGGAAGGAATCCGGATATCTTCAGATGGAAGGGCAGGAGGTTTTTAAGTTTGCTGTGAAGACGGTTCCCGCCTGTATTGAGCAGGTGCTTACAGAGGCGGGTCTGTCGGCGGATGCGGTCGACTGTTATCTTCTGCACCAGGCGAATCAGCGGATTATCCAGTCGGTGGCAAAGCGCTTAAAGCAGCCGGAAGAAAAGTTTCCCATGAATATCGATCAGTGTGCCAATACTTCGTCCGCCAGCCTTCCGATCCTGCTGGCGCAGATGAAGGAGCAGGGAAGACTGCATCCCGGCGACCATCTGGTGCTCTCCGGATTCGGAGCGGGGCTTACCTGGGGAGCCTGCGTGATGATATGGTAGAATGAAAAAAAGAGGTTGACAAAACCAAATTGTGACTATATACTTTGAGTATCAAAGTAATTATGAAAAATCAGGAAATAAAAAAGGAGAATCATACAATGTTGGAAAAAATCAAAGAGATGGTAGCAGAACAGCTGAATGTGGAAGCGTCGGATCTTACGGCGGAGACTTCTTTCAAGGATGACCTGGGAGCGGATTCTCTGGATCTGTTCGAGCTGGTAACCAATCTGGAGGATGAGTACGAGATCGAGATTCCTTCTGACGAGCTAGAGAAGCTGACGACCGTAGGCGCGGTTGCGGACTATCTGAAAGCCAAAGGAATCGAAGAGTAGGAAGAAAAGGAAAGCAGGTATCGGTTATGAAGACAAGAGTGACGGAACTGTTGGGAGTAGAAAAGCCGATCATCCAGGGGGGCATGGCCTGGGTGGCAGAGTCCCATCTGGCGGCAGCGGTATCGAACGCCGGGGGTTTCGGACTGATCGGAGCGGCGAATGCGCCGGCGGAGGTGGTACGGAACTACATCCGTGAGGCAAAGGAGCTGACGGACCGGCCCTTTGGCGTCAACATTATGCTGCTCAGTCCCTTTGCGGATGACATCGCCCGGGTGGTGGTGGAAGAAGGGGTGGCTGCTGTGACGACAGGAGCCGGAAACCCGGAGAAATATATGGCCCAGTGGAAAGAAGCGAATATCAAGGTCATCCCGGTGGTGGCGTCCGTAGCTCTTGCGAAGCGGATGGAACGCTGCGGGGCAGACGCGGTGGTTGCGGAAGGAACCGAGTCCGGCGGCCATATCGGGCAGGCGACGACCATGACGCTGGTTCCTCAGGTGGTGGACGCCGTGTCGATTCCGGTGATCGCGGCCGGCGGAATTGCGGATGGAAGAGGTTTTGCGGCGGCGATGATGCTGGGCGCGGAGGCGGTTCAGATGGGAACCAGATTCTGTGTGTCCGATGAGTGCGTGATCCACGAAAAATATAAGGAGCGCATCTTAAAAGCCAAGGATATCGACTCCGAGGTAACCGGAAGAAGCCATGGGCATCCGGTGCGGGGGCTCCGTAACAAGATGACGAGAGAGTACTTAAAGCTGGAAGCGGAGGGGGCGTCCTTTGAAGAACTGGAGAAGCTGACTCTGGGAGGCCTCCGCAAAGCAGTGGTGGAAGGCGATACGGATCACGGCTCCGTTCTGGCGGGACAGATCGCGGGGATGGTGAACCGGCGGCAGAGCTGTCAGGAGATCATCGACGAGATCATGGAGCAGGCGGAGACCTTGTTAAAGTTAAGATAGAAGAGGCGGGGCTGCTGTGTAGGATCGCATGGCAGCCTCTGTTTTCAGATAAAGCTTTGATCATCAAAGCATAATAAAGACAGGAGAACAGGCAGATGAGCAAGATTGCATTCGTATTCCCGGGCCAGGGTGCGCAGTATGTGGGCATGGGAAAGGATTTTTATGAGGCGTATCCCGAATGCCGGGAGGTATTCGAAGTGGCTTCGGAGGTTTCCGGACTGGATATCGCGAAGCTTTGTTTTGAAGAAAATGAGAAGATCAATCAGACCGAATACACCCAGATCTGTATGCTGACGGCAGAGATGGCGGTGCTCCGGGCGGTGGAGAAGAGCGGGATTACCGCTTCGGTCCATGGGGGTTTAAGTCTCGGAGAGTACGGCGCCCTGGTGGCGTCAAAGGTCATGAGCCTTCGGGATGCCTTCAAGGTGGTGCGCCAGAGAGGAATTCTGATGCAGGAGGCCGTGCCTGCAGGGGGCGCCATGGCGGCGGTGCTGGCCATGGATGCGGCGAAGATCGAAGAGATTTGTGAAAAGACCGAGGGTATCGTGTCTATTGCCAACTACAACTGTCCTGGGCAGATCGTGATCACCGGTCAGGAAGCAGCGGTGGACGCAGCCTGCGAGGCGCTGAAAGCGGCTGGGGCGAAGCGGACCGTCCGACTGAATGTCAGCGGGCCTTTCCACTCCCCCATGCTCAAAGAAGCAGGAGAGAAGCTTTCCAAAGTTCTGGCAGATGTGGAGCTTGCTGCTTTTGATACGCCTTATATCACCAATGTGACGGCGGATTACGTCACTTCCTCGGAGGGAGTGAAAGAGCTGCTTTGCCGCCAGGTATGTTCCAGCGTGCGCTGGCAGCAGTCGGTGGAGCGCATGATCGAAGACGGCGTGGACACTTTTATCGAGATGGGTCCGGGGAAGACGCTGTCCGGCTTTATGAGGAAGATCAGCCGGAATGTAAAGATGAGGAACATCGAAAACATGGCGGACTATGAAAAGGTCCTGTCTGCATGGAAGGGAGGAGAACTGTGATGCTGGAAGGAAAGATTGCTCTGGTCACCGGGGCGGCAAAGGGGATTGGCCGCGCCATTGCTCTGGAGCTGGCAAAAGAAGGGGCGACGGTGATCGTCAATTACAATGGTTCCAAAGAGCGCGCGGAAGAGACGCTGAAAGAGATTCAGGCTCTGGGAGCAGACGGACGTGTCTATCCGTGTAATGTGGCGGATACGCAGGCGGTGCTTGCAATGGTAAAAGAAGTGATCGCCGAATACGGCAGGCTGGATATATTGGTCAATAATGCGGGAATCACCAGGGATAACCTGATCATGAAGATGTCCGAGGAGGATTTTGACCTGGTCATCGGCGCCAATCTGAAAGGATGCTTCAACACCATCAAGGCGGCAAGCCGCCAGATGTTAAAGCAGCGGGCGGGACGCATCATCAATATCGCGTCCGTCTCCGGCATCCTGGGAAATGCAGGCCAGGCGAACTATGCGGCGTCCAAGGCCGGTATCATCGGTCTGACGAAGACCATGGCAAGAGAGCTGGCCAGTCGGGGGATTACCGTCAACGCGGTGGCACCGGGCTTTGTGGATACGGATATGACCCAGGTGCTGCCCCAGGGCGTCAAGGAGGCGGCCACGGCGCAGATTCCTCTGGGACGGTTCGGAAAGCCGGAGGAGATCGCCCATATGGTGGCGTATCTGGCATCGGAAAAAGCGGCTTATATCACAGGACAGATCATCAGTGTAGACGGAGGTATGGCGATCTAATGAGAAGAGTAGTTGTGACTGGAATGGGAGCGATCACTCCCTTAGGACTGAATGTGCAAACATTTTTTGAAAATATCAAGGCAGGCAATCACGGATTCGGTGTGATCTCCAAGTTCGACGCTTCCGGCTACAAAGCCCATGTGGCGGCGGAGGTTAAGGGATTTTCCGCCAAAGAATTCATGGATTTTAAGGCGGCCAAGCGGATGGAGCCCTTCTCCCAGTATGCGGTGGCGGCGGCGAAAGAGGCCATGGAACAATCCGGACTCTGTATGGAGAGTGAAGACGCCTACCGGGTGGGGTGTTCCATCGGTTCCGGCATCGGCAGCCTGGAAGTGGTGGAGCGGGAGTATACGAAGCTGACCCAGAAAGGACCGAACCGGGTGAACCCGCTGATGGTGCCCTTAATGATCTCCAATATGGCGGCGGGGAATGTATCCATCGCTTACGGACTGAAGGGCAAAAGCCTGAACGTGGTGACGGCCTGCGCTACCGGAACACATTCTATCGGAGAAGCTTACCGAAGCATCCAGGCGGGAGACGCGGAAGTGATGCTGGCCGGCGGCACGGAGAGTTGTATCTGCCCCACCGGCGTGGCGGGATTCGCGGCGCTGACGGCCCTTTCCGGCAGTGAGAATCCGGACCGCTGTTCCATTCCATTTGATAAGGACCGGGACGGTTTTGTCATGGGCGAAGGCGCGGGAGTCGTTGTCCTGGAGGAACTGGAGCATGCGAAAAAACGTGGAGCCAGAATTCTGGCCGAGGTCGTGGGCTATGGCGCCACCAGCGACGCTTATCACATCACCTCCCCGTCGGAGGACGGCATGGGCGCGGCGACTGCCATGAGATGGGCAGTGGAAGAATCCGGCGCGGCGATGGAGGATATCCGGTATATCAATGCCCATGGAACCTCGACCCATCACAATGACCTGTTCGAGACCCGGGCTATCAAGCTGGCGTTTGGAAACCACGCAAAGGAGATGAAGATCAATTCCACCAAGTCCATGATCGGCCATCTTCTGGGGGCGGCCGGCGCCGTAGAATTCATCACCTGCGTCAAAGAGCTGGAGGAAGGCTTTGTCCATGTGACCAGAGGCCTTCAGAATCCGGATGAGGAAATGGACCTGGATTATGTTCAGGGGACCGGTGTCTCCATGGATCTGACCTATGCGCTGTCCAACTCCCTGGGATTCGGGGGGCATAATGCCAGCATTCTGATCAAGAAGTACGAGGAGTGAAGAATATGGTAATGGATATCAAAGAAATTATGGAGATCATTCCTCACCGGCAGCCGTTCCTTTTGATTGACCGGATCGAGGAACTGGAGCCGGGGAAGCGGGCCGTGGGCAAGAAATGCGTCACTTACAATGAACCATTTTTTAACGGACATTTTCCCAAGGAGCCGGTGATGCCGGGCGTGCTGATCCTGGAAGCGTTGGCACAGGTGGGAGCGGTGGCGATCTTAAGCCAGCCGGAGAACAGGGGAAAGACCGTGTATTTTGGCGGTATTGACAAGGCGAAGTTCAAGAAAAAGGTCGTTCCCGGGGATGTGCTGAACCTGGAGCTGGAAATTATCAAACAAAAAGGCCCTATCGGCGTCGGAAAAGCCGTGGCGACCGTGGACGGAAAAGTCGCGGCGTCGGCGGAGATGACATTTGCGGTGGGATAGATTATGTGAGACAGGCATCAAAAAGAGCGGATGCCTGTCTTTTTTCACGGAAATCAATTTTCAATAATATCGCAAATGCAGGATGGATCAAGCAGACAGC
>CAJUDY010000020.1 GCA_910584945.1 uncultured Lachnospiraceae bacterium | reverse complement strand
TAACGGATAATGGAGCAGTTTGTTCACATTTTATTTACTCATGCGTTTGTCGTGTCTGCAATGCCAGGCTGTCTATATTATAGCAGATCCCGGCATTTTTACAGCCTGATGATTTTTATGGCAAAAACAGCGTGACCTGGCTTTTGGATCACGCTGTTTTTCTTGTTACATCCTTTTATCTGACTTTCGGCATCTTGGTGGTCTGCCCCACCGGGCCTTCTGTGTTTGTCTCATGAGATCCTGCAATCGCATAGACTTTGTAGAAATAGGTGGTCGCGGGCTGTAATCCCGTATCTACATAGGAAGTCTTTTTGACCCGTGCAACCTCCGTATATTCTCCGTTCGGACTGTCCGCTCTTAAGATCACGTAGCAGTCCACGCCCGGAACTTTTCGGAAGGATACTTTCATACGGTCCTCTCCGGCTGCCCTTACTTTCAGCCGGGATACGTTGCCCAGCACGGTGGTCGCCTGGACTTCATTGGACTCTTCTCCCTTAAAACGATCTCTCACCGGAACGACTTTGTATGCGAAGGTATCTCCGGTTGACAGACCCTTATGGGTGTAGTTGGAACCTCCCTGAATCTTCAGAAGCCGCCACTGGCCGTTGATGCAGCCGTAGATCTCATATTTCTTGGCCCCGGCCACTTTGCTCCATCTGATCTTGACGCTGTTATAGGTGGTCTTGGATACGGTAACCGTGGGAGTACCCGCCAGAGTGGTCTCTCCGGAAGCAACCGGGCCGAACTCACTCTTTCCGGTCTTCGTACATACGCGCACCTTGAAATAATAGGTCTGGCCGCACTGAGCTTTGGAGAATTTGTATGTAGTCTTCTTGGCATTCGCCAGCCTGCGGAATCCGCCGTCCGGGGAAGTAGAATAATAAATCTCATAAGACTTCGCTCCCTGGGTTCCCGGCCAGCTTAGCTCCAGCGTATTATACTTTGTCTGACGGACGGAGATCGTCTTCGCCTCATCCGAAAAAACAGGCGCGGAACTTCCGCTGCCATTACCGTTACTGCTACTGCCGGAGTTAGACACCTTGACCGTGACGCTCACACTTTTTCCCGCTACGGTTGCGGTGGCCGTCGTGGTTCCGTTCGTCTTTCCGGTGAACCTTCCATTCTCATAGGCTGCAATGGAAGCGTTACCGACGCTCCAGGAAGGATTCACGGTACCCGAAGGATAACTCTTAAAGACATTCGAACCTGCTGGAGGCCACATATCCGGGGACCCTACTATGACATTTACCGCCGGCGCCGCAATCGACTCTCCCGGGCGGACCGTGAGCGTCTTGTCGTTCACGGACAGGGACCGGATATCCTCATTTTTCACCTCCACCGCCACGGTCCGATTCCCGTCAATCTTCGGGTCCGCCGTGCCGGTGGTGCTCCCGCCAAGCTCCATGGCCCAGTAGTGAGTCCCGTTGTAGTACACATGGCCGATGCCGATGGCGGTAAAATCAATTCCCAACATGTTCCGTCTGTGGCCTTGGCCTGCATAATCTTCTCCATCTTCCCGCCACGCGACGAACGCTTTCTGGGCCGTATCCAACATGGAACCAGTACCGACTGCGATGTTTTCACCCAAAGAATAGAAATAGCCAGCCTCATAAAATGCGCTTTCCGTACCTGAGCCATTAGGTCTTGTATGGCTGTAGCTCATGGCAATCTCCGCCGCGCGCTGCATGGCGATCTGCTCTAACTGATAATCGTAGGACAGTGCGCCAAGACCCGGGACTTGTATTTGGGTCTTATTGTCCGTATGCAGATACCAGGCGTCTCTTCCTGTACGGAAGGCGTTGACCATACCGAGCATCTTGCGGGCTTCCGCCTGGCGGTATTCCACATTCACTTGGAGAGTGGTCGTGTTGCCTGCCGGTTCCTGCACATCTTTTCCGAAGCAGTAACGGTTGATGTTATCGCGGACGGTTTGGGCGGTCACATATCCGGTTGACATATATTGGAACTTATTGTTCTTATCAATATATGCCACAAAAGGCAGCGATTGACTGCTTGTCGTATCAGTTCCTGCAACATTGAGATAGGACCAGGCACTCCTGCTGGCATTACCGTCCTTGTTATACGCAAAGGTAATCTTATCATTTCCATAATTGCTTTTAAAAGACTGTACTACCGTTTTATCATTTTCTTGATTCTGAATCTCCACCGCCACAATATCAACGTCTGAGAAATCATAGGAACCTTTGCAAATCCCCTGAATGAGACTTTGACTGTTCCCGCAGTTTGCTCCAAAAAACACCAGCACCTTCGGCCTCCCGTTCGCCGTACTGGTCACTGTGCCCTCATCCAGCGTCGTATAGCTGTAGAACGGATTACCCAACCCATAAGGCGCACTCCCTGCCGCCCGGGTCTCCATGACACTTCCCGGCATCACTCCCGCCACACAGGCCAGGATCAGCACGAATGCCAGGACATCTCTTAACACTTTCTTTCCTCTTTGAAACATCTTTCTCTTCCCTTTCTTCTGGAATTTTACTGATATTACCAATATACACGATTTTTAAAAATTATGCAATTCTCATTTCCTGTTTTCAAATCCCATTTGCATATTCCCCCGCAATCAACTATAATAAATCTATCAACGGAGGAAACACACCATGTACATAAATAAAGCAGCTTTCAAAAAAGCCTTTGTCCTTCTTCTTGCCGTCTCTTTCTTTTTCACCGGCTGCAGTCCCAAAGACACTGCGCGCAAAGCATCCCAGGGAACCTCCCGTGAGGTCCTCTCGGCAGAAGAACGGTTTGAACAGCTTGTGGACCAACTGTTCTATGAATCCGTCTCAAGCTCCGGATTGACTTTGCACTCCACGCTCTCCGACCCAGAGGCTTACGGTATCACCGATTTTCCCGACACCCTGGGCGAGTACAACCCGGAAAGCATCCGTGAAAATTATGCCGAATTAAAGGAAGAATACGAAATCCTCCGCTCTATCCCGCGAAAAGAACTTCCCTCGAACCTCCAGACAGATTATGACATTCTCCTGGAATATATGGAAACCAAACAGCAAGGGGAAGATTTTCTGCTTTACGACTATCCTTTTTCCTCCGTCAGCGGTATCCAGGTGGAGCTCCCCATCATTCTGGCCGAATACCGCTTCCGCAGTCAGGAAGATGTGGACCACTACCTTTTGCTGCTCGAAGATATTGACGATTATTATGAGCAGCTTCTGGAATATGTACAGGCGCAGACAGAAGCCGGCATTTTCCTCTCGGACCTGACCATTGACGGCATCCTTGCGTCCTTAAAAGCCTACCTGGACGCTCCGGAGACCGGCATGATGGCGGAAACATTCGAGGCCCGCCTTGACGAACTGCCGAACCTCACGGAAGAACAGCAAAGCGCTTATCTTGCAGAGAACGAAGCGATCCTGAAAGACGATTTTACCCATGCCTATACCCTCTTGAGCGAAGAACTCCCAAAGCTCAAAGGACATCTGGATACCCCCGTGGGCGTCGCTTCTCTGCCCGATGGAAAAAAATATTACGAATATCTTCTAAACGCCTCTACCTTTACCTCCTACAAAAGCCCGAAGTCCCTTCAGGGCGCCATCGTCAAACGCATGCAGACCGACTTGAAAAGCGCCTACGACCTTCTATACGAAAAGCCGGAGCTTGTGCGGACGCTCGCCTCTTTCCAGCCCTCCGTCAAGGACCCGGAGGAAGCGCTTACTGACCTGAAAGAAAAGATGCTGGCGGATTTCCCCGCGCTGCCCGCCTGTTCTTATGAGGTGCGGATGCTGCCGGAAGCGCTGGAAGAGTTCTCAAGCCCCGCCTTCTACCTGACGCCGCCCATTGACTCTCTCAATGAAAACTTTATCTACATCAACCGTTCTTCCGCCACGACGCAGAAGGACATCTACACGGTCATGGCCCATGAAGGCTACCCCGGGCATTTATATCAGTGCAACTACTTCAACGCCGTGAACGACAGCCGCCTGCGCGCCCTTTTAAGCTTTTCCTGTTATGTGGAGGGCTGGGCCACTTACGTCCAGTATCTTTCCTATCAATGGGAGGAAGGCGTCACACCGGAGCTGGCCCGTCTGCTTGCCCTCAATGAATCCGCCTATCTGGCTCTTTACGCTCTGGTGGACTACCAGGTCAACTACGAAGGCATGACCGTAGAGAATCTGTCCCGGTTTCTGAATGATACGCTGGGCATCGACAGCCCGGCCGTTGCTGCCGTGCTCCATCAGACTGTCTGCGAGGACCCGGCCAACTATATGAAATACTATGTGGGTTATCTGGAGATTACCGAGATGCGGGAAACCGCAGAACAAGTATTGGGAAATGCGTTCATCCCAAAGGAATTCCACACGTTTCTTCTGGACTTCGGGCCCGCGCCCTTTGCTGTTATCCGGGAACATTTCACAGACTGGCTGGCAGAGGAAACGCCGGTCGCTCCGCCGCAGACCGAAAGCGGCGGAGACCGGCTGATCATCCGGTAGCAGGACCGATCGTTGAGGATTATTCATCACCGCATCGATAAATTGACCTGAGAAGCGTTTTGCCGGTATGGGTTTTGAACAGCTTCTCTTCCATATTCCGAATGTTCTCCACCGAATACCCGGACTCCGCCGCATTGACCAGGTAATCCGCCTCCAGCAGGATCTGATAGTCGAGCCCGTCGATTTGATCGATGGTGTGATGATGGCCCACCAGGAAGACCACCCGTTGGATCATCTTCTGTGAAAAACCGGAATCCTCCAAAAATGCTTCGGTCAGCCCGGTCCCTTCCATTTCCTGATACTTTCCGTTGGTACTGCCGTATTTTTTCCGGCAGAGAGGGCAGGCGATGTCATGAAGGATTGCCGCTGTTTCCAGGACTTTCTGTTCATACTCCGAAAGCCCTTCGCATTCTCCGATCGTTTTTGCATAGCCATAAACTTTCAGAAAATGCTGAATGTCATGAAGATTTCCATCGGAATGCTCGACCATTTTTACCAGAATTTCCGCTATTGTCATTTCTTTCTTCATCATCGCTCACACTCCTTACAGCATGGACGCTCTTAATTCTTCCCCGCTCTTCGCACTTAAATAAGCCGGCGGTATGTCGAAGACCGTCTTGCAGCCGTACTGTCCCTCTGACGCCATCCGGTATACGGCCCTTGCGTAAGCCACGATGACGCTGGAGGTGAACTCCGGATTGGAGTCTAATTGCAGCCGGTACTCGATCAGATGGCGGTGTTCCTTCTCCCAGCCGGTGACGCCGCTGCGAAGCACAAAGCCTCCATGGGGAATTCCGCTGTGATCTCTTTTCAGCTCTTCCTCGCTGATAAAGTGGACCGTCGTATCATAATCCGCAAAGTAGTTGGGCATGGTCTTGATCTCCTGCTCCACCTTTGCCGCGTCCGCGCCCTCTTCCAGCACTACAAAGCACTCTCTGGTATGCTTCTGGCGGGTGGTAAGGCTGGGATTCTCTCCCCTGCGGACGGATTCCAACGCCGCCTCCACCGGAATGGTGTACTGTTTGGCGTCCCTGACGCCCGCGATGCGCCGGATGGCGTCCGAATGTCCCTGGCTCACGCCTTTTCCCCAAAACGTGTAGTCCGCGCCCTCAGGCAGAATCGCGTTGGCATACATACGGTTCAGGGAAAACATACCCGGGTCCCAGCCCACGGAGATGACCGCCGTCTTCTCCACCCCTTTTGCGGACGCGTCCACCGCCGCAAAATGCTCCGGTATCCGGGCATGGGTGTCAAAGCTGTCCACTACATGGAACAGTTTTGCGTATTTTGGCGTCTGCTCAGGCAGATCGGTGGCGCTGCCTCCGCACAGAATCAGCACGTCGATCCGATCCTTCCACTGCTCCGCCTCACTTACCGGGCGCACCCTGGCCGTCCCGGTCAGGATCTTCACATTCTTCGGGTCCCTTCTGGTGAAAACGACCGCAAGCTCCATATCCGGATTCTGGCGGATGGCGCATTCCACCCCGCGTCCCAGATTGCCGTATCCTAAAATTCCGATTTTTATCATTGCTATTCTGTCCTTTCTTAAATTAGAAGTTCCGCATCTTCCCTTCCGATGCGGTTTATCACTACCCCAGGATTCCCAGGAGCAGTTTTTCCAGGCAGAAGGCCTCGTCCTCCGCGGCCATACACTCCATGGCCTCCCGGTTGGGATCGGAGTGCTCTGTCTCCCGGCTGTAGCGGTGCACCAGCTCCACCTGGTCTTCCAGGGAAAATTCCTTCTCTCTGGACAGCCAGACCGCCAGGTTGAGTTCCTGAATCAGCATGGTATGTACCACCGCAAGCTTTACTTTGCTGAACAGGTCCCCGTCATAGACAGCCCCGCACAGATCGCTGAATATATAATACATCAGAAGCTGTTCGTACTCCAGCGCCCGGTCCTGACCGGACGCTTCAAATTCCTCCCATGCCTTTTCGTAGGCCTCCTGGGAAAGTTCCTCGTACAGCCGATGCTCCTGTTCCATCAGATACTCCCTCCAGCGGGGGCGCAGTACCTCCAGCCGGTATAGCTTCTGCCACAGTTTCCAGCGCTGTATCCGCTTTTTCACTCCCTGATTCTGGAAATCCGCGAATTTCTTCCCGGCGGTCTTCTGAAACCCCGGTTTTCCATAACGGTTAAGAAGATCGTCCACCTCATGAAGCTGCTCCCGGTCGATTCTTTTTTGCAGATCATGGGCGGTAGATAAGAGCAGCGCCATACGGTATGCCACCGGCTGCTCCCGGTTCTGGATCACCTGATAAAAATAATCCCGGATCTCATTTAACTTTGTAAAGAGGAAGAAATCAAACTGCTCGTATTCCTCCTCGGGCGTCTCCCGGTATTCATTCCGGAAGGTCAGCTTTTCCCGAAAACCCAGTACCATGCGGGCGGCCGCCGGACAGGACAGGGACAGCGAGATCTCCCTCAAGTTCTCGTACTCTTCATAGTGCCGTGGATAGCGGGTGCAGGTCTTGCACAGCATATCCTCCCCTGCCTCTTTGTAGATGTCGCACAGGTTCTCTTCACTTAGAAAGGCACAGCGTCCGTTGTACTGCTCAAAGGCTTCCCTTTCCCAGTCTATGGAATTCCTCAGCCGGTTGCCGAAAAATCCCGGATATTTCTTGTACTTTTTCATGGATACCGGATCAATCATGACATTCCAGCCCACACAGCAGGTATCGCTGCAGGCGGATGCCTCGCACTCAAAATCATATAAATACTCCGGATACGTATATTCCATATTCCCACCTTTATTAGAGTTCCGCATCTTGACGATGCTGTATTAGAGTTCCGCTGCTGTCCCTTACCAGGACATCAGTTCATAGCCGTATTCGGTCACGGCCACGGTCACTTCCCACTGGGCGGAAGGCATCCCGTCTTCGGTGTAGACCGTCCAGCCGTTGCTTTCATCCACATAAAAATCCGGCGATCCTATGTTGATCATCGGCTCAATGGTGAAGACCATGCCGGGCAGCATCAACTCTCCGCTTCCTCTGGGGGCCACGTAGCTGACCCAGGGATCTTCATGAAACTCCAACCCCACTCCATGACCTCCGATGTCCTCAACCACCGTATAGCCCTGACTCTCCACAAACATATGCACCGCGTGGCCCATATCTCCTATAGGATTCCACGGCTTTACCGCCATCAGTCCCACGCTGACCGCCTCCTTTGCGACTTTGACCAGACGCTTCTTGTCCTGGCTGACCTCGCCGATGCAGAAGGTGCGGGAAGCGTCGGAGAAATATCCTTTATACTCGGTGGATACATCCACATTGATGATATCTCCCTCCTTCAGAATCGTCTTCTCATTGGGAATCCCATGGCAGACCACGCTGTTCAGGGACGTGCACACACTTTTGGGAAACCCCTCAAAGTTCAGCGGAGCGGGAATCGCTCCTCTCTCTGTCGTCAGATCGTAGACCCACCGGTCGATCTGGGCTGTGGAGATCCCCGCCCGGATATGCTGTTCCACATAGTCCAGCACTGCCGTATTGATCCTGCCGCTCTCCCGGATTCCGTCCAGCTGCTTCTGGCTTTTTACCAGCACGTTGCCCACTTTCAGGATCTTCCTTCTTCTTCGTCTCATATGCTCATAAACTCCTCGTCTCTTTCCTGAATCATGTTCTCCGAAGATGTGCAGTAAGTGCACCGCTCGGGCATGATGAATCACCATTCCCTTTCATCATACCACAGATTCTCTATCATTGCATTACCCTTCGGGCAAAGAATGTTCCGATAACCTCCTTATAAATCCGATGATATTCCTCATAGTTCAGCGGTTTCCCGTCCGTCAAAAGCTCCATGGGCACCCCAAAGACGCTGACCTGAATTCCGGTTTCCTGCATTCCGTTTTTTAAATAGAAGCATTTCCGCCGAACCCGCTCGTCCTGGTCGGACGCTTTCCCGTCCGGAAGCTCGATTTCCAAAAGAAATCTCCGGTCCTGATAACGTTCTTTTAAAAGCATAAGCGCCCGAGACCCATAGTTCTGTCCCCGGCATTTCCGATCGACGGCAAAGTAATCCAGCAGCACCAGATCCTGGTACCGCACCGTAAAGGCAAGCCCCACCGGCTGCCCTTTCTCCCGAATCGCCAAAAGCTCCATCACTCCCTGTCCGGCTTTCTGCTTCATGATCCAGAAGGGTTTGCGCTCTGCCCTGGGAAAGGCCTCCAGATACATCCGTTTGATCCGGCGAAGTTCCCTTCCGGACGCTTTTTTGATTTCCATTTTTATACTCCTACCGTTTTTTCAAAATCATATGAACAAGCTCCGGGAGTCCCGCGCCGGTCTTTGCGGACATGTAGATCCGGTTGTCCCGGATCACCGGAAGCCGGGACGCGTCCATCCGAAGATCTGCCTTATTGTAGATATAGAGGACCGGAATATCTCCCGCTCCCAGGTCCCGAAGGGTCTCCTCGGTCACCTGGCGCTGCTTTTTGTAAGATTCATCCGAGTAATCCAGAACATGGAGCAAAAGATCCGCCTCCTTCGCCTCCTCCAGTGTAGAGCGAAAGGCTTTGATCAGCCCCACCGGAAGCTGATGGATAAACCCTACGGTGTCCGACAGAAGAAATTCTTCTCCGGGACCGGTATGGATTCTCCGCACCGTCGTGTCCAGGGTTGCGAACAACATATCTTTTTCCAGCACCTTTTTTGAGGGGTCTCTTGTGTACTGATCCAGCATACCGTTCATCAGGGTGGATTTTCCCGCGTTGGTATAGCCCACCAGGGCAGCCCGCAGTATGCTGCTCCCCTGCCGCCTCTTTCTCTGGGTCTTTCGCTCCCGCTCCACCTTCTCAAGTTCCCTGCGAAGCTCCGACATCCGTTTCTCGACGCGGCGTCGGTCCAGCTCCAGCTTTTTCTCCCCCGCCCCTTTGTTGGCAAGTCCGCTCCCGCCGCCCTGGCGGCTTAAAGCCTTGTGCATCCCCGTAAGCCGGGGCAGGATATACTGGAGCCTGGCGGACTCCACCTGAAGCTTCGCCTCCCTGGTCTTCGCCCGGACAGCGAAGATCTCCAGGATCAGCGTGGTCCGGTCCAGAATCGGACAGTCCAAAATCTGGTCCAAATTTCGAAGCTGGGTGGGCGTCAAAGACCGGTCAAAGATTACGATGTCGATCTCTTCTTCCTCCAGATACTCCCGGGCCTCCAAAAGCTTTCCCTTTCCCATATAAAGCGCCTGAGAAAGCTTTGACAGATTCTGGGTCAGGAGTCCCGCCGGCTCCATCCCGCAGGCTTTGACAAGCTGTCCTAACTCCTCCATGGAGCGCTCAAAATCTTCTCCGTCGTGCAGGTCCACCCCCAGAAGAAGGGCGCGTTCCTTTTTGTCTGACTCCACGTATTCCCACTGTCTCAATGCGATTCCTCCAGGTCCTCTCTCTGCCTTCGATATTCTTTTAAAAATGTATAGATCTCCGTCTCTGTGGGCGGACAGCCTTTCAGGCTGTGAGCAAAGTCTTTGGTGCAGTTTCCGACGCCAAGAACGCCGGTTCTCCCCTTATAGCCCTGTCCGATACAGATTTTTTCCGGAAAATCTTTCAAAAGTCCTTCCTTGTCCAGCATGTCCAGAGCCGGAATCAAGTATCCGTAGCAGGCGCTGCAGGAGTCCACCTCGTCCACCGCCTCTGAAAGCCGCATGACCTTTCTCCGGTCCGGAAGCTCTGCCTGATCCGACGATCCGTTCAGCTCCCGGATCACCGCCCGGGACAGATCCGCGCTTCCCGCTCCCAGAGACTCCGCGATCCCGATATAGGGCACCTCTTTGGTCTCATAGCCGAGAAGACGGCACACATAGGCGTCGCAGAGCACCGGGTCCCTGGCGGTAAAGATCCGATTCATCACCGTTGGGTTTCCTCCGTCTTCAAAGCTTAAATCCCCGCAGATGCTGTCCACCAGGATAAAATCCTGGCGGATACCTGCCGCCAGATGCCCGATGGGCTTATGAAGCCCCATGGTATGGAATCTCCGCTTCTCCGAGTTCGGCAGCAGACCTTTCATATTCTTTAACGCGCAGGTGATGTGGGTCTGACAGTGCCCTTTCATCACCGGTACATTGATCATAAAATCTGCTTCCAGCGCGCAGGCGCACAGGTGAAGCTCCATGCCTTTGCAGTCCACGGTCACCGGGCGTTCCTTCTGGGCGTCCACAAGCCTGGGACCGTACTTTTCGGCCAGCTCCCGGTATCCGCAGACCGAAAAGGCCTCTTTCGTCCTGGCCCCGACCCAGGAGCCTTCCATGATGACCAGATTGTGAAAACCGTGTTCGGTCAGATAGCGAAGAAGCCCTTCCACCACTTCCGAATGCGTCGTCGCCCCGTCCGACGCCGGCACCGGTGAGACCAGATTGGGCTTGATTCCGACGCGCTTCTTTCGGTCCCCGATCTGCCCCGCCAGATCCGCCTCTTCCAGTAGGCGAAGCGTCATTTTCTCATAGTCTTCTCCGTAGAGAACCAGAATTTCATTGTCTCTGTAGGTCATAGCAGCACCTGCCTTTCTTACTGTTGTCCAATCAGCACCTGTTTCCCCTCAAATGCAAAGCCATACCGGCGAATCTTCTCCGGAGAGATCCCTTTTGCTTCCTATACTGATCCGCCAGATCTACCATGAGTCCCAGTACAAAGCCATGATAAAAGCGCTCCGGCTCCGCTTCCGACGGCTGCCTGCCTGTGTCAAATTGACTGAACGTCGCGAGGGACACTCGATTCATATAGGTGTTCATGGCATCCAGATCTCCTTCCAGCAACGCTTTTAAAAACTCATTGTACGCCGGCGTCGACTCCAGAAACCAGTCTTCTACCATCTATTCAAAGTCTTGCCAAAACGCCGGGACCGGGTGATCAGCGTCACTGCATCGTTATTCTCCCACCACTCTTTGATCAGCGAGGTTTTGTCAACATAAAAAATGCCTTTCGATATCAGCTGTCCAAAATCCTGATGTCCAATCCCGATCACTCTCGCCATCTTCGCTTCCCCGCCTTTCCTTATTGTGTTTTATTATAGGGAATTCGGAAATCGCTGTCAATGATGATCTCTGCATCCAGCCTTTGAAATGCCTGCATTTCTCCTTTCTTTTCTTCACTCCTCCTCTTCCTCCTGCTCCATCTCCTGCTTCGTTTTCGGTTCCTTCTCCTTTTTTGAAGACTGTGTTTTTTCAGCTGCTCGCTGTTCTGCCTTGCCGTCTCCTGAGCAATCTGCTGATCCATTTCTTTCAACTGCTCCTCGTAGGAGTCCATCAGATCCCGCATGTACTTCGTATCCTGCCCGTGCTCAGGCGCGGAATCGACCCATACCTGTTTCCGCTCCAGAAGAGATTGCCTCTGCGCCATCAGACTTTTGATCCGGCTGTATATGCACACAAAAAAGCTGCCCCAGTACCGGGCAGCTTTTTCGATCCTAAATATTTGATTCCCGCGAGCAACGAGCCAAGTGACTGCTTGCAGGCATTTGGCGACTGCCGCGAGGGTCAAATACCCCGCTACTTGCGGGGTATTTGACTTACACAAGCGCATCCGCCAGCGCATGCAGTTCTTCCAGGTTTTTCTCGCTCATGGTGGACTTGATCGTCACCACCGGCTCCACGATCTCGATATTCTTCATTCCCTCCAGATAAGCCTTGATATGCTTTCCGGCCATGGGGGCCCAGGTTCCGTTCTCCACGATGGCTGCTTTCCGGTTCTGGAAATTCTTGATCTTCAAGTGATACAGGAAATCCTCCATGCAGGGGAACAGACTGGCGTCGTAGGTTGCGCTCGCCAGCACCAGACGGTCATAGCGGTATGCGCAGGAGACGGCCTCCGCCATATCGTCCCTTGCCAGGTCGAAAAATACCACATTCTTCGCGCCCTTTTCTTTCAGAATCTCTACAAATTTCTGCATCGCTCTTCTGGTATTTCCATGGATGGAAGCGCAGGCCACCACGATACCCTCTTCCTCCGGCTCATAGGAGGACCAGGTCAGATATTTCCCGATGTAATAGCCAAGGTTCTCTTTGAGAATCGGCCCGTGTAAGGGGCAGATGATCGCGATATCCAGGGTCGCCGCTTTCTTAAGCAGCGCCTGCACCTGGGCGCCGTATTTGCCTACGATATTGATGAAGTAGCGTCTTGCCTCGTCCGCCCACTCTTCCTCTGTATCCAGAGCGCCGAATTTGCCGAAACCGTCGGCAGAAAAAAGAACCTTTTCCGACTGCTCATAGGTCACCATAGCCTCCGGCCAGTGCACCATGGGCGCCAGGAAAAACTGCAGGGTGTGCGCGCCAAGAGACAGGGTATCTCCTTCTTTTACCACTACGGTGCGGTCTGTCAGATCAAAATCAAAGAACTGGGGCAGCATAGTAAATACTTTCGCGTTGCTGACCAGCTTCATCTTCGGATATTTCTCTGCGATTTTCTGAATATTGCCCGCATGGTCCGGCTCCATATGGTTGATCACCAAATAATCCGGCTCTTTTCCGCCAAGGACCTTTTCCACATTGGACAGCCACTCCTCAGTGACTCTGGGGTCCGTTGTGTCCATGACCGCAATCTTCTCGTCCAGGATCACATAAGAGTTGTAGGATACTCCGTTAGGTACATGATACTGGCTCTCGAACAGATCAATATCCTTGTCGTCGCAGCCTACGTATACGATTGAATCGGTAACGGTTACGTCTTTCATCATTCATCCTCCATAATTTTTTCTAGTTCTTCCATATGATCGATCCAGACCGTCTTTCCCTCGATCCGGATGATTCCCTTTTTCTGCATCTCCATCATGGTGCGGGACAGAGACGGCCTTGTGACCCCCAGATAATCCGCCAGCTCTTCCCGGTTCATATCCATCACCGCTTTTTGCTTCCCGCCGCTTACCTCCATCAGCCACAGAGCCAGCTTCTGCTTTAAGGTGGTATTGGTAATAATATGCAGTTTTTTCGTCATCTGTAAGTTGTTCTTCGCCTGGATATCCAGAAGATTGCGGATCACCATCTTGTGATGATCACAGGCGTTGCTGCACACCCCGTAGATAAAATGATAAGGAAGCATCAGCACCCGGGAAGGCTTTGCAGCGGACGCCTCGTACCAGTAATATTCCTCCGACGTGGAAGCAAAGATCTCTCCGAACACCTCCAGCTCCTTCACCTGGAACAGAAGATTGCGTTTCCCAGAAGGCAGGTGCTTGAAGATCTGCACTTTCCCTTCCAGAAGAAGGTACAGATACTTCGGATGATCATTTTCCCCGAAAATCCTGCTTCCGGCCGGATAGTCCCGGAACTGCGCCCTGGAACAGGCAAGCATGCGCGTCGCCTCTTCCCGGGAGATCCGTCCAAACAGCGCGCTTTGTAGATAGTCTTTCATATGTATTCCCGCTTTTGCCCGCAAACCGGAAAATGGGAATGTCCTGTGACATTCCCCATCCCTTCTTACGCCTCTTCGAAATCTTCCTTGCCTACTCCGCAGATCGGGCATACCCAATCTTCCGGAAGATCCTCAAACGCAGTTCCCGGTGCGATACCGTTGTCAGGATCGCCGACCGCCGGATCATACTCGTAGCCGCAGGGGCCGCATACATATTTTTTCATTTTGCACCTCCATATTTTTTATTGCCTGGTAACTGTTCAGTACCTTCACAGTTACAGGGGGCGTTCTGTATTAAGATACCCTTTCTTACCTGATTATACCGTAACATATGTTACTTGTCAAAAATTTCTATAAAAAAATCACAGCTCCCCTTCCTCGATCATATTCCGGATCTCCTGCATCCGCACGTCCACTCCGCTGATGATATCCGCGCATTTGCGGAGTTCACTTACGATCAGCTCCGGGTTCTTCACATTCTTCTTGTACTTCAGCTTGTGGTCCAGGCTGGCCCAAAAATCCATGGCGATGGTCCGAAACTGCACCTCCACCCGCATGTACTTCTTCTCGCTGGAAAGAAAGATCGGAATCCGGATGATCAGATGAAGGCTCCGGTACCCGTTTTTTTTCGGATTCTTAATATAATCCTTGACCATCACCACCTCCAGGTCATCCTGGGCGGACAGCATGGACGCCAGATAATAGATGTCCTCCACAAAAGAACAGATGACCCGGACTCCTGCCACATCATTTAAGTTCTCCTCGATGCTTTCCACCGACAACTCGTATCCTTTCCGGTTCATCTTCTCCACAATGCTGGCGGGTTCTTTTACGCGGCTCTCAATCAACTCAATCGGATTGCGCTCATGGGCCAGGGAAAACTCTTCATTCAGTACTTTCAGCTTCGTCTCGATCTCCCGAATGGCACAGCGGTACTGCATCAGCAGCGTCATAAAAGGATGAATCCGAATCGGCGTATCCGCAATCTGTCCTCCCGCAAGCTGTTTTAAAAGCTCCATCCCCTCCAGAGCTCCCATGGCAATCCATTCATTCTTTTCTTTCATAGTCCTGTATCTCTTCCTGTAATTTTTGATAGAGCGCTTCTCTCCGGTCTTTCCGGACCGGAAAACACTCTCTGTATTTATGTATGTCGTTTTGCAGTTCGTAGACCTGTACCTGCTCCTTGATGCACCTTCCCGGCAGGCAGACAATCTCCTTTTTCAGCTTCGTCCCATCCGGCGCATAGATCCTGGAATCCCCGGAGTAAAACTGCTCTCCAATCTCCCCGGCGCAGTTGATTCCGGCCAGATACACCATATTTTCGATGGCGCGGGCCTTCAGAAGACATTTGAAGTGGCTGCGCCTGGAGGCCGGCCAGTTGGAGGGCACCAGAATCAGATCCGCATATTTCGACAGCGCCTGGAAAGGCTCCGGAAAACGAAGATCATAGCAGATCTGCACGCCGATGCGAAACCCTCTGTATTCACAGACTGAAAGATGTTCTCCTCCCTGAAAATATTCATGCTCTCTGCCAAACCGGAAAGGATGCAGCTTTACCGCGTCCAGAAGTTCTCCTTCCGGCGTCACAATGGAGTAATGATTCTCGCAAAGCGCTCCGCAGTCTTTGACCCAGCCCACTCCCAGGGCCGTTTGATACTTCTCTGCCAGCCGCCGCGCCCGGTCCACCGTCTCACCCGACGACTCTTTGGTCTTTTCGGTCTGCATGGAAAAGCCGGTCAAACTCATCTCCGGAAGCAGGAAAAGCTCCGTTCCCAGTTCGGACAGCCGCTCCAGATACGCCTCCACCACCCGAAGATTCGCTTCCTTATCTTCCCAACATAATTGTAACTGTCCAAGTGCCACTTTCATAATTTAAGTTCCGTGTCTTCCCTCTCTGTATACTACCTCTATTTTACACGAAAATCCTTCGTTTGTCGATTTTTTGACGTAAATTTAGGATAATTTAATTTTCATTGCTACACTTTTTGTGCTATACTATACCGGTGTAAATATTTACCTGGAGGAAATCATATGGAACATCTATACATACCAGAGAATTATCACTCTGATCTGTCGCTTTATGACACTCAGATTGCCATCAAGACGGTCAAGGACTTTTTCCAGCAGACCCTCTCCGAGCAGCTCTATCTGCTCCGGGTGTCCGCCCCTCTGTTCGTCAAGCCGGAATCCGGACTGAATGACAACTTAAACGGTGTGGAGCGGCCCGTCTCTTTTGGAATCAAAGAGCAGGGAGACCGCCCGGTGGAGATCGTTCACTCACTGGCAAAATGGAAGCGCAACGCGCTGAAGCAATACGGCTTTCATGTGGGAGAGGGACTCTACACCGACATGAACGCCGTCCGCAGGGACGAAGATACCGACAATATCCACTCCATCTACGTAGACCAGTGGGACTGGGAAAAGATCATCTTAAAGCAGGACCGGAACATGGACTACTTAAAAGAGACGGTCCGTAAGATCTATAAGGCGCTGAAAAAGACCGAAAAATATATGGCGATCCGCTATGACTATATAGAGGAAATTCTTCCAAAAGAAATCTTCTTCATCACCTCCCAGGAGCTTCTGGACCTCTATCCGGATCTGTCTCCCAAGGAGCGGGAAGACCGAATTGTCCGGGAAAAGGGCGCCGTTTTCCTGATGCAGATCGGCGGCCGCTTAAGCAACGGCGAACCCCATGACGGCAGAGCTCCGGACTACGACGACTGGAGTCTCAACGGAGACATCATCGTCTGGTATCCGGTTCTCGGTCATGCGCTGGAGCTGTCCTCCATGGGCATCCGGGTAGACGAAGACTCTCTGGCGGAACAGTTAAAGCTTGCGGGCTGTGAAGAGCGTGCGTCTCTTCCTTTCCAGAAAGCCATCCTTGACAAGAAGCTCCCCTACACCGTCGGCGGCGGCATCGGTCAGTCCCGCATCTGTATGTTTTTCTTGAGGAAAGCCCACATCGGCGAAGTGCAGGCGTCCATCTGGCCCGACGACACCAGGGAAACCGCTTTGAAAAACGGCGTGATTCTGCTTTAATCATGATGCATCGAGACTTAAGAAAGCCAGGTAACCGAACATGAAAGAAAAACTGACGCAAAAAGATGTGGAAAAAATCCAGGCAGAGATCGACCACCGCAAGCTGGTTCTCCGCCCCCAGATTCTGGACGCCGTAAGAGAAGCCAGAGCCCAGGGAGATCTGAGCGAGAATTTTGAATACT
The DNA here is from genome assembly GCA_910584945.1 of uncultured Lachnospiraceae bacterium. GTDB lineage: Bacteria > Bacillota > Clostridia > Lachnospirales > Lachnospiraceae > Hominiventricola. The sequence goes on along the minus strand of CAJUDY010000020.1, from coordinate 51,182 downwards.
ACGCCGCAAGACGGGAGAACGGAACCAACAACAGCCGCATCCGCTATCTGGAACGCATGCTGAAAAATGCGGTCATCGTGGAGGATCACTCTTCCTCTGACGAAGTCGGACTGAACAAAAGCGTCACGGTCTACATCGAAGAAGACGACGAATGCGAGACCTACAAGATCGTCACCAGCATCCGCGGAAACTCCATGAAAAATCTGATCAGCATCGAGTCCCCCTTAGGAAAAGCCCTTCTGCACCACCGGGTGGGCGACACCGTCACCATCCCCGTCAGCGATACCTACAGCTATGACGTGATCATCCGTCAGATCGAAGATGCCGACGGAGAAGAAGCGGACCGCATCCGGACATTTTAACGACAGAATGTCCACTGCCCCTTTTCTTTTTCCCGCTTTTTTGCTACAATAAAAGAAATCCGCATTGGAAGGGCAGATGCGGAACTTTAACCAGAACTTTAACAGGAGGAGCCATACAATGAAAACATATGATGTCATCGCTCTGGGCGAGTTACTAATTGACTTTACCCAGAATGGGCTCAGCGAACAGGGAAACGGACTTTTTGAGGCTAATCCCGGCGGAGCCCCCTGCAATGTACTTTCCATGCTGAACAATCTTGGCAAAAAGACCGCATTCATCGGCAAAGTCGGCAACGACCAGTTTGGGCGGACCCTGAAAAAATCCCTGGAGGAGCTCGGTATCGGCACGGACAATCTGATGATGGACGATGAGGTCCACACGACCCTCGCTCTCGTACACACCTTCGAGGACGGGGATCGGGATTTCTCCTTCTATCGGAATCCGGGGGCGGATATGATGCTCCGGGCGGATGAGCTGAAGGAAGATCTGCTTCAGGATACCCGGCTTTTCCACTTTGGAACGCTTTCCATGACCCATGACGGCGTAAAAGCAGCTACGGTCAAAGCCGTCACCGCGGCGAAAGCGGCCGGCGCCATGATCAGCTTCGATCCCAATCTTCGGGAACCTCTGTGGGACTCTCTCGATCACGCCAAAGAAGAAGTCCGCTGGGGGCTTGGCCAGTGTGATATTCTGAAGATCTCCGACAACGAGATCCAGTGGCTCACCGGCAGGGACGACTTTACCGAAGGAGTCGAGGCGATCCGCGAGGAATTTCCGATTCCGCTCATTCTGGTCTCCATGGGCAAAGACGGAAGCCGTGCATACTACGAGGACCGTTTTGTAGAGGTCGCCCCGTTCCTGCAGGAGAACACCATCGAGACCACCGGCGCCGGAGATACCTTCTGCGCCTGCATTATCAACTATATTCTGGACCATGGCCTGACAAACCTGACCGACGAGCAGCTTCGGGAGATGCTGACCTTCGCCAACGCCGCCGCTTCCATCATCACGACGCGGAAGGGCGCCCTACGGGTGATGCCGACCTTTGACGAAGTCCAGAGTTATCTTTCCACCAATACATCAAGTCGTATGGAGGGAAACACCACAAGGAGGAAAGTTACCATGGAATTATTTGACAAAGTAAACGAGCTTGCAAAAAGCGCCGCAACCAAGACCGGAGAAGTGCTGGAAGACACCCGTCTGAAGACGCAGATCATGAATGACGAGAAGTCCATCCGGGAACTGCAGGCCAAGATCGGCGCATTTTACTACAAGAAATTCGCCGCCGGCGAGGCGGTGGAGGAAGAAGTCGCCGAGTTCTGTACCGCGATCTCCGTCCATCTGGCGAATATCGAACAGAAAAAAGCATCCTTAAGCTCAGGAAAATCCGAATAAACCAAAAAGCACCGAAAAACTGCCGCTGCCGGAACCAACCTGTCCGGCGCGGCAGTTTTTATATCAATGCACGTCCCGTCTCCCTCCGCACCATTCCCCGCAATTCCCATATTCTAATATTAAAATCCGGGACCTTTTCTTTTTAAGAAAAAACGTCCCCATGCCATCCTAAGGAGGTATGTCTATGACTCCACTGCTGGAAGTCAGCCATGTCTGTCACGCCTATCACACCTTGTCCGGCGAGACTCAGGCGCTCTTAGACCTTACTTTCTCTGTCGGCGACGGCGAATTCTTCGTCATCGTCGGTCCCAGCGGCTGCGGCAAAAGTACCCTTTTGTCCCTTCTTTTCGGGTTGATTCCCGCGGAAGAAGGAACCATCCGGCTCAGTCAGTCGCCTCTTGCCGAACATCAGACAAAGATCGGATATATGCTTCAGAAAGACCATCTTTTTGAGTGGCGGACCGTATACCGCAATGTCATACTGGGACTGGAGATCCAGAAAAAGGAAACTCCTGAAAATCTGGCCCATGTGGAACAGATGCTGAAAGACTATGGACTCTCTGCCTTCAAGAACGCCCGTCCCTCTCAATTGTCCGGCGGCATGCGTCAGCGGGCCGCTCTCATAAGGACCCTGGCGTTGGACCCAAGTCTGCTCCTTCTGGACGAACCTTTCTCCGCTCTGGATTATCAGACCAGGCTGAACGTCTGCGACGACGTCTACGAGATCATCAAAAAAGAAAAAAAGACCGCCATCCTGGTCACCCACGATCTCTCGGAGGCGATCAGTATGGCGGATCGGATTCTGATCCTGTCCAAACGCCCTGCCCGCATCCGCCGGATTCTGGACATTCACTTCGCGGACGGCAGCCTGACTCCCATGCAGCGCAGACAGGCGCCGGAATTCAAGGATTATTTTAATGAAATCTGGAAGGAGTTGAATACGGATGAATAAAGAACCCACCTCCTCCCGACAGGCGGAATATGTCAGCAAGCACCGGCGCCACCATCATCTGGTGACCTTTCTTCGCTTCCTGGTCTTCTCCCTTTTTCTTGTAATCTGGGAGGCCAGCGCTGATCTCCACTGGATTGACGCCTTTATCTTCAGCAGTCCCAGCCGGATCGCCGCTACCATCCTTGATATGAGCAGGGATTATTCCATCTTCCGCCATACGGGAATCACGCTCTATGAAACTCTCTTAAGCTTTCTGCTGGTCATCCTGGTCAGCTTCCTGACCGCTACGATCCTTTGGTTCTCCGGCACGGTCTCCGAGATCCTGGAACCATGGCTGGTTATCTTAAACAGCCTTCCCAAGTCCGCCCTGGCCCCGCTTCTCATCGTCTGGCTGGGCGCCAATACAAGAACGATCATCGTGGCCGGCATGTCCGTGGCGGTCTTTGGAAGCATTATCAGCATGTACACCGCTTTCCGGGAAACAGACGAAGAGAAAATCAAGCTGATCGATACCCTGGGAGGAAACCGCCTGCAGGTTCTCTGCTATGTGGTCATTCCTTCCAGCCTTCCCTCCATCATCAGTATTCTGAAAGTCAATATCGGTCTCTGTCTGGTGGGAGTGATCATCGGAGAATTCCTGGCCGCCAGAGAAGGGCTCGGCTACCTGATCATCTATGCAAGTCAGATTTTCAAGCTGAACTATCTGATCACGGCACTGATCATCCTGTGCGTTATTGCTTTCGGACTCTACCAGATCATCCAAAACCTGGAACACCAGATCCGAAAGACCAGGAATCTCTAGGCGAACGCTTTTTGGATCGCGCAGGCCATCACATCCGCCGCGAGAGTTCCGGCCATATTAATATCCGCTTCCACCTCTCCCGTGGAAGCGGCGTATATCGTATCTCCGTCCGCCATGGTCCCCACCGGGCGGATGCAGCGGGCATAAGCATTCCTGGTCATGGAGGCAATCTTATTCATCTCCGCCTTGGAGAACACTCCGTTGGTCACCACCGCGCCGATCGTCGTGTTGCTGCGGAAGAGGTCCGTTCTCTGGCTGAGCTGATACAGTTCCTCACAGGTATCCGCAAAGCCCTGTCCGTCCGCACCCCGAAGCCCCGCGATTTTCTGCCCGTTCCCGGGATCATAGATATCCCCCAGGGCATTGACCACCACGATCGCCGCCATTTTCAGCGTCCCCACCGACACAGCATGGATTCCAATGCCCGCCTTCATGGCCCGCTCCATTCCATAGAGCTTTCCCACCGTCGCACCGATCCCTGCGCCCACGCTTCCGCTTCGGGGACAGTTCTTTTCCGCGTCCACACAGGCGGCATAGCCCATGGCGCCGTCCGGGCGGACGTCGGACCTTCCAATTCCCAGATCATAGATGCAGGACTGACACACCAGCGGCACTTTGACGTATCCGGTATCGTAGCCGATTCCCCGCTCCTCCAGATAACGCATCACTCCGTCTCCCGCTGCCAGTCCAAAGGCAGAACCGCCCGACAGCACGATGGCGTTCACCGGATTATCCGCGGTAATCGAGGAGGTCAGCGGCGTCTCCCGGGAGGCCGGTCCGCCTCCGCTGATATCCGCGCCCACCTTCGCGCCCTTCTCAAACAGCAACACCGTTACCCCTGTCCGGGCCTCATCATCCTGCGCATTCCCGATCCGAAGCCCCTCAAGCTCTGTGATCGGAATCTCTTTGCACGCTTTTTTCTTCTCCAATTAATCGAACCTCCTGCCGCTTTTTTACCCTATGCTACTTTTAATGCCACTCCCAACGCCCGCGACACGGCGCTTGCGATCAGGAAGCATACGATTGCCTCAATCAGGCCCTGTACCCCCACAAAAGCCACCACGAAGGTGAAGGGATTGGATACCCCCAGGGTATTTACAATTCCCTGAATATATTCCGTATGATAAAAGATCACCACCAGCGCGCTCATAAAGAACAGGGTATTCAGAAGCGGACACGCCAGACTGGCTGCCAGATACGCGCTGTTTTTCGACGAGGACCCCTTGCGGATCGCCTGAAAGACCAGACCGCAGAGCAGTCCTTCCAGAATTCTGGGCACGATGCAGGTAAAGGCGGTCCCGACCGGATTGATGCCAAGCAGCATGGAACCAAAAGAGCCTCCCATGAAACACTGAATCAGACTGGTAATTCCAAAGACCAGACCACAGACGGCGCCGCCTTTTGGCCCCAGGATGATCGCTCCCACCGCCACCGGAACGGTCAGAAAGGTGATCGAAATCCCGGGGGTACGAAAATACCCAAGGGGCGTGAAGGCCATGAGAAAGATAATGGCTGACATCAGTGCCAATTCTACCATGTAGCGGGTACGCTGTGTTGTGTTGCTGTTCATTTTTTCTCCTTTTTGGGCTGATAAAACGGCGCGGTATGCGTCCCCTGTCTTTCAGCACTTTTTATTCTGGGGAATAAAACGATATTGAGAGAATATCAGAACAGAGCTGCCGACCGGCAGACTTCGGATCAGAAACCTGGGATAAAAAGTTGCCGCCTTCCATGGTCAGCACTTTTACAAAAGCAAAAAACATGCCAAAAGCACCAATGGGCCCTTTGATCCGGACCTGTGTGATACATTTTCTCATCGAATAACGTTCCTCTATAATATATCACAAATATGGAAAATGACAAGCAAAATTTGTTTGACATTTACCCTTTCCTGTGCTATCTTTTATTTAGATATTTTGATAATTATCTAAATATTTAGAAAGGAGGCATCATCCCATGAGTTTTCAGGACAGTTTTAAAGCGTTATCCGATCCCACCAGACGGGAGATTCTGAATCTCCTGCGGGCGGGCCCCATGGCGGCGGGAGAACTTCTGGAACATTTTCCCATCACCGGCGCTTCCCTCTCCCATCATCTGTCGATCTTACGGCATGCCGGACTGATAGATGACGAAAAAAAGGGGAAATATATCTATTATACCCTGAACACCACCGTACTGGACGATATCCTGAACTGGATGATGTCCTTAAAAGGAACAGAAAAAGGAGAATCCAATCATGACAAATCCTAAAATGCGTATCCTGACTTACCTGCTGGCAGTCGTCACGCTTCTGTCGGCCGCTGTCCTTTATCCCACGCTCCCGGACCAGATTCCCACCCACTGGGATCTCAATGGGACCGTCACCTACGGCGCCAAATATACGATCTTTTTCATGGCCGGTATGGGACCTTTGTTTGCGGTCCTTTTTGACGTGCTCCCGAAGATCGACCCCCGCAGGCAAAACTATCAAAAGTTCGGCAGCTATTACGATCTGTTCTGTGTTCTGATGCAGCTCTTCCTGCTGATCATAAACGGCGTGATTCTGACCGAGACCCTCAGGCCCGGCAGCCTGTCCGTCCCCATGATCGTCATGCTGGGGGTCGGATGCCTGTTTCTCTTCCTGGGAAACATCATGCCGAAGATCAAAAGCAATTTCTACATGGGAATCAAGACGCCCTGGACCATCTCCAGCGAAGAAGTCTGGCGGAAAACCCACCGGCTGGGCGGCAAATGCTTTTTCGCCGTGGGCCTGCTCTCTGTCCTGTCCGCCTTCTGCCCCTGGAAAAACGACGTGTTCTTCGGATGTTATACGGCTCTCGTCCTGATCGCCTGCTTCGTCCCCGGCGTGATGTCTTACGTCTGGTGGAAGCAAGAACGTGCGAAAAACCCATCCTGATCTCAGGATGGGTTTTTCGAGACTCCGAATCTTTCCAATATTCTTGGAATCATCTCCCTGGTAATTGGGATCAAATATCCCATGGGGTTGATCATATAGGCCTTGGCGTCCTTGACCCAGAAGTTCGTAAGCTGTGCAAAAGGCATCCGGATCGGCCGGAGTTCTTTCTTTCCTTTACTGTACTTCTGAAACTCCCAGATATCCGTAAAAACCGGGAAGAAGCAGTCGCCGTTCTGATGTCTCAGATAAGGCAGCTGACATTGTTTCAGGTCAATTTTCTCTTCCTTCTCCTGTCCTTCCGGCGGCAACACTGCTAAAAAGAGTCCGGACTTTACCAGATTCGAGGAAAACTCTTCATCCAGAGCCTGCAGCTGCTTCCGGTCCACATATTCTTTTTTCCTGCGGGCTTCCTGCATGAGGTAGAGCCCGGTAAGCTGAAGATTGGGCTGATACAGGGCGTTTTCCATGATCTTCTTCTCGAAACCCTCCGGAAGAAGCTCCAAAAGCTCGACACTTCCGGAAGCTTTCCCCCTGGGTTTATACAGAACCGCGTTAATTCCGATAAATGGCAGCGTACTCAGATACTGCCGGACCTGATTCAGGTACAGTTTTTTCTTCTCTCCTTCGGGCTTGTCCGCCTTTGCCGGAACCTCAATTTCCACGGTCTTGAATTCCCGGACCGTCACCCGGATGCCCTGTGCTTCCAGTTCTTTTCCTGCCGCTTCCGCCTCCGTCTTGTCCGCATACAGACGAATCTGGTCGTTATAATTCTCTTCCTCACACTCCACATAGGGCATGTTCGTCAGAGGAGAATGGAGGCTCCAGGCCTCTTTCAGATTCCGGATCTCTTTTACCATATTCCTGTCCTCCTGATTCAAGTCGATTTTATTCGTTGTAGACCAGCGCCATCATCACCAGTTCTTCGTCGGAGTCGTTCTCGAAGCCATGGCTTTGTCCGCACTCGATCAGACATACGTCGTCCGGGCCCACCGGAATCCTTGTCTTATCGTGATCGATAAACGTCCCATGTCCGGAGATCACATAATAAGGCTCCGTCTCCCCAATATGCTCATGATAACCGATGCTGCTGTGAGGCTCCATCCTCACCAGTGCATACAGCCGACCGTGACCGTTTAATTCCTCCGGCTTTAAGATATGATGCATCTCTAACTTTCCTTTGCCGCCCCGAAGGCCTTCTACTACTTTTACTTCTGCTTTCCGAACCATATTTGTCTCCTTTTTTAATCTTTGTATTCTTTTCTATTCAGTTTATCATTCTCCATGCCCGTTGACAAGGGATATCTCCACCCTATAAACCGGTCATCAGATAGAATCCCAGCTTCAGCTTCGCCCAGGAATCCACATCGGCGGAATAGACCATTCCCACAAAAAACATGAACAGCACCACGATTACCGTAAATACCGCTGCTCTCCATCTGCTCTTCCACTCCACGGTTTCGCCTTCTTTTTTGCCGAGCCTTTTGCGCATAAAAAGAAAGATCGACACCAACAGCAGAAGAGAGCCGCCGTACAGGACCAGATAAAACAACAGGTTCGGCCAGAACAGCAGGCTCCCCATCTTCTCCGGAGAAAGATCCGCATAGTCTGTCACCTGGCTCCATCCATTCTCCGCCAGAACGATCGAATAGCAGAACAGCATCAACATTCCGCCGGCAAGAACGATGTGAAAGATCCCGGTATCCCAGACCTTTCCCCGCTCCACCGCTCTCCGCCTCCGGTCTTCCGCCTTCTTCTGCTCCTCGGGCACGGGCCGGGGCGAATCCATCTGCTCCCGGAGAGCAAGAATCTTGTCGTTGATCTTCGCGATTGTCCCGGCGTCCACACCCGCCGCTTCAAAGACATCGTGGGACGGCTGCCCGGACGTCCGGCGTATTTCCAGCATCGTGTTGGCCTGCATATTCGGACGGATACGGACCTCCTGAATCTCCTCATAAGGGATGCAGGCGATGCCCTGACGACTGCCCGGACGAACCTGCAGCACAAAAAGATGCGAACTGGTAAAATACAGGTCCCCAATCTGATCCCCGGTCTGAAAATCATGCTCCAGCCGCTCTCTTGCAAAGACCGGCAGCCGGTCAAGATCTCTCTGCAGCTTTCGGATCTGTACCAATCCCCAGATCATCTGATAGATCACCAGCAAAATCGTCAGACCCGCCGCCCCCGCCGAGATCCAGAATACCATGTCTATGGTCTCTTCACTGACATCCATCGAAGCGACATATCGGTACAGAAACAGACCCGTCAGCAGAATGACGACCAGAGACAGCCAGATTTTATTCAAGAGCAGCTTTCGATACGCAGCTTTAACCATGTGCGCCCTCCTTTTGTCACAAGTATTTATTTGTAACTGTTCAGCACAGGTCGAAGCACTTGCTGCTGAGACCGTAAGAACATGATTCAGGAGTGCAAAATCCCATCGCCGTAGGCGATCTTAAATGGATTTTGCACCGTAACTGTGAAGGTACTGAACAGTTACATTTATTTTTATTATATCTCATATGCCATACCTCGTCAAACGATGCTTTCAGCGTTTATACAAGCTCTTGACTTCCCCCAATCTCTTCCTTATAATAGCATTACGATTTCACAGATTTTAACAGAAAGGATAAGGTGCGGATATGGCACAGACCAGACAGATGACGGAGGGGCGTCCCGCCTCTTTGATCTTTACTTTTGCGCTGCCTCTGATGGTTGGCAATGTCTTTCAGCAGTTATATACGGTGGTGGATACCATGGTAGTGGGAAAAGCGCTGGGCGTACAGGCGCTGGCCGCCCTGGGGGCCGCCGACTGGATGAACTGGATGATGCTGGGGATCATCCAGGGACTGACTCAAGGGTTCGGCATCCTGATGGCGCAGCATTTTGGAGCGGAACGTCCCAAAGATCTTTGTAAAACCGTCGGCAATTCCGCCGTTCTCGCCCTGCTGTCTTCCATCCTGCTGCTGGTCCTCGGGCAGTTCATGGCCCGTCCGGTCCTGCTGCTCCTACAGACTCCGGAAAAAATTCTGGCAGATTCCCTTCTGTATCTTCGGATCATGTATGTGGGAATCCCCATTGTCATGGCCTACAACCTGTCCGCAGGGATTCTGCGCTCTCTCGGAGACGGAAAGACCCCCTTATACGCCATGATCGTGGCGGCAACCGTCAATATCGGCCTGGATCTTTTCTTTGTCCTGGTCCTTGGGTTTGGCATCGCCGGCGCCGCGTGGGCGACGCTGATCGCTCAGATGGTTTCCTGCGTCTTCTGTTACTTCCATATCCGCAGACTGGAGCTTCTGGCGCTGACGCGCTCCGACTTCCGTCTTCAAAAGGGGCTTCCCGGACATCTGCTCCGCCTCGGCGCCCCCATGGCCTTTCAGAACGCGATTATCTCCGTGGGCGGCATGATCGTCCAGTTTGTGGTCAACGGCTTCGGCGTGCTCTTTATCGCCGGGTTTACCGCCACCAACAAGCTCTACGGCATGCTGGAAGTGGCCGCCACCTCTTACGGCTACGCCATGGTCACCTACACCGGCCAGAATCTGGGAGCCGGCAGGATCGGGCGTATCCAAAAAGGCATGCGCGCCGCCCTTTTGATCGCCCTGGCTACCTCGCTTCTGATCGCCGCCTGCATGCTCTTCGGAGGGAAAGCCATCCTTTCCTGCTTTATCTCCGGCACGCCGGAGGAATTCGCGCAGACGCTTCAGATCGCCTACTACTACCTGGCCGTTATGAGCGTCTGCCTGCCCATCCTCTACATCCTCCATGTCACCCGTTCCGTCATCCAGGGCATGGGCAATACGGTCCTTCCCATGGTGTCCGGCATCGCGGAATTCGTCATGCGGGCCCTGGCCGCCGTCCTTCTGCCCCAGTTGATCGGAGAGACTGGCATCTTTTTCGCGGAGATTCTGGCCTGGACCGGCGCTGTAGTGATTCTGGTAATCAGTTACTTTACGGTGATCCGTCATTTTCAGCACAGCAAAACGGCCGGAAGCTGATACAGGCCTCCGACCGTTTTTCAAAATCTTACCATTGATTACACAAAATCCGTTCCATCCGCTCCATCAGAGCCTCTTCTTCCTCCCCGCTGTCCACGATGACTTCCACCTGGTCCCGTTCGTGTACGCCCAGAGCGAGAACTTTCGAAATCTCTTTTACGCTGACCATCTTTCTTCCGGCTTTGATAAACACATGGGCGTCTTTTCCTTTCACTGCCTGCCCGAGGGCGACCGCAACGGCCATGTGGATGCCGCCGGACGCGGACACCTGTATCTTCTTTCTAAGCATCCGTTTTCGTATGTCCTACGCCAGCACCCGAACCGTGCTTCCAACCGACAGCACCGGAACTTCTGCTTCTTCCACCACCATGGTCCCCGGCAGCCCGTCTTCGGCGCCGCTGAACTGGATGGAGATATGTCCCAGAGCCTCCAGATTTTTCTGCATCACGTCTCCCACTACCAGGATCTTATATTGTTTTCCGTCGATCTCCAGCGTCTGACCCGGTTCGATCACCGCATCCGCCTTTTTTACATTGATGCTGTAGCAGTAATCTTTCAGCGTATCCGGCGCGCTGTCGCCGAATAAGATGATGGTCTTTTCCTCTGCAAAAGCGGAAGCCAGATCTCCGACTCCTTTGACTGTATTTTCATAGATTGCGTTCATAGAATGTTACCTCCTAATTTAAGTTCCGCATCCGTCCTCTCTCCGCCCCGGCATCTGGAAGAATTTTCCTTCACTTCGTTCCGTAAAATCCTTCCGGGGCTCCTTTCGGTCAGATGCTGTTTTTATATATCCTCAAACAACTCGTTATTTTTGATCATGTACAGGACAAATTCATTGCTCGATTTCAGCCGGGATATCTCCTGTACCAACGTTTCCTCGGAAGAGATCACCAGCAGTTCATTATAGATATGGATTAAAATATCATCGTTCAATTCCGACTCCTCCGGCAGTGCCAGGAAGAGCAGGAACCGAAATCCCGGCTCCGGGCGGTCGGCCACCGCCACCGCCAGCACAATCTTTTCCCCCGGGTACTGTAAATGCGGAAACCCCACGGATTCGTCAAACAGCATGGTGCTCTTTTTTTCTCTCTCAAGCAGCGCCTTTTTAAAATCCGGCGAAAGGGCGCCTTCTTCAATCAGCCGATCCGTCATGTACAACACAGCTTCCAGATAAGAAAACTTTGGGTCCAATACATAGAAGTGTTTCTGCTCCAGGATCGTTGCAATCAGGGAATTCAGGCCTTTTTTCGTGGAAATCTCCAGATGCCCCAGGTACCTCAGACGTTCGATCTGTCTTAACACTTCCATTTCATCAAAGATTTCTTCCAGGTAGATCACCGGGACGTCCTCCGACTCATATTTTCTGGCAGTGGAGACGATCAGGTCAAAATCGGTTCTTCCCTCGGCCTCAAGCTCCGAAAGCAGCTCGAACTCGGTCTGATCGGACATCATCTTTCTAAGCCGCACCTGAATCAGCTTTCCGGAGATCGCGCCCTGCACACAGACGATTCCCACTCGGAACACCCGCTGATTCTTATAATGCTGCTCCTCCAGAAACAGGCTGAAGTAGGAGGCAAGAAATCCCAGCTCGTCATCCACCACTTCCAGACTGGTCTGTTCTTCGATGACCTTTTTTGCAAGCTCCGCCATCTTGTAGGCCAGCGGAAACTTTTCCTGAATTTCTTCCAGGGCGTAATTCCGAATATAAAACCGGTACTTCAGACGATTCAGCATAAAATTAATATGATAGACAAAATCATCCAGAAGATCCGTGGGCGAGATATGAAAATTCATGTCATAAGCGATCTGATTCAGGATCTTCACCACCAGTTCCGCCACTTCTTCGCTGATCTCCAGCGCCTGCTGATTATCCCGGTTCAAAGGGGTGCGCATGCCCGCAATCGGAAGGGATAAAAAGAGAATCTCTTCCATGGGAATCGGCACCTGAAAGATCTCTATGGTCTGTTCGATGATCTTTTCCGCAAAGCGGTAGGCAACGGTCTGTTCCAGTTCGTGATACTTTTCCTGAAGGCTGCTTAAGGGGTGTTCGTTCAGCACCCGGTCGATCATCAAGGTGTAGGAGCGCATGAAATACTGGGTCGTAATGTGGTCCAGACCATACTCCTGACAATATCCGCTCACCATACTTTCCAGATCGTCGTCCAAAAGGAAGGTTTCAAATACCTGATCATAAAGCCGCTCCAGGATAAACAGCCGCAGAGACAGCTCCTCTCCTTCCAGACGAATCCCGGTATTGGTCTTTCCAATGATCTGAAGCTGATAGCTGTCCAGCATCTCCCGAAGCTTTTTCAAATCTCCATTGATCGTTGTCCGTCCCACACAGATCTCGTCCGCCAGGTCGTCGATCAGAATCGGCCCGCCCCCGTGCATCAGCCGGTTTAGAATGTATCCATATCGTTTCGCCGGGGAGTTCATGTAATCGTTCTGACTGTATACGATCTGCTTTTTCTCCTGGAACGCCTTTTCGTCCAAAATAAAAAGTATATATCTTCCCGACACGGACTCCACCAGAGCGCTGCCGTCCAGGATCTGATTCAGTTCCCGGATGTCATTTCTGATTGTTTTCGTGCCCACCTTCAGCTTATCCGCCAGACTTTCCAGTCTGGCAGATTTGCGAAGCTCCATGATGTCCAGGATCTGCGCGATCCTGCTGTCCGGCGTTCCCGACGTCATCATCTTCCCTCCCCTTTTTTCCTGCGTATATTATAATCGAAAATGCATCTTCGTAAAAGCATCTTTTTCAGAAGGAAGGCCGCCGGATTTTCAAATTAACCTCTGGTCTTTCCGCCTGCCACATTGTAGGTCACACCGTGGACATAGGAAGCCTTCTCGCTTCCAAGATAGCATACCATATCGGCCACTTCAGAAAGTCTGCCGGAACGTCCCATGGGCGTGGTGGACGTCTTGCTGTAACCTGCCCGAAGTTCCTCCACGGTGATTCCCCTGGTATAGGCAAGCGCCGTCTCATAGCCGATGGTGCGAAGTCCGGTGGCTTCCATGATTCCAGGAGCAACGCCTACTACCCGGACTCCCTTGCGCCCCAGCTCCTTTGCCCAGGATCTGGTAAAGGAGTTCACCGCGTTCTTGGTCGCCGCATAGATACTCTGTCCCTCGGACCCTTCCAGGCCGCTCTCGGAGGACATATTGATGATCACGCCGTCCTTTTTGCCGACCATGACTCTCCCTGCCGCCTGAGCGCACAGATAGACGCCTTTCAAGTTCACATTTACCACTTTGTCAAATACGGCGTCGTCCAGTTCGAACTCTCCGTGAGGTTTGGCGTCGTCCACCAGAAGCCTCGGGATATTGATACCTGCGTTGTTGACCAGGATATCCACGGTTCCAAAAGTGTTCACCGTTTCCTCCACCATATGTTCCACGCTTTCCCGGTTGGTGACGTTGGTCACAACATAATGGAATTTCTCAGAATCCGACTCCATCTTCGGCGCTTCCGGACTCATGTCCGCGATCACCACGTTCGCGCCCTGATTTAAAAATTCCTCTGCCACTGCTTTGCCAATGCCGGATGCGCCTCCGGTTACAATCACTGTCTTTCCTTCCAGATTTAACCATGTATTGTTCATTATTCATTCTCCTATTTGAGTTTTGCGTTTGCTGGTTTTATGTAATTTTGTAATTGTTCAGCACAGGCCGAAGCACTTGCTGCTGAGGCCGTAAGAACATGATTCAGGAGTGCAAAATTCCATCGCCGAAGGCGATCTTCAATGAATTTTGCATCGTAACTGTGAAGGTACTGAACAGTTACGTAATTTTTTAGTAAAGTCCGATGCTTGCCACCCAGGCGACCAGGACTCTGGGAACGCCCACCAGGAACCGGGAGTACAGTACGGACGGAACGCCGACTTCCACGGTCTCCGGCTCTGCCTCTGCAAGGCCCAGACCTACGGGGATGAAGTCGCAGGCGCACTGGGTATTGATGGCAAACAGTGCCGGAAGCGCCAGGCTGGGAGCAATATTGCCTTTGCCGATCTCCACGCCGATCATGGTGCCGATGACCTGAGCGATCACGGCTCCCGGTCCTAAGAGGGCGGACAGCACCGGAATCGAACAAATGAAGCCGAGGATGATCAGTCCCACGCCGTTTCCTGCCAGAGGAACCAGAAGCTTCGCGAACCAGTCTCCGAAGCCGGAACCCTGGATAATACCGATCAGCATGGCCACGAACGCCATAAAGGGCAGAATCGTCGTAATCATGGACTGCACCGCGTCTCTCGCCGCCTGATAGAGGGTATTTACCACTTTTCCGGCGCCCATGCCGATCTTCTGGATGATACTGGATTTGCTGGTCTCTCCCAGGGTCTCCGACACTTTTTTATCGGTGCTGTACTTGTATTTTCGCTCAGGCTCCTTCTTCTCTTTTTCCGGCTCTTTGGCCTCTGGCGCTTCGTCAGCCGGTACTGCCGCGCCGTCCGCCGGGCGGATCTGGTCCGGTCCTACTGCGGATACATAGATATCTTCCGTAATGAACTTGGCAAGAGGACCGCTCTTGCCCACCGGCATGATGTTGATGGTAGGAATCCGCTTCTGCGGATAGATTCCGCATCGTAAGGTGCCGCCGCAGTCGATGACGACCAGGAAGATTTCTTCGTCCGGCACGGAAGTCTTAAAGCCGTTGACCGCCGTACAGCCGGTCAGTTTTACGATCTTTTCAATGATATCCGGCTCCGCGCCGCCGCCGGTGATAAAGACTACCTTATCTTTTCCCTCTCTGGGCATGACGGTCAGAGGTCCTCCGAATCCGCCGCTGCCTCTCTCTACTTTGATTGCTCTATATTCTGCCATTGTGATCCCTCCTGATTAAAATTCCGCTCTACATAGTGCTTTTCAGTTCAATTTTCTGTTGTTTCATCACGAATGTGGTCGTAAAATCCGTAATCCATCCTGCGAAGAAATTCATAACCAGACCGACCAGCAGATAGCGGATCGCCAGGGGAGTCGTGCTGAGCCCCAGGGTTGTAATCCCGTCCGCAATGCCGAGATAGATGAAGATCTCACCCACATTGATATGAGGGAACATCCCGCTGTTGGTGTGGCAGTGATAGGTAGACGCCGCGTAATAGCTGGGTTTCATCCGTTCGGGAAGAAATTTACCCATGGACAATGCCATCGGATTCCCCAGCATAAATGCCGAGAGGAACGGAAGTACTCCGTAAGCCATGATCACGTTGCCGGAACAGACTTTTGCGAATTTGTTGATCCGTTCCTGACCGATCAGGGCGATCAGCGCATTCATAAATACCAGTAACAAAAGTACCTTCGGTACAATGGTGGAGACCCAGTTGACAAAGGTGAGCGCACCTGCGTCAAATAAGCCCATAAAACCTTCTGCTGCATTCACTATAACATTCATAAAGATCCTCCTCGCTGTTCGAGTTTTGCATCCGCCCCCGGCAGATGCTGTTTTCAAGTTTCTGCGTGTCGTACCACCAGATGCTTTAGGGCATCGGCTGCTTTGGCAAGCGGCGCAGGTTCTTCCTTCAGCTCGCCTCCGGCCATCAGAATCCGATAGTTGGAAGACGCCTCCAGAACCGCTTTGGTGATCGGCCCCGACAGGCGCATCTTCTTACAGTCCTCCTGGCAAAGCGCCCCCACGTCCATTCCCTCGAATCCTTTCAGGTTCCTGGCTCTGGCGAATACGGTCACGCCCTGCAGGCAGCTGCCTTCCAGAATGTTTCCGCTGCCGTCTATAGCAAACATCGCGATGGCTCCGGCGCGGAACGCGCCTTTGGCCTTTCCGATCGCCACGCGTCCTTTCTGCCTGAGACTTCTGTAAGAACCCATGAAGCTCTTCATCTGCAGGAACGTCAGAAGATACTGCAGGGCAAACGCAATACAAAACAGAATGATCAGTGGAATAAGATTCATTGTATAACCTCCTGGTATGATGCAGCCTGTGCTGATGGAACCTGCTGCTTAGGTAGACGTTGTCGTCAAGTCACCTGGCCATGTGTACTTTGCTTTGTCTGATTGCATATTACCTCATTTTTCAGGCATAATTAATACATTCTTTTTCCAGGCGTTGGAAATCGGCTGTAAATATGTTATATTGGGATTGTCAAAAAGAAATCTGATTAGGAGAATCGCCCGAATGACGAAGATGATTGATCATATGATTACTTTTATTACAGGCTTGTTTACTTATGGCGGAAACTTTCTGGTTTCCTGGTGTTCGGACCTGATTCCGACGATTTTCATGGTGCTGATCTTTACCAATGCCCTGATCCGCCTGATACCTGCCCGACTGATTGAAAAAACAGCAGCGCTGGCGTCCAGACATCTGCTGTTAAAATATATGCTGATTCCCTTTTTCGGGGCCGTCCTTCTTGGCAATCCTTCGGCCCTGACTCTGGGACGGTTTCTTTCAGAAAAAGACAAACCCTCCTACTTTGCCTGCGCCTCCTTTTTCTGTCATACCAGCAACGGAATCTTCCCTCATATCAACTCTTCCGAGCTTTTTATCTGGCTTGGAATCGCCCATGGGGTGGAACTGCTTGGGTATCCGACCCATCCCCTCGCCCTACGCTATCTGGCCGCGGGGTTGATCGCCAATTTTCTCTGCGGGGTTGTAACCGACTGCACGACCGGTTATTACAGCCGTAAGATGGGAATCCTTCTTTCGGACAAGCCGAGGATTCCGGACTCTTTTTCCGATCTCTCTGACACAAAGGCAGATCCAAAAGACACTCCCTGGCATGAGATTCGCATCACGGCGGGGAGAAGCGGCTACGGCGGACCTTTGACGGTCAGGCCGGACAGCCAAAGAAGCAAGCTGGTCTATGTTACCGGCGGCGGCGCACGGCCGGACATCGTGGACCGGATCGAACAGCTGACCGGCTGTACTTCTGTGAACGGCTTTTCTTCCTCTGTTCCGGATGAGGAAATCTTTCTGGCTGTCATCGACTGCGGAGGCACCCTGCGCTGCGGCCTTTATCCTAAAAAAAGAATTCCGACGGTCAACCTCATGCCCACCGGAAGAAGCGGCCCCCTTGCCCGCTATATGACCGAAGACCTCTATGTATCCGACGTATCTGCGGATCAGATTCAGTCTACGGAAAATCTGGAGGTGATACAAAATCCTTCCGCTCCCGGTCTTCCTGGCCTATGGTCCTGTCTGGTTTGTTCTTTAAGCAGTTTACCTTCTGTATTTGGGCGAGGATGCGGCCTGCTCTATAAGGCCTCCCAGGACAGCGTCCACACGATCCTCCATACCCTGCTGCCTCTGATGGGCTTTGTCTCCCTTCTGACCGCCGCCGTGGAATGCTCGGGACTCAACGGCTGGATCGCCGCAAGGCTTACGCCCCTGTCCTCCAGCATCGCCGGGCTTCTGTTCCTCGGGGTCCTGATATCCTTCCCGCTCCTCTCCCCGATCCTGGCGCCCGGAGCCATCATTGCCCAGGTCACGGGAACCATCATCGGTGCGCAGATCGGCGCCGGAGCCATCCCGGTATCCCTGGCGCTTCCCGCCCTTTTTGCCGTCAATACCCAGGCAGCCTGTGACTTTATCCCGGTAGGACTCGGACTGGCCCAAGCCAAGGAGGAAACCATCAAAGTCGGCGCCTCCTCCGTACTGGCCTCCCGCTTCCTGACCAGTGCCTTCCGCATCCTGATCGCCTGGCTTTTCAGTTATCATCTGTATGTGTAATACGGACTATTTCCAGTCCTTCATAATCTCCAGAAGTTCCGTCTCATAATCTCCGGTCAGTTCCTCCATACCGCCTCCATGGCGGACATTGGTCTCCACACCCCATTCTTCATCATAGAACTCCCAGATGTGGTAAGCGACTCCCCGGTATTCAAAATCAATGCTTTTGCAGCCGTCTTCCTCGCATTCTTTGTAATTCCATCCCCGCTCTTTCAGCATTGCGAGGACATGTTCCAAATGTTTTTTCTCTTCCATCTCTTACTCTCCTAAACGATACTCCGCAACTCCATTCTCGGTCACTTCTTCCACTACCGCGTCGTCTTCCTCATCATCCGCATGCCGACTCAGCATAAAGGGAAGGCCCGCCGCCGTCACCAGCACAATCAACAACACAATACCAGCCATGACAGCACATTTTCCAGCATTCGACGGACATTTGTCGCACAGATACCTGGCCGCCATCACCAGAAGGAGCACTGCCACATACCACAGATAGATGGTAACCACCGTCAGCACCAGCGCGATCAGTCCGCACAGAAAAAGCTTCTGCAAAGACTCCCTGCAGCAGCATTTGAGAGGCGCCGCAAACCGTTGACAGACGATCAGGCAGACCGCCCCATAGGCAAGAAAGATCAATAAAAACAACAGGCTGTTCACTTCGGAAAACATATTTTCCCCCAATACTTATGATTGTTCTAAAATATATTTCCCATTTGAAATATTCATTCCCAAAAACGCCGAATCCAGCCTCTTCTTTTCTGTCTTTTTTGAATGTCCCGGATATGTTTTTTCTTCTCTCTGCGCGTCGCCTGAGAACAGGGATACAGCTGACTGGCGTATGCCTGTACGTCCGCCTCTTCCAGCGCATACGGCTGCTTTTTGGCAAATTTCCTCATCGCGTGCTTTAAGCGCTTCCAGGTGGTGACCTGACGGTCCGGACGCTCCACCCGCACCTTTTTTAAGACGCAGCGGTCGGAAAAGACCACCAGCGAATACACCGGCGCCTCTCTCCTTAAGCCCAGCGCTTTTCGCACTCTGGCCACATGAAGCTGGTTCTGGCGCAGAGGATTGGGAAAGCGGATCTTCTGCCTCAGAATCTGGGTCCAGGTCCGATCCGACTCCCGACCGTAGATCCAGCCGCTGTAATTCTTGCTCTCGAACACATAGATACCGCTTTTATGAATCAGGATCACGTCGATCTCCGTCGTCTCCCCTCTTTCCCCCGGCAGATAACAGTTAAACAAGAATTGTCCGCCGTCCTGCTCATAGGCGGACAGCCTTTTGTAAATCTGGTACTCCCCGAACCTGCCCTTGTCTTCCATTGTAAGCCGGTATGGATTCCTCGTCATCCGGTAATAGGAGGTCCTTTTGTACCGTCTCTTCCTGCCAAAGAAGAGGAAGCCTGCCAGAAGCAAAAGCGCTGCCAAAAAGATATCTCTGACTTCCATGTTTCCATCTTCCCTCCTCCCTCTGCCGCGTCCAAAGTTCGCGCTCACCGTTCCCTTTCGGAACATCACCTCTTGCAATTTTTTTAATTTGCGATATGATGATAAAGACAGAAATGTACAGGAGGGATACTTTTGAACAGGCGAAATTACCAAAAGGAACTGGAGCAGCTGATCGAATGTCTGGCGCAGGAACCGCAGGCGCCGACGCTTCTTCTGCACTCCTGCTGCGCGCCCTGCAGCAGTTATGTGCTGGAATATCTGTCCGAATATTTTCGGATCACAGTCCTTTACTATAATCCAAATATCTACCCGGAGTCCGAATACCGGGCCCGGGCCGCGGAGCAGCTGCGTTTTATTCAGACATTTCCGGCAAAATATCCTGTTTGCTTTCTCGAGGAACCCTATCTTCCAAAAGAATTTTATGACTGTGTAAGAGGTATGGAGCAGCTGCCCGAAGGCGGCGAGCGGTGCTTTGCCTGCTATCGGCTTCGGCTTTCCAGAGCCGCCCGACTGGCAAAGGAAAAAGGATGCGACTATTTTGCCTCCACCCTGTCCATCAGTCCGCTGAAAAATGCGGAAAAATTAAATGAAATCGGAGAGCAGCTTGCCGAAGCATATCAGGTCCGCTGGCTCCCCAACGATTTCAAAAAGAAAAACGGATACAAACGCTCCACAGAATTGTCCAGAGAGTACGACATGTACCGGCAGGACTACTGCGGATGCGTCTACTCCTTAAAAGAACGGCGCTCCAGCCATCCTATCTCGCCGGAATAATCTCCAGCCAGTACCCGTCCGGGTCCTGAATAAAGTAGATGCCCATGGAAGGATTCTCAAAGCAGATGCAGCCCATCTCCTTGTGAAGCGTGTGGGCCCCCTCATAGTCATCCACCCGGAATGCCAGATGGAACTCGCAGTCCCCCAGATTATAGGGGCGGTCCATATCCCGAAGCCAGGTAAGCTCCAGTTCAAAGTTGCTCTCCTCATTCTTTAAGTACACGATGATAAAGGAGCCGTCCTCCGCATTTTTCCTTCGGCATTCCTTAAGCCCCAGGGCTTTTCCGTAAAATTCTATGGACTTGTTCAGGTCCGCCACATTATAGTTTTCATGAATCATCTGAAATTTCATGGTCTGATCTTCTCCTTTTAAGTTCCGCATCTGCCTTCACTTCGCCCCAGTGTCTGGAAGAATTTTCCCTCACTTCTTTCTGTAAAATCCTTCCGGGGCTGCTTTCAGGCAGATGCTGTTCTTCATAAACGACTTGACACTACCTGTTTCTAAGTCTTATCGGATTCGATCCGGGAAGCCCACTTTTCTCTGCACCTTCCGAAGGGTCTTCGCCGCCACATATCCGGCTTTCTCCGCGTTGGCTTTGATGATGCCGTCGATGTAGGATTTGTCCTTCGCAAGCTGAGCATAGCGTTCCTGGAGCGGCTTTAAGACGCTGACCACCGCTTCTCCCACTGCCGGCTTGAATTCTCCGTAACCTTTGCCATCGAACTCTTTGACTACTTCCTCCGGCGTCTTCCCGGTGCAGACGCTGTAAATATCGATCAGGTTCTTGATCCCTGGCTGCTCGTCCCGATACAGAATCTGTGCCTCCGAGTCCGTCACCGCCCGCTTGCACTTACGCATGACCGTATCCGGATCGTCCATCAGATAGATGGAGGCGTTGGGATTCTCGTCAGATTTGGACATCTTCTTCGACGGGTCCTGAAGGCTCATGATCTTTGCGCCCACTTTGCCGATGTAGGCTTCCGGCACGGTGAACACCTCGCCGTAGACTCCGTTGAACCGCTGGGCCACATTTCTCGTCAGCTCCAGATGCTGCATCTGATCGATACCCACAGGCACCACATCCGCCTGATAGAGAAGAATGTCCGCCGCCATGAGCACCGGGTAGGTGAACAGCCCCGCATTGATATTGTCCGCGTGTTTTGCCGCCTTATCCTTGAACTGCGTCATCCGGTTCAGCTCGCCCATGTAGGTGTAGCAGTTCAGAATCCATGCCAGTTCTGCATGGCCGGATACATGGGACTGATAGTAGATGCAGTTCTTCTCCGGGTCCAGCCCCGCCGCGATATAGATCATCAGAAGGTTGCGGGCGCGCTGCCGCAAGGTAGAGGGGTCCTGACGGACCGTGATGGAATGCATATCCACCACACCGTAAAAACATTCATACTCCTCGCACAGATCCACCCAGTTTTTCAGCGCCCCTAAGTAATTACCAAGGGTTAGATTGCCAGTGGCCTGCATGCCGCTGTACAGCACTTTTTTGTTGTTTATCATATTCACTCTCCTATTTAAGTTCCGCATCCGCCGCTTGGCAGATGCTTTTTTTATATGCTCAGTAAATTGCATGCGATCCGAAAGTAGATGATCAGGCTGCATGCGTCCACAATGGTGGAGATCAGAGGTGCCGCCATGATCGCCGGGTCCAGGTTCAGAAGCTTGGCCGCGATGGGCAGGGTGCATCCGATGCTCTTTGCCATAATAACCGTGATATACAGGCTCAGAACCACCGTCAGACAGACCATAGGCTGTCCCGGATACATCAGCATCAGGCGCACATAATTCAGCGCGCCCAGAATCAGCCCTACCACCAGGGCCACCCGGATCTCCTTCCAGATCACCCGCAGCGTATCTCTTGGCTCCACTTCTCCGATGGCCATGCATCGGATGATCATGGTACTGGACTGGCTTCCGGCATTTCCTCCGGTACCGGTCAGCATGGGAACAAAGCTGACCAGAAGCGGCAGCGCTGCGAACGCCTCCTCGTAATGAGTCAGGATGCTGCCGGTGATCATGGAACTGAGCATCAGCACCGTCAGCCAGACGATCCGGTTCTTGGCCAACTCCAGAATACTGGTCTTCAGATAGGGCTTATCGCTGGGAAGCATGGCTGCCATCTTCTCGAAGTCCTCCGTGGCCTCTTCTTCCATGACGTCCACAATGTCGTCGACTGTGACGATGCCCACCAGACGGTCCTCGTGGTCCACCACCGGAAGGCAGAGCAGATCGTACTTGTTGAACAGATCAATGACCTCCTCCTGATCCTCTGTCGTCACGGTCTTGATGATGTTGGTGTCCATGATCTCCTCAATCCTGGTCTCATAGGGATTCATCAGAAGATCTTTGATGGTCACGACTCCTTCCAGATGCCGCCCGCCGTCCATGACAAAACAGGTGTAGATGGTCTCTTTGTCCACGCCGTGGGCGCGGATATAGGAGAACGCCTGCTCCACGTTCATATATTTTTTCAGACCGATGTACTCGGCGGTCATAATGCTGCCGGCGCTGTTGTCCGGATACTGTAAAAACTGATTGATGATCTTGCGCGTCTCCGGTGTGGTATTGCGCATGACTCTTTTGACCACCGTGGCCGGCAGCTCCTCCAGCATGTCCACCGCATCATCCACGAACAGATCTTCCACAATCTTGTGAATCTCCGCATCGGTGATGCTGTTGATAATGTGTTCCTGAATATCCGCTTCCAGACAGGCGAACACGTCCGCCGCCAGCTCCTTGGGCAGCATGCGGAAGATCAGAATCTTTCGGTTGTCATCCAATTCTTCCATGAACTCCGCGATATCCGCCTCATTCATCTCTGCCAGCCGGGCACGGAGGGATCGGAAACGATGTTCCTCTACAAACTGCAGCAATTCTTCCAGGTTATATTGTTCCACTGCACATCCCTCCGTTCCCGTAAAAATAGAAGAGTCCGGCTCAAAAGCTCCCGGACTTTCTCCCCTTAATTTTAGCTTTCTTCCTTGCCTTTGTCAACAAACTTTGTTATTATGATACATAAGAGGAGGAATCTTGATTATGGAGAAAATCACAAGCTTTACCATCGACCATATCCGGCTGATTCCCGGCGTCTATGTATCGCGCAAGGACCCGGTGGGAGACTCGGTCGTCACTACCTTTGACCTTCGCATGACCAGTCCCAACGATGAACCGGTCATGAACACCGCCGAGATGCACGCCATCGAACATCTGGGAGCGACCTTTCTTCGGAACCATCCGGTATTCGGACCGAAGATTGTATACTTTGGACCCATGGGCTGCAGGACCGGCTTCTATCTGCTTCTGGCAGGGGACTATGAATCCGTCGACATTGTCAATCTGATGATTGAGATGTACGAGTTCATCCGCGACTTTGAGGGGGACGTTCCGGGCGCAAGTCCGAAGGACTGCGGAAACTATCTGGATATCAACCTGCCCATGGCCAAATGGCTGGCAAGACGCTATCTGGATGAAGTTCTCTACGACATCCCGGAAGACCGCCTGGTCTATCCCGACTAAACCTTTTCACGGCATAAAAAACCGCCGGATGCAGCAGTTGGTTGCGCATCCGGCGGTCATTTTTATGGGTAAAAAAAGTTATCTTACAGCCATGCCTTTACTTTCGTGTAAATACTCTTTGCGTCCAAGCCGTACTTCTCAATCAGGGATTTCGCCGGGCCGGACTCTCCGAAGGTATCCATCACGCCGATGCGAAGCATCTTCGTGGGCGCCTGTTCCGAGAGCACCTCTGCAACCGCTCCGCCAAGGCCGCCGATGATGGAATGTTCTTCCACGGTGACCACTTTGCCCGTCTTCTTTGCAGAAGCCACCACAAGCTCTGTATCCAGTGGCTTGATGGTGTGGATATTGATCACTTCTGCGGATATTCCGTCTGCCTCCAGAAGCTTCGCCGCCTCCAGGCTCTCCGACACTTCCAGACCGGTCGCGATGATCGTCACATCCTTGCCTTCCTTCATGGTGATTCCCTTGCCCATCTCGAACTTATAGGAAGCCGGATCATTGATCACCGGAACTGCCAGACGCCCGAACCGAAGGTAAACCGGACCCTCATAGTCGATGGCTGCCTTTACTGCCGCCTTTGCCTCCACGTCATCCGCCGGGTTGATCACCACCATGCCCGGAATCGTCCGCATCAGGGCGATGTCTTCGTTGCACTGATGAGACGCACCGTCTTCTCCTACGGAGATTCCCGCATGAGTTGCGCCGATCTTCACGTTCAGATGGGGATATCCCACCGAGTTGCGGACCTGCTCAAAAGCACGTCCTGCCGCGAACATGGCAAAGGTAGACGCAAACGGAACCTTCCCCGCTGCCGCCAGTCCTGCTGCCACGCCCATCATGTTGCCCTCTGCAATCCCGCAGTCAATATGTCTGTCCGGAAATGCCTTTTTGAATACGCTGGTCTTGGTCGCCCCTGCAAGGTCTGCGTCCAGTACCACCAGATTCGGATATTCTGCTCCAAGCTCTGCCAAAGCATTACCGTAGCTCTCTCTTGTTGCAATCTTCTTTACTTCTGACATAATGCTTCACCTACTTTCTCTAAATCTTTCATCGCGATCTCATACTGCTCATCGTTGGGCGCTGCTCCGTGCCAGGACGCCTGGTTCTCCATGAAGGAAACGCCTTTGCCTTTTACGGTCTTCGCAATGATCGCCACCGGCTTGCCCTTCACCGTTTTCGCCTCCTCAAAAGCAGTGCGAAGCTGATCCATATCGTTGCCGTCCGCCACATTGATCACATGGAAATTAAATGCCTCAAACTTTTTGTCGATGGGATAAGGAGAGTTGACGTCCTCAATCCTGCCGTCAATCTGCAGGCCGTTGTTGTCCACGATCACCACAAGGTTGTCCAGCTTTCTGTGGCCTGCCAGCATGGAAGCCTCCCATACCTGGCCTTCCTGGATCTCACCGTCGCCAAGCAGCGTGTAGACACGGTAGGACTTATTGTCCAGTTTCCCTGCAATCGCCATCCCCACTGCTGCGGAGATGCCCTGGCCCAGAGAACCGGAGGACATATCGATGCCCGGAATGTGCTGCATACAGGGATGTCCCTGAAGATGAGAACCCACGTGACGGAGGGTCACCAGATCTTCCACCGGAAAATATCCTCTGTGCGCCATGGCACTGTAATAGCCCGGAGCCGTATGTCCCTTGGACAGAACAAAACGATCTCTGTCCGGGTCCCTGGGATTCTTCGGATCAATATTTAATTCCTCAAAATACAGGTAGGTGAAAATGTCTGCAGCCGACAAAGATCCGCCCGGATGTCCTGCTTTTGCACTGTGCACCGCAGTTACCACACCCTTACGGACTTCATTGGCCATTTTTTGTAATTCTAAAGTCTGCATGTTTCTCTCCCTTTCTATGACAAATTTATGTAATTCCATAGTAACACAAATGAAATATTTTTCAAGGGATAATCAAGATCTTTCGTCATTTTTCCCATTATTTTTGAATCAGACGCACACAGGTGCACACAAAAGTTGTATTCTTTCTTTTTTCATGATCGTTTTTGAATAATTTTATGATCGTTTATATGTGAACTTTATGGTTCTGTATGAACAGAAAGTCCTGCCGCTTCTCTCAAGATCTGCCCAAACTGACTGCCGCAGTGTTTTACCTCCGTAAGCACCAGATCAATCCCCCGCTCTGACTGATACCAGTTATCCCTTCCAATCCCTTTGGTGACCACTGGACAGATGAAAAGCCTTGCTTCCGGAAAGCATACCTGATAGTAAAGGCTGGCCCGTCTGGCGTGATATGCCTGGCAGCAGAGAATCGCCCGGCGCACAGACAGTCCCGCCCGGTCTGTCACTTCTCTGGAGCGAAGGGCGTTCTCATAGGTAAAAGTGGCCTCCTCCTCGCGCAAGATCCTCTCTTCCGGGACGCCCTCTTCTCTTAAAATATGATGAAAATATTCCCACTCCGTCCGGAAAGCGGGATCTTTGGTAAACGTTCCCTCCAGCTTGGCGTATTTTCCCGAAGGAAGAATCACCGGGGCATAGCCCCCGCGCCAGAGAGCCGCCGCCCGCCTGGCCAGCGCCTCCTCCTGAGAACCCGGCAAAAAGATAATATCCGCAGGACCCGGTTCATCTTCCAGAAAAATAAACCGGGTATACGTTTCGATCACCGGATTCATGATTTTAAAATCCCGCTTTCTTCCACGGCCCGGACTGCCTGCTGAATCTGCTCCACCGGATACACCAGCGCCATGCGCACATACCCTTCGCCCAGTCTGCCAAAGGCCGTGCCCGGAACCACGATCACGCCTGCCCGGTCCATCAGGTCTATGGCGAACTTCTCACTGCTTGTGTAATTCTCCGGAATCGGCGCCCACACGAACATGGTCCCCTGCCCGTCGGGAACCTTCCATCCGATCTTCGTCAGTCCCCGGCACAAAGCCTGACACCGCTCCTCATACAGCCTGCACTGCCTTGCCACGCTCTCCTGCGGCCCGGTCAGCGCCGCGATGGCTGCATGCTGAACCGGGAGAAAGATGCCGTAGTCAATCTGCGAGCGCACCTTTTTAAACTCCTTAATGATCCGGCGGTTGCCTACGGCAAAGGAGATGCGCATACCGGTCATATTGTAGGATTTGGACAGGGAATAGAACTCAATCCCCACATCCATGGCCCCCGGGTAGGATAAGAAGGATTTTCCCACCTTTCCGCCGTAGACCAGATCTGCGTAAGCATTGTCATGAAGCAAAACAATATGATGCTTTTTGGCAAAGGCAATCGCCCGCTGGTAAAATTCATCATCCGCCACCGAACACACCGGATTGGCCGGATAGGAGATCAGCATGAATTTTGCCGCCTCTGCATATTTTTCGGGAATATCCGCAAAATCCGGCAGGAAATTATTCTCTTTGTATAAAGGATACGTCATGCACTCTGCCCCGGTCAGCTTCGGTCCCACGCCGAATACCGGATACCCCGGGTCCGGCACCAGCACCACGTCCCCCGGATCACAGAGCACCAGCGCGATATGAGCCATCCCCTCCTGGGAGCCGTAAAGACTCATAATCTGATCCGTCTGCAGCGATACGCCGAAACGCCGGTCATAAAAATCCCGCATCGCCTCCAAAAGCTCCGGCCGGTCTGCCAGCGCATATTTATAATTCTCCGGATCGGCGCACGCCTTCTGCATGGCCTCCATGATATGTACCGGGGGCGGAAAGTCCGGCGTGCCCACGGAAAAATTGTAGACCGTCCGTCCGGCTTTTAACAGTTCCTCTTTCTTTGTATTCAGTAAAGAGAAGATCCCTTCCGGAATGTTTTGGGATCTTCTGGAAAAGGTTAGTTCCATGGTTTTTGTTGCTCCTTTCTGTTATTTCATGTAGAATTGTTCAGACGACTGCTTCAATAATTATTTTTCCATCCATCTGAAATTTCTTCAACCCGCGTATTTTTTGTTTATTGAAATTAAAACTCAGCAAATATCCCTTCTCCGTTGATGATCGGCTTCAGATACAAAAGGAAAAACTTTCGTCCATGCTCCTCCAAAAATCTCTCATCATTCTCGCCGTAAATATCCGCAAAATGTGTGACAAATTTTTCAAGTATCAACTCCATATTCAGTCTTTGGCCTGTAATAAATTGATTTTTATTTTTTCCCCATAAAGAGATAACTCATTTTCAGCAAACTCCTCTGACAAAAACATATTCATCATCCTCATCTCAAAGATACGGTTGGCTATTACGATCCGGTTGTCTTTTTCTTTCAAAAGCCCAAACATAATTCCCATATTCACAGATTTTATATCAGGACTAAAAACCACATTTTTCCCCTGATATATAATCCCCTGCATCATATCCCGCAGATCTTTGAAAGTATCCAGCAGCTTTATCATACTTTCAAATAAAGGCGTCTTGGATTTTAATATAATTTTTACAGCTTCTATAACCCCTTCCCGGCTCCAGACACTTCCTGCTTTCAAAAAAGCTTCTGTCCCGATAAGCTTTTCATCCAGGATCTTACAGATCAGCGATACCAGATACGGATATCCGGATGTATACTGATAGATCTCCTCTGCTACCACTTTCCCATCTATCTCCACATGATGATCCGCCTCATATTCATCCAGCATGCTTTCGATCTGCTGTGCTGAAAAGTCCATATCCATATCAAATTCCGCCGCAATATTCCACGGGCTGTTATACTGGTGATCTTCCTCCGGACACAGTTTCAATTTCAGATTTTTGATATCATATACGCCTGCGAGAATCACAGAATAAAAAGTTGGACGATTGTCCCTGTTCAGATAATACCCCCGAAGCATCGCCAGAAAGTCCAGGAAAACCGGATGATTGGATGCGCTGTCCACCTCATCAATCATCAGAACAACCGGCTGTCTTGCAGTTTTGCACACTCTGCTCCAGCCGCGAAATAATTTATCCATGGAAATCCTTTCCTTTTCTTTTAAGGAAATCAGATTTCGAACCGCTTCTTTGTCCATATTTGCCAACAATTGTTTATTTTCAGACAACAGGTCTTCCATATATTCAATAAATGCAAGCACAAAGGAAGATACTTGCCCCGGTCCACATACAGCTTTCGTATCCTGGCAAGTCTGTCATCCAGTCTTACCATATAGTGTATATCTGGTTTGCATCGTCCTTCTGTGTTGAAATATCTCTGCATTTTTCCTCCCTGACATATGAGTACTTCCGGCATATAGCCATATGTTCATTCTTTATCCAATTAAAACTTTCTTTCCTTCAAAAGCAAAACCATACTTGCGGATTCGCTCTGAAGGAATTCCCCTGGCTTCCAGAGCAGCTGCATACTGCATCTGCTCGATCTGTTCCAGTGCCGCCTTTACTGTATCCTGGAGCGTCTTCTCCCCATCCTCCGGATCATGCACTTTAAATTCCAGGATAATGCCGTCATCCGTATCCTGACATGGCTCCAACAACACATCATACCTGCCAAAGCCGCTCTCACGGTTAGAAGTAATTGTATAGCGACCTTTAAGATCCACGAAAAGCCCCAGTACGAAACCATGGTAGAAACGCTCCGGCTCCTGCCCGGAAGGTCTGTTTCCACTGTCAAAAAAACTGAACGTGTCAAGAGCTACTTTATTCATATATCGATTCATCTCGCGAATGTCTCCTCTTAGCAAAGCCTTCACAAAGCTGTTGTAGGCGGGAACAACACTTGAAAACCAGCCCTGTATCATCTTCTCAAACATAAAACGGACTTCTTTGTTCGTTAATGCAAGCTCATATTCTTCTCTGCCTGTATCCTCATCCATCCTATAGTGTTCTACTTTCAAATAACCACTGGCCAACAGCAGGCTCCACACGGCACTTTGATCATCATCCAGGCTGCTGAAAACAATCTGCTCATCAAGCAGCACATGGTATGATTTCCCGCGCAAAAGATCCTCCATCACAATCTTAACATCCGACTCCCCCTCGCGAATCAGTTTCCCCACCAGACTGTTACTGCTGGTGTTGGCCCAATACAGCGCAAATCTCCCTTTATCCAGATAATTGAGAATCGACCACGGATTATAAATATCCCGCCTGCTGCCGAATGTAAAACCATCATACCAGTCTTTTACCTGTTCCTCTTTTTCCTGCAGTCCATATTCCTCCAGTGCTTTTGCAACTTCTTCCTGGGTAAAGCCGAAACAGTCTGCATACTTATCCGATGTCGTTGTTACTACTTCCATATTGTTCAAGTCAGAGAATATAGATTCTTTGCTGACCCTGGTAACTCCTGTCATGATTGCCCGTTCCAGATATGGATTGGTCTCAAAAGCAGCATTAAACAGGTTTCGCATAAAAGAAACCATCTCTTCCCAGTACCCACGCATGTAAGCCTCCTGCATGGGCGTATCATATTCATCCAGAAGAATAATCACCTTTTTTCCATAATAACGATTCATGTATTCTGATAACTGGTTTAACGCAAAAACCGCTTCCACGTCCCCCATATCCGGCGTTTTCTTTCGGAATGTATCCTTTTCCGGCTCTGTAAGAAGATCCCCTTCCAGCAGATAGATCTGGCGATTGTACTCCGCAGCGATCAGATAACAGATCTTTTTTCTCGCATCCTCATAATTATTGTCTTTGATACTGGCGAACGAAAGACTGATTACAGGATAAGTTCCCTGAAGTTCTCGATATTTCTCTTCTCCCCAGATGAACAGCCCTTCAAACAGACGCCCCTCTCCTGCATATTTGACAGAGAAGAAACGTTCTGCCATATTTATAAGAAGTGTCTTTCCAAAACGCCGGGGGCGGGTAATCAGCGTCACGGTATCTCTGCCGTCCCACCATTCTTTAATAAAAGCAGTTTTATCCACATAAAAACAATCATTCTCAATCAATGTACCAAAATCCTGTATCCCGATCGCTACAGTTCTTGCCATACGCGCATCCCTCCGTCAGATCCTTTCTTCTGATAAGTTCCCCCTTTGCCCCATCAATAAAACCGGCAGCCTTCATTGCCTATAGTATAACAACAAAAGACCGCCGGTTCAACTTCTGAATATTTATTTTTGCCTGAAAAGTTCTATACAGATTCTATGCCTGCATTCAGTTTTTCCTGAAAATAATGTCCGATTTTCGCGATAAACGCCAGCACTTCCTCTTTCATCTCCTCCGGAAATGCGGTCAGAACCGGCGCCGTCTCAAAGCTTAACACCCGATCAAATCGAATTGCTTTCAACCCGCGAAGAAATCCTTCCCAGTCGGTGGACACTTTATTCTCCCTCGTTTTGGTAAAAGTAAACGGGATCTGATGCAGATCCCCCACCCCATCGTTGTCATGGATGTGGAGCACCTTCAATCGATCTCCCAGAGTCCGGATAAAATCCTCCATCTCAATCCCCACCAGATTCGCGTGTCCGGTGTCAAAGCAGAATCCAAAGATCTCCGCTCCATACCGGTCATTCAGCCGGTCCATACGCTCTGCTGCCTTTCTTGCATCACAGCAGGGGCCTTCCACAATATGCCCGCCTGTACCGGCGTACAGATTTTCGATGCAGACCGTAATCCCCATCTCCTTTGCCATGGGCGCCAGAAAACAGAGGAATTTCTCCGTCTGCTGCCACTCTGCTTCCTCTGATCCCAGATGATGCGACAGTTTCCATCCGTGAATCACGATATACGGACACCCTATCCCTGCGCAGATCCGCATGCTTTTGGGTGCTACCACGTTCCACAGATAGTCGTTCAGTTCCCTGCTGCCGTTCGGTACGTATGTCGGATAAGGCATATGCATCTGATGAATCCGGATTCCCGCTTCCCTGGCCGCCTTCTTATGGGGCGCAAAATAACGCTCCAGCTCCCCATCGGACTGATTGAAAAAATCATTTACTTCCTGCTTATAAAGCGATGTATTGGTAAGATAATCATTCAGGCTGAAATCCACGCAGTCAAAGCCCGTCCGTCCAAGCATCGCAAACCCGGCTGCCGGATCGGTGTCATTCACCACATTTTTCGTCTGTACCCCAATGGAAACCATAGACTTACACCCCTTTCAGCCGGTCAAAATAAAAGGACGGCATATATTCATCATTGAAAAATTCGATGGGATTCTCAACTCCCATCTCCCGGAGCTGCTGCTCGATCTCCCGATAGTAAATATTGCAGATAAAAACCGCGCAATCCCTTGGGATCTCTCTCAGGGCATCCGGAGCCTTCACTTCCAGACCGCAGAAGTTGGTTCCCCATACTTTCTGATTATTATCACAGGTAAAAAGCGGCGGATATTTTTCCCCATAGCATTTCATGTAATTCCGGCACATATTCCCGGCGCCAAACAGGACAATCTGCTTATATTTTTTCAAAAGATTCTCAATCCCAATCTGCCACTGGAAATACTCTGCCACGGCCTTTGCAAGAGACAGAAGCTGCGGGCGTAAAAGAGGAGAAAATGCCGAAGCAGTGTCCGCCAGATCCAGAATCAGATCACCGTCAAAACCAATCTCCCGAAGTCCCCGGATCAGTCCCAGCCAGTCCGTCTGAGGCTGTCCGTGACAGACGCAGGTAAACGGCAGCAGGGAGCTCTCCTGGTGTCCGTTGCAGTCCCGCAGGATAGCCGCTTTAATCCGGTTTCCAAGGGTAAGGGCATATTCGCGCATATCCTGTCCGCACAGGTTACATACACCCACATCCATGCAGAAGCCGAAGCACTCCTCGCCCACTTCTTCGTTCAGTGTGTCGACCCATCCGGCGGCGGTTACGGCGTCGGAGCAGATGCCGCGGATGAGGTGGCCGCCTTGATCTTTGCACTGGTTCTCCAAAAGAATCATCACATGATGTTCTTTCGCTATGGGCGCAAGGCGAAGATAATATGCTTTATTGACCTCCCATTCTCTGCCATAAAGAATACCGGAAAATACCGGCCGGATAATGACCCTGCCACAGCCGATACTGCCACAGAATTTGATACATTCCGCATGAATCTGGAATAACCGTTCTGTCAGATCGGTGCGCTTGGTATTGCGAAGCAGGAAAGGAGTTCGGGCGATCGGTACAGCAAGTGCCTTCCGACGGCAGACATCCAACATTTTTTCAAAGAAGAGTCCGATCCCGGAAGGCTGTTCAGTGACAAGCGGAATTTCCTGATCTGCAATCTCTTTTTGTTTTTTATATTCTTGTCCAAAATATTCCAATTCATGGCCGGAACAACACATACTGAAATCTAATAGTACATTCTGAAATCCAACTCTTGATAAATCGATAGCACCCTGATCCGGGCGCGGAGGATGAATGATTCCATCCGGAGAACAAACGATATTCATCTGTATGCCTCTGACTTTCTTTTATTTTTCCGCTGCCTCCCGAATCGCTGTCTGCAGCATCGTAGAACTGGTACTTTGCGTATAAGGGAAAAATTCCAGTTCAGAACCAAGACTTCGTAGCTGTCTCTGCAACCAGGTCCAATAAGGCTGTCCTTCATGATCACTTCCGGAAAACAGGCAACCATATTTTAACTCTTTCCATGCATCCACTTTATTCGTGTTGTGGAAATCCACTGGAATCACTCTGTCCACATACTTGCATTGACGGACAATCTCCATCCGCTCTTCAAAAGGGATAAACGGTGTCTTATGCTTATCCTGCTTGGTCAGCTCATCCGTCAAGACCCCGGCAACCAGGTAATGACAACGAGATTTACAATTCTTTAACAAGTTCAAGTGGCCAATATGAAACAAATCGAATACCCCGGTCACGTAACCAATATTATATTTCCCATCCAACATAGGATTCACAAGCTTTCCGCCCAACAGCTGATCCATTTCTCTGATAAAAATCCGATAACTGTCCGGACCAATACCCATCTGTTCCAGCTGCGCAACAACCGATTCGTAATCTCTCATGGTAATTACAACCCGAAATGCCCCTGGCATCAGTTTAAGTATCGCCTTTGGATCTTTGATTTCAATCCCATCCTTTTTACTTCCCCATTTATCCGGATTGTTATCTACTATATATATTGGTGGATATTCTCTGCTATACCGATTCAGATAATGCTCTGCCATCCTTCCGGCACCAAATAAGACAATCCTTCGACCATCCAGATGAGAAATGGCGTTAAAATAGTCATAATCTTTTTCCGTCTCCAATACATCAAATTGGCGGCGATTCTCTTGCACCGTCTCGTGCAAATGCTGAATCCAGGGGTAAAACCCAGTGAACAGATTACGCCTGCGAAGCACCGTCTGAAACCGTTCCTCTTCCTCCTCATAAAACTCCCACGTATCCGTCAGTCTGTATTTCTTTTTCATCTCATCCAAAGAGATTATCTCCCCGATCTCCGGAGAAAAAGTATAAATATCCCGCAATGCCCGGAAAAGGACATAATTTGCCGGACAGTTTTCTTTTGTAAATTCCTGATCATAAAATAAAATATCTCCATCATTCCAGAAACTGTTGACCGGGATCATCTCTATATAAGCTTTTTTAAGAATCACTCCCCAGTCATGATCAGGCGCATACTCTGCCATAGCATTCTGAGAAGCCGGTACATGTTCCGAAGAGCATAGGATATAGTGATAAAGCTTATTGATTCCATCCTCAAACAAACTTTTGTCTCTTCCTGCAATCTCTTTTAAATACCGTAAAAAAGATAATTGGCAAACCCGTCTCATAACAACATGCCCGTCTTTTTTTTCCATTGAAAGTACAGGAATTCCTCTTCTGGAAAGTTCGGAAGTGTTGTTTAAAAGTTGTTGAATTCCAGTCTGTCCATCCGGATATAATGGTATCTTTTCAACCGTTTCATTGTCATATATATTCGTAGCAAACGCCCTGCTCCTGTCACGTTCCACAGAGAGCGCGGAATAGACCACAGAACTGCAGGGAGTATTGCCTGCTTCTATCAGGAAAGAATTTGTAAAGCCATACAGCACATCATTTTTTGCCAGCCGCCCGGTTAATATCCATTCATCCATAAGACGATCTGTCTTATAAGAATGATACACATGGAGTCTTTCGCATACATCTGAAGCTGGTCGCAAATCATCTGTATAAATAAGCTGCGTTTGATGATGATCCGGCATCGGATAGTAAATCTTAACATCTGAAAAACCCAGTCCTTTTACGAGACTCAACAGTTCTTCCCTGTCAAAACGATACAGACCAGAATTATTCTCTGTCATGCCATCAAATCGAATTTTTGTATATGGGTCCGGAACTCCGCAAAGGTATTTTACACCAAAGCGATTGGGCACTGCAAAGAGAAGCTTTCCTTCTTTGTTTAGTACGCCTTTAACACTTTCCAATATTTGAGTATAAGTAGCCAAATCCGGAATCTCATCCACATTTTCATCTACTGCTAAAATAATATAATCAAACTGTACATCACAGATTTTGCAATAATCTAATATATCTTTATTAATAATCTCTAAATTCTCAATATTTTTAAGTCTTTTCCCTGTCATACACGCGCGGTATGCGTTACCTTCCACAATCGTTATATTTTGACAACGAAAACTAAGCATTTCCGTGAATGCTCCAAACCAGCTTCCAATCTGCAAAATGGTCTTATCAGTTTCAAATGGATACCACCCGAAAAGCCCATTGGCAAGCTCACTCAAATAAGACGCCACCTCCAACCGCTCATCTTCCGACAAAATATCACAAAAATCATTTGTCACATGACAATCTATATATTCTCCAATGGCTTTTTCCATTTTGTAGTTTGGTTTCATAACTGTCCTCCGGTTATCTCTTTTGACTCTTACTTATTAACTGCATATTTTTCAAAATGATTTTTATAATATTGAAGCATGTACTGTTTTTGTGGTCCGAATGCCAGATGTCCCGCAAGCACGCTACCGATCTCATAAATGGGCATATCTTTTTCTATATTGTCATTAAAAATAAACTTTTCATCCCTTCCCATTCCACTTTCCCCGGGTATTTCCGGCCATTTACCCATCATATACCATCGTTTTCTCGTAAACATAATACAGCCAATATTATAATAGCATCCCAAAATATGGTTCTCTTTATTTTCAAGAAATCTCTCTGCCATATTGTCAAACGAGTCTATGGTATCCCACAAAAATTTTGCCACTTCATTCAGATATATCCCACTAAACCGGCTTCTGTAAACTCTGCCAAACTTCTTTTCGTAATCTTCTTTTCGGCCAATCATATTCAAATAAGACACATAACCACAACAATTCAAAGGAACGACTGGTACAGCAAATCCAATCTCATACTCTCCTGTCTCTTCAATCATATGGAATTCCAGTATCATCTGTTCAAAAAATTTTTTTCCTATAAAAATATCTTCATCCATCTTAAAAATATATTTCGCATTCGGATGAAGTTCTATCGCTAAATTTTGTATATAGCATACTTGGTTTTGTTCTGTATATAAATAAGACCAGTGATTCCTCTCGGCAATCTGCTCCAAATCCTTATCATATTTTCCCGAAGAAACAATACAATAATCTATCTTTTCATGTTGAAAAATTTCCACTCGTGCCAACGTACTATTCCATAAAACAGGTTCATAACCCGCTAAAATATAACATAAATAATCTTTTCCCTGACTTCGGTTTGTAAAATGATATGGCAAATCATATCGATACAAAGTAGTATCTTCCTTCATTCCAGGTAAGTTCCGCACATTGTATACTTTAGAAATTCCATACGCTCCAAGCTGCCTAAGTACCCCCCCCCCACACACACACAATCCTCCAGTGCCATCAAGATGGTATATGTTCCAGATTCTAAGTTCAACAGTTTATCTGGCTCTATAACTGGTATTTCCCGATACTCTTTGTAAAACTTGTACTTGAAATTGTCAACAACCATTTTTATATTCGGACCATAACCGTTGTTATTAAGCCATGTGATGATCTCTCCTGTTGGTTCTCCTACTCCCCAGATGACAAGTGTCGTATCCAGTTTGTGATTTTGCGCAAGTTCTTCTAATTTTTCTGTTTTAATATATTTCATTTATTTTCTCCTCTAAAATTTTTATTTTGTATCAAGCATTTTTAGCTGTACAAATCCTTTTTTCAATGTATTTTTATGCTTCATAACATATACTGTATTCAGGCATTCTGAAATATATCCCAAATAGCGATTATCACATTGTATTCCCTGTAATAAATAATACTCGTCAACTTCTTTAAGAACTGCAAATACCCAAGAACAATAGTGGTTAAAGATATCCCGGCGCATAATAAACATATTACATGACAAAAGAAAGAATGATTTTCCAAATTCTTTCCAAGCATCACTATATTCTGGAAATAATTTCTCAATGACCTCACCTGTTAATTTCCAGACTTCTGGAGTAAGAAAATAGTTTCTTTCCACAAATTCTTCTCTCATTCCACCATCTGTTAATTTTGGAATTGTATATACAGCTTCATATTGATGATTCATTATGTAATTGATTATGCTTTCATCTATAACAAATCTCCGTCGATAGTGGCAAAAACCTATATAGTCACTGTCTGCATCATTCTTCCATGCCCAGTAAACTGCGGACATCTCGCAATAATCTTTGTTTCTTACAGAAATATTAATTCCTGTGTTATCTTTTATTTTTGCAATTATCTGATCAGTCAAGTCTGCACCAACCTGAATTGTTTCCGTGTATGGTGTATCAAAATCTTCTGTCAATTCTTTATCAAAATGAGATTTTGACATATAAATTTTACATTTATATATTACTTCATGTGGTTCATCAATATTCTCAAAACAACTATAGTCGCCCAGTTGATGCCGATATAGTTCATCTAATCTTACACTATTAT
This sequence comes from uncultured Lachnospiraceae bacterium, assembly GCA_910584945.1. Taxonomy (GTDB): domain Bacteria; phylum Bacillota; class Clostridia; order Lachnospirales; family Lachnospiraceae; genus Hominiventricola. The sequence continues at coordinate 13,595 of CAJUDY010000020.1, read as the reverse complement.
TAAAAATACGATGATCCGGGTAATACCCTACCGATACCCTTGGCATATACTTATAATACTGCTTACTTTGAATATCTTTTAAATTCAGCAATCCCGTTTCATATAAATCTTGAGATATAGAATATCTATTCACAATATCCTCGTATCCCAAATACATAGACCTTGAATACATAATTGTATGAACAAAATCACTGACATAATATAAATTACCATCATATACGTCTTTTAGCAGCGGGAGCATCTGGTCTATTACTGTTTTTACTTTTCCTGCGAAAAAAATATCTTTACAACCAGATTCATTTTTTAACCATTCTATATCTCGCACAGGAATACCATGGATAATATGCCTATTTCTTTTATCTTTTTTTATATCTGAAACAAGAAAAGCTTTTATGTTTTTTTCTATCTGGTTTTCTTTACAAAAAAGATAAAAAATCTGTGCAAAAGTTGTATTTCCAAATATATAAAAATTCCTATCATTCAGATCATTCAAAACTTTATCATAGCTTTCTCTAAAAAATATATTTATAATATAAATCACCTCTTTCTAAAATACACAGTCCATATCTTTCTATTTACCAAATGGTCTGCCATCCCCTACTAATAAAATAGACAACTCCTTCATTTTATAATTTTGTTGAATAAGCCACACAGTGAACAAGCGTTCAGCAGCAAAACCAATTATACGTTTACTGTAAATATCCCATCCCTCATTAATTGTCACTTTATCTATCAATTCGAAAAGTATTGGAAAAAGCCAATTACAATATTTATTTAAAATTTTTCTTGAAGTTATAAACATATTACATGGATGCATCATATGTCCTTCAAAAACATATCTAAATGCTATATTCTCTTCATGTCTCATTGCAGCAAATATCTCATTGAGACATTTCTTTACTTCTTTGTATGCATCCACACACACCGACTTTTTTAATTCCTGTTCAATAGAAGAATATTTATTATAACTCGGTTCAGTCACCAATATATCATATTGCTCCATAAGTAGCTCTATTTCCATTTTTTGGAGCATATAGCTATTAATCTCTGACTTAAAAAAACGCCTGTAATGGTTTAATCCCAGTATGTCGTAATCTGTATTCTTCCATATCCAATATAATGCCGTACATTCATTAATTTTTGAATTTAAATCTGATATATGATTTTTCGTATGATCTCCTATAAACCCTAATGAAGAACCTGTTTTATAACCGGCATGAATCGGAGTGTATGAGGATTCATTAACAGGGACGAAATCTTTATGTGTAACCTCAAATATTTTTATTTTCTTACTATTTTTACTTATATATCCAAATAAATAACCAGAAAAATTAACATAATCTATTTTTAGGTCATTATCTTCAAGTAAATCCTCTAGCTTATTAAAAGGTATGATAATTAAAATTTTTTCTGTATATGTCAGTAAGCGTTGAATCGATAAGCGTTTCAAATCCACTTCATCAATTAAAAGCAAATCGTATTTTTTATTTACCTCTTCATATGACTTATAAACAAAGTTATAGCAATTCAAAAATGCTTTCTCATTTATATCATACAACAAATCTATATTATAAACTTCTTCAATATTTAATATTTGTTTTCTACTGAGTACTCCGCCGACATCCAATATTTCCCTTACATGAAACCATTTACAATATTTTTTGATTATATTATGAATTGTAAAAAAATCAAAGACTTCACTTTCTAAATAATACTCCCATCTTAAGATCCTTTTGCAATCAATCCCCCATTCCATCACCAGTTGATAGGAAATTTCTTCATAATATTTTGAAGAGAAAATCACAATATAATCGTATTTATAATCATTCAACTGGCAAGGAAATATTACTCTTTTATCTCCATAAGCAACTTTCCTTTCACTATTGTTATCTACCATACACACAATATCATTTTCGACCAGTTTATCTTTAAACCTATTATAGATTTCTCCTAATCCCCATATAATTATTTTCATTTTAGATTCTCCTCTCATAAAGAAAGTAAATCACTAAAATATTAACATATATATCTATATCTTTTTGATAATCCCAATAATTCCCATGGAAAATATGCTAGTCCAGCATTACCTGCATTACCATTAACAACCTGATAAAACTCCTGCCCCTCCTTCAGTGGTTTTAATTGCATCTGATTTTCATTTTCTGTTTCAAATGGAACAAAACATACTTTTTTTTCAAAACAATCTAATTTTGAAAACTCACATGCAAAAAATCTATTTTCTGTATACATTTCAACAAAAATATTATCCCAATTTATTTTTTTTACTCTTCTTTCCCAATTAAAAGCTGCTTCTTCATATGTTTTTGAATGATTGCAATGTATTGTAATATCATTTAAACACATAATTGGATATGTCTCTCTGCTATGAATTTCAATGCCATACTCCTTAAATTCAAGCTTACAGCTTAAATAATATCTCAAATTTTTCAACAACTTAAGATAATCTGCATCTTCCAAATATAGATTTTTAAATGGAGATAAACACTCCATACCTAATGTATGATAAATTACTCCTCCCCAACAATTATTAGATATGATACTTATCTTACTTTTTTTTAATTCCAGATATTTATCTAAACAAAAATTAGGGAGTTCTAAAATACGATAAAAGATTAACTTTTCCTGAGGAATTCCATACAACTCTGTAGCTGCCTTGAATATTTCTTTTTCCTGAATATCATTTAAGATAATGACAAGATCATAATCTATTTTTTCCAATTCATCTAGTGTCTTTACCGGATATCCGTCTAAATATTTTATCATTGGAATGTTCGTTGCTGTCAATGCAACGATTTCTATCTCATTCTTTAATTCAAAATATTTTAATATATTAAAAAGTCGGTTGTATATTCTTCCTACTCCCCAGAGAACAACTTTATACGTCATATTTGATCCATTCTAATTATTTCTGCACCAGTTTTGTATAGCTGGTAGCATTTTTTTAATTCCATTTTCAAGTTTCGTGTATGATTTCCAACCAATTTCTTTTTCTATCTTAGAACAATCCAAGACATTATTTGTCACCTGACCTTTACCAATTTCATGCTCAATAAACTGCATCTTCTTACCAGTAATTTGTTCTATCATCTTACATATTTCAAAAATACTTGTCCCTTTCCCGCTCCCAACATTATACACTCCGCTTTTCATCTTTCCCTCACAACATTTAAAAAAACATTCCGACAAATCATCTATGTAAATATAATCTCTTACATAATTACCATCACCATAAATCTCAACCTTTTGTTCTAAAAGATTTCCTGCCAGAAACGTAGCAATAATTCCTTGTCCACCAAAAGGTTTCTGTTTTTTTCCATATGGATTAGCTATGCGAAGAATAATTGTATTGATTTCATATAAACGATTGACATACTCTAAATAATCCTCAACCATCAGTTTCTGAACCGCATATAAGCTAATCGGCTCCGGAATTTCTTTTTCATTAATTGGTAATTTACAGCTATTTCCATATATTGATCCTCCTGAAGATGCAAAAATAATTTTTTTAACCTGCTTTTCTACACAAGCTTCTATCAATACCATTGTCCCAACAATATTATTTTCAACCAATTCTCTTCCCATATCCATATAAGTAGCCGGAACACCTTTCCATTTTAAAATGATAACAATATCATCTTTCTTTAAAAGGGTTCTATAAAAATCCATTGATTCCTCTTTTATAGGAACATATATAACATTTTTATCATTTCTATTATTTTTCAAAAAATCACAGCACAAAATTTTTATATTTTTATCTTTCATGTATTCAATAAAACTAGTTCCTAAAAAACCATTTCCGCCTACAATTACAATTCTCATATTATAAACCCTTTAATTGCATACCTCTTTTAATATTTTATTCAGTTCTCTTTCCATTATTTTTTCAGAAAATTCGTTTTCATAAATCTTTCTTGATGCTTTACCTATTAAAGTACATTGTTCTCTGTTATCCAAAAGCCACATTAAAATTTTCATTAACTTATTAGAATCTTCATTAGGAATCACAAAACCATTTTCTGATTGCTTAATGAATTCAGCCTGTCCAACATTTTCTGACACAATACACACTTTTTCATGCATCATAGCCTGAGTCACTACAACAGGCATTGGATCATCCCGAGAAGGACAAACCAATACGTCAATGTCTTCATAAAATATATCTAATTCCTTCTGAGACATTTCATAAATCCACTCAATATTCTCAATCTGTTTTTTCAAAATCTCTATTTTCTTAATATACGATGTCTCACATTCACCCAGATTTCCTATAATGAATATTTTTATTTCTTTTCTGTACTCACAAGGCATTTTGACGACAGCCTCTAACAGGATATCCTGTGCTTTTCTATTGTCTAATGTCCCAATCATTGCAACTTTCAAATACTGTTTTAATCTTGGACACATTTTTTTTTCTGATATGTTATTATAAAAATCCGGAATACAATATTGAAGTTTTTTTATATCTGTTTTCTTATAATAACTATTAAATATCCGTCTAACTCGATTCCCACCCGCAAAAAATCTTATATTATTTCCTTGAGGCAATTCTTCTTTCCCTATAAAATATTGTTTATGAGTCTCATGTACCCACCATAAAACAGGAACCTTGTTTTTATTTAGAGAAACTGCAACATGATATAAAGAGAAACTGCCAATCACCACTGCCTTAAACTTATTCAACATATCTCCGAAAATGTCTGTTTGAAAAAACATCTCCAAATTATCTATGTGGCCAATTCCATCCAAATCTAATTCTTTTGAAAGAGGACCGCCTTCCAATGCTGCCATCAGAACAGAATATCCCATTTTTCTTAACACGTTTGCCATATTTCGAAGCGCAACAGGTACCCCCGTATAACTATAATTGTGAGAAATCAACAATATATCACTTTCATTTTTCGCACACCATTTATTAAAAGAAACATCTTTTCCTTCCTGATATATACGTATCTGTGATTGATTTAATAAACATAATTGAGAATACAATATAATTTTTGAATCTGATATACCAATTTTTTCTAATTCATTACAAATTTGTTTAGCTGCAGTTGTCATAACAACAACAAATTCAAAATCCTGCTTTATTAAACAAGAAGGTTTAATAATTTCCACTCCATCCAAAATCGTCCCCTGCTTATCAGGATTGCTGTCACACAACTTTACAATATCAAATTGAAAAAGAAAATCTTTATATTTTCGATATAATCTTCCCGTTCCCCAAATAATCAACCGCATTATATTATCTTTCACTCACATTTCATTATTATGTCATACAATTTCTCTTAAGTGACAAGCGCAATGTCTTGAATTCCCTTACTATTTAAGGTATTTATAATATCTTCTAATGATTTATTATTAGCAACAACTACGATACATTCCTGTGCTTTATGATACATACATAGTTCTTCAATGCCAAAGACCGGATATTTCGCTATATAAGTTCCTTGCTTATTTTCATCTGAATCACAAAATCCTATAATTCGCTTACAATACCCTTCTAATTTTCTTAATGCTTTTTTCCCATAATTTCCTGCACCATATATTATTACTGTTTTTTTTGAAAATCTCTCTTCTCTTTTATTCGCTTTTACAAAATACCTACGATATAAATCATTCTTTATTGATGCTATCTGTAAAATATTATTTTTCATTGTACTGTCATCAGGCAATTCCCATATATCACCTGTAATATATTCATCCACCATTATTTTTTGCATCCTAATGTGATTTTCTCCACAAAAAAAATAATTAATCACACCATTCAAGCCTATAGCAATACGATATTTCCTGTCTGTCGTTTGATTTGTTTCCTCATCAATAAAATTCGAAATTATTTCTATAGGAGTATATAAATAAATAGCTCCCTCTATCAATGTTTGAATATTCATATACATTTGGATGAAAATACTATCCATCTTATCCGCAAACATATCGCCATGTTGTACCCATCTCTCACGCTTAAAAACAGTGTTTGATAAAAATCCAAACAAGGCACTGTTATGTTGTACCTGACTTATAATTGTATTCAAATTTTTCAAATTCGATGTATTAAACAAAATTTCTTTTTTGTTTTCTATCCCTAATGGATAAACAGTTCTTATATAGTTATTATCATAATCATAACATCGAAATGGAGTAACAACAAAATCAATACTTTCTTTCAAAAATCTTTCAAGAATTGCTATAATATTTGTTATTCCTGTATTTGTAGGAAGATCATCATTACCAATGATCCAGCAATATTTTGCATTTGCCATAAGCACACTTTGCAGAAAATTGTAATCCATTCCCATATTTAATTTGTTTCGCCTATAACAAATAGCAACATCCGGATACTCCTGCATTTTTTTATTAATTGTAAATCCAGGATCTTCCTCAGAACAATCATCACTTATACAGATTTCAACTTTTTTGTTTAATCTGTTGCTATTAATATTTTGTATAATTATAGATAATAAATTATTTAATTTATCAAGTCTATTATAGTTTGGTATACATATTGATAATATTTTCATATCTCATTTACACTTTTCCGCCAAAAGCACTGCCCTTCTAAAATCTGTTTCATCTTTCTCTAATTCCCATTCTCCTTGACAAATCACATATCCTTGGGAATGCTGACAGTTATAGCCTCTGTCTGTCAAAAAATCTCTAATCTTAGTATAATCCAACGCATGATGATAAGTACAAACAGCCAGTTTCATTTGATTTTTTTCTAACATATGAACTGCTCCTTCTAACGCATTAAACTCCTCTCCTTCTATATCCATCTTTATGAAATCCAATCTCTTATTTTCAAACAATCTGTCTAGCTGCACGGTATTATCTTTCATACCATTTGAAACAAATGCCTTTATGATCGTCACTTTATCCATATATGGCTCAAAGGTCATTTGTAATGCCTGTAACCAATCATCATCAGGTTCTATTAAATATATGTGATTAACCTTATCTATTACCTGTAAAGCAAAGATTCCTTCTGCCGCTCCAATATCTATTCCAGACTCTCCTTTTTCAACTTCAAACATCTCTGATAAATATCGATGGGGAGATTCTAAATCTTGTTCCATACATACATATGAAAAATATATTTTTGCCTTTTCTTCAGAATTATATTTCTTTGACAAATACATTTTTTTTGACTGATATAAACCATAAAATAATCCTTTATCCTCATCAAAGTAGACAGGTTCTGGATTCCTCATATATTTATCATAAAAAGAATAGCAATACATCCTAACAGCTTTATGAGATATATAATCGATCACTTCCTGCATCTCTAAACATTCACATCTGGATTTACCCGATATTTCATCAAAATACTTATTGCGAATTCTTTCGTCTAAAACCGGCATTGGATACTCCATATACTTAATTCTAGAAGGTTCAATATTTAATTTTTGAACTAATTGTTTCCATATTTCTCTGTAATAAATTGTGCAAATCCAGATTTCATCAAAGTTATATTTTTCTATTTTATTCACAGGAACAAATGGTATATTATCATAATTTTCTCTATTATCATAAGCATTATCAGTAATCGCAATAATCCTAACGCTACTACTATATTTCACACATGCCTCTACTATTTTCTTCCCCCTCTTGCCAAATCCGAAAATAATAACTTTTCTCATTTACTACACTCCCTGAAAATCCGTGCTAATCGACCATTCTTTACTATCCGCCTATTTCGATAATCGTCATTTTTCCATCCTGCATTGTAATGATGAATCCCTATTGTTTCTTCCGTCAAACCTATCATTTCATAAAGAATGCTATCTTTAGGCGCCAGATAATTTCTTGGAAGAAATGCCATTTCATCAACATACTGCGCATTACCGTTCAACAATACTCCATTTTTTTTCAGCACAGAACGTATATATCTTGGTTGACAATAATAATTCATGCTTTTCATGTCGCCCGAAAAATCTATATTATCATATTGATGCATCAACTCTGCCAAGAGATCATTACCCGATACAGACCCGAAAGTCCCCAAATCTATATCTCTATTCACATCAAACGTAAAAAACGCCTTATTTCCAAGTAAAGAATCTAAGGGTTTTAACAGTTCAACATCCATATCCATATAAACTCCACCAAACTGATATACAACATCTAATCTGGCATAATCCGACGCAAACGCCCATTTTCTTTTCTCAATTGCCTGTTTCATAAATGCATTTTTATTATAATCATAATTATCCATATTCCATTCTATAATTTCATAATCAGGGCACATTTTGTACCAACTATCAATGCATTTCTGATAATCTTCTGGTTTTTTATCACCACTAAACCAAAAGCTATGAATCTTTTTGTCAATTTTCTTGCAATTGTTAAAAATCTTTTTATGAATTTCTGTGCTCATATCTCCGACAAACTCTGCAAATGCCAGTGGAATAGAACCACATCTTATATCATCGTTTAAATCCATATTTTCCAACTGTTGATACATATCATACATTTCATTAGTTGACATCAGAAGAATTGTACAGCTTTTTTCACTTTTTATTCTTGATGGATGATATACTGGTATCTGTTTATCACCAATAAATATTTCCGAACAACTCACATTATTATCAATAGCATAAACTACATTATTGACTAGCTCCTTTGGGAATTGCTCCATAACATATCCTTTATAGTATTCACCTATTCCAAATATAACAATTCTGTCTTTATATAGTTTATCAACCAGTTCGTTTATTTTAAAGTTCACTATTTTCAATGCTATTCTCCTCTTTCTATTATGAAAAAACAAATCCATTATATACTCATCAATATAAGTATAAACAAAAAAAATATCTATTTATTCATCTGCAGAGCCGGTTCCACTTCTTCCGAGTTTTCAATTGTAAAACCTCTGCACTTTTTACAGAAATTCGTATATCCCTTCTGCATATAGCCCAAGCGAAACTCAACTAACTCTTTTTTCTGTTCTTTCGAAAAGTCTTTCAGCTCATATACTTCTTCCAGATCCTGTTCCCCTGCAATACCTGCTACCGTCGCATAAGCCGCATAGTTACAATTGTATAATTTCCCATCTCGTAATTCCTGCCATGACTGATTACACGCCGTTCTATGTTGAATCAATTCCTCTTCAGTCATATATGAATAATCAGTTTTTTCCGGTGCCAAATCTATCCAGGAATCCGCTTTGTTAATATAATATTTGATCTGATGCTTCTCAAGTTTCTCAATCAGTTTATCAAATTCCATATTATATTGCGGAACCGCCTCACGATAATCGTCTACTGTGATTTCCACATTACACTTGCTTAATTTTTCCAAAACTTTCTCTTCCGGAACAACCGTTCCATTTGTTACCATACGTAAGGTGTCTATCCTTTGTCCATAATTTGTATCAATATATTCTATTAAATCTGCTGTATATTTATATAAAAATGGCTCACCTCCACTAACATGGAACAGCATAATATGATCCACACATCTGAAAAACAGATCCACATCTTTAACCAGATCTTCCCATTTCCGCACATAGAACTTTTTTGCAAACGGATTAAAATTCAGACAATTTCTGCAATTCAAATTACAAGCTGTACTAGGCAAAAAAGATATACTAGAAAAATATACTTCGTTTTTCTTATATACATAATATACAGAGAGAAATTCCTCAATAATAAAAAAATCTATATCTTTTTTATATCCCTGATTTTTTAACTGTTCGACAGGTTTTACCCTTGCGATTTGAGACATTGTAACTATGATTCCTTCGTCTGCCGCAAGTGTGATTTCCTCTAAAGAGTAACACTTTTTTCCATGAAAGAAATTTCCCTGTTTTAATTTATTATTATCAATATATCCTTTTATTTGGATTTCCTTATTAAAAATATGAAAGAACTGCCTTCCATAATCACCGGCACCAAACAGGTAAAAACTCTTTTTTTTCTCTATTTCATGATATACCAAATCATATTCGTGACCCCTGTTTTCCCATTTCACAGTATTTTTCCCCCTCTGTTTGTTTTAGTGTGTCTTACTTTTATTGGGTTAATAAGCCATAAAACCGCTGTATTCGTCTTGGATATTGTATATTTAGTGACACATATTCTTGTTCGTATAACTGCATAATTCTCTGAAAGTCTTTTTTGGCATCCTTATTTCCCTGTGCAATGGCAATTTCCGCAGCATTACTGCTGTGATATGCCATAAACCGCTTCACATAATCTACAACACTTTTATCAATATGTTCTTTTTCAAATTTTTGAAGTACAATTTCATATGCCCTGAGCCAGTCTCTGAGTTTGTTTACATCTTTTGTGTGGCATCCAGATTCTTCCCGTTGGTTGTAATGATAGTATGCCTGATCGATATATTTTGCCTTTTTTGTATTTAAAGCTGCCTGCGCTAGATAGACAACATCTCCTCCTAACCTTAACGTCTCATCAAAAAAAATAATATTTCCCTGATTATCTTTTAAGATGTCTTTTCTATATAACTTATTCCACATATACGCAAATCCCCTATAAAAGTCTCGCATATATAAGTATTTCAGTAGTTCATCTCTTCCAAAAACATTTTGCTTTACAGGTAATTCATTTTTTATTTCCAGACATGTTCCATTCGTTTCCTGATACCACCCTGATGCAACCAGATCAACCTTTTCTTCTTCCAACACCTGAACTAATGTTTCGTACATCTTTTCATCGATCCAGTCATCACAATCGCAAAAAGCAATATAGTCCCCGGTTGCAATCCGCAATCCTTCATTTCTAGCATTACTTTCACCTGCATTTTTTTTATGCACTGCAACAATTCTTTTGTCATATTTTGCAAATTTATCCACAACCTGCCCTGAACCATCAGTCGAACCATCATCTATACAAATGATTTCCAATTCTCTGTATGTTTGATTACAAACGCTTTCCAGGCATCTGGCAAGTTCCTTCTCCGTATTGTAGACAGGAACAATGATCGATATTTTTTTCATATCTTTTCCTCATTTACGAAACCTTATGTTCCGTTCTTTTGATGATTTCGTCTTGTAGTGATTCCTCTAAAGTCACAAAATACGCACTGAATCCTGACACTCTTACAATCAAATTTCGGTACTTAAATGGATTTTTTTTCGCTTCCAGCAAAGTTTTTTTGTCAAGAGCATTAAACTGAATCTCTAATCCTCCATTTTCAAAATATTCCTCAATCAAAAATTGTATAGCCAGACGATGTTTTTCATTTTCAAAAAAATCCGCTGTAAATTTCAGATCCAACACCATTCCATTGCTAAAGCATTCCATATTAATTCGATTAGCAGAATTAAGCAACGCTGTTGGACCATTCTTATCCATTCCTGCCGTTGGAGATAAAGAACTGGAAAGGGCATCTTTTGCCTTTCTCCCGTCTGCCGAAGCTCCCGTCAACATTCCCATTGTGGCATGAAAATAAGAAGTATAAAATCCTGCCTGATATTTTCCCTTTCTATATTTCATTGATACCTCTGATAGCGTGTTCACAAATAATTCTGTTAAATCTTTTACTTTACTATCCACTGAAGAAATATCGTTTCCATATTTAGGGCAGGAAAGCATCTTTTCACGTATGAAATCAAATCCCTCAAAATTACTGGATAAAATAGTTGCCAGTTCATTTAAATTAATGATTTTTTCTTGAAACACTAAAACTTCAATCGCTTCCAGAGCATCCGCAACACTAGCAACCCCAACACAATCTACAGTTAAATTATTATATATAGTTCCACAATCTGTGACATCCCGACCATTTTCAATACATCCCTGCATCATACTACTCAAAAATGGAACAGGCCAGTAATTTGCATATTGCCGGCTAAGATCATCAATATAGTCACATATGAATCTGGTAAAATTCTCAAGTTCTCTTTTGTACCATTCATAAAATTCATGGAAACTGCGGATCTCATTCAACATATGCTTCTCCGTCAGCTTCCAATCAAGCCCAGTGATAGAGCACTTTCCCTCATTTAACATTAATTCAAGAATCTTCAGCCAATTAAACCGTGCCCCTTCCGTGTGCGAATACTCTTTTCCTCCTGCAGATAACTCTACACATCCGACGATCGAGTAATTCCATGCATCTTTCTTGGATACCCCACCCCACCCCATTTTTGCTTTCACTGCAATTTCATCATTATACAGTTCCGGAAACCCCATACCAGTCTGAATGAGTTCAAATGCTTTCTCCCATATCGTTTGAGGCATATTTTTATGCACACGCAAAGAGACCTGTGGCTGATCCCCTTTCACAATCAAAGACGCATTCATGCAAAAAATAGTCAGGTCATTACACATGTCAATTCCGTCTTTGTTGCAACCGCCAAGAGTAACATTCTGCCAGCCCAGTTCATACTCTGCAATCTTCCTCCAAAATGCAGTTATCATTTCCTGCGCATCTGCTTTTGTGATCTTTTTACTATACAAATCTTTTTTATAAAACGGATATAAGTATTGATCCAGTCTTCCAAAAGATATGGAGCCACTTCCAGCTTCTGCCAGCACATGTTCATGCGCCAGAAAAACCAACTGTATTGCCTCATGAAAGCTTCTTGGTTGATGACTTGCAATCCATTCACATGACTCCTGTATTCGCTTCAAGTTTTTGTGTCCATATATTTTATAGCACCTTTCTGCCTCTTTTGCATACTTTAAAATTCTTTCCTGCATTGCGCAAAGAACCAGAAGTTCAGATATATAAAAACATCTTTTTTCCTCAGATTGTGAGTCCATTCTCACATTTCGTATATAGTCAATACGTTTCTGAAGTCCCTCCTGCACCAATACATCATACGCTGGGACAGCATGCGCCCCCGGAGATCTTGTAAATAAACCAATTTTTTCTGCAGTAAGCATGGATCTATATTCTTCTATTTTTTCAAAATTCTCCTTCTGAAAATAATCCAACTCCTGCTTCATATTGATTGGATACATATTCACATAACCGCACCGCTCCAGCTTGCCAGCAAAAAAATCGTCTTTATTAATATACACATCATTCATCAAGAAAAAAGCTGCTTCTGAATATGCTTTTCTTTCAATAAGACTTTTATCTGATAATATACGTTCTGTTACAACAATTATTTTGCTTCGTATATCATAATATTTCTTTTCTTCTTTATCTTTCTTCTCTACCATATCTTTCATAATTCATCACTCCTATACAACTATATTGGCAACTGATATTCTTTCAAAACTTTATAGCATTGCTCCATCTGCTCTTTCCCTGGTGATTCTACTTCTTTGATAGAATACTCTTTTCCATAAGTTCTATATTTTGCAATCCCCATTTTATGATATGGAAGCAATTCTACTTTTTTTATATTTTTCCCTTCAAGAAAAACCGCAATTTTTTCTATCTCATCCCATGTGATATTTACATTCCAAATAACTGGTATTCTAATCCAAATATTTTTTCTTATATCACTTAACTTTTGGATATTCTCTAAAATATATTTATTTGATTTCCCCGTACATTTCTTATGAACTTCTTCAGAATATGCCTTGCAATCCATCAATATCAAATCTATATGATCAAGCAATGGCTCTATTAATTCAAAAGAATAGTTTCCTGCCGTTTCA
>CAJUDY010000019.1 GCA_910584945.1 uncultured Lachnospiraceae bacterium | reverse complement strand
CAGTTTCATTTATGGTGGTGCCAAGTGTGCGGGCATGGAGGTTTAGGAAAGAAAAGATATCAGAACATGAAAAGGACATTCGCATACATAAAAGAAGGAGGCCCCTCAATGAAAAAGAAAGCCGTGATATTCGACATGGACGGAGTTCTGGTTGACAGCGAATCGGTGTATCTTCAATTGTTCCGCACGTTTCTGGAAGAAAACCAGTGCGTGATTGACGAAACGCTGCTGCACACACTGGCAGGAGCCAGCTCTCAGCGCACCTGGGAGATTGTGGCGCAGATGTGGAAGGAAGAGATTACCCCGCAGGAAATGCGGACGCTGTACAAGAAGGACCATCCGTCCTACGAGATTCCTTATAAGGAGATCCTGTATCCCGGAGTGAAAGATCTGCTTGTCTGGCTGAAGCAGGAAAGGTTTGTAACTGCCATTGCTTCGTCGTCGTCGGAAGAATCCATCCAGGAGATGCTGAGAGAGACAGAACTTTCTTCGCTGTTTGATTGTTATGTGAGCGGTAAATGGTTCAAAAACAGCAAACCGGACCCGGAGATCTACCTCTACACCTTGGACAAACTGGGCCTGCCCGCCGGGGACTGTATCGTGGTGGAGGATTCCGCTTATGGGATTCAGGCTGCGAAAGCGGCCGGTCTAACGGTTGCTGCCGTAAAGGACACGAAGTTTGGAGCAGATCAGTCCGCGGCGGACTATCTGATCGATCGGACCTGCGAGTTAAAGGGACTGTTGGAGCTGCAATTTCTTTACTATTGAAAGTAAGCCAAGTGGGCATAGATGCGACATGCTTGCATGAGAGCATCTATGGAGATTTGGCGCACCCCGGGGATGAGCAAGCAGTGCGGCAGCACGGATTGCGAATGCCTGGGGAGATTTCGGGAGTGCGGCAGCACGGAGTCGAGGACATTCGGTTGGACCGTACTTATGGCGTTGATCAAAGTCCCGGTACATTTTACACAAATATATGGTACATCTGAAGACACAGCAGGCCTATGCGAGGTTTTTCCAAGAGTTCAGTTTATTGCGACTACCCATTCTCCTTATATATTGAATTCGATTGCAAATGCCAAGGCATATGATCTGGAAAACTGCGTGGAATTAGAAAATCCGTCTATGTAATCCTCGGAGGGTCTTGCGGCGCGGCCCTGGGCGTTCTCTGGTCCTCAGATCCTTGACGTCTTGTCCTGCGTATGAGTGAAAGGTAACCGTTCAGCCCACGTCATTGGCAGAGGATGACGGAACTGTTGCCAGTTAAATAAAAAAGAGAAAATAAATTTTCAGAAAACTATTGACAAACGAAAGGAGATATTGTAATATATAACCATCAACAAGAAAGAGACACACAAAAGTCTCTGGAGCGGAGGAAAGGTCCAATGGGAAGATAAAAGTTGGATATCAGAAGAAGGTTCGGCGGCATCTGACGAGAAAGGATGAACCGATACCGGAAAAATAATCGTGAAAGGGGATAATCAAGGTGAAACTTCAGATTGACAGGTGAAGAGCCATTCGATTCGTAGAAGATCGGATGGCTCTTTCCATGTGTCGATGCTTTACTGGCGAACTTCCCCAAAACAGGTTGAACTGCCTCCGGGAGGAATATATAATAGGGAGAGACAGATAAAATGCCATCCGATTGGTAAATCGATCGGATGGTTCTTTTTTGGGAAAATGTAACTGTTCAGTATCTTCACAGTTACGGAAAAATTTCTTTTTTTGATGCATCGAATTCCGCGGTGCGCTGATCTAATAGGTGTAGACAGACAACGGAACCCCCGGCCGGGCTTCCATGGTGGAGGAAAGAGGTAATGAACAGATTGGTGAAAAAGGCGCAGCAGGGAGACGCCGACGCTTTTATCGAGTTGATGGAAAGGAATAAAATGACCCTTCAGCGGGTGGCCTACGGCTATTTTCGCGGGGAGGAGGACGTGGCGGATGCGATCCAGGATACGATCCTGGACGCTTTCGAACATATCCGGGAGTTGAAGAAACCGGAGTATTTCCGCACCTGGCTGGTGCGGATACTGATGAACAATTGCAATCGTCTGTATAACCAGAATAAGAAGCACTGTAAGATTTCTGAACTTTCCCAGGAGACGGTGGCTGCTTCCGGGACCGGCGATGTGGAGTTCCACGAGATGCTGCGATCTCTGCCGGAGGAGAGCCGATTGATCTTCCAGCTGTATTATGGAGAGCAGTTTACCACAAAAGAAATCGGGCAGATGCTTCGCATGAAGGAGTCCACAGTCAAAAGCAGACTGCACCGGGGCAAAGAAAAGCTTCGGGTGGAGATGCAGGTCGTGTAGAAGAGGAAATGGAAAAACAGCGCAGTCCGGGAGGCACACGAATCAATGGGGGAATCCCGCCCCGTGGACCTGGAGGGCGGCAGCGGAATGGAAATGAAAGGAAAGATATGAGACAAAAATATACAGTCGACGATTATAGAAGAGTTCTGGGAAAGGACCTTGAGGAGTCCGGGCAGATCGAGGAGAAGATAAAGGGGGCTTATGCGATGATTCGCATGAACCAGGAAAGCAGAAGCGCGGCAAGGCGCAAAAAAGGCATGAAAGGCCTGATCAGGGGCATGTCGGCGGTGGCAGCGGCGCTGATTCTGAGCGTAACCGCCTTTGTGGCAAGTCCTGCGCTGGCGGCGAAATTTTCGTTTATCGGGAATATCTTCGGCTCCGTAGAAAAAGACGTCAGCTATCAGGGAGATTACAGCAAGGACGCCACCCAGCTGGTGAACCCGGAGGAAGTGGGAGAGGACGGGACCATCGACAGTCCCTATGTGCAGACGGACCAGGGCATCACTTTTACGATCTCCGAGTGCAATTATGAGAGTATGGCCATGTATCTGGCGGTCAGCGTGGAATCGGAAGCGGGATTCAGTGAAGATTTCCGAACCTATCCTTTTACAGGAGAATCAGGGGAAGGAGAGCGCATGGATTACCGGACTCTGTATATCACCAGCACCGCTGCGGCTGACTTTGCCGAGGCCGGAAGCTATAAATGGGACCCGGCGGAGGGAACGGAATCTCCCTATTATATAGAAGGAAAATTTGTGGACGAGCACACGTTTGTGGGCATTATCCGGGTGGATCTGATGCATATGGAGATCCCAAATGATCAGATTCCGGAAGAATTCCCCTATCATCTATGCGTGACGGACCTCTTTACAGACCCTGATCCCAAGAAAGAACATCTGGAAGGGACCTGGGAGTTTGACCTTGACGTGAAGCTGAACTCCGCCGGTACAGTGATTAAGGAAATCAATGAGACCAACGAGAAGGGCATCGGCATCGGAAAAGTGATCAAGACCTCCTATGAACTGAATGCGGAACTGGTTCTTCCGGAAAGCGAAAACGCAATGGATTATATCGTGGCGGTCTGTGACGCAGAAGGAAAACTGCTGGAAAGCCAGGGCTACTATTCAGAAATCTACTCCCTGTATGGGCGGGATGTGAGCAAGGTCTTCATCTATGTGGTAGATTATGTCACCTTTATGGACGAATGTAAAGGAAATAACGCGTACCTGCTTCCGGAAAAAGCGGTTTTCCAGACAGAGGTGACATTTTAGTACAGCTTTTTCTCCAGGAGGACGTATTCGTATTCATAGTCGATCAGTTCCTGAAAATAATCTTTGTTGATATTGCCCTGGCGGATCAGAGCGCCGACGGAGGGGACGCCTGCCTTGATCAACTCCTCTTTGATGGCCTCCGCCAGGGCTTTTCCCAGTCCCCGGTGGGCGGGGTCCACGCCCATGTACAGCATGACATAGGATCTGGGCCGGAGGCGGGTAATCAGTATCCGGAGATAATCCAGGATGGAGAGCGTTCCGTAGACTTGGTGGCCATAATCCGGAATGCTGATGAAAAATCCCACAGGCCGCTCCTGACAGTAAGCCATTTTCACCATGGAATAGCGGATCAGAGCTTTCAGATAGCCAAAAAGGGAGACGAATTTCTCTTCTGTAATGGGCTGATAGGCTGGGAAATGCTTATATAGATCGATCAAAAGACCATAGACCTCCCGGAGCGTCCGGTCAAAATCGGACCGGGAAGGGCTTTTGATTACATAACCTTCCGAGGCTTTTTCGGCCAGGCGTTCGGAGAAGAGAGGATTCACATGAGCGGTCGGAACGATGGTGTAGTGGTTGGAGCAGTAGCGCTCGAAGATTCCGTAACCGGCGGACGTCCAGAACTTTGGATAATAGCTCTTATTATAGGGCTCTCCAGTGTAGGAGCGGTCGAAATGGTTCGTCTTGAAGCGGTAGCGAATCCAGAAGGAGGCGTCGATGGGCCCCAGAATTCGGGTGCAGTGAAAATCCTTTGCCAAAGCTTCGGCTTTCGCAAGGAGCAGGCAGGCGGCTTCTTCGATTTCCTCGCATTCAAAAAAGCCCAGGCAGGCGTCAGGGTCCTCCGGGTAAACGGTAAGGGCAGCCCGGCCCACGGCATTCCCTTCCAGATCCAGCGCCAGCAGAGGCAGAAATGTAAAGGCATAACTTAAAATATGGGTTCCCGTCAGAAGCTTTCGTTCTTCCTCCGGCTGCTGGACAGATTCCCGGCGGGAATAAAGACGACTGGGAAGCTCCAGAAATTTTCGGATGTATGTTTCCTCCCGGGAAAATTGGATGACAGTGTAATTCATTTGATTCGGCCTCCCAGGGTGTCGGGTTTTACGTAAACATTGCGGATTTGCTTAAAATGGGGCAGCTTCCGGTTGATCTGATCAATCAGAAGTTTTACGTCTGACTCGGACAGATCCGTGATCACGGAGGCGGCGGGGTGATGCTCTTCTTCGAAAACCTTCGCGGCGTGAATGCGCGGCTCTAAGAGCAGCAGCGTTTCCAGTTCGTCCACATAGATATTTTTTCCGTTTGCTGTAAGTATCATGCGTTTTTTCCGTCCTTTCAGGTACAGACGGCGCCGCTCATCCAGCCGTCCCAGATCTCCGGTATGATAGGCTCCCTGAGCGTCAAAGTCCGAATAACGGTCGTTGCGGTTCAGATAACCTCTGGAGACGCTCTTTCCTTTGACGACGATCTCACCTATGCCGTTTTCGTCCGGATTTTCGATCCATACCTCCAGATTCTCAAAGACGACCCCGTTGGACAGAAGGTCCGAATCTCCCGGCACGGCCAGGGCGATGACGGAGGAAGTCTCCGTGGTCCCGTAGGCTTCCAGAAGAGGGACTCCCTGCCGGATCAGAGATTCCTTGACTGCGGGGTCCGTAAAGCTTCCGCCGCAGTAGAGAAAGCGGATCTCCCGCAGAACGTGAAGGAGTTCGTCGGTCATGGCTTCCCGGAGCCGATACAGAAGAAGGGGCACCAGGCAGACTACCGTGGGCCGCACTTCCAGGAGATCCTGTGCCATCCTGGACAGGTCCGTGCAAAGGTAGAGCTGCATACCGGAAATCACGGTATACAGCACATTGGCCACGCCGGTGTACACATGATGAAGGGGGAGAAAGACGCAGGAAACGTCCGTCTCCGTCATGGGGGTGCGGCGGTACAGCGTGTCCCAGTTGGCAAAGAGATTCTCCTGGGTCAGCGGGATGGCCTTGGGAAAGTTCGTGGTCCCGGAAGTAAAAAGAATCAGGACCGTCTTCTGCAGATCATTTTCACCGGTCAGCGTCATCTCCAATGCCTTTCCTTCCCGGATGAGCCTCGGAAAAGCGTCCTCGATACAGAACCAGGAGATCTCCGGGTGTGCGTCCCGGAGCGGTCTGGTCTGCCCGCTTCTGGCATGGGAGTAGAAGACGGCGCGCACAGGAAGGGTGCGGAAAGTATTCTCAAGATCGTGGGAAGTCCACTCCTTATCCACCGGCACACAGGTCCCTACATAGGACATGACGGCAAAGTAGAGGACGATCCACTCATAAGAATTTTCCGAGTAGATCATCAGATTCGCGCCCTGAAATCCCCGAGCCAGGAGCGCTTTTGACAGGTTTTGGACGTCGCTTATGACCTCCTGGAATGTACGGGGGTGGTAGACGCCGTCTTTTTTCGTGAAAATGTAAGGACGGGAGGGCCATTTGCTCAGGTCTTCCTCCAGGTATTCGTAGATGGTTTTCATGGGATAGACTCCTTATAGTTTAAAATATGTGGACGGCTTCCGATGACTGGGAACCCCGGACGCCGGAGGGAGGGAACCGATGCCGCCTGGCAGGTGTTCGCTCTACGAATTACCCTTCGCCCTTCGCAATATCGAAACTTTCCCCGTATCTCCGTCCACCCGCACATAATCCCCGTCCTTCAGCTCCTCCGCAATCTCCGGGATTCCCACCACGGCAGGTTTCTTCAGCTCTCTTGCGATAATCGCCGTATGGGACAGAAGCGACCCTTTTTCCGCCACGATCCCTTCGGCCTGGGCAATCAGGAAGACCCAGCCGGGGTCGGTCATCCGGGTGACCAGAATCTTCCCCTTCGTGTCGGTGATCCGCGCCGGGTCCCGTATCACCAGCACCGGTCCCTCTGCGATTCCCTGAGAACAGGGGATTCCGGTCCAGACAGCGGCGTTTCGGCGGATCTTTGTCCGTTGAATGTTCCGGGGCTGCTTGTCCATAACCTTTCCGGAGAAAATCAGCCGGGAGTAGGCAGGAAGCGCGCGGAACCCCTCATATTGTTCCTTTCGGAGGGCAATCCGTTCCTTAAGATCCCCAAGCGGCTTCCGCACATCCTGCTCCAGTTCCCCACAGTAGAGCCAGAAAATATCCTCTCTGCGGGCGATCCGTCCTTCTCTTTGCAGATTTTCTCCCATGCGGAGGACCAGCGCGCGCATCATCCCGTAGAGCCGGCTCCGGTTCAGGCGGGAACGCTCCCGATTCCGGATGCCAAGAGCGGCTCTTTTGGCGAAAAAGCGGGAGAGGCCTCTGAGACGAAGGGAGGCATCCCCTGCGATCCGACTCTCCCGGGAATTCAAGGCGGCGGGAGCGTCCGCGTATTGCAGGATGCGTCGAATCAGAAGAATCGGGTCCGTGCGGAAGGTCGGGCTTTCCAGCTTCAGCTCCTCCACGTTCCGGTCCCCGAACCGCTGAATATAAGCCTGGAGTTCCCTGGTGAAGTCATCGTTGGTTTCTTCCAGATATCGCGCAAAGTCCTCCGGAGTATGAAGCCTGCCAAGGGCGGCCAGCCGTCCCTCTCTTCTGGCCTGCTCCGCCAGATGGTTTAACTCCCGTATGGGTTCCATACTGTCCAGTCGGTCGATTCCCCGGATGGCCCGGTTGGCGGCCAGGGCGTAATCGGAGACATGTCTTGCTTTCAGGCAGGCCTTTAAAAGTCCGGTGAATAAAAAGGCATACATATCGTTGACCAGGGTTAAGTCCCAGCGGCGCGCGGTCATCTGCTGAAGGGTATGATAAGCCTTTAGAAGAGCGCGGTTATCCATGGAGTCAATCGAAAGACGGCGGAATCTCTTCTGAATTTCCAGAAAATAATCTTCCAGGGCATCCATCTCCCGGGGGCAGGTAAGAAGCAGACGGACAAAGGAGCGGGCGGTCCGAAGCCGGGTGACAGGCCCAATCCGCTCTGCGGACGGAGCGCTCACAGCCTTGTCAGATACCCCCATCATTTCCTGCCAGAGGGGAATGATCTTTTTATAAAAAGGCAAAAAGAAGAGGATGTCGTACCAGTTGCTGATTCGATAGTAGACCCGTCCATTTGCCACATCCACCATGTGGGAAAGAACCGGCTCCATACGCTTTACCGTCTCCCTTTCCCCGGTGAGCCGGAGGAGCAGCATCCGGAATACCTGGGCGTAGGCCCGGCGGATAAAGCTCTGGGTCAGCGGCAGGGTCAGGCCGGGATAGCTTTCCACAATATTGCTGTTGTCCAGAATGATGACCGGAGTCCCTTCCTGCAAAGTGGTAATCGGGCGGACCTGAAGCAGCCAGAGTCCCCCATTTTGATAGGCGTATTCCAGGTCACATTCCGTCCGGAAGAATTCTTTGATCTTTTGAGCGATCCGGATCAGCTCCTGCACCTGGGCGTCTGAGAGAAGCGGCGCGTCCCCGGCCTGCTCATAATAATAATTCTGATCTGTCAGATGATAATAATAAGAAGTGGTATCGGTCCGGTCCTCCACGATCTGATCTCCGGTCCCCCGGCCCACCACGATCACGCTCTCATTTAAGATTCCCTGGGGATTCGCGGTGAAAAGGACGCCGGATCGGTCCGCTTCCACCATCTCCTGGATGATCGCCTGGATCTCGATGGAGGCGGGGTTCAGCCGATGGAGCCGCGCATACTCCCTCGCCTGTCCCTCTTCCGTTATGGCACGGACGCAGGCAAAGAGATCCTCCCTTTTTACCCGGAGAAAAGTCCGGAACTGCCCGGCAAACGAATGAGCGCCTCCATCCTCCACGCAGGCGCAGGAACGGACGGAAAACGAACGGGCATGGGGGAAATGCCGTTCTGCATAATCCAGAATCATTTCTTCTGAAACATGTTTGGAGACGCAGAAAAAAGGCGGCACCGGATATCCCTGTTCCTGCAAAAGAAACAGGTTTCGGGCTTTGGGACCGATGGTGTGACGGCGATAGTTGGCTAATGTAAAGATCATCCGATTTTCCCCCAGATCAGGTAGACAGGGATGGTAAGAAGCATCAGAGTCTCCTGTATGTAAGTATAGCGCTCTACTTTATCTACAATGGCAAAACGGGCGGGGGCCTTTAGAAACTGAAGGAACTTCCAGGTCATCCAGAGTACATTCAGAAGAAGCAGAAAAACCATCCCCTTATTCAGATTCCAGACCAGAAGAAAATTGGTCAGGATGTCCACCCAGGTCAGGAATAGAACGAATTTTACCGGCTTCTGATAACCGAAAAGCTTTGAGTAGGTTATATACTCCGTTTCGTCCTTCGGCGCACGGATCTTGCGGGAAATCTCCCAGATCAGCGCCGGAAAATACAGCGTCCAGGCGGCAAGAAAATTGATCCAGGTGAACAAAGGGAGCCCGTATTTGATACAGGTGAACGAGAGAATGTAGACGTTCATAATCATCTGCACCGGATTGTGGGTGACAAGAGCCAGGGGCAGGCTCTTCTGAATCTTCTTCTTGCTGAAAAACCAGAGGGACATCAAAGTCCCGTAGATATAGAGGAACAGAAAGAAACCAAAGTTGTTCATGAAAAAAAGATTGAGAGCGACCGTGACTCCGATGAGCAGGGACACGAAGACGGCCAGGTCCTTTTTGTAAACTCTGCCGGAAGGCAGGGGACGATGGGCAAACAAACGGCAGTCCAGTTTGTAATCCTTGAAATCGTCGGCGATCCGAAGCCAGAGCAGAAAAGAAAAGACCGTAAACCCCCCGATCAACTCCTGGTGGCCAAGGCGAAACGTGCGGACGCCGTTATTCAGAAGGATGATAAAGTAGATCTCTCCAAAAATAATCATGCCCAGGGCAAATCTTGGAAGAATCGGGTACATTTCCCGAAAGTAGATGGACAGGCGTCTGCACATGGAAGGGATCTCCTTTGTTATAAGTGATACTGCTATTATCTTACCTCAATTTATTCAAAAATGGAAGAGGAAAGGGATTCGATTATCAGGAGATTTGGTGGTTGCCCGGACGCCAGCACCGGGCTGGGTATTGACGCTTCCATATAAATATATATAAATGATCGAAGGATTGTACGAAAAA
This sequence comes from uncultured Lachnospiraceae bacterium, assembly GCA_910584945.1. Lineage (GTDB taxonomy): Bacteria > Bacillota > Clostridia > Lachnospirales > Lachnospiraceae > Hominiventricola. The sequence continues at coordinate 59,076 of CAJUDY010000019.1, read as the reverse complement.
AGCAGAGGAAGTATAGCAATAATCGAAGACATGGTGTATGATAGTAATATTCAATAAAAGAAGATCAGCATATGAAGTCCGTAAGTATATGCTGGCGAAATCCAGCCGCGGAGGGTGCGGGGCCCACGCGCAGGGCCTTTTGGGGGCGCTTTTAGCGGCAATGAGATCCAGCGCTTACGCAGACCCGGCGCGAGGCTAAAGCCTCGCGCCGCTGGTCGAAGTTAGCGATTAGCTCAGTGCCGCGTTGCACCGGTTCTGCGAGGGGGCCCCGCCCCCTCTGCGGCGTCCGTTCTCCCAACGTCCGTTTCCCCCAACGTCCACTTCCCCCAACACCCGGATGAAAGAAGGAGTCTATCCCATATGGAACAACTAACCCTGTTTGACAACCGTGAAAAAACCGCCCCCCTTGCCAGCCGTCTGCGCCCCACGACACTGGAAGAATACGTAGGCCAGAAACACCTCCTGGGTAAAGGCAAGATCCTCCGCCAGCTGATTGATAAAGACCAGATCTCTTCCATGATCTTCTGGGGACCGCCCGGGGTGGGGAAGACCACGCTGGCCAGGATCATCGCGGAACGGACCCAGGCCTCCTTCGTGGAATTCAGCGCCGTGACCAGCGGGATCAAAGAAATCAAAGAAGTGATGGCGGAGGCGGAGCAAAACCGCCGGATGGGGATGGAGACCCTGCTCTTCGCGGATGAGATCCACCGTTTCAATAAAGCTCAGCAGGACGCCTTCCTCCCCTATGTAGAAAAAGGAAGCATCATCCTGGTGGGCGCCACCACGGAAAATCCGTCCTTTGAGATTAACTCCGCGCTTCTGTCCCGCTGTAAAGTCTTCGTGTTAAAAGCGCTGGAGGAGGAAGATCTGAAGGAACTTTTAAATCATGCCCTCACAAGCTCCAAAGGCCTGGGCAGCATGGAAATCTCGATAGAAGAAATGCATCTGAAAATGATCGCCCGCTTTGCCAACGGAGACGCCAGAACCGCTCTCAACACCCTGGAAATGGCCGTGCTGAACGGGGAGATGGACGAGGCCGGGAAGATCCGCGTGAACGATGAAGTGCTCGCCCAGTGCATGAACCGGCGGTCGCTGCTCTATGACAAGAACGGAGAAGAACACTATAACCTCATATCGGCGCTCCACAAGTCCATGAGGAACAGTGACCCGGACGCGGCGGTTTACTGGCTGTGCCGGATGCTGGACGGCGGGGAAGAGCCCCTGTACATTGCCCGGAGACTGGTGCGCTTTGCCAGTGAGGATGTGGGGATGGCGGACTCCCAGGCGCTGCCTCTTGCCGTGTCCGTCTATCAGGCCTGTCATTTCCTTGGTATGCCGGAGTGCGATGTACATCTGACCCACGCGGTGGTCTACCTGTCCATGGCCTCCAAGTCCAACGCTCTCTATATGGCCTGTGAAGCCTGCAAAAAAGACGTGCGGGAACTCCCGGCGGAACCGGTGCCTTTGCAGATCTGCAATGCGCCCACCGGACTGATGAAAGAACTGAACTATGGAAAAGACTATGTATACGCCCATGATACCGAAGAGAAGCTCTCCCGGATGAAATGTCTGCCCGAGAGCCTTGATGGCCGCAGATATTATCTGCCCACGGAAGAAGGAGATGAGGGGAAGGTGAAAGAGAAGCTGATAAAGATCCTTCAATGGAAAAGCCAGGAATAATTGATAAACGCGGGAAATTATGATATGATTGATAAAAAGAGAGAGCCTGACTACAAGGAGACAAAAGCGATGAAAAAGCTCGATTACCGAGTGGATCTGCAGGTATCCATGCTTTTGGCTGTGTTTGTGGCGGCGGTAGCTTTGAGTTGTTTTGCAGTGTCCTACACAGTGACCTACCGCGATATGAAGACCAGCCTGAGAGAGCGGGTAGAATATATTCACGAGTATCTGGGGAGTCAGCTGGATTTGTCCGCGTTTTCCAGCCTGGAGACCAAGGAAGACATGAACGCGGTGGAATATCAGATGCTCCACCAGGTGTTTCGCTCCATCAGAGAAGCAACCGGAGTGATGTATCTTTATACGGCAAAAAAGACCGATGACGGCAAATATATCTATGTGGTGGATGGTCTCAGTCCGGACAGCGAGGACTTCCGTTATCCCGGAGATCTGATCGAGGAAGAGATCTATCAGGAGATGGACCGGGCGCTTGGCGGCGAGAAGGTCTATCCGGACGAGATCGTCCATACAAGCTGGGGCGACATTTTTATCTGCTATCTGCCGCTGTATGATCAAAAAGAGATCGTCGGCGTGTTGGGTATCGAGTTCGAGGCGGAGCATCAGTATCATACCTATCAGAAGCTCAAAGCTTTCGTGCCGTTGGCCGTGCTTTTATTCACGGTTCTTGCGTTTTTTACTTCCAGAAGGATGTTCCGGCGGGTGAATGAGATCGTAGAGCGCCAGAATGAGCAGAAAGAGATTCTGGTAGATGCGCTTCACAACGCAGAAGTTGCCAGTAAGGCAAAAGCTTCCTTCCTGTTCAATATTTCTCATGATATCCAGACACCCATGAACGCCATCGTGGGGTTTATTCGTCTTGCCAGAGATCATGCGGGGGATGAAAGACAGGTAATGGAATACCTCCATAAAGTGGAGCGGGCCAGCAATCATCTGCGCAGGCTGATCAATGATGTATTGGATATGGCGAGACTGGAAAGAGGAAATCTGGAGCTGGAACTTGCGCCCTGCGATATTCTGGTCTCTGCCCGGGAGACCGAGCAGCTCTTTCGGCCCAAAATGGAGGAAAAAGGACTTTCCTTTGAAGTGCGGCTGGACCGGATGAAGCATTCCTTCGTTCTGTGTGACAGTCTTCGGATGAAACAGATCGCCATGAATCTTCTATCCAACGCGCTGGAATATACCATGCCTGGCGGAAATGTCTTGTATGAAATACGTGAGACGGGATATGACGAGGGACAAGTGTCTTTGAGTATGCGGGTACGGGACACGGGAATCGGTATGAGTGAGGAATTTCAAGAGCATATCTTTGGCGTCTTTGAACGGGAGAAAAGCGCCACGGAGAGCGGCGTCCAGGGGACAGGCCTCGGTCTTGCCATCACCCGTCAACTGGTGGAACTGCAGGGCGGGACGATTGAGGTATACAGCAAAAAGGGAGAGGGCACGGAGTTCGTGGTTCGGTTTCAGCTGAAAACAGCAAAGGAAGAAGACCTTCCGGGCGCTCCAGTAAAAGATAAGGGCAGATTTGAGGAGAGGAGACTGCTTCTTATAGAAGACAATCCGTTGAATCAGGAAGTGGCAAAGACGCTTCTGATGGAAGAGGGCTTCCTGGTGGAGTGTGCCGGGGACGGACTGGAAGGGGTGGAGATGGTGTGTGCGTCGCCGCCGGGATACTATGATCTGATCCTGATGGATATCCAGATGCCTAAGATGAACGGGTATGAGGCGACCAGGAAGATCCGGGCTTTGGAGCGTCCGGATCTTCGGTCGATTCCGATTGTGGCCCTGACGGCCAATGCCTTTGAAGAAGACCGAAAAGAGGCCTTTGCCGCCGGTATGAACGGGCACATCGCAAAACCCTTTGATCTTGAGAAAGTGAATGAGGTTCTAAAGGATTTCTTTTAATATCTTAATGAATGTCAGAATATCCGCTTCTTTTGTGGCCCAGCTTGTGGCAAGCCTCACGATGGTGTGATCCTCGTCAGGCTTTTCCCAGAAGCTAAGGGCCGCATGTTTTTTCAGGCGGTCCAGATCCTCATCCCTAAAGAGAACAAACTGCTGGTTGGTGGGAGACTCCAGATGGAAATGGATACCGCATTCCCGAAGCCCTTTCTTTAAGAACTCTGCCATGTCGATGGCATGGCGGCTGATCTTGAAGTACAAATCATCGGTGAACAGGGCGTCGAACTGGATGCCCAGCAGGCGTCCTTTGGCCAGCAGTGCGCCGTGCTGTTTGATGATGGTCAGAAAATGCTTTGGTGCGCTGCGGCGGGGGAAGACGACGGCTTCTCCGCACAAAGCGCCGACCTTGGTTCCGCCGATGTAAAAGGCGTGGCAGCAGCGGGCCACATCAAACAGGGTGACGTCAGTCTGGCGGCTCATAAGCCCGTATCCCAGTCTCGCGCCGTCCATGTACAGCGGAATCTGATGGGCTTCGCAGATGGCGGAGAGATTCTCAAGCTCTGCCCGGCTGTACAAGGTTCCGTATTCCGTCGGGTGAGAGATGTACACCATACCGGGATATACCATGTGTTCGTGATTTTCATCCTCCCAGAAGGTGCGAAGATATGTCTCCAGTTCGTCCGCATGGATCTTTCCCTGATGCTGCGGGAGTGTGAGCACTTTATGTCCGGTGTATTCGATAGCGCCGGCCTCATGGACGCTGACATGCCCGCTTTCGGCGGCGATCACGCCCTCATAAGGAGCCAGGAGTCCGTCGATGACGGTCAGATTCGTTTGGGTGCCGCCTACCAGAAAATAGATATCTGCCCCGGGACAGCCGCAGGCTTCCCGGATCTTCTTTTTGGCGCTTTCACAGTAAGGATCACATCCGTATCCGGATAACTGCTCCAGATTGGTCTCGGCCAGGCGTCTTAAGATCTGCTCGTGGGCGCCTTCTACATAATCGCTTTCAAATGATAACATATGTCGTGCAACCTCCTTTTTTCTTGTATTTTATCAACTGCATAGTTACCCTCTTCTTTGCATAAAATAAATACAAACACGTCCGGGTGCAGGCTGTAATGACTTTCTTTTATTATATTTCTGACTTTATCATCCCCCTTACGATATTTTACATCATCGCCTATGGGCTGACGGAAAAAGTACATGTCTATGATGAGTTCGTCACGGGCGCAGCGGACGGGATACGGACGGTAGGGAAGATCCTGCCCACACTGGTGGGACTGATGGCGGCAGTGGGGATGCTGCGGGCGTCCGGTTTCCTGGATTTTGTGGCGGAATATCTGACCGGAGTCGCCAAGCTTCTGCATTTTCCGGTTCAGTTGATCCCTCTGTCGATCATCCGCCTGTTTTCCTCCTCGGCCGCCACCTCTCTGGCCCTTGATCTCTACAAATCTTACGGGACGGACTCTTACATCGGGCTGACTGCGTCCATCATGATGGGATGTACGGAGACGGTCTTTTACACCATGAGCGTCTATTTCCTGACTGCAAAAGTCACAAAGACCCGGTGGACCCTTGCGGGAGCGCTTGTGAGCACTTTCGCCGGGATTGCCGCCAGCGTGGCGCTTGCAGGAATGATGTGACCTTTCTCTACATGCTTCTGCTCTCAAAGTACGGGAACCGCTCCAGGGCTTCCAGGATATCCTGGAAATCCTCCCGGGGCGCCAGCTCCAGATAGCGCTTTAAGAGGTCGGTTTCCGTTTCTTTGTATCTGCCATAGAACAGATCGAACAGATTGTGGCCTCTGAGATAGATCTTGATCTCTTCCATGTGTTCTCTGACGTCCGAGGCGGTCTCAAAATCCCGGCCGAGGATCTCTCTTAAATGCTTCCCGCTGGTGATGCGGTGCAGGTATTCCTTCCATTTTTCCAGAAAAATCTCATAAAAGGCTTCTTCATAAGGAAGAACGCCAAGCTGGGTCATGACCCTGGGATTCAGGAAATAATTTTCGAAAGAATAGTACTTGAGGATCAGCACATTCTCCGGACGGACCCTTGGAAGCTTATCCAGATCTTCCAGATTGCGCTCCTCGTAATAGCGGCAGAGCTGCCGGCCCAGGACGCAGGGATCTTTGCCGTCGCTGTCCCGGATCATCAGAAACTGGTCCCTGAGATAGATCTGGTTCATATACTTTAAGTTGGCATAGGTCTTGATGTTGGTACAACTGTTGGTGGTGATGATGGCAATCCGGAAGAGTTCTCCCTGGGCGTCGGTCGTTTCGGAATAATACTTCTGAAGCAGAAGAGGCAGGCGGCTCTTATCCTGCTTTCCCTCTACAATAAATACGAAATTGACGTTCATCAGATCCCCTGCAGTATAGCCGAGATCGTCCAGGATGGCGCTGATGTCCGTCTTTTCCCGAACGCCCGAGGAGCCGTCCTTTTCAATCACGATCTGCCGGATCTGCCGACTGCTGAAATTAGGCAGCAGATTGGGCGAGTGGGTGGTGAAGATCACCTGGTTCTTGCGGGAAAGCCGGTAGAGGATCTTGCCGGACACCTTCTGAAGCCTTGGATGGAGAAAGATCTCCGGGTCTTCGATCATGATGATGCTGGGCAGATTCTCTTCAATTTGGGTATAGGCCTCCAAAAGGGAGAAAAGATAGATGGAGCGCATGCCCTTTCCCATGCGGGAAATGGGGCGGATGAGCCGCTGGGCCGGATGCCAGATTTCCGTGGTTACCTGAAGGATCTTCTCCACATCCCGGTTCATGGAATAGAGGATTTCTTCCCGGCCGCCGTTTCGCTTGAAGCTTTCGTTGACTTTTCGGGCGAAGGCGTCCAGATTGAGTTGGTAGAGCTTATAGTCCAAAAGCTTCGAGGTCTCGAAGGCGTCAAGCTCCCCGGGCCGTTTCTTCTCGATCAGTCCGATGCATGTGAAGCAGTGGTTGCACTTCTTGACCTGGTCGAACATACAGGAACCGGAGCGCATCTTCTGGAGAATCTCATCCTCCTGCAGGAGAAGGAGATCGCTCTGCAGCTGCTCTAAGCGGCGCTCGGTGTCCACGTGATAGATCTTGGGAAAGACTTCCCGTATATATGGGTTATGCTTGATATAGCCGTCCTTTAAGCGGATGCGGCCGCTTACGTTGGCAGTCATGGTGAAAGTCAGGGTTCCGTCCTGGAAGGAGGGAAGCTTCTTCTGAAAATCCGCAAGCCAGGCGTCCCATCGGTGGTACTGGCTGACGATTCCCTTCTGGTGGAGAAGCTTTAAATCGTCCCCGGTAAACGCAAGAGACAGGTGAATCTCGATATTCGCTCCGTCTTCCCCGAAATCCTCCGGACCGATCTCATAATCTCCGCCCACCGCGCGGATGGCGTCCAGCACCGTGGTCTTTCCGGTATTGTTCTGCCCGACCAGAATCAGGGCGTTCTCGATATCCTGAAGGTGCATATGGTGGATTGATTTAAAGTTGTGGATGTCCAGATTGGTGATTTTCATGAAAAGCTGCCCCCGTCTCACGCCCGTTTTTCTAAGCATAAAACAGCCGGAATAGGCTGTCAACTGTTTTTGTTAAATCTGCACAAAATTGGTGGGAAGAAATTAGGACTATGTACCAGTTGACGTATTTCCTGCGATGTGTTAGGATAGAAACAAGTTGAGAATACGTATTCACAACACGGAGGACCACAATGATCACGATGACAGAGATTGCGAAGCTGACCGGCGTCTCCCAGCCGACGGTTTCCCGGGTGCTGAATGGGAACACGGCGGTGAATCCCCAGATCCGTGAACGGGTGCTTGCATGCGCCAGAGAACATGAATTCCAGCCGAATATCATCGCCCAGAGTCTGGTGGGAAGCAGAACTCATCTGATCGGGGTGGTGCTGACCGATATTTCCAACGCCTTTTTTGCAGATCTGGTCAAATATCTGGAGCAGGAGGCGAGAAAGAGCGGATACAGCCTGATCCTTTTTAACTCCAATTATGATCCGGAGCAGGAGAGGGAGAGTCTGGCAGTGGTCCAGAGATATCGGGTGGACGGACTGATCGCGGTGCCGGTGGACGAGCGCTCGGATCAGTGGAACACACAGATCCGGCGGCTTAGCATCCCGACGGTCGTCATTACCAGACAGGTAGAGGGGATGGACTGCGTCTACGTGTCCCACAGGGAAGCGGGAGCCCAGGTGGGCAGGCATCTGTGGGAGGAAGGCTACGAGGAATATCTCTTTTTTGGAACGACCAGGGATGTCAAATACCAGGGCTTTGCGGAGGAATTAAAAAAGCATGACCCGGAGTTTGAACAGAAGCTTACGGTGATCGCCAGCAAGGAAGAAGCGGCGGTGGCAGCGGCGTTGAAGGTATATTTTCATCAGGAACGGGGAAGAACCGGAATCTTCGCCTACAATGACAGACGGGCCGTACAGATGCTGGGGATCTTGCAGCGAATGGGCGTCCGGATACCGGAACAGGCCGGTCTGGTGGGATTCGACAATACGTATATGTGTGAATACGTATTTCCCAGACTGTCCAGTGTGTCTCAGCCAAACGAGGAGATGGCGGCCTGGGCGATGAGGAGACTGATCCGGAAGATCGAAGAACCAAAGCGGTGTGAAACTGCGGAGAACCGGGCTCTGAAAGCGACGCTGGTGTGCAGAGGAAGCTCGAAAAAATAAGAAGCAAGGGATACCACAGGATGGCATCCCTATTCTAAGGAGTTCTGCGAATACGTATTCACAGAATTGCGGAATGAAGTGGAGGCGGGACAATGAATGTGCTGCATAAGTTATGGAATCAACTGGTGGCGGATGAGGTTCGGCGAAAAAGCAGGGCCGGGAAAGAAGACCCATGGAGGCCCAAGCTTCATATTGCTCCGCCGGTCGGGTGGCTGAATGATCCCAATGGTCTGTGTGAGTACCAGGGCGTCTATCATGCCTTTTATCAGTTCGCGCCCTTCGGGGCAGAGGGAGGACTGAAGTTCTGGGGGCACGCGGTCAGCAGGGATCTGCTTCACTGGGAGTATCAGGGCGCGCCCCTCAGCCCGGATCAGCCCTTCGATTGCCATGGAGTCTATTCCGGGTCCGCTCTGGCGGAGGAGGACGGACTGTATCTCTACTATACCGGGAATGTCAAACATGCGGGGGATTATGATTATGTGTGCACCGGCAGAGAGTCCAACACCGTGCTGGCTGTGAGCCGGGACGGAATGCAGGCGGAGAAAAAAGAGCTTCTTATGACGGCGGCGGATTATCCGGAGGAGATGACGCTCCATGTGCGGGACCCCAAGGTGTGGAAGCAGGACGGGATCTACTATATGATCCAGGGTGCAAGGACCAGGAAGAACAAAGGCGTGGCGCTGCTTTTTTCTTCCGAAGACCGGAGGCACTTTCGCTTTGTCCGCTGTCTGGAATCGAAGGAAGCCTTCGGGTATATGTGGGAATGTCCGGATCTCTTTGAGCTGGACGGAAAGACCGTGTTTGCCATTTCCCCTCAGGGAGTGGAGGCAAAAGGCCTGCGCTATCAGAATCTGTACCAGAGCGTGACCTGCTTTCTGGACGGAGACTTTCGAAGCGCCGGGACGCCGGACAATTTTCGGGAGCTGGACGGAGGCTTTGATTTTTACGCGCCCCAGACCTTCTTAAGCGGCGACGGGAGGCGGATTCAGATTGGCTGGATGGGGCTTCCGGATGTAAAGGACTATACGAATCCAACCGTAGATTACGGCTGGCAGCATGTGCTGACGCTGCCCCGGGAATTATCGGTAAAGGACGGGGTGCTCTGTCAGAATCCGGTCAGGGAGCTTGCCGCCTGGTGGAATCAGGAAGAGCGTTTTACAGGAGGATTTCAAAAGCAGACAGATTCCTGCTATGAGCTGGAAGTAGAGAACGGGGGGCGGGACGTCCGGATCACCATCGCTTCCGGGCTTCTCCTTCATTGGGATCGTCAGAAGAAGATTTTCTGGATGGAATTTCAAGATCCAAAGCTTGGCGCGGGAAGAACCCGCCGGGGCCGGGAAGTGCCGGAGGTATCAAGAATTCGGGTGCTGGCGGACGTCTCCTGCGTGGAGGTATTCATGAACGAAGGCCAGGATGTTTTCAGCACCAGATACTATCCGAAAGAGGACCAGTACCGGGTGACGGTGGAAGGAGAAGACATCAAAGGGAACTATCGGTCTCACAGAGACTGCAGATAGAATAAGAAAGAGGAGAGTGAAAGTATGGATTACAGAAAAGTAGCAGAAGAGATCTACGAAAAAGTAGGCAAAAAAGAGAATCTGATCTCCGCGGCTCATTGCGCCACCAGGCTTCGTCTGGTGCTGGTGGACAATGACAAGTGCGACGCCAAAGCGGTGGAAGACGTCGACGGCGTCAAAGGCGTGTTCAGCGCTTCCGGGCAGCTCCAGATCATCCTGGGGACGGGAACGGTCAACAAGGTCTATGACGAGTTTCTGGCGGTCTCCGGACTGTCGGCTGCCAGCAAGGATGACGCGAAGGCGGCGGCCGCGGCGAAACAGCCCTTCTATAAGAGAGCCGTCAAGACCCTGGGGGACATCTTCGTGCCCATCATCCCGGCGATCGTGGCCAGCGGTTTTCTGATGGGAATCATGGAGGCCTTAAACTTCATGGTTAACAACGGATTCTTGAATATTGACACGTCAGGCTCCATCTTTGTGTTTGCCAATCTTTTTGCCAACACGGCTTATGTGTTCCTGCCGATTCTGATTGCCTACAGTGCGGCGAAGGTGTTCGGAGGCAATCCTTATCTGGGAGCGGTCATCGGTATGCTGATGATCCATCCGGATCTGCAGAACGCCTGGACCGTGGCGACCGAGGGCGTGCAGCGGACCCAGAGCGTGTGGTTTGGCCTTTACGAGGTGGATCTGGTGGGCTATCAGGGCCATGTCATCCCGGTGATTATCTCCGTGTTCGTCATGTGCGCCATTGAGAAAAAGCTTCACAAAATCGTTCCGGCCATGTTCGATCTGTTCGTGACGCCTCTGGTCAGCGTCTTTGCTACCGGGTATCTGACTTACTCCATCATCGGACCGGTGTTTGTGACCATTGAAAACGGCATCATCGGCGGGGTGCAGCAGCTGATCGCGCTTCCTTTCGGAGTCGGAAGTTTCCTCATGGGCGGTCTTTATTCCCTGACCGTTGTGGCAGGCGTTCATCATATGTATACGGTGATCGACGTGGGACAGCTTGGACTCTACGGCGTGACCTACTGGCTTCCCCTTGCTTCCGCGGCGAACATCGCCCAGGGTGCGGCAACGCTGGCAGTGGCTCTGAAGACCAAAAATCAGAAGACCAAGTCCATGGCGGTTCCGTCGGCCATGTCCTGTTTTATGGGAATCACGGAGCCGGCGATCTTCGGTGTGAACTTAAGATTCTTCAAGCCCTTTGTATGCGGCGCGGTGGGCGGCGCAGCGGGCGCTCTGTATGCGTCCATCGTGGGTCTTGGAGCCACGGGAACCGGCGTAACCGGCATCTTCGGACTTCTGCTCTGCCTGCATGATCCGGTCAACTATCTGATCATGTTCCTGATCGCGGCAGGCGTGGCCTTTGCCCTCACCTGGACCTTCGGCTACAAGGACGAAGAAAAAGACACGAAAAAAGCAGACGCGACGAAGGAAGAGAAGAGACCGGCCATCGAGACGGAAGCCGGCTGCGTCTATGCTCCGGTGGAGGGAACTGCTGTTTTGCACACGGAGATTCCGGACGCCACCTTTGCCTCCGGCGCCCTGGGAGCCGGCGTGGGGATTGTCCCGGCCAGAGGAGAAGTGGTGGCGCCTTTTGACGGAGAGATCTCCATGTTTTTTGACACGAAGCATGCCATCGGACTTCTGAGCAGCGACGGCACGGAGATCCTGATTCATGTGGGAATCAACACGGTGGAATTAAACGGCGCTCACTTTCAGGCGCTTAAGGAATCCGGGGATCAGGTAAAGGCCGGAGACCGGCTTCTTACCTTCGACATGGACGCTATCAAAAAGGCCGGCTACGACCTGACCACCGCCGTGCTGGTATCCGCTCCGGAGCATGTGGAAGTGGTGAAGACCGGGGAAGTGAAGGCGCTGGATAAGATCCTGACCGTTTCCTGACTCAATTGGCCCATTGCACCCCCGCTGGAAATATGTTATACTGTGACCGGACGAAAAGGGAGAAAGGTTACAGTGCGGGGGGTGATGCGGTCTGGACAAGGAAAAGCTGTTAAATGATCTGTTGGTGATGCTGTTCAATGAAGTGCTGGACATGGAGCACCGGGTGCTGATTACCGGCAGCTTCAAGGAAATCTCCATCAACGACATGCATATCATCGACGCCATCGGCGTCAGCGAAACGAAGAACATGTCCACGGTGGCCAGGGCCATGGCGGTTACGGTGGGGACCTTAACCACCGCTATCAACAACCTGGTGAAAAAAGGGTATGTCTCCCGGGTCCGCAGCCCCGAGGACAAGCGGGTGGTTCTGCTGTCCCTGACTGAGAAGGGTGTTCGGGCCTATGAAAAGCATGCGGCCTTCCACAAGAAGATGGTACAGACGGTCATGGACGGGTTCGAGGGCCAGGAGATGGAGGTCCTGACCCGGGCTTTGGAGAAGCTCCGCAGATACTTTAAGGATCTGGGAATCTAGCCGTTCTTCCAGAATAAAAAAGGGCGCCGGTCCCGTCTCCAGAAACCAGGTGTGAAAATCACAGAGAGTCAGATTCGAAGAGAGTGCAAGGGCGCTCTCTTTTAATTTTAAGATTTCCAGATAGCCCAGATAGTATTTCAGGTAGTTGGAGGGTTCTTCCAGAATATTCAGGTACAGTGTGTGAATCTGCTGTTTGTCCTTGATACCGAAGGAGGCAAGGTAGGTCCGGCAGTCCTCCTCGGACCATCCCTCCCCGTGGATGGCCAGGTCCAGGCTGGCGCAGACGGCGAAGTTCAGAGAGGAGGTGGCCCGAAGGAAGGCCGCTTCCTGGTCCGTAAGCCCCAGCAGATCATAGGCGTAATATTCGCTGTAGAGTCCCCAGCCTTCCGTGTATCCTCCGATGTAGAACAGATTCCGTACGGGGGCGTAACCCTCCTGATTTTCAAAAGAATTCTGATACAGATGTCCGGGATAGCTCTCATGGGCGAGGGTGGTAATCAGTTCGGTCCGGTCCGGCTGATAGGAAGGATTGATATAGATTACATTCTGCTGGGGAGTGTCGATGGCGGGCGTCATATAGAAGGCAGGACTTAAAAAGGCCGCCAGAGAATTCGGAACCTCCTTCACGGTCCAGGAAATCTCTTCCGCCGCGGGGAAATCTTCCGCAATCTGCGTCTCCAGCCGGGTAAGAATCTCTTCCGGAGATTCGGCGGAAGGCGTGTCGTCGGTGAGCCGGATCAGCCCCACGTCCTGGTGCAGTCCATAGAGGATCGTCTCGTAATCGCTCTCCATCTGTTCCTCCAGAAGCTGATGGATTCCGGCGATACTGAGGTCTGTGCCGATGGAATATTTGAGGAGATATTCGTAATAATCAATTCCCCGGGGGGTATGGTAGAGCCCCTGAGCATTCTGTCCGCTGCCCCGGAGCGATTCCAGGGACTGGCAGAGTTCTTGATAAGCAAAGGCGACGTATCGGTTCAGATTGCGCAGATTCTCGGCCTCATAGGAGATTTTCTGGTCAGAACTTAGAAAGTCACATTGCTCGATCCGTTCCCGGAAGGTAAGCGCCAGAAAGTGGGTTTGATTGAGAGAGTCGGAGGGAATCAGGGAGCGGCACTGGTTTAGGACCTGGTCCAGCATCTCGTCGGTCATAAATAGTCCCTGTTCGGACTTTTCGGACTCAAAGGCGGCGATACTTTGGAAGTATTCCGGAAGGGTACTCAGAAGTTCCAGATAAGTCTTGATGTCCTGTTCGTTCCGGAAGGGATATTCGGCCAGCAGGACCGGAAGCTGCGCCTGGACGCCCAGAGTCGGTCCTAAGGGTTCCTGATAATAATAGTATTCCTCCGCCTCGATTTGTCCGGCGAGCCACCAGTCAAGGATTTCCGCCGTGAGCTGGTCTTCCTCACCAAGGCCGCCCTTTAGATAGCGGGAAAGCTTTTTGCGGCATTTCTCCAGATAAGCCTGGCTTTCCTTCGCGGCTTCCCGGTCAAAGGAACCGAAGGAAGGATTGGCCTCCTTGATGCCGTAAGATCCGGGGTTGGCCAGCGTATAGTGAAGGTCGATGGTATTGCCGGAGAGCGCCTGCCGGAAGATATCCATGGTAAAACGGTCAAAAGCATATCCCTTCAGGGAGAACGGAAAGGACAGCACCAGTGTGCATGCTGTGATCAGGACTTTTTTAGAAAAGAAAAACCTCTGCATCTCATACCCCTTTCGAACCGGAATGGTTCAAAAGAGTATATGAGAGAGAGGAATCGAATATTCGTTTGATTTATATCAGCAAACTTCCGCGCCGGAGGGCATGGGTTTTTCCGGAATCATCAGGGAAAGATTGCCGTTTTCATCCTCTGCGGAAAGCAACATGCCTTCGGATATCAGGCCGCGGATCTTCCTGGGCTCCAGGTTCACAAGGACCATGACCTTCTTGCCGACCATTTCTTCCGGCGTGTAGGTGCTTCGGATGCCGGAGACGATCTGGCGCACCTGGCTTCCGATCTTCACCTGGGAGCAGAGCAGCCGATCCGCCTTGGGTACGGCCTCGCAGGAGAGAATCTCGCCGACCTGGAACTGCAATTTGCTGAAGTCGTCATAGGAGATCTTGTCCTTTTCTTCGATGTCGATCACCGGCTCGCCGTCGGCCTTTGCGGCTTCCGCCTGCAGCGCTTCTACTTTTTCCATCACTTCCTTGATATCCAGCCTTGCGAAGAGAATCTCCGGCTTTTCTGTCACTTTGGTTCCGGATTCATAGAGGCCGAAGACGTTCATCTCTTCGATGCCGCGGCTTCTGGCGTTTAACTGGGCCAGGATTTTTTCAGAGGTGGAGGGCATGAACGGGGCAAGGAGGGTGGCTCCAAAGCTGATGCTTTCCACCAGGTTATAAAGCACCGTGGCCAGACGGTCTTTTTTCTCCGGGTCCTTTGCCAGGGCCCAGGGCATGGTCTCGTCGATGTATTTGTTGCAGCGTTTGAACAGATTGAAAATCTCGGTGATGGCGTCCGCCACCCGGAGCTGGTCCATCTTCTCGCTTGCTTTTCCCACGGTGTCCAGCACGGTTTTCCTGAGATCCTCGTCGACTGCTTCCGCTGCTTCCGGGTTCGTCACCACTCCGCCGAAATACTTGTTGGACATGGAGATGGTGCGGTTGACCAGATTGCCCAGGGTGTTGGCAAGCTCGGAGTTCAGACGTTCCACGATCAGTTCCCAGGAGATCACGCCGTCATTTTCAAAGGGCATCTCGTGCAGTACAAAGTAACGCACCGCGTCCACGCCGAAGAAGTTCACCAGATCGTCCGCGTAGAGCACATTGCCCTTGGACTTGCTCATCTTGCCGTCCCCCTGGAGAAGCCAGGGATGTCCGAAGATCTGCTTCGGAAGGGGCAGATCCAGCGACATCAGGAAGATGGGCCAGTAGATCGTGTGGAAACGGATGATATCCTTGCCGATCAGGTGGAGGTCCGCCGGCCAGTTCTTGTTAAATAATTCGCTGCTGTCGCCGCCGCACTCGTAACCGATCCCGGTGATATAGTTGGTCAGGGCGTCCAGCCATACGTAGACTACGTGTTTGGGATCAAAGTCCACCGGGATGCCCCACTTAAAAGAGGTCCTGGACACGCACAGGTCCTGCAGGCCCGGCAGCAGGAAATTGTTCATCATCTCGTTCTTGCGGGATACGGGCTGAATAAACTCCGGATGGCTGTTGATGTGCTCGATCAGCCGGTCCGCGTATTTGCTCATCTTGAAGAAATAGGCCTCTTCTTTGGCGGGCTGTACTTCCCGCCCGCAGTCGGGACATTTGCCGTCCACCAACTGGGATTCGGTAAAGAAGGATTCGCAGGGCGTACAGTACATCCCCTCATAATATCCTTTGTAAATGTCGCCTTTGTCATACATATATTTGAAAATCTTCTGTACCTGGGCCTCATGGTCCTTGTCGGTGGTCCGGATAAACTTGTTATAAGACGTGTCCATCAGATCCCAGATGCGGCGGATCTCCCCCGCCACACCGTCCACGAACTCCTGAGGGGTAATCCCGGCTTCCGCCGCTTTCAGTTCGATCTTTTGGCCGTGCTCATCGGTTCCGGTCTGGAAGAACACATCGTACCCCTGGAATCTCTTGTAGCGGGCGATGCTGTCCGCCAGCACGATCTCGTAGGTGTTGCCGATATGGGGCTTGCCGGATGTATAGGCGATGGCAGTGGTCATATAATACTTTTTCTTGTCCATCTTTTTACCTCATTTTCCATATTCTAAGCGTAAATACTAACTTTTATCAGATTAGCACATGCGGGATGAGAAGTCAATTTTTTATCCTATCTGAAATACAGATATTTGATATATTCGATTACCGTATCTATTCTCGGAGTGTTTTTTATGACGCCAAGATACAGGTCGTCTTCAAAGCCGGCTTTTACAAAAAGTTTATTCTGGGACAGACGGAGTCCTGTAGGATAGTCTTCTGTTGGCATATCGCCGGCAGGGTCTTTTTGAGTGACTGGGCTGATCACAAGATACGGCGTCCATTCTGCGACAGTCCCGGTATTCGGATTCTTGAGCAGTTCTTCCATGTTATAAAGATATCCGCTTTGTGAAAACAGGTCAAATGCTTCCCTGTTCATGATCACGATATCCAGCTGTTCGTTGTCGATCGAAGCAAGTATTTTTATACGGGAAGCATAGGCGTATTCACGGTTGCCCCCCTCGGGATCATCTGTGAGATATAAGCCTGTATACAGCTTCAAATCTGTTCTGGAAATGCTGGTATCCATGGAATCCAGGAAACCACGGCTTAATTCAGAGGTAAGCTGCTCTCCGGCGGAAACATTTACAAGACCAGTATAAAGTACAATGTCTTTTTTGGTAAAATGACCGTATACCATGTAGCCGATGACATACAGGAAGATCAGGCAGACCGTGATCGGCAGTTTGTAATAGTCCCAGACGTATTGTATTTTCTGCTTTCCGTGAAGGCGCTTCCAGTGGTTTTCTTTTGCAGAATCGGTTGTTCGGGTGTACATGGAGCGCTCCTTTTTCGTGGCATTCACGCCTGCTTCGCTTCGGAAGCGGCATCTGTGTGCAGTTCGGTCTTTTCCTGACAGAGATGAAGTATGTTGGACAGCAGATAAGAACAGAGCAGAGCGCAAAGGCCTTCGCCGAAGATCACAGCCGGAGTAAAGATGCGGACGATGACCAGCAGCATGATAAAATAAACGGCAGCCATCAGTACGGTGCAGAACAGAAAACGGACGCCGATAAACAGCGCGTTTTTGAACATGGCGCCGGTGGTATTGTCGAATCTTGCGAGAAGCGGAAAGATATACATCAGGACAATGGCGTAGGCGATGGCGGCAACGCAGAAAACTGCCGTGCAGAGCGTCCAGAACAGATTTTCAAACCGCATATGATACAGCACGTATCCGTCGACACCGAGAATGATTCCGGCAGCAAGCAGGATCAGCCATATGAGGGTGCCCTGTCTGAAATTTTGCCGGAAAGAGCGGAAAAATGCTTTCGTGATGTTCCCTTCTTCATTTTTTGCAATCTTCAATGTCACATAGAAAAGGGCGGTGGTGGATGCGCCGATGGTGACCACCGGAATACAGCAAAAGAACCATAAAATGTTCAGATAGACGCTGTATACGATTTTGTTGACAAACTGCAGGACGGGGCCATCCACATTGAATAAATCAGTCATAAGTTTCCTCCTTGGACAGATGGGTGAAAAGTCTGTAACAGATCAGTCTTCTGTGGATTCCCGGTAGATCAGGTCCGTCTCCGTATGCACGGTGCGGTAATTCAGAGAAGGCTCGTTGATGCGGGACATCAGCAGATTGACCGCGGAAAATCCCATGATCTGGCTGTGGATATGGATGGTGCTGAGGGAAGGCGTTACAATCTTGGATTCCGGCGAATCGTCAAATCCGCACAGCCATACATCCTCCGGAACGGAATATCCGGATTTTTTCAGCACCTGCAGAGCGTCCAGCGCCACAAAGTCGTTGGCGCATAAGAATACCTCCGGTAGCTGCGGAAGCCGCTGAAAGCTTTCTGCCAGATATTCCTGATACTCTTCAGAAGACGGATTGCGGATTCCTTCTTTATTCCATATGATGCAGTATTCCTCCGGACAGCCAAGCCCGGTCAGGTACATGGCGTTCCGGTAGGCCATATACCGCTCGAAGAAGGACAGACAGTGCATGGCTTCCCCGATGAATCCGATCCGGGTCTTCCCTCTCCTGGCCATTTCGCCCAGGAAGGAACCGATGCCGGACTGATTGTCCATACACAGAATATCTGCCCGCAGAGGTTCTTTCAGGCAGGTGACCGGTGCGTCCACAAATAAAATCGGCAGGCCCAGGCTGCAGAGCATCTGATCATATTCATAATGAAACATCTCGATACAGAGGATGCCGGTGGTCCGTTCCCGGGAAAAAGAGGCGGGCAGTTTCATGCCGTCCTGTTCTTCTGCGAGGATCCGGTGCATGGTGAGGCTGTACCCAAGACTTGCCAGTTCCTTCTGGAATTTATCCAGCATGACCATTGCAAAATGGTTTCCTCCCACAAAATTCGTAAGAAATACCGCGATTTCGTTTTTTTCTTTTGGCGCGGGAACGGAAAGCACAGAGCTTCCCGAAGCGGCGGCCGTTACATAGGAAAACTGTTTGTAACCCATCTCCACCGCTTTTTTTAACACCTTATCCCGGGTGGCATCTGCCAGGATGCCGGTGTTGTTGATTGCCTTTGAAACGGTATTGCGGGAAATACCAAGCTCATCGGCAATATCCTGAATCGTAACTCGTGCGCCCATATACGCCTCCTTCTGTCCTTGTTTTATAAAATTCTTTTACACCTGTGATGTTCGGTCTGCATGATACAGACGGCAAATGTTTCTTTTGTCATTTGTTTGTGCTGATTCTATTATAATGCACAAATCAAAATGTGTCAAATGTAAAAATATAAATTTTTAAAAGAATAATTCAGGTAAAAACAACAGACATGGAATTTGTCTAAAGTGTACAGAAGGATTCAAATGTAAAAATAATAATGTGCAAATAGCAAATAAAACTATTGACTTAATGTAAAAAAAGTGATATAAAGATACTATACAAATCTCGGAAATGTAAAATTATATATTTTACATATGCACAAATCTGAAAAAGAAAGGAGAATCAGAAATACTGTACATAGGATACAGACGAAACAGCGTGCAGAAAACGGAGGGATTTGGGAGAAAGGAGGAAGTTATGACAATGAATTCAAAAACGGTTTCGGCCAAAGGACAGGGAAGCAAAGACAGAGGATTTCACAATACCATGGTCTATGTCAGACAGCACTGGCAGCTCTATCTGATCTTTCTGATGCCCGCATTTTTACTGACAATGATTTTCAAGTACGCGCCCATGAGCGGTATACTGATCGCCTTTCAGGATTACAATCCGTTTAAGGGCGTCTCCGGAAGCGAGTGGGTGGGATTCAAGCATTTTACGAGGTTTCTGTCCTCCCCGGACTTTATGAGATACCTGATCAATACATTGAAGCTGAGCGTGTACAGCCTGCTGTGGGGCTTTCCGGTTCCGATCATTCTGGCGCTTCTGCTGAACCGGATCCAGAGTTCGGGGATCAAGAAGAAGATTCAGCTGGTGCTTTATCTTCCGAACTTTGTGTCGGTGATCGTGCTCTGCGGTATCGTGCGGATCTTTCTGTCCGTGACCGGACCGGTGAACCTGCTGCTGGGAACGGATATGAACTTTATGACCATGCCGGAGGCGTTCCGCTCCATCTATATTATCAGCGGAATCTGGCAGGGAGCAGGCTGGGCGTCCATCATGTATACGGCATCCCTGTCCAATGCAAGCCAGGAGCTCCGGGAGGCTGCAGTTATGGACGGCGCGAATATCCTGCAGCAGATCCGGGCGGTGGAGTGGCCGGCGATCAAGGATATGGTCGTGATCCAGTTCATTCTCCAGGCCGGAAATATCATGAGCATCGGTTTTGAAAAAGCCTACGCTCTGCAGACGGACCTGAACCTTCCGGCGTCGGAGATCATCGCGACCTATGTATACCGGAAAGGCCTGATCGACGGCGATTACAGCTTTTCAACCGCCGTGGGCTTGTTCAATACCGTAATCAATGTCATACTTCTGCTTGCCGTGAATAAGATCGTGGCGAAGATGAATGACGGACAGGGAATCTAGGGAGGTGTACGCAAAATGAAAAAGAAAAAGAGCGCATTTGCAAAATATTCGAGACAGGATAAGGTGCTGCTGACCATCGGATATGTGCTGCTGGGACTGTTCGTCATCGCGATCATTGTACCGATGATCTATATTGTGGTCGCGTCCTTCATGGACCCCATCACCCTGCAGAATAAGGGAATTACCTTTGACTTCAGCAAATGGACGACGACGGCCTATGAAAGGGTTATGACCAACAGTCAGATCTGGATCGGCTTTAAAAACGCGGTGCTTTACTCGGTCCTGTTTACCGTTGTCTCCGTGACCGTGACGCTTCTGGCGGCCTATCCGCTGTCAAGGGCGGATTTCCGGGGAAAAGGATTTTTCAATGTGATTTTCATGATCACCATGTTTTTCGGGGGCGGACTGATTCCGACTTATTTGATCGTGAGTAACCTGGGACTGGTGGACAGCATGTGGGCGGTGATTCTTCCGGGCGCGTTCAGCGTCTGGAACATGACGATTGCAAGAACCTATTACCGGGGCATTCCGCAGGAACTTCGGGAGGCGGCGGATGTGGACGGCGCCAGCGAGCTGACCTTTTTCTTCAAGATTCTGCTTCCCGTCTGTACACCGGTCATCGCAGTGCTGACTCTGTGGCAGTTTGTGGCCATGTGGAACAGCTACTTTGACGCCATGATTTACCTGAACGATTCCGCCAAACAGCCCCTTCAGCTGGTGCTTCGCTCCATCCTGATCCAGAACCAGCCGGAATCCGGGATGATCGCGGACATGCAGAGTACGGCGGCGCGCGCACAGCTGGCGGAGCTTCTGAAATATGCAACCATTATCATTTCCAGTCTGCCGCTTCTGATCATGTATCCGTTCTTCCAGAAATATTTTGACAGCGGAATCATGGCCGGAGCGGTCAAGGGATAACAGGAATGATTACTGAAATGGCGGCAGGCCATAACAATGAGAAGGAGGCAGAGGAATGAGCAACAGATTTGGATACAGAACCGGGAAACGAATGGCGGCGGCAGTTCTTGCGGTGTGTATGGCCGTCTCCCTTACGGGCTGCGCGGGCAGGAGGAAGATCAACGACGGAACGTTCCGTCCGGTGGATGAGGCGGAGCTTGCATTTCCCCTGAAGGAAAAGACCGTGCTGACCGGAATGATCAGTTATCCGCCCAATACGGAATCCGAGCCCAACAACCGGACAATCTTTCGACGCCTGCAGGAGCAGACCAATGTGGAGATCGACTGGACGGCGATCCAGTCCGACCAGTGGCCGGATAAAATTTCCCTGAATATGTCGGACCCGAACAAGCTGACGGACTTTATCTTTTCGGCGGGATTTACAGACAGCAACCTGTTAAAATACGCAGATTACGGCGCGATTATCCCGCTGGAACAATACATTGACGCGTACATGCCGAATCTGAAGTCGGTATTTGACCGATATCCGGAATACCGGACCATGTGTACGGATGTAAACGGACATATCTGGGCGCTGCCGTGGATTGAGCAGCTCGGTTCCAACAAGACGGCTATCCAGACGGTGGGAGGCATGAGTTTTATTAACAAAAAATGGCTGGATTTTCTGGGGCTTGAGATTCCGGAAACGGTGGACGAATTCGAGGAAGTCCTGATTCAGTTCCGTGACCATGCATCCGAACTTCAGGAGGAATTTGGAATTGAAGGAAGCATTATTCCCATGTCCTGCATTGTCAACGACGGGGACCAGGACCCATCGATCCTGATCAACGGCTTCGGAGAAGGATATGGGGAGGTGGATAAAGATAAGAATAACGGCAGGCATATTGTCGTTACTGATGAGCAGAAAGTAATCTGCAGCGCCACGCAGGAAGGCTATAAGAAAGGAATTGAGTGGCTGCATAAGCTGTACGAGGAGAATCTGATCGATCCGGAAGCATTTACCCAGGAATGGTCCACCTATGTATCAAAAGGAAAGTCCGGGCGTTACGGCGTATGCTTCAGCTGGGATGTGGGAAATATCGACAACCTGAAAGACTGGGTGCCGCTTCCGGTTCTGACGGCGGATACCCGCAACCTGACGCCCCAGAACGGTTCTTTTACCAGCGGATTTGACCGCGGACGCTGTGTGGTGACTTCCGTGGCGGAAAATCCGGCGCTGGTATGCGCATGGCTGGATCAGATGTATGCGCCGCTGCAGTCTCCGCAGAACAACTGGGGAACCTACGGGGAGGATGATGATTTTGATATCTTCGAGATGGGGAAAAATGCAGACGGCGAGGATATGTTAAGACATGCGCCTCTGGGCGACGCGTCTCCGGTGGAAGTCAGGGAGGCGGAATCGGTAGGAGGTCCTCTTGCCATACTGGATGAATATTATGACGTGTATGTGACCTGCCCGGATGACGCTCAGTACCGTCTGGACTGGATCGAAGAATATTATACGCCCGATATGCACACGCAGTATGTGTATCCAAATATTTTCATGAGCCGCGAGGATACGGAGAAGCTTTCCAATCTTCAGGCAGATATTCATAAAGAGATCAAGACAAAAAAAGCGGACTGGATCATGAACGGATTTACAGATAAGGACTGGGAGGAATATCTGGATAAACTGGAAGCCTACGGACTCAGTGAATATCTGGCATTATTCCAGAAATATCTGGATTCGTATAACGCAAGCATGGAAGGAAAATAAATCATTCCAATCATAATTCATATATTTGGTGTTTAAAAACTGCCGAAAAAGTATGATAAACGCCACCAGAGAGCGAGAACGATGAGTGCAGAAATCCAGTGCCGTTTATTCAGTGGGAAAGGAAAAGAGTGATGACAAGTCAGACATTACGTGAAGCGCGAAAATATGAAGAAGCTTCTGAAAAATTAATAAAAGCAGAGGAGCGTCCCGGTTTTCACCTGACTCCGCGTACGGGCTGGATGAACGACCCCAATGGTTTTTCTTACTATAAAGGCCGGTACCATCTGTTTTACCAGTACTATCCTTACGAATCCAGATGGGGGTCCATGCACTGGGGGCATGCGGTAAGCCAGGATCTGCTTCACTGGGAATCCCTTCCCTGTGCCCTGGCGCCGGACGAGGCGTATGACCGGGACGGGTGCTTCTCCGGAAGCGCGGTGGAGCTGCCGGACGGAAGACAGCTGCTGATGTATACCGGCGTGCTGAAAGAGCGTCAGGGACACGGCGGATACCGGGAGGTGCAGACGCAGTGCCTCGCCGTGGGCGACGGGCTGGATTATGAGAAATATGAACAGAATCCCGTGCTGGACGATACGGACCTTCCGGAAGGCAGCAGCCGGTTTGACTTCCGTGATCCCCGGATCTGGAAACACACGGACGGAACCTACCGGTGCGTGGTGGGTTCCCGTCCGGCAGACGGAAGCGGGCAGATCCTGCTGTATGCCAGCGGAGACGGTTTTCACTGGAAATTCAAAAGCGTGCTGGTTTCCAATCACGACCGGTTCGGGAAGATGTGGGAATGCCCGGATTTTTTCGAACTGGACGGGAAATGGGTGCTGCTGACCAGTCCGCAGGATATGCTCCCGGAAGGGTTCGAATACCACAATGGAAACGGAACGCTCTGCCTGATCGGTGATTACGACGAGGAGACCGGGACATTTAAGGAAACGCATGATCAGTCCATCGACTACGGGATTGATTTTTACGCGACGCAGACGGTCCTGGCGCCGGACGGCCGCCGGATCATGATCGGCTGGATGCAGAACTGGGACGCCTGCAGTATGCGTTCGCCGGAAGATCCGTGGCTTGGGCAGATGAGTCTTCCCAGGGAACTGTCGGTAAGGGATGGCAGACTATACCAGAAGCCGATCCGGGAACTTAATGCCATGCGGCGCAATAAAATGTCATACACGCATGTCACGGTTTCGGGATTGGTGAAACTGGATGGAATCAGAGGAAGAATGGTGGATATGGAGTTGAAAATCCGCCCGGAAGACCGGCTGAATCCATATCAAAAATTTGCAGTTCGTTTTGCACAGGACGAGACATATTATACAGCTTTAAGCTTTCGCCCGCGGGAATCTATCCTGAAAATCGACCGAAAGTTCTCCGGTTCCAGAAGAGCGATTATCCATCAGCGGCGCAGTCTGGTAAAAACGGTAGACGGAGAATTGAAGTTAAGGATCATACTGGATCGGTTTAGTGTGGAAGTCTTTGTAAATGATGGGGAGCAGGTGCTGACAGCGACAATGTATACCCGACAGGAGGCAGACGAGATCTCGTTTTTCGCAGACGGAGCTGCCAACATGGATGTTGTAAATTATGAACTTCGATGAAAAACGGGGATAGATGTGTAAATATGTTTTACCCGCCAGATCATTTTTTGGTCTGGCGGGTATTTTTCTGCGACATTTTGGCCGGTTTTTTCGTATCTGTATTGAAAGCCTGCAGGATCTGGCTGTAAACTTACTGACAAAAAGGAGGTGGCGGCATGGCGTCTTCATTGCGTACGGATGAAGAGATTACCAGGATTTATCATCGCCATGTGGACATGGTCTACCGGATTTGTTTTTCTTATATGAAAAATCAGACGGACACGGAGGACCTGGTTCAGGAAACATTTCTGAAACTGATGACCTGTAAAAAACAGTTCGAGTCCGAGAGCCACGAGAAAGCGTGGCTGATCATCACGGCGTCCAATGCCTGCAAGGACGCGCTGAGGCATTGGAGCAGGAGGACAAGGAGCATAGAGGAAGCAGAATTGCCCGCAGAGTCGGCAGGGGAGGAGGATACCGGGGTGCTGGAGGCGGTTCTGGCGCTTCCGAATAAATATAAAACGCCGGTATATCTGTATTATTATGAAGAATACAGCACGGCAGAGATCGCGAAAATCCTGCGCTGCCCCCAGTCAACGGTGCGCAACTGGCTGTCAAGAGCCAGGAAACTTTTAAAAAACAAAATCGGAAGGCGGTGAGCACAGGTATGAAAAAGAAAATCAAGAAATGCTATCAAACCATACAGCCGGACGATGCCGCCCGGAAACGGATGCTTGAGGGCATCCTGCGCGCATCCTCCGGTCAGAATGTGACGCGAAAGGAAAGGAATATGAAACAATATAAGAGAAACCATATATGGAAATTTGCAGCAGCTTTTGTGCTGACTCTGGCCATACCGGCTGCGGCGGTATGTGCGGCCAGCTTCTTTCGGCTCGACCATGTGGGGATCGGCAAAGAGGTGGTGGAAGACGGACCGTCGGGAAATACCAGAGAGGCGGACATGATCTCTCTACAGGGTCTGTCGGACAGTCCGGAATCAAAGGCCTGCGCGGAATGGAATGATTTCTACTGGGAATATGACAGAGACGGCGCGATCATCGCTCAGATCGGCAATGGTCCTACCGGTGTGGACGGTAAATATGAGGCTTATAACTGCTATACCCAGGAGATGGCGGAGAAGGTGGAAGAGATCCGTGAGAAATATCAGTTGTCTCTGTTGACCGGGCTTGAGACGGCGGACACCTATGAAGAGTTTCTCAGCAAATCCGGGTTCGGGGATATCCGCGGCGTGTCAGACCAGGTGGTTCACAGCGTAGCGGGTGGATATTACTATGCGGACGGTACGTTCGATGTAGATGGAGAGGCTGTCATCACGACAGGTCAGGGGACCTGTAAGACGGACTATCAGTTCGGCCGCGCCATGAGAGGGACATTCTCGCCCTTTGAACTGAATGTGGAGGATGTGGACGCCTATGAGCAGTGGGAGTACGTGACCAAAAGCGGAGAGACGGTCCTGCTGGCAAAGAGCAGCTTCAAGGCGCTGATTCTTCTGGATCAGGAAAGCTGCTTTATCAGCGTCAATGTGCTGGGGGATATTCTGGGGGGTACCTTCGACGTGAGCAACGAGGCGCTGGAGGCGCTGGCGAATTCCTTTGACTTTGCGGCGGTGAGCGGCTAAAGAGGCGACGTCTTTCCGGAGATTGTCGGAAGAAGCAGCTCCATGAGGTGTTCATGGGGCTGCTTTCAAAAAAATTGGTACATAGGGGCTTTACCGCCCGGCACTTTTGTAGTTTAATGAATAAAAAAGGGGGAAGGCAGGAGAGATGAAAGAGACAATCGTGGAGGTTTGCTGCGGCAGCTACTATGACGCGGTACAGGCGTCGCTGGGAGGCGCGGATCGGGTGGAACTGAACAGCGCTCTGATGCTGGGCGGCCTGACGCCTACGGAGACCACCCTTCGGATGGTAAAGGAATCGTGCCCTTATCCGAAAGTGGTCGCCATGGTGCGGCCCAGGGGCGGAGGTTTTTGTTATATGGAAGAGGAATTTCAAGTGATGCAAAAGGAATGCGAAAGCCTGTTGCGCTGCGGGGCGGACGGGATCGTTTTTGGCTGTCTTTTGGCGGACGGAACGCTGGATGAAGAGAGAAACCGGAGACTGACGGAGAGGATTCGGGACGCGGGAAAGGAAGCGGTATTCCACCGGGCCTTCGACTGCGCGAAAGATCCTTTTGGGACTATGGAACGGCTGATCGCCATGGGCGTTACCCGGGTGCTGACCAGCGGTCAGAAGCCAAAGGCAGTGGAAGGGCGGGAGTTGTTAAGAAGGCTGCAGACGGATTACGGGAAGGAGATCGAGATCCTGGCGGGCAGCGGCGTTAACGCGGGCAATGCGCGGGAGCTGATGGAATATACCGGGATTCGACAGGTCCACAGCTCCTGCAAAGCCTGGAAGACGGACCCGACGACCGCAGGAAACGGGATTTCCTACAGCATGGCGGAGGGAGATCATCGGCTTTGCTATGATGTGGTATCGTTGGAACTTGTGAAAGAACTGGTGGAAAGAGTCAGGGGGAAGAGAGTATGTGGGCAAGATTAAAACAAAATAAAATCATGCGCAGGGTTATCACCGTGGCGGCCGTCACCACGTCGGCGCTGATGCAGGCCTTTGTGATCCAGGTATTCATCCGTCCGTCGGGACTATTGTCCGGCGGTTTTACGGGAATCGCCATACTGATCGACGACATCGCGTCTTTGTACGGAGGGAGCTTTTCCGTCTCTCTGGGAATGCTGGTGCTGAATATTCCGGTGGCCGTCCTGTGCAGCCGCAGCATCAGCAAGCGGTTTACCTTCTATTCTTTGATGCAGGTTTTCCTGTCCAGTTTTTTTCTAAAGGTCTGTCAGTTTCAGCCGCTGTTTGACGACGCTATTCTCAATGTAATCTTCGGCGGATTCCTCTACGGAATCGGGACGGCGGTCGCCTTAAAAGGCAATGCCTCCACCGGCGGAACAGACTTTATCGCCCTCTACGTGTCCAATAAGACCGGGAAATCCATCTGGGAGCAGGTATTTGCGGGAAATGTGCTCCTTCTCTGCATCTTTGGATACCTGTTCGGATGGATCTACGCCGGATACTCCATCCTATTCCAGTTCATCTCCACCCGGACCATTTCCTCCTTCCATCACCGGTACGAGCGGGTGACCCTGCAGATCACCACCATGCAGGCGGAAAAGGTGATGAAGGCTTATGTACAGAAGTACCGCCACGGCATCTCCTGCGTGGAGGCGGTGGGCGGCTACAGCCACAAAAAGATGTATCTGCTGCACACGGTGGTATCCTCCTATGAGGCGGCGGAGATCATCGAGCTGATGCGCGCGGAAGACCCCCATATCATCATCAATGTGCTGAAAACACAGAATTTCTACGGGAGCTTTTATCAGGCGCCTATTGGATAACAGATCTGCAAAAAGCTGCCCGGATCTTGTTTCGGACAGCTTTTTGTGAAAGGATATTTTGAACTTACAGGAATGAAATTTTAATTTTTATTGCCAGGATAACATTCTCTTTGACCGTGGTAACCGGCGGCATCACATCCTCCGTCCAGATAGATATCGGTGCCGGTCAGATAAGAGTTGCGCTCATCAATGATGGTCGAAAACAGGAATGCAATTTCTTCCGGTCGTCCCGGCCGACTCAGCGCACACCAACTCATAGTCCGATCCAGCCCTTCCATGCCAGAAGTGGATTTTTCAAAATCACTCATGGACATCTGGGTACGAATCACACCGGGTGATACGGTCATAACACGGATTCTCTTTTCCCGACCGAATTTATAGGCGCACTGGCGGGCATACCAGTAGACAATGATGCATCCGCCATCCATCACTTCATAGAAGGATTCATTGATATTCATTGGTCCGATAGTATCGACTTTTAGAATATCAGGGGCCGGAGCAAAGGTCGGTGTCAGTCCCGCCAGCTGGATGACCCCGACGACTTTGCCAAGAGCCGAGGCTTTTCTGGCCAGTTCATCGGATTGGGTTTTATCGGAAATATCACAGACCATGCCGTCCGCATCCATTCCATCTGCTTTCAATTCATTGACAGCTTTCTCAATTTTATCTGCCGATACATCACAAATATATACGGAATACTGCTTGCTGAGTTCTTTCGCAGAAGCAAATCCGATGCCGCCGGTTCCGCCAGTGATTACGCATATTTTTTTAACCATATTTTATGTTCCTCTCATCTCTTTCAATCAGGGATAGACAATCGCAACCTTCTGGGCGATCTCGAAGTTTCCGTGGGTCACAAGCGCTTCTTCTATCTTCTCCAGCGGGAATTCCTGGGAGATCAGGCCGGAGATATCGGTCCCCTGGCGGACCATCTCACAGATGTCGTCGAAGGCGTCTTTGTAGGTGCCGACGCCGCAGCCTTTGATCCACTGCTGATTGTAGCAGATGCTGGCGGCGTCAAACTGTGCCGGCTTGTGATGGACGCCGACGATGCAGAAGGTGGTTCCGTAGCCGCCGTATTGGGTGTAATAATCCACGCAGGGCTGGATGCCGATGCAGTCCACCCAGCACTGGGCGCCGCATTTTTCCCCGCCGTAGGCACGGGCGGAGCCGAAGGTGCGAAACAGCTTCTCCTGCAGATTCTCTTTCTGTGGATTGCAGGTCAAAAGGCCGTAGCTTCTGGC
This sequence comes from uncultured Lachnospiraceae bacterium, assembly GCA_910584945.1. Classification (GTDB taxonomy): domain Bacteria; phylum Bacillota; class Clostridia; order Lachnospirales; family Lachnospiraceae; genus Hominiventricola. The sequence goes on along the minus strand of CAJUDY010000019.1, from coordinate 30,221 downwards.
ATTTTCCAAGCGGAATTCAGAGAAATCGATCAACATGATCTTTTCAAAACCGAAATGCTTCAGCGTCAGGGCAGTGGACATGCCGATGATGCCGGAACCGATGACCACTGCCGTAGTGCCTCTGCCCACCAGACTTTTTGCAGCCTTGCAGCCTACTGCGAAGGGCTCTAACAGACACAGGTTCTTAAGTCCCAAAGACTTGTCCAGCTTGATAGCGCTTGGCTGATCGAAGCCGCCAAAGTCTCCTTCCAGACGAAAATCTGGAAGATAGAGATATTCGGAAAAGCCGCCCACGGTGGCCATTCTGCTGCGGTCATGATAGGCATAGCCCAGATTGGGGAAGATCCAGTCGCCAATTTCAATTCCAGTTACATTTTTTCCCATCTCAATCACTTCGCTGACCATTTCATGACCGAACTCGTGATCCTTCCAGATCTGCACCGCGTCACCGCTGCCTCTGTAGGCGTTGTAATCCGCGCCGCAGATGGTTGCGATCCGGTTCTTGACAATGACGTCATGGTCTCCGCAGACTTCCGGGAGTGTTTTTTCTATTATTTCTATGTTCTTTGTGCCCTTATATATGGCTGCTTTGTAAGTATTGGGTCTCATAAAATCCTCCTCCTGATTAAAGTTTTCGTTAATATTTGATCAGTACCTTCAGTGATTCTGAGGAAACCGCCGCCTTTTCGATGGCTTCTTCCAATTGTTCATGGGAGTATTCCTGGGTGATCAGTTTTTCCAGATCAAAGGCTCCCGAACGCATGATCTCAAGAGCGGTCTGCACGGATTCTGGCGTATAGCCGCCGCTTCCCTGGATGCGCCAGGACGAATAAGTAAGCGGCAATGGATCGATGGAAAGCGGATGATGATGCAGCCCCACGATGGTAAAGATTGCGTTGAGTTTTCCGTACCGGCAGAAAGCAGCCAGCGCGTCGTCAGAACCGGTGGCATCTACATAGATATCCGCGTTGATCGTCGGCCCCATGATTCCATAACCAGTCCCAAGGGCAGCCATGGCGGTCTCCTTCAGGTCCTGGCGCACCGGACTGCAGGTGTCAAATCCCAGCTCCCGGGCGATTTCAAGCCGGTAGGTGGAGCGGTTCACCAGCATGACTCGATCGCAGCCCAGATGTTTCAGCGTGATAGCTGCCGCCATGCCGATAACGCCGGCGCCGAATACAATGGCGTTCTGTCCCGGCTGCGGGTTCGACAGGACAGCCGCCCGGCCGCCCACCGTGAAGGGTTCGAGCATGGCTGCCACTTTGTCCAGTATGCAGTCATCCACCTTGTACACGCTGTGATTCAGTCGGCAGTCCGGGATATGTACATATTCGGAAAAGCCGCCCACCGTGGAACTGCGGGATGTATCGCCCTTACAGAATAAAGGATATGGATAGACCCGGTCCCCTTTTTGGATGCCTTCGACATTTTTACCCGCCTCGGTCACGACACTCACCATCTCGTGCCCGAATTCGCTGCCCGGATAGATCCGCATGGATTCACCGCCCTGCTTCCAGGCAGTGATATCGGAGCCGCAGATCCCGGCATACAGGTTGCGGATGATGATGTCATTGTCCCCGCATGCAGGAAGTTCAAGTTCTCTTGGTTCAATGTTTTTTGGACCATTGTAGATAAAGCCTTTCATAAGATAAATGATCACCTCCAGTTATAATGGTTTCGATTCAGGCTTATTTTTCGCTGCCGCAGTTGACAGCGTTCCTTTCTGATTGTTATAATTAACATAATATTTTTGAGACAGCACAAAAGAGCGGGGGTGTGTGCAGTGAGTGATATTCCATGGAAAAAAGTTTATGACCTGGTGCTTTCCTGCGGAAATATACACAGTCCAAAGGAATTTGCCATTGAGATCGTACGGCAGGCGGAGCTGTTTGTTCCTTTTGACCATGCCCGCATCTACTTTGTCAATGAGAAAAGGCGTATCTACGACCAGTATGTCATCGGTATCGATCCCAGATGGGTGACTGCCTATCTGGAATATTACTCGCAGATCGAAGACGGACGCTACAATATTTTTAAGCGGATCGAAAAAACAGAGGGGGGCTCCCACCAAACCGGTTCTTGGGCTGGTCGACTGGAGCAGTACCTCTGCTTCCGAATTTACCCGGGATTATGTTCGGCCCATAGGATTGAAACACTCCCTCGGCTTCAATCTGTTCGACACAGACGGAAGCATCCGCGCCATGTTCATGTTGGACCGATGTACGCTGCCGAATTTTTCTGCGGAAGAGATCATAGCCCTGCGTCTGGCTCTGCCGCAGCTTGACAATCTGCACCGGAACTTTTATTCCAGTCAGTTCAATGTACAGAACTCCCAGCAGATCGACTGGGACTCCACCGGACTGACCAGGCGGGAGATCGAGATCTCCTCTCTGATCTGTCACGGAATCGCTCCGGCAGAGATTTCCAGGAAGCTGCACATTGCACCGGCCACGACCTATAAGCATATTGCCCACATCTATCAGAAAATGCATGTCTCAAGCAGGCAGGAGCTTCTGGTAAAATTGTATAATCAAATTTGAACTTCTCTGTGAGAGTGGATGCTTTGATCGTCTCCGATGAAAGATGACACTCTCGCTTTTTTCTATTATAGCTGTCCTTGCTTTTCGTAGGAATACCCAATAAACAGTATAATTTATACCTGATTTTATGTATTTTAACCATTGTTTTGTTCTGATATGCTGTAGATACATACAAATATCACAAAAGGAGGAACGACAATGGCAGCAAAAACAAATATTCCAATGACCGCAGTCAATCAGGGGAGGAAGACCGTATGGCATCTTCAGAAAATGAAGGATGAGGGAAAGAAGATCTCCATGGTGGGTACTGCGTATTTTGATCCCATGTTTACCATGCTCTGTGAGAAATCCGGAATTGATCTGGTTCGTTTTACTGCTCCGGGAGAGAACAGCGCCATGCGAGCGGAAAATATCAAATGGTGGACGAGAATGCAGAGAAAGATGGCTCCCAATATCTGTCTGAACGCCGTCATGCAGACCCAGCAGTATGCGGACGCCAGTACCGCAGTGAAGGAAGCGTCGGAACTCCTGGCGGACGGCGCGGACGCCGTCATGCCCATGGGGTGACCAACGAAGTATTAAAGGTAATGGCCGACAATGAGATCGCGGTCTTCGGGCATGTGGGGACATTGTCCGGCTGGCAGACGGCGCGCGTCGGGGGCTACCGCCGCTGTGGAAAGACCGCCGCGGAGGCGATGGCAGTCTATCGGAAAGCTTATGAATATCAGGAAAACGGCATGGTCGGCATGACCATCGAGATGACCTCCCGGGAAGTTACCAATGCCATCGCGAAGAAGCTCCGCATTCCAGTGATCGAAGTGGCTGCAGGCGGCGTTGCGGACGGCTCAGAGATGGTCATCTTTGATCTGCTCGGTTTTCTTCCTTCGGAAGCCATGGCAAAGCACTCCAAGGCTTATGCTCAGTGCATGAACGAGATCGTCAAAGGCTGTATGGGATTTGACAAGGAGGTCAAGGAAGCGCTCTATCCGGCAGAAGAGCATGGCTGGGGAATGGACGAGCGGGAGCTTGATAAATTCTTAAACGAGATCGAAAACGCCTGATCATTTTTACATATTTTACGAGGGGAGGGAGAAGATGGGGAATAACAGTAACTCTGGATATGAAGGCAGCAGGAAGACCAGTATGATCCTGGCGCTGATTCTGACGATGATCGCCTGCAACGCGTCCAGCTACGGCAACAATGTGGCGCTGATTGGACCCTATATGACCGGACTGGTGGTGGATCACATCTCTGCGGGCGCGGGTCTGATCTGTTATGTGATCTTCGCGGTGATTCCGGTGATCGTTTTCTGCACCGTGTATCCGAACAGGAAGCGTCCGGTGGGACCTTTTGACCTTACAGGCCTGTTGCTCTTGGTGGTGTTCGTCCTGTGCCTGGTCATGTGGCTGTCACTGGGCGGGAAACTGTTCGCTTATGTCAGTGCGCCGGGGATACTTCTTCCCGTGGCGGCCGTCGTCAGCTTCCTCCTTCTCCTGAAGCAGGAGCGGCGTGTGAAAAGTCCGGCGGTGCCCATCCAGGTATTTGCGAAGAAACGTTTCCGCTACACCTTCGTGATCCAGGCGCTGGTGGTCTCCTATGCCACCTGCATCGGCGCTTACGGCATCGTCTACGCCCAGCAGGTTATGGGATTTGACGCGACGGTCAGTTCCACCGTCACCATGCCGCAGACCATCGTTCAGTTTATCCTTGGACTTTTTGTGGGCGCATTCGTGGGGAAAGAATTCCGCAAAAGGTTCCGTCCGGCAGGACTTCTGGCTATTGTGGCATATCTGGTGGGGCTTGCCATCTTCTATACATTGACGCCGCAGACGTCCCTGTTTATCGTCTATCTGGCAACCGGTATCGGAGGTATCGGTCAGGCGATCACTCAGTCCTGTTACGCCGCGTTTTTCCAGACTGAGTTGACGCCGGAAGAGATCCCGCCGGCTCAGGGCATGTACCAGTTCGCTTCCACCGGAGGCTCTACGATCTTTACCGCTCTGTGCGGCGCGGCCATGAATCAGGGGCTCTCCCTGAATCAGGTATTTCTCATCGGCAGCGTCTTTGTGGGTGTCGCGCTGATCCTTGGCTTTATCGGCTTCCGTTTCCCGCAGACGGATACCAGTACCACATAATCTGTTTTTAGAAAGGAGTAGTCATATGGCAGTACCAATTGCTAGCATCAACCACGTGGGACTTTCGGTCCCCAATATCGAAAAGGCCATCCAGTTCTATCAGGAAGTCATGGGATGGTATCACATTGCGGGACCGTTTCCCATCAAAAATGATGGAGGTCCATCGGCGCAGTTTACGAACACCGTCTATGGGCATGAAGGTCACACATGGACCGGATTCCGTCTGGCTCATATGACGACAGCCAACGGCGTAGGCATTGAGCTTTTGGAATTTGAGGGAAGCCATGATCCGAAACTGGAGTTCGATTATAAAGAGCACGGAGTGTTCCACTATGCCATCACCGTGCCGGATGTCAAGGAGTTTGTGGAGCGGTTCACGGCTCACGGCGGCACACAGTACAGCGACTATAATATCCGCAAAATCAGCGATGTCAATACGATCACCACCGTATTCGTCAGAGATCCCTTCGGCATTGTTTTTGAAGTCCATTCGCACAGCTACGAGTATATGAACCGTATGCTGTAAGCGTTCCGGTGAAAATGACTATGGATATCAAAGGACTGTTCGGACTGGAAAAGAAAAATGTGGTGATTACGGGCGCCGGTTCCGGTATGGGATATGCGGCGACGAGGCTCTTACGGAATCTGGGTGCTGATGTATATGCCGTAGTTCGGAGAAAGCCCCTGGATTTTTCGGTGACAAAAGAGATTCGGGCCGACCTGGGGAATGAGGAAGGATGCGAACATATGATCCGGGAATGTCCGGAGACCATCGACGCGTTGTTTCTCTGCCATGGGATTGCCAACGCGCCGGGCAAGGCCAATGCGCTTCAAGTCCAGTTGACGAATTTTTATAGTTTTTTGTATTTGACAGAGAAACTGCTGTCCCGGATTGCAGACAATGGATCGGTGACCTTTATCTCCTCGGACGGAGGCAAAGACTGGCGCAGATCTGTCAAAGAATGCCGGGAGATCATCTCATGCAAGAGCTGGAGCGAGGCGGCCGCATGGTATCAGTCTCACCCTGACTGTACCGGAGACGGGTATGTATTTGCCAAGAAGTGCCAGAATGTCTACGTGATGGACCGGTGTCATGAGCCGGAATTTATCAACCGGAAGATCCGGCTGAATGCCATCGCTCCCGGGATGACGAAGACGGGTCTGACTGAAGATTTCAACCGGTCCGTCACCGGAGATCCGGCACAGGGTCAGGCAATTCTGGAGAAACACAGTCTGGACTTCTGGAACGGACGGTGGGCTTCCCCGGAAGAGATGGGCTACCCGCTAGTGACCGTTGGGAGCAGGATTTTCAGCTATATGAGCGGTCAGATTTTGTATATCGATTATGGAACGGCCAGTCTCTGGGAAATGAACGAGCTGACATCGTGAAAAAGAAAGGAGCTGTCACGCCAAAGTATGGCGTGCAGCTCCTTTTTAGCAGCAAATGTTTTAATCTGCTTCCCGTTATGTTTTTTCATTCAGATCGTATCTTTTAAGAACAGTTCTCCGATCTTAGAAAGGATGCTCTTTCCTTTTTGCTGGATCTTCTTGTCCAAGGTGCGGATGTCGTATTCGTCGATGCGAAGCCGACGGGTCGTGTCTTCCATCTGCTTTTTTAAATCCTGTAAACTGTATTCGGTCAGCTCTTCCAGGTAGGTCTTGTCCACGCAGAGTGGATACAGACGGTTCTGATGTTTCCTTTTCTTCAGCTTTGCGCTGATGTCCTCCATCTCATTTCTGGAGAGACGGGCGGTATAGCGGTCTTTTTTGAAAATCTCATATTCCAGCCGGTTGATGTAACAGACCGGGACCTCCCGAAACTGGTCTTTTACATTGGAACGGTCGTTGGCCCAGAGGATGATGGGGTAGACCTTCAACTTCTTTTTTATCTGCGGCTGTTTCTTGTAGATGTCTTCCAGATAGCGGCTTAAGGAATTCGTGTGGCGGCGGATCTGTTCGATGAGATTTTCGGAGTGGGAGCCGCTTCTTAAGATGCCTTTTTCTGAGATGGTGCCGTTATTCCGCTTGTTTTTTACTTCCACCGAGAAGATGCCGGTGGGAGCGATGATGACCAGGTCGTGTTCGATGTCCAGATTATTGTATTTGAGACGGAGGTTCTTAAGGGAGATCACCTTGTCTCCCAGAAGCTCTATGGCCTCCGCGGCCCGGTCTTCTCCTTTCTGCCCGAATTCCAGTCCCCGGCTGGCGTCCTGGATAGCCTGGGTCATCTGCTGAAAATCCTCGGAGGTCTGTTCCAGATCAATCTTGTATTTTTTTAATATCCGCAGAAGACCGCTGTACTGGGTTCTCGCCTGATTGTTGTCATATTTGCTCTCTTCCAGCAGATGAAGAGAGTGAATATAATCTTTTCTTTTCTTGATCTCCTTCTGGATGTCGGCAAGGCTTTCTTTTTCCTTTTCCGCCTGCTGTACCATCAGGGTTCGTTCTTCACTTAATTTGTTGATATCCATATATTTCCTTTTTACTTTCTAGACTGCTGTATCTATCATAACACTATTTTCCCAAAATAGGTAGGAGGAAATTCAGAAAGTTTTGGAACCGTACCGTATTTTCGCAGATAGACAAAAGGAGAAGAGGGTATTATAATAAAAAAGCCGGAAGTTTATACAAAATCCGGCGGGAGGATCTTATATGTTTGCAAAAATGCGAAACCGCCTGACGCGCACCCAGTGGATCGCGGTGGGCTTTCTTATCATCATTCTGTGCGGGACGGGGCTTCTGATGCTTCCGGTATCCACCAGAGGTGCCGGAGGGACGGATTTTCTGTCTTGCCTGTTTACTGCGGCCAGCGCCACCTGTGTGACCGGGCTTGTGGTGGTGGACACTTATCAGAACTGGAGTCTGTTCGGGCAGCTTGTCATCCTTCTGATGATTCAGATCGGTGGCCTTGGCTTTGTGACGATTGGCGTGACGATTCTTGTTGCCATGGGCAGGCGGATCGGTCTGGCGGATCGCGGACTGTTAAGAGACAGTGTGAATACCCTGGAACTTGGAGGGATTGTGCGTCTGGCAAAGCTGATCGTCAAAGGAACGCTTTTAATCGAAGGGACGGGGGCGGTGCTCCTTTCTCTGCGTTTTGTGCCGGAATTCGGTCTTTTGGAGGGGATTTACTATGGAATTTTTCACTCTATATCGGCTTTTTGCAATGCGGGCTTCGACCTGATGGGCAGATATGAAGCCTATGGTTCTCTGGTCCGCTATGAGGGGGACTGGCTGGTGAATCTGACCGTGACAGTTCTGATTCTCACTGGAGGCCTTGGCTTTGTCGTATGGAGAGACTTGCAAAAGCATCGTTTTCAGTGGAAAAGATACACCCTTCACACCAAGATGGTGCTGACGGCTCTGGTCGTACTGGTGACGGTCCCTACGGCCTTTTTCTGGCTTCTGGAGCGGAACAACGTGCTGTCGGGGCTTGACGGGTCCGGACAGTTTCTGGGCGCTCTTTTTGCGGCGGTGACGCCGAGGACCGCAGGCTTTAATACGACGGATGTGGCCGGGATGACCGACGCCGGGAAGCTTCTGACCATGGTGCTGATGCTGATCGGCGGGAATCCGGGCTCCACGGCAGGAGGCGTAAAGACCACGACGGTTATGGTGCTTCTGTGCTATATTGTCTCCATGATCCAGAGAAGAGACGGGGTGAACATCTACGGGCGCAGGCTGGAGGCCGGGATGATCGAAAAGGCGGCGGTGGTCTTTACCCTGTCCTTGTCCATGGCGGTGACGGCTTCTCTTGTCATCTGCGCCGTAGACGGCCTGCCCCTGACCGATGTTCTTCTGGAGACCTTTTCGGCGATGAATACGGTGGGAATGAGCACGGGCATCACCAGGCAGACCGGGACCGTGTCCAGGATACTTTTGATTCTTCTGATGTACGGCGGACGGATCGGAAGTCTGTCCTTTGCCCTGGCGTTTACAGACAAGAAGCAAAAGTCCGGCTTACGGCAGCCTGTGGAGCGGATCAACATCGGTTAGAAGAAAAAACAGCTTCTGCCCGGAAGGAGCACAGATCAATGAGTGAGCGCGAAGCGATCAGTAATTGATCTCCACCCCGTGCGGATGAAGGGCAGAAGCGGAACTTAAATAGGAGAAAAGCGATGAAATCATTTTTAATTATTGGACTTGGCCGGTTTGGCCATTACCTGTGCCGGCAGCTTGCGGAGCTTGGCAATGAGATTCTGGCGGTGGATGCAGTAGAAGAGCGCTTAGAGCCCTGTCTCCCGCTGGTGACCAGCGCACAGATCGGAGACTGTACGAAGCCGGAGGTCTTAAGGGAGCTGGGAGTGCGGAATTTTGACTCCTGCTTTGTCTGCATCGGCACGAACTTTCAGAGCAGTCTGGAGATCACGAGCCTTTTAAAGGAACTGGGAGCGAAGCGTGTGGTCAGCAGAGCCAGCACGGACGTTCAGGCAAAGTTTCTCTTAAGGAACGGCGCGGATGAAGTGGTCTATCCGGAGCGGGATATGGCGGAAAAGGTTGCGAAAAAGTCCAGCGCCAACCATGTCTTCGACTTTGTGGACCTGGGGGATTACGGGATCTATGAAGTGCTGCCGCCTAAGAGCTGGGTGGACAAAAGCATCCGGGAACTGAACGTCCGCGTGAATTATAACGTCAGCATTCTGGGCGTACGGGAAAAGGACGGTTCCATGAGGATGCCGGATGCGGAATATCGCTTTCAGGGAGAAGACCATATGTTGGTCATGGGCAGCGACAAAGATCTTGCCCGTTTTCTGAAAAAAGTATAAGGTGGGAGACGGCGCCTCCCGTTCTCCGCGCCGCAAAAATCAATAAAGAAGGGGTATTAAGTGACCGTGTCCAAAAGTTCCGCCTGCCTCAGCAGGAACCGGTACCGCATCTGTACCGCTTTCAGCTCGTAGATCGAGCAGTCGATCAGATCCGGATCGACCACATTCTCAAAGTTGGAGTAAGCGCAGTCCAGGGCGTATTTGGTCTTTTCGATATCTTCCAAGAGCTGCTGTCTGCGGGAATCGGCGCTTCTGTTCTGGTCTGTGCGTTTCATCTGCATCTTCCTTCCTGTTTTTGGGAAATAGGTTACTATCAGTATAGTCGCGAATTGGAAAATTTATACGGAAACGGGAATATTTTTCAGCGGCGGTCATATAGTATAAGCAGAGAGGGGGAAGGAAGATGCTGGAAAAACAGACCGGGGTACTTATGATCGCAGGGGCCTGTCTATTTGTACTTTTTCTGTTGACTGTGAGGAGAAAGGCAGAATTTTTCTTAAACTTTTGTCTGCGGGCGGCTATGGGCGGAATCGCCATCTACGGCATCAATCTTATATTGGAATCCCGTGGAATTCCCTGGCTGGTCGGTATCAATCTGTGCAGCCTTTTGACATCCGGAACCCTTGGACTCAGCGGGGTTTCTCTGCTTTACGCGATCTCTGCTTTTCGGTTTTTGTGAGATTTTTCCAAAAATTGTGAACAAATTGTAAAGAGCATTTACAAGAAAAAAATTATTCTTTATAATCGAGAATGTGATAAACGTTTATCTACAAGGTGGCATTCGCCATGGGCTCAAATCATTTCTGAGTCAGATTCCATTAAAAATTGCAGCATGAAGAAACCGGGTCTTGTGTTGCAGGAGGTTATTTTGAAAAACACAAGATTGTGGATTGCGGATTCGGACGTCTCCTATGGGGACGCATTCAGAGAATACGTCAATCTGAAGAAGGGTTATCTGTTTCAGGTAAGAATGTGTACCCAAAAGGAGCAGCTTTTGAAAGCGCTGTCCGAGGAAGAGATTGAAATACTGCTGTTATCAGCGGCCTGGTATGAGAATCTGAGGGATTCCATCCGGAATGAATGTGTGATCTTTCTGTCCGAGGGCAGTCTTCCAAAAGAGCTTCACAGATATCCTGCCGTCTATAAGTACCAGTCTGTGGAGAACATTCTCCGGGAGATCATGTATTACTACTCGGATCAGGAAAGAGAAGAGGAGTATTATACCGGAGTCTTAAAGGACAATAAAGTCATCGGGATATACGCCCCGTCAGGCGGAATCAGAAAGAATAAGTTTGCAATTACATTAGGGCAAATCCTCGCAGAAGAACGGAATGTTTTATATCTGAATCTGGAAGAGTGTTCCGGATTTTCCGAGATTATGGGGGGAAATCATTGGAACTTATCGGACTTGATTTACTATCTTAGACAGAAAAAAGTGTCGTTTCTGTATCGTCTGAACAGTATGGTCCAGAAGCTGGACCGGCTGGACTATATCCCTTCTTGTGAATCTTATACGGACTTTGTACAGATTACGGTGGAAGAGTGGCAGCGCCTGCTGCACCTGATCCGTACCCAGAGTATGTATGATGTAATCATTCTGGATCTGGGTACCCGGGCAGGCCACAGCGTGGATCTTTTAAGAGAGTTAAGCGGCCTCTATGTCCCCGCCGGGCAGGACCTGATCTCTCAGGGGAAATTCAGCCAGTGGGAGCGGTATATCCAGGTATCAGATGCAGTGGATGTATTGGAAAAGGTCCAGAGGCTGGAGCTTCCCGGAAGCCGGGAAGAACTCTGCCGGGAGGAGGACCTTCTCATGCTGCCCCAGCAGGAGCTCGGAGCTTATATCCGGGGCCTTCTGCAGGAATAGGAGGTATCATGGAAACGGCGTCCCAGGAGACGGAAGTGTTCCAGGATCTGAAAAAACGGATTCTGGAGCAGGTGGATTTAAGCCGGGAAGTGTCTGACGAAGAGATGCAGGAGCTGATCGATGAAGTCGTTCTCTCCCGGGGAAAGGAAACATATCTTTCCCTGAATGAAAAGTGCCGGCTGAAAAAGGAACTGTTTCATGCGCTCCGCAAGATGGACGTTCTTCAGGAACTTTTGGAGGAACAAAGCGTCACGGAGATCATGGTCAACGGCATGGACGGGATTTTTCTGGAACGGGATGGAAGGATGATTCGCTTTGAAAAAAATTTTTCTTCCAGGGAGCGGATTCTGGATGTGATCCAGCAGATGATCAGCGCCTGCAACCGGGTGGTCAACGAATCCCAGCCGATTGTGGATGCGAGGCTTCCAAACGGAGACCGGGTACATGTCGTCCTGCCGCCGGTGGCGGTGAACGGGCCAATCATCACAATACGACGATTTCCTGAAAAGCCCGTCACCATGGACCGGCTTCTGGAGCTTGACAGCCTGTCCCGGGAGGAGGCGGATTTTCTAAAGGACGCGGTCCGGTCCGGTTATTCGATCCTGGTAGCAGGAGGAACCGGCTCCGGCAAGACGACCTTCTTAAATGCGCTGTCCGAGTATATTCCGGGGGACGAGCGGGTGGTGGTCATTGAGGACACCGCCGAGCTCCAGATTCAGAATGTGGAGAATCTGGTAAGGCTGGAGACCCGCGCTTCCGGAATGGAGGACTGTAAGGAGATCACGATCCGGGATTTGATCCGGGCCTCTCTGCGCATGCGTCCGTCCCGGATTATCGTGGGAGAAGTGCGGGGTGCGGAAGCCTTTGAGCTTCTGACCAGCTTAAATACCGGCCATGACGGAAGCTTCAGCACCTGCCACGCCAACAGCACTCGCGATACCGTCAGCCGACTGGAAACCATGGTACTTATGGGCATGGAACTGCCCCTTCAGGCCATCCGGAGGCAGATCGCCTCCGGCATCGACCTGATCGTTTATCTTGGAAGGCTGCGGGATAAAAGCCGCAGGCTTCTGGAAATCACAGAAGTGACCGGTATGGAAGGGGATCAGGTGGAGCTTCATCCGCTGTTTCTCTTCCGGGAAACCGGGGAGGTGTCCGGCAGAATCTGCGGGATACAGGAGAAAGCAGGAGATATGATAAAGATTGAAAAGTTTCAACGTGCCGGAGTTTGGGCGGATCAGGAAGGAATTCTGCCTGGATGTTCTTAAAGGACTGTTTCTGATTTTAGCCTTTTCATGGCTGTTCTATGATTCTTTTTATGCGATCCCATTTTTACTTCCAATACTTGTGCCGTGGCGTCGGGAATGCAGGGCGTCCAGAAGGCAGAGAGAGGAAGAACAATTTCAGAAGAGCTTTCGGGAGTGGATTCTTTTACTTTCTTCCTCGCTGTCCGCCGGATATTCGGTGGAGAATGCCATGGCGCAGTCCTGTGAGGAACTGTCCATGATGTTTCCCAGGGAGGACCGGATGCGGGGGGAGCTTCGGAGCATGCTGGCAAAGATGGAGAACCAGCAGAGCCCAGAAGTACTCCTTCAAGAATTCGCGGACCGGCAGTCTTCAGAGGAGGTCAAAAGCTTTGTGGAGGTCTTCTGCACCGCCAGAAAAAGCGGAGGAAGCCTGAATGCCATTATTCGAAGCACCGCTTCCCAGATGGCGGAGATTATGGATACCAGAAGAGAGATCCGTACCCTTCTTGCCTCCAAGATCTATGAGCAGAAGATCATGACCGTGATGCCCGCGGCGGTACTTTTGTATGTGCGGATCGGTTCCGGAGCGTTTTTAGAAGGGCTTTACCACACTCCGGGCGGAGTTCTTGTGGCCAGCGTGTGCCTTCTGCTTTATTTTGGAGCGTATCTGCTGGGGAAAAGGATGGTGCAATTTGAAATATAGGACAAAGCTGTGGATGACGGCGCTGGTCGGAGGCCTTCTAAGCCTGGCCTTCTTTTTGTATGGCGCAGGAAACAGGGAAGTGCTGACGTGCCTTACAAGACCGGGAAGCGGAGAAGGGGACCAAAGGGAGCAGCTTCTGGTGAAGTTTCAGGAGACATCTTTTCCCTTTTCGTTCCTGCTGCGGGAGGTTCCCTACGAAGAGGGAGCGCTGTATGGGCTTTTGGCGGAAGCCAGGGATGGAATGGAGGCTGTTTTCTTAAGGGAAAATCAGGATTGCAAACAAATAGAGAGCCGGGTGGACATGCCTTCTGTGTATCCGGATACGGACATCGTGATTCAGTGGTATCTAAGCTCCTGGGATTATATCGATCCGGACGGCACGGTGAAGAACACTTCTCTGAGAGAAGCCGTGACGGTAAACGTTCAGGCAGTTTTGTCGTTGGAAGGCCGGAGTCTTACCTGGGAAAAGGCTGTCCGTATCTGCCCGCCCGGGAATCCGACCCGGGAGCAGAGACTAAAGATGCTGGAAGAAGAACTTCTAAGGGCCCAGGAGGAGCCGGTGAAGCGCATCGATCTGCCGCAGTCGTTCCTTGGAGAGTCTGTCGCATGGTATCGGAGGCCGGACGACCGGTGGGTGTGGATGCTGGGATTGACCCTGCTGTCGGTGGCCGCCCTGATCCTGGGAAAGCGTCGGGAAGACGACCGGGAACAGAAGAAAAGGGAGCGCAGCATGCAGCTGGATTATCCGGACATTGTCAGCCGTCTGAGTCTGTACATGGGAGCAGGCGTCAGTACCAGGAATGCCTGGGAGCGCCTGGTGGACCAGTATGAGAAGAAGACAGAGGCAGAGAAGAAGTTTCATCCGGCCTATGAAGAGATGCGAAGAACGCTTTATGAGATGCAAAGCGGGGTATCGGAAGCTCTTGCCTATGAACGATTCGGGACAAGGTGCCGGATGCAGGCGTACTTAAAGCTCGGAACTTTGCTGAGTCAGAATCTCAGAAAAGGGACGAAGAATCTGGCGGGGCTTTTGCTGGAAGAATCCCGGGAGGCTTTCGAGAACCGCAAGGCTCTGGCAAAGCGCATGGGGGAGGAGTGCGAGAGCAAACTTTTGCTGCCCATGCTTCTGATGCTTCTGACCATCCTGATCCTGATTATGTATCCGGCAGCAGTGTCTTTTTCCGCCTGAGAGGCGGACGATTATCAATGAAAATGTTAGGAGTGTGTGATGAGAATAAGAAGATTTATGAAAGATTTTTGGGAAGATGAAAGTGGTATGGGAGTGGTGGAGGTCATATTGATCATTGTCGTATTGATTGGCCTGGTCATTATCTTTAAGAATCAGATCACAGGAGTTGTTAATGAGATTTTTGAGAAAATTGTCTCTCAAAGCCGCAGCGTCTAAAAAAAGCTCCGGACAGATTACGGTCTTTCTGGCGCTTTGCTTCCTGGTGTTTTTAAGCCTGTATCTGGTCTGTCTGCAATCGGTGCAGAAACAGCACCAGAGGAAGCAGGCGGAACAGGCGGTGGAGGCGGGGATGTTTTCCCTGTTCTCGGAGTATGAGCCCCATCTGCTTGACCGGTACGATCTCTTCTATCTGGACACGTCCTTCGGGGGAGGTTCGGAGCGACAGGAGGAGCTGTGCAGCCATCTGTGGCAGTTCACAAAGAACAATCTGACGGACGGTCTGGGGAATTACCTGCAGGGCCTTTCCCTGCAGGGCGTGAATGTGAATCAACTGGTTCGGGCGACCGACGGCCGCGGGGCGGTATTTTACCGTCAGGCCGTACAGGTGATGAAGGAGAAAACCGGCGCCGACCTGGCGGAGGACTGGCTTTTGCAGGAGCTTTTTGCGGAGGACGGGGAGGAGAACAGTAGAAGATTCCGGGAGGATTGTGAGGCTTATGAGGGAAGCGTGAGAGATTATGAGGAAGAGGAGGAAGACGAAGAGGACGGGGAGAGCCGCCGGATGGACCCGGAGGCCAGGCAGTGGGACGGACTGTGGCAGGGCTTTTCCCTGGCCGCGGCTGTTCCGGATGGATATGTGGTGTCCGAACGGGCGGTTGACTTAGGCTCGGCTCCCTCGGTCAGAGAGCTGTCCGTGGGAGCAGGGATACCCCAGGGCGGCGAGCAGAACCTGCTTACCAAACAGTGGTTCGTAAGTTATCTCTGCGAATATCTGACCCAAGCCCAGGAATCTATGAAGGAACCGCGGGAGCAGGGGTATCTGGATTATCAGCTGGAATATCTGATCGCCGGGAAGGACTCCGACAGTGAGAATCTGGACGCGGTACTTACAAGACTGCTGCTTCTTCGGGAAGGCGCCAATTATCTCTTCCTTCTGAGTCACCCGGAGCTTCGCCAGAAGGCGGAGGCCCTTGCGGTTCTTCTGGCGGGAATGACCGGCAACGGAGGTCTGATCAAAAGTCTGGAGCAGCTGATTCTGCTGGGGTGGGCTTACGGGGAAAGCCTGGCGGAGGTGCGACAGCTCCTGGGCGGCTATGAGTTGTCGGCGGTGAAGACCGTCGCGGACTGGCAGGTGCCGCTGTCCGGACTGATGACTTTCCTGGGTGATCCCGGAAGATATGATGTGCCGATCAAGGTCCAGAAGGGAATCAGCTATGAGACCTGTCTTCGGATTTTTCTGATGACGGAGTCCTGGGAGACGCTGGCCCTGCGGGCAATGGACGTAACGGAAGGCGAATTGAGGCAGTTGGAAGGATGCAGAAATCTGCATCTGGATCACTGCGTGGAACGTCTGACGGCACAGATCTGGATCGAAGATCTGTATCTGGAGAGAAGCTATGGGTATGAATGAACAAGGAAGGAGGCAGAAAGGGATGTCCTTTTGTACTGCGTATAAAACAAATAAAAATCTCCAGGTATCCCGTAGAAAAAAGGGCCGTTTTCGGCTTTTTCAAACTGTCAGAAGGGCATCTCTTTCTGCCTTCCGAAGGGGAAGTATGACGCTGGAAGCATCCCTGCTTCTTCCATTCTTTCTTTGTGCGGTCACGGCGCTTTTGTATCTGTTCGCTTTTTCCTCAATACAGTCCCGGGAAGGCAGAACCCTGGTGGAGCGGGCGGAGGCGCTGGCCGTGACTGCGGGGCAGCGAAATCCGGCAGATCCCTATATCCGTCTGTACGATACGCAGATGGTTTCGCTTCCGTTCTCCTGGCTGTCCTTTGGAAGAGACGTCGTGGCGCAAAAAGCCGTAGTGCGCTGCTGGACAGGTTATACAGGGGAATCTTTCGATAATGGTTTCAGCGGAGAGATTGTTTACATCACGCCGGAAGGGAGCGTATATCACAAGAACAGGGACTGTACCCATCTTCGGCTTTCCGTTCGCCAGATTGCTTCCGGGACGCTGGAGGGCGAGCGGAACAGCGCCGGCGGACGATATACGCCCTGTGAGTACTGTGTCCGCCGGGGACAGACAGGGGCAACGGTCTATGTCACCGATTATGGCGCCAGCTATCACAATAACAGGAACTGCCAGGGGCTGAAGCGGACGGTCATGGCGGTCCCTTTGTCCCAGGTGGGCGGTCGGCCGGGATGTTCCCGCTGCAGCAGGTAACGCGTGTGAAAACACTGTGGATTCTGGGACATTTGCTGCTGCTGTCGGCGGAGGATATCAAAGAGCGCCAGGTTTCGCTGGCGGTGATCGGGGCGCTGGGCGGAACAGGTTTTCTCTGGAGTCTGGTGGCCGGGCGTCTGCCCGAGCCGTTGCCGGGGCTTTTTCTGCTGGCAGTCGGTTATTTCAGCGGGGAGAGGGTGGGATATGGAGACGGATGGCTTCTTCTGGCCCTTGGAATGTGGCTGTCCGCATCCGAACTTTTTTTCCTTCTTTTTCTGGGAATGGGTCTGGCCGCTTTGTGGGGAAGTCTTTTTCATTGTAGAGAACTGCCGCTGATTCCGTATCTGACAGCCGCCTATATGATCGGAGTGTGTATATGAAAAGAAAAGGACGTTATGTTGTGGAAGCCGCTTATCTGGTGCCCGGGCTGTGTATCTTGCTGGTCTATCTGGTTTTTTTTACCCTGTATGCCCACGATTACGCCGTGTGCGTGCACACGGCGCTGGAATGCGGGATTCAGGGGAGCTACGTGGATGCAAGAAGCGACCGCCAGGTCGAAGCGGACCTGAGGCAGAAGCTTTTGCAGAAGCTGCCGCAGAGACTGCTGTGGCTTCAGAATGAAACAGTGGAAGTGAAGGCGGACCCTGTGAGAATTGGTATCAAGGTGTCCGGGACCGGAAGTTTCCTGCCGGTGGACGGCATCCATATACAACAGACCATATACAGAATAAATCCCTGCAGCATAGTTCGAAGAAGAAGATGGCTGGCAGGAAAAAGCGGAACTTAAAACAGCGAAAGCCTGAACCGGACCCGGAGAAGGCAGTAACGGAACTTAAATGGAGGATCAAAAGATGAAGAGACGCTATAAAAGGGACTTGAACAGTAATTATATGATATTGACAGATGAGAAACCGACAAAGGATACCTATGAGGTTCGTATGATTACCGAAAACCGGATCAGCGGATTCCTGCCCTGCGTGATGCAGAAGTACGAAGACCGGACAGAATATTTTTATGAGATTACCGGGCGGCAGAGTATGGAACTTTTGTATGAGCGCAGGAATCTGAATTATGAGCAGCTTCGGGGACTTTTGCAGGATCTTCTCCGGGTTCTGGAATCGGCAGAAGAATATCTGCTGGGTCCAGATCATTTTCTTTTGAATCCAGAGTCTATATATCTGCACACCAAGTCGGAGAAGCTCTGTCTGTGCTACTATCCAGGATACCAGAAAGAGATTCGGGAGTCTTTTCTGGAACTTTCGGAATATCTGCTGGGAAAGCTGGACAAGAATGATGCGGAAGGGATTGCCTTTGGATATGAACTGTATCAGAGCGCCCTGGAGACGAACTTCAGTCTGCTGGAAATCCTCCATAAGCATGCAGAAAAGGAAAAGGAGACTGCCCTGCCGCCCCGGGAGGCGCCGCCTCTGCCGCAGGCCTCAGTGCAGAAGGAAGTTCTGGAGAAGACCGGAAGCTGGAAGGACTTTTTTCACAAGAAGACCAGAAAACCGCAGCTGGAGGACTATATCACAGGGGAGGAGGATCAGATCAAAAGCGGTTCCACGCTGTTTTTGAAGGAGGAAAACCCCATGCTGGAGACCGCCTGCCTTCAAAAAGAAAAACAGGACGGGCTGTTTTTGCACAGTCTGAATCCGGAATATTCGGATTTTGTGATTCGGGAGGAGACGTTTCTTGTGGGAAAGAAAAAAGACAGCGTGGACGGCTGCATTCCGGCGCCCACCATCAGCAGAATTCATGCCAGGATCACCTATGACGGAGCGGTCTATTATGTGGAAGATTTGAATTCCACCAACGGAACCTGGGCGGATCACGTCCAGCTGAATCCCTATGAGCTGTGTCCCTTAAGAGACGGTATGGGCATCACCTTTGCCGGGGCGGAGTATGAAGTACGCCTTTAGTTCGTTTTTTTCTGGTTGCATTGCCCTCCTGAAAACGCTATACTGTTATAAAAAACGGACGGAACAGGGAGGCCGCTATGATATTTGACAGTCATGCTCATTATGACGACCACGCTTTTGATGAGGACCGGGAGGAAGTGCTCTCCTCTCTGGCAGAAGGGGGCGTGGGGACGATCGTTAATGTAGGCGCAAGTCTTGAAGGAACCAGAAGGACGGTAGAACTTAGCAGAAAATACTCTTTCATCTACGGCGCGGCGGGCGTACACCCGGACGAAGCGGGTACATTGAATGAAGAGACCTTCGCATGGCTGAAAGAACAGTGCCAGGAGGAGAGGATCGTGGCGGTGGGAGAGACCGGTCTGGATTACTATTGGGAGAAAGAGAACCACGAGGTGCAGAAAACCTGGTTTTTGCGGCAGCTTGAACTTGCAAAGGAATTGTATCTTCCGGTCATTGTCCACAGCCGGGAGGCGGCGGCAGACACCATGGAGATTCTGAAAAAGGCGCACGAACCGGGACTGCGGGCAGTGATTCACTGCTATTCTTATTCCGCGGAGCATGCTGGAGAATATTTAAAGATGGGATATTATCTTGGGATCGGCGGAGTGGTGACCTTCAAAAACGCAAAGAAATTAAAAGAGGTGGTACAGATGGCTCCGCTTGACCGATTACTGCTGGAAACGGACTGTCCCTATCTGTCCCCGGTTCCGTTCCGCGGGAAACGGAATGATTCCCGGAATCTGATCTATGTGGCGGAGAAAGTGGCCGCGCTGAAAGGAGTGACCGCAGAGGAAGTCATCCGGATCACAGAAGAAAATGCAAGAAGCTTTTATGGGCTGGATGGGAGATAAGAGGATGGCAGGACCGGTTCCGACTCTGGGAAATCCCCAGAGCACTATTGAGATTTTGAATAAATACCGCTTTGTCTTTCAGAAAAAATACGGACAGAATTTTTTGATTGATTCCCATGTGCTGGATAAGATCATCAAGGCGGCGAAAATCACGGAGGAGGATTATATCGTGGAGATTGGTCCCGGAATCGGGACGATGACCCAGTACCTGGCAGCGGCGGCAAAAGGAGTGGCAGCCATCGAGATTGACAGGGCGCTGATCCCGATCCTTCAGGATACGCTGAGCGGATATGAGAATGTAGATCTGATTAACGAAGATGTACTGAAAGTGGATCTTGAAAAGCTGGTGGAAGAGAAAAACGGCGGACATCCGGTGAAGGTGGTGGCCAATCTTCCCTATTACATTACAACGCCGATTATTATGGGGCTTTTTGAAAAGCGGGTGCCCTTAAAAAGCGTCACGGTGATGGTACAAAAAGAGGTGGCGCAGCGGATGCAGGCAGGTCCGGGAACCAAGGATTACGGAGCATTGTCCCTGGCTGTCCAGTACTATGCAAGCCCCTATGTGGCGGCGAATGTGCCGCCCAACTGTTTTCTGCCAAGGCCGGGGGTGGGCTCGGCGGTCATCCGGCTTGAGACTTATGAGGAGCCGCCGGTCCGGGTGACGGACGAAAGGCTTATGTTCGCGGTGATCCGAGCTTCCTTTAATCAGAGAAGAAAGACCCTGCAAAACGGTCTCTCCCATGTGCCGGAGCTTGGGATTTCCAAGGAGATGACCATAAAAGCGCTTCAGGAGATGGGGATCTCTGAGTCCATCCGGGGAGAGGCCATGACCCTTCAGGAGTTCGCGGAGTTTACGAATAGGGTGGAAAGGATGAGAAATCTGTCATAACGACCTTAGGACGGGCATAGAATGACCTGGTAGACCGTACAGGCCCGGGAGGGAAATTGCGGAACTTATGTAAGACGGGAGGGACATATGGAAGAATACAGGCGTCAAATTGCGTATCTCTATGCTTATGAACAGGGAGAACCGGCGAAAAATGCAGGTTTTGTGAAGGCGGAGGTCCGGGG
Organism: uncultured Lachnospiraceae bacterium; assembly: GCA_910584945.1. Lineage (GTDB taxonomy): Bacteria > Bacillota > Clostridia > Lachnospirales > Lachnospiraceae > Hominiventricola. The sequence goes on along the minus strand of CAJUDY010000019.1, from coordinate 9,542 downwards.
CGGCAGATGCAGGCTGGGGATTCACCTGAGGGGATATTGCCGCCGGGGAGAGGATGCGGGAAAGGCATATATTTATTTTCAGCATCAGGACAAGACCATCGGCATCTATCTGGGAGAATTAAGAAGCCAGAATGGAGCCCTGGAATGGCAGGGTCTGGTGGACCCGGAAAATATCATGGAAAAGAAGATTCCCTTTTCCCGGACCCGGGGAATCTGGATTCACCGTCCGGGGATGTCAGACTATGTGGCGGACTGGGAGGACGATCCTTTGGATATCGGACAGTTCCTTCTGTATCCAAAGGGCGGCGAGAAGTGTATCCGCTGTCCGAAGTTCGGAAGCTGCAAAAGGAGTGGAGAGGATGTCTCTGACAAAAGACGAGAAATATATGAAGGAAGCGATCCGGCAGGCGCGTAAGGCGTGGAAGCTTGCGGAGGTGCCTATTGGATGCGTGATTGTAAGAGAAGATCAAATCATCGCCCGGGGATACAACCGGCGAAATACGGACAAGAATACTCTGGCGCACGCGGAGCTTCTGGCGATCCGCAGGGCCAGCAAGGCGGTGGGGGACTGGCGTCTGGAGGACTGTACCATGTACATCACTCTGGAGCCCTGTCAGATGTGCGCCGGCGCCATCGTGCAGGCGCGGATGAAACGGGTGGTCATCGGCAGCCGCAATTCCAAGGCGGGATGTGCCGGGTCCGTCCTGAATCTTCTGAACATGCCGGAATTCAATCATCAGGTGGAGCTCACCGAGGGAGTTCTGGAGGAAGCGTGTTCGGCCATGCTGACGGATTTTTTCCGGGAACTGAGGGAGCGCAGGAAAAAGCCTTTGACAAAAGAGTGAAAACAGGATATACTAATAAACGTTTTAAAATTGTCATAAGATTTCCGTGCAGCTGGGGAGGTGGCGGCGCCCTGTACCTACAATCCGCCATAGTAGGAGTGATATCCCGCCCCGGGCCGGTTGGTCGGAAGCTGCCCTGTATAAGTGGCGTTGATGTTTGGGTCCTGCGCAACAGGAACCTGTGAACCGTGTCAGGTTGGGAACAAAGCAGCACTAAGCGGGACCTTCTGTGTGCCGCAGGGGTGCCTGGGCTGAGTTAACTGTACAGGTAACGTTCCGGTCTAACGTTCAAAGCGGGATGCACGGATTAAAAAAATAAAGTAAAAAGAGATGCGGCTCCGGGTTTCCGGGGCCGTATTTTTAGGTGCGCAGGTGCGCCTCAAGGAGAAATACGATGTTGGATGTAATCCGAATGACCGATTTTCATGCGCCGGAGCTGGACATGTACGCCAGACTTCGAGAAGTACAGCTTCTGAACCGGGAAAAGCCGGAGGAAGGGATTTTTATCGCGGAAAGTCCCCGGGTCATTGAGCGGGCGCTGGACGCAGGCTGCGAGCCCTTGTCGTTTCTGGCGGAGGAAAGGTATCTGGAGAAGGAGTTAAAGGACATCCGGAAGCGCTGCAGGGAGATCCCGGTCTACACGGCCAGGATGGAAGTGCTTTCTCAGATCACCGGCTACAAATTGACCCGTGGGATGCTTTGCGCCATGAGAAGACCGCCCCTTCGGACTGTAGAGGAGGTGTGCGCCGATGCGCAGCGGATCGCGGTACTTGAGAATGTGGTGAATCCCACCAACGTGGGGGCGATCTTCCGCTCCGCCGCCGCGCTTCATATGGACGGAGTGCTGCTGACGCCGGACTGCAGCGATCCTTTGTACCGTCGGTCGGTCCGGGTAAGTATGGGGACCGTGTTCCAGATTCCCTGGACCTATCTGGATCAGACGGACGGGTGGAAGGAAAGCGGAATGGGAATCTTAAAGAAACTGGGCTTTTGTACCGTGGCTATGGCGCTGACCGAGGACTCCATATCCATAGATGATACAAAGCTGCGCTCCGAAGAAAAGCTGGCGGTGATTCTTGGAACGGAAGGGGACGGTCTGGCGGCGGACACCATCGCGGACTGCGATTACCGGGTGCGCATCCCCATGGCTCCCGGCGTGGATTCTCTGAACGTGGCGGCCGCCAGCGCGGTGGCCTTCTGGGAACTGCAAAAAGGAAAAAAAGATAAAAAAGAAAAAGAATTGTGATATTTTCCACCGGACAGACGTTCATATAGTGAAAGGCTTTTCAATGTAAAACAGAACAGACCGGGATGGAGGTGATCACTTTGGAGAGGGAAGCATACGACAGGGCGGTAAGCTCCTGCCTGGACGCGGTCTACCGGACGGCACTGAACTGCTGCCGGAATCCCCAGGATGCGGAGGATGTGGTGCAGACGGCGTTTTTAAAGCTGCTGGAATCGGAAACCGTGTTCCAGAATGAGGAGCACGTCCGCCGCTGGCTGATTCGTGTGGCGGTCAATGAATCCCATTCCCTGTGGCGTTCCTTCTGGAGACGAAAAGTGACCTCCCTGGAAGACGAGACGCTCGAGCCGGTATTCTCTCAGCCGGAGCACAGCGAGCTTTACGACGCGGTGCAAAGGCTTCCTGTGAGATACCGGGAGACCGTGCATCTGTACTATTATGAGGAGTACAGCATCCGGGAGATCGCCGCTCTTCTTCGAATCTCCGAGACTGCCGTCCAGACCCGGCTTCTTCGCGCGCGGAAGAAACTGAGACAACAACTAAAGGAGGCGTGGAAATGAGAACCGATAAAGACAATCAGACCTGGTATCAGAACACCTTTGACGAGGTACATGCTTCCGAACGTCTGTTAAGAAAGGTGGAAGCGATGAAAAATGAACATGAGCCTGTGAAGAAAATCCTGCCGAGAGGGATCATGGCAGCCGCGGCCTTCGGCGTCCTGGTATTTAGCAATGTCATCTCCTACGCGGCCTCCGGCAGTCCCTGGATTCTGACGATCACCCTGCCGGGAGGCGAGACCAGACAGATGGAGATCGATCCGATGGAAGAGGGCGTGCAGATCACGGATTACGATCTTGCGGACCTGGATACGGCGGTGGAATCCATGGAAAGCACGGAAGCGGACGTCACGCTGGAAGTGTCGGATGAGGACGACGGGTATCAGCTTAAGATAGAGGGCGAGCACGTCTTCCTGATCCTGGATGAGAACTGCCGCGTGGACATTGCAGAAGATCTTAAGGACGGAACCTGCAAAGGAACCCTGGATACGGAGGACGGAACCTGGTGCTATGAGGTGACCGGCACTCCGGAGGACTACGACGCCCAGGCGTATTTTGTCACTTACAATGTAGAATAATCCCGACGAAAAACGGACGTCTCCAAAAGGGCGTCCGTTTTTTTCTCCAAAAGTGTAAGATTTCTCTTGCCGCAGACGGAATATAAAGTGTAAGCTTACAAAACCAATCCCATCAGGGATCCTTTTGAGGTAACTGTCTATGAAAGCAAATGAAGATAATTTTGTGGACCTGATCAGAAAGAGCCGGGAAGAGGGGCTTGTGTATGTGATCAGGACCTATGGAGGGCTCTTAAAGTCCATCGTGCAAAAAAGGCTGTTCGCTTCCCCGGACCAGGTGGAAGAGTGCATGAACGATATTTTTCTTGGAATCTGGAAGAACATCGACTGCTTTGATGAGAGCAGAGGAAGCTTTGCAAACTGGGCGGCCGGGGTGGCGCGTCTGGAAGCCATCGATACGCTGCGCAAGATACAAAGGGCGCACAGGACCACGTCTCTGGAGGAGATGGAGCTGGAGATACCAAAGGAAGATACGGCGCTCCTTGAGCTGACAGAGCAGGAGCTCTCAAAAGAGACCGAGGAGATTTTAAGCTGTCTGTCCCCCAAAGACCAGGAGCTGTTCCGAAGGATTTTTCTGATGGAGGAAGAGCCGGAGGAAGCGGGAAGCGCGCTGGGGCTGACAAGAGACAATGTGTATGTACGGATTTTCCGGGGTAAGAAGAAGATCCGCAGCAAATTTGGAGAAAGGAAGAGGGCATGAGCATGAACAGAGAAGCATACCGACTGGCAAACGAGATTCGAACTGATTTTCTGGCAGATGGAGACCGGCTCATGGAATGCCCTGAGGATATGGAGATGGAAATGAGACGATATGAGACCACTGCGTTAAATGAGATTCGAAACGAGAGAAAGAGAACAAGGAGAACTTTTGGAAAAATGACGGTGGCAGCCTGCGCGGCAGTGACGCTTCTGACAGGTACCGTCCTGTTCGGCGGGGAAGTGCATGCAGCCATCGAGCAGATCACCTGGAGCATCGGAAACGCTCTGGGACTTTCCGGAGAGCTGGAGAACTACCGGGATGTGATTCACACCTCCGTGGCGGACAAAGGCTATGTGGTCACGCTGCAGGAGGCGGTGGTCTCGGAGGAGAAGCTGACGGTTAACTATACGGTCCAGCGGGAGGACGGGGAGCCCATGGAGCAGTATCTGACTCCCATGGAGATCCTCACGGTCAACGGCGAGCAGCCGGGCGGAGGAGCCGGAGGAAGCGCCAGCTTCCTGGACGAGGGCCAGACCGTTCTGGGCGTGGAGATGTCCTACCACATACCGGGTGTGGACCTGTCCGGGGAAAATGAATTCCGGATTAAGATCCGTGCCCTGGGGAGCGAGGACGAGATCAAAGGGAACTGGGACTTCGCGTTTACCGCGGACGGGGCCGCACTGATGGCAGATACAAAAAGAATCCCCATCGGGAAGGAATTCACCCTGCCGGACGGTGTGACGGTCACGTTGGAGGAACTCACCATGAATGAGCTGGAGCAGCGGATCTCCTTTACCAAATCCGGAGCGACCAATTATATGCCGCAGATCCTGGCCGGGGATTCGGAAGGAAATCAGGTGGAGTTTGGCCTCAGAAGCTCGGATGAGACGTCTGGCTATCTGTCCAATGAGGAGATCATCGACGACGGAAGAATCTCCGATACGGCGGACCGCGTGACCATGACCTTCGGCGTAATCGAGCTGCCGGAGGAGAGCGGACAGATCACGGATGAATTTGAACCGGTAGGGGAAGTGTTTGAACTGGAATTGCAATAGAAAATATCAAGCAAAAGCAATGCCTGGGGGCTGCCGCATGACAGAGGATGCGGCAGTCCCCCTTTTAATCATTTTCCGCTGTTTTCTCGTAAGGCCGGAAGAGCCGGGTGAAAATCAGAGAATTGCAGTAAGCGGTAAAAGAAAATCCGATGACGATCATAAAGACTTTCATGACCGGGAACAGATACAGAAGACTCACGAGGAACAACTGGATCAACAGCAGTGCAAAGGAATACATCGGATTTGACAGGGCAAATAGAAACGCGTTTTTGACGGTTCCAAAGGAGCTGTTCTGAAAGCGGGCCATAAGCGGGAAGACATAGATCATGGCGCAAAAGACGACGGCTGCCAGAAGCAGCGTGACCGCGAAGGCGGCGGTTCCCGTGGGCGTGCCCAGCGCAAACCAGAAGACCAGCGCGTAGACGGCGGCAAAAAGACCCGCGGTAAACAGGAAAAATACGAAGATTCCCTGAAAGAACATCTCTTTCATGTGCTGGAAAAATTTGCGGATCAGGTAGCCGTGCTCCCGCCTGGCCTCCCGGAGCGTCACCTGATAGAGGGCGGCGGTGGCAGGGCCGATGGTGAGGACGGGAAGGCAGCAGATCAGATAGATCAGGTTCAGGGCGATAAACTGCACGACGGTATTCATATAGTCCAGCACCGGATTGTCAAGACTCAGTCTCATGATATTCTCCTTCTTTAAATATAATCATGATTGCGGTTCTATTATGCCGGACGCAGATACCGGTTTCTACCCATAAAAACAGACAAAAATAGGGTGAAAATCGGAGGCGATACGGAAAAAAGGGAGAAATACTCGAATAATTCGGCAGAAAAACCTTGAATTATCTATGTAGAAGCACGCAAAAAAGGAATGGTATACCAGAGGCGAAAACATCATATAAGGAGGGAATCGCAAAATGAAAAGCAAATTAAAGGCGACGGATTATCTGTTTCATATCTGCAACTACGGCGTGTTTGCGATCCTGACGCTGCTGTGCGCTTATCCGTTTTATTACCTGATCATCAACTCCATCAGCGCCAACGATTTAAGCGCCAGCGGGGCCATCAACCTGATCCCCAGGGGAATGCATCTGAAGAATTATGTGGAGGTATTCAAGCTGAGCGGTCTTCCCATGGCGGCGCTGCCGATCCTTCTGATCTATCCCATGTTCCAGCGGTATTTCGTCAAAGGAATCATGGTGGGATCGGTGAAAGGATAATCACGTATCATTATTGAAAAGGAGTAGAAAGAGAAAATGAAAAAAATCATCAGAAAGAGCGTATGTCTGGCAGCAGCCGCGGCTGGTTCGCGAAAATCGTAAAGGATAAGTTCAATATGGAGATGAACATCATCGCGCCCAACGTGGCGGGCGGCGGAGACACCCTGTATCAGACCCGCTCCGCCAACGGCAATCTGGGAGACCTGATCCTCATCAATGCGGACAAGAACCGGCTGAAAGACATGGTAACGGCCGGACTGGTGCTGGATATGACCGATTACATGGGAGACTGCGCCAACCTGCAGCAGTATAAGAAAGCGATCGAGGACGCCAGCGCCGTGGCGGGAGAAGAGAACCCGGGAATGTGGGCCGTGCCCAGCGAGGTGAGCAATGAGCCGGCTACTGAGCCCTGCGAAGCCGTGGCCCCCACCAACGCGCCTTCGGTCCGCTGGGATATCTACGGACAGATTGGTTATCCGGAAATGAATACCCTGGAGGACCTGCTGGACGTCTTAAAGCAGATGCAGGACGCGGCAGGGACCAGCGAGTCCGGCAAGAAGGCCTATGCGCTCTCTCTGTTCAAGGACTGGGACGGCGATATGATGCAGAACGCCGCGGCGCTGACCGCGCTCTACGGGTATGAGGCCAATCAGGGATTCGCCCTGATGAACAGCGGGACCAACGAGATCCAGAGCATCATCGACGACGACGGCGCTTATGTAAGGGCTTTACGTTTCCTGTTCCAGGCCAATCAGATGGGGCTGGTGGACCCGGAATCCACGACTCAGAATTTTGACATGCTCAACGCAAAATACAGAGCCGGAGCCGTTCTTTATTCCTTCTGGCCCTGGCTTGGCTCCGGCTATTACAACACGGTAGAGCGTATGGCGGAGGGTAAGGGCTTCCAGACCGCCACCATCGGGGATATGAAGTGTCTGTCCTACGGTTCCTTCACCCTGGGCAAGATGGAAAACGCCGTCATGGTGGGAAGCCAGGCCAAGGACCCTCAGCGGATCGTGGACTTTATCGACTGGCTGTACTCTCCGGAAGGCGTGGAGATGTCCTGCGCCCAGAGCGGCACCAACTGCGGCCCAGAAGGACTGACCTGGGAGATGAAAGACGGGGAACCGGTGCTGACGGACTTCGGCGTGGAAGCGCTGGTCAAGATGGCCGACGGACTTCAGGTTCCTGAGGAATGGGGTACCGGCACCTGGAAGGAAGGCATCTCCGCGCTGAACTACTAGGCGTTGGGCGTGGTGGACTGTGATCGTCCACGGGCATGTGCTACAACTACCAGAAATGGGCGGACTACCAGGAGCGGACCGCCACGAAGCTCAGTGAGGACTGGAAGGCTCATAACGACAACGAGCCCACCGGCATCGAGTATCTGCAAAGGAAAGACATGCTGACGGTGGCTCCGGGCAGCAACTATGCGATCCCGGACTATTCCACCGACCACAATACCATCAAGGCGCAGTGCAAGCAGGTGATCGTACAGGATTCCTGGAGAATGGCGTTTGCAAAGGATGAGGCGGAGTTCGACAGCATCTTAAAGGAGATGCAGGACACCGTCAAAGGACTTGGGTTCGATGAAGTCTATGCGGTCGATGAGCAGAACTGCAAGGACAAGCTGGCTTCCTATGAGGCGGCAAGACAATAAGAACGGATAAAAAGGGCGGAAAGGAAAAAACATGATCGAAAGCGAAAAGGTACCGCACATTTTATACGGGGAATGCTACTGTGAGAACTGTGAGCGGGCGTTCCGGGAATGGCTGAAAAAGCGGTATGGGACGCTGGAAGAACTGAACCGGCGGTCGTACACTTCCTTCTGGGGGCATACCTTCTATGACTGGGAGGAGATCGTGTTGCCGGATACCAGAAGCGAGCATATCGACGAAAAACGGACCATGTGTCAGGGAATCACGCTGGACTACCGGCGTTTTCTGTCGGATTCTCTGCTCACTGCGCATCGGCTGGAGTATGAAGCGATCAAAAAGGTGATCCCGGACGCGCAGATCACGACGAATCTGATGGGCTTCTATCCGGGCCTCGACTACCAGAAGTGGGCAAAATATATGGGCTTTATTGCAGTGGACAGCTATCCGTCCAATGAAGATTCCTATACGGAGATTGCTATGGCCCATGATCTGATGCGGGGGCTGAAGCAGGGAAAGCCCTTTTCTCTTATGGAGCAGACGCCCAGCGTGACCAACTGGCTGCCCTACAACGCGCTGAAGCGTCCGGGCGTCATGCGTCTGTGGAGTTACGAGGCCGTTGCCCACGGAGCGGATACGGTCATGTTTTGGTCATTGTTTCCGACAGGGCAAAAAGAATGTTGGGAATGTATATGCGTTTTATGGCGCAGGCCAGCAGGGAGGCGGCGGTTGCAAAAAAGAAACAGCTTATGACAGCTATGCGTTCGCTCTCCCAGATGCCGCAGTGTTTTCCGTTTTTCGAGGAAATGTATATTACTCCAAACAAGTATCACAAAATGTTTGTCGAAAAATGGTATCTTATCCTTTACCAGATACAGGACGATACGGTCTATGTAGAATATATCCTCGACTGCCGCAGGGATTACAGCTGGCTCACACATTAATCATTCCAGATACTATAGGAAAGCATAAACATCATGAAACAAAACATCCAAAAAATCATGTGCTGCTGCGGCAGCGGGGTCGGCACGTCTCTGGTCATGTAGAACAGGCGCCGGATTTTTATCTTTGCTTCTTCCGGTACTCTGCCGGGCTTTTTCCGTATTGCCGCCGGAATTTCTGGTGGAAGTAGTCCACATTCTTATAGCCCACTTTCTCCGCAATTTCGTAAACCTTCATGGATGTGGTGTTCAGAAGTTTTTCCGCTTCTGAAAGCCGCACCTGATCCAGATAGCTGTTGAAGCTCTGGCCCATCTTCTGGGTGAACAGCTTGCCAGATAAGAGCTGTTGTATCCGAAAAGCGGCGCGATGGATTCCAGTTTTAAGGTCTGCCCATAGTTCTGGTTGATGTAATATAAGATGTCGTCAAAGACACTGTCACTGTATAGATGGAGGTTGTGATATCGAACAGAATGGACTTTACCCGGGCGTTGTCTGCGTTCGCTAGGGATTCATACTGTTCGGACAGAAGCCTGCCGGCGCGCCGGGTTCCCCAGAATCCCAGAAGGAGCATGGGGATCACCGTGCATACGAAGAAAACCAGGAGAATCTGCTGTGTGATCCGGAATTTCGACAGGAATGGTTCATATTTTTTCCGCATTTTCATCTCTTTTCACCATGGATTGTATATTTTCTTTATTGTCTGTATAATGGGGTTAAAACCCTCGCCTTAAGGCGAAACCTTTAGGT
>CAJUDY010000018.1 GCA_910584945.1 uncultured Lachnospiraceae bacterium | reverse complement strand
CAGGTTTTATGCGACCTGCGAGTACTTTTTGGATTATGCAACTGTCAAACTCCCGAGTAAGGGAAGATATTCGCTATTCGTGAATAATATTTTTCTCTTGTAATAAACTATAATGTGGTATATACTTGTATTTGTATGAATCTGCCAGTTTGTCCTCCGGTGTCCTTCGGACCCGGGGGCTTTTTCTTATTCTTCTTCAAATAAAAATTCTGTTTTATCCCGCAATTCCGGAATATCCTCGCTGATGATCTCCCAAACAAGCCGCAGGTTTACGCCCTCATAGTCGTAGACGATACGATTTCGCAGACCATACATCTCCCTCCATGGAATATCCGGATGAGCCGCTGCAAAGGAGGCGTCCACAGCACGGCACAGTTCCCCAAGCTGGCTGAGATTAAATACACAGGCTTCCACCAGCTTCATATCCGCGATGAAGCTGTCATAGTTAGAGTCTTTCTCAATGTGGGATACATCCAGAATATTTACCGGCATCCCCACCGCCTGACAGACTGCCTCCATGAACCCCACGAATTTCAGCCCGCGCAGTTTGCTGTCCACCAGCAGATCAAGGTCGCTTTTCTCCGTAGCCGTTCCTTTCGCCACAGAGCCAAACAGAACGGCGCGGGAAATACCATAGTCGTGGAAAACAGGCGTGAGGACAGTTTGAATCTCTGCTATATTGCGTGTCATTTCGGTACCTCTTTTTGTCTGCTATTATACACTATAAATCTGATAAAAGAAACAGAAAACTCCTTGTACTCTTTGTAAAGATATTATATTGACAATATCTTTACTATGTTAGACTAATAAGCATAAAAGAGGTACCACCGTAAGCAAACGGTTCGCCTCAGTTTATGAGTGACTCAGAAAAGCAACCTAACCTTTGGCGGGTGCGGTTGCTTTTCTGATTGTTGAGTTTTTAATATCTTTCCGCTACTACCCTCTGTTCACCTTCTTTTTCTTTCTGCCGTACAGATAACCTCCGACAATCAGCATAGATGATATCAGTGACAGCAACAGCCATAATTCAGGGTTGGATGCGTCATTTGTACTGGCCGGAAGTACCTGATAAATATCACCGGACAGCAGATTCAAAAAGATCAGTTCACTTCCGCTCTGCTGAACATTCAGCGTCGACGTCGCTCCTGCTTTCACTGTGATCTGATTTTCATTGATTTGTGTTGTATCTCCAAGCAAAAGCTCAAAGGCTTTTGAAGCAAGTATATTCCCACTTGCATCCTTCAGATAAAGCGTATGCTGACCACTTTCCACTCCGGAAAAAATGGCAATTCCATTTCCATTCGTCTGTGCGACTTTCGGAGCGGAGTGAAGCTCTACCGTCATACCGGACAGGGGGTTTCCTGACAGGTCTACCATCCGCATCACTAATGTCGCCAGGTGACTTGCTGTTGCGCCTGCACCACCAGAAGAAGCACCATCGCCGCCCCCTTCACCTCCGCCATCGGAACTGTGAGAGCCGGAACCGCCTCCACCTTTATAGTTGATTGTGAAGTTCTGTGCAGTAACCTTCATATCGTTTTTAGGATCATTATTCACGCGGAACTCTGCCGCGATTGTATTGCTTCCATTTTGATTTGCCTTGTTTTCGAAGGTCTGTTTGCGAATCGTGATTCTTGTGCTTCCGCTTTCCTTTGTATAATCCACTCCTTCGGTCAGCTTCTCTCCATTTAACCAGAAACCTTGAAAATCATCCATCAATCCGGGTGAGACAAACAGCTGATCGCCTTTTTTATTCAATACATAATGATAAGTTCCGAACTCCGTGTTGGAACGTTGTTTACCTACATGCTCTGTCGGCTCATAACCTGGATCGGACGCGGCATAGACATTATCATCCGTATTTTCTTTGATGACCAGCGTGTAGGAAGCCGTAGAAGCTCTGAATTCCGGCCTGCTGTAGGATACCCGCACCGTAATCGGGAACTCTCCGAATTCCTTCGGCACTCCGTAGATCTCTCCGCTCTCCTCATCCAACGACACTCCTTCCGGCAGTGTTCCCCTGGCAACAGAAAATGTCATCTCATTCCAGTCATACATATTATTTGTTGCAATCAAAGCGGAATAAGGCACATATTTCACACCTTCTCTGATACTTTCTGTAATAATCTTCGGATTGCCCGCCACCCCTTTCAACTTAATGTATACATCTTTTTGACCATCCGCAGAGATTTTCAGCGTTCCGGAGATCACGCCCTCTCCGTCAGGAAGCAGACGAAGTTTCGCCAGATTAAACAATTCGCCATGACCAGCCCATTCCCCATCCGGATCTGTTGACGACTGAACAGTGGTAAATGGCGACAATGTACTATTTCCTGCTCCACCTACCGTCCAGTAATCGTCCAATTTGATGTGAGAAGCATTCTGCAGTTCCACTTTCAGCCCAGTCAGTTCCTTCTCACCCACATTGGCAATCACAATATCATGATGTTCATAATTACCGTAGCCCATCAGAAAGATTTCCCGTTCTTCCGGACCATTAACAAACAGCTTCGCCTCTTTTTCCTTCTTCACAAAAGTGACGGTATAATTTTTCGGTTGCTTCCCCTTTACAACAACACTATAATCGACAGATCCACCCGAAAAATCCTGCGGCGTCTCTCCAGATTTCTGCAGTTCACTGTTCTTACTGTTATAGACATTGGCGTCTTTCACCTGATAGAAATTTGGTATCAGTTTCTTAAGATCAACATCGGAATCATTGATCAAAATCGTCTGATATCCATTCCTGTAGTAGGAATCTTCATATCTGATCGCATAGACTTCTCCCTCATATCCTTTGGCGCTTTCCATTTGAAAATCCACATTATACGAATAACTATCCTCCTCCGCGCCAGACAGAACGATGTACAATTTTAACCCGCTTCCATCTTTAAAAAATACTGTGAAGTCATTACTGTATCCGACATCTATTTTATATCCATACGGTTTTGTATTCTGGTCACCAGGGAGAAGCTGCGCAGTCACATCCTCCGCGCCTTTACTCTCTGCCTCTTCCCTGGTATTGTACTGACCTTTCACGATTTTTTCGATCTGATCATTCGTGTCCATCACGTAATAATAATCTGATTTGGAAGTGAATCCCTCCAGTAACTTATATTGATTCTCCCACTCCGAATAGTCAACAATGATGGACCCATTTTTATCCACTTTCCATTCAGCGCCGTTACTGCCGCCATTCCGATATGATGAACGGAGTTCGGCCGCCGGTTTCATCTGACCGCCTTCATATGCATAAATAGTTCCTGTCGGAGCCTTCGGTTCTCCGGAACGAACCAAAAAGATCAAACCCCGGTATCCGATAATCCTTCCGGAGCCCTCCGAGTAAACGATGCAGAATACATTATCAGAAGAAAGCGGATCTGTTTCATTCAAAGCAGTATAACGCCCTTTATGTCCGCCGCTTTGATACATATCCTGCTGATTAAGAATATCTGTAAGTTCACCGGTCAGGCCGCTTCCCTTCTGGTAATTATCCAGAAAGGTTTTCATCGGATATACTTTTACATCAATATCCCGATTGACATCAGTAGCCAGGGATGATTCTATATTCAGATAATACTCATTGCCTTCCTGAATAGATGACGTATCGCCGGTATAATAGGATACTTCCGTCACCGACATGCCGATCTCTCCCAGCACAGAAGTGTCTTTTGACACGATCTCTTTGTCATAGACACGATTTCTGGAACCGTAACTGCTCTCTGTATAAAGCCCATAGTTTAAATTTTCCTGTATCAGGTTAATATATACCGTTACAATATACCTGGTATTATCCAGAGCAAGCTGATTCGCTTTACCGATGATCAGCTGCATCTCATAAGAAGTATCCTCGTCCCATGCATATGACAGATCTACGGTTCCGTCTCGTTCTATCTTTTTAAAAGAATCTTCATCCAGTGGATATCCGTCCTCGCCCTTCTGATAACCACAGAGAATCTCAGCGTCTGCAGGAATATTGATTTTATTGCCGTCTTCATCTACCAGCAGATCCAGAAGCTTGTCCACCGGCATCACTGCAAGCTGTTCTTTGGTATAGTCATTCAAATATACCGATACTTCCACTTCCCTGTAGGGAAACAATGACATGGGAGAGATACCTCCATCGAGATCTTCCATCGCAGATGTCTCTTCTAGCGGGTTATCCTGATCCACGGAGTTGTCTGTATCTTTTGGTGAACTTACATCATTTCCGTCTGTCTTTTGTATTGTATCATTCTGAATAGAATTGTTTACGTCCTTTTCTTCGTCCTGGCCGTCTTCCGCACCAGGCTCTGTTGGGGAACTGATTTCTGGATTCTGATTCACAGAATTCCCCACACTGTCATCTGCAATCGTATTATCTGGATTGGCAGTTTCTTCTTTCGAATCCGTACTATCTGAATGAATGGTTCCTCCATCCGAATTGATGGTTTCATCCTTGGGTTCAGTACCATCCGGGCTCGCCGTCCCTCCATCTGAATCTTCCGGAATCGAATTCACGAGTCCGCCATTCAGATCTGTATCTGTCTTATTGCTTGTCCCGTTATCCGAGTCCTTTTCGTCATTTGTTTCTGTTTTCTCGTCCGAATCTGCCGGTACTTTCTCTAAATCCGTCTCCTCCTTGGCAGAAATTTCATTGTCAGCGGGATTCTCTGCATCCGCGCCCGTTTCTGTTGCAAATACAGTAATCCCCGGTTTTGACAATGTAGGAATTACAAGTGCTGCCGCCAGCAGAATTGCCAGCCATTTTTTCAGTTTCATTCTTCTTCTCCTTCGTATTATTTTTCAAGATGGTATCTACGGAACCTTCCTTATAAGCAAACACGCCTTTATGCGCGAATTACTTCAGCGATAGGATCTCCTTCTCCTGCCTGCCGCGAAGATACAGGTCCCGATGCCGCCGGACAGCAGGAAAAGTGCCAGCCACAGTTCCGGAGCCATGGCGTCACCCGTATTGGCGGACGCCACCTGATACACATTCCCGTCCTGTACGTTCAGGAAAAGCAGCGTATTACCGCTCATCTGTACCTGAAATGTGAATACCATTCCTGCTTTTACGGTAACCTGTTCTCCGCTGATGGAGGCTTTTTCTCCAAACAGCAGTTCAAAATTCCGGGAAGCCAGGGTATTGCCTGATCCGTCTTTTATGTAGAGGGTATGAAAGCCCGCTGTCACGCCTCCAAAGACCGCAAGACCTCTTTGATCTGTCCGCGCTGTCTGAGGAGTCGAATGGAGCTCCAGCACTGCGCCGGTCAGCGGATTGCCGGATGCGTCGACCAGATGCACCACTGCTGTGGCGGAGCTGACTGCTACAACTTCTGCCTCAGATCCGCTTCCTCTGGAACGGCTTCCTCCTCCGGACGAACTGTCATCTCCAGAGCCACTGTTCTGCTGCTGGAAATCAATCCGGAAGTTCTGAGCGGTACGTTTCAAATCATTATTCGGATCACCGCCTACACGAAATTCTGCCGCAATAGTGTTGGTACCGTTTTTGTTGGTCTTATTCTCGAGTGTCTGCGTGCGGACTGTGATCCTGGTACTGCCGCTTTCTTTGGTATAATCTTTGTCTTCCGTAAGTTTCTCTCCGTTCAGCCAAAGGGCGACAAACTCGCCATAAGTGCCGGCCGATATAAAGAGCTGATCTTTTCGTTCCTGAATCTCATAATAGTAATTGCTGGAACCAGGTGGAGAAAATATCTGCGTACCCAGGTACTGCTCCACCTCGTAACCCGGATCGGATGCAATTGATACGTTGCCATCGGTGTTGTCCAATACGGTCAGTGTCAGATCTGCATAAGAAGGCAGGTACTCTGGATTACTGAATTCCGCTTTCACGGTGATCGGGAATTCGCCAGTTTCCAAAGGAACACCATAGATCTCGCCGGTGGCGGGATATAACTCCAGGCCTTCGGCGAGTTTGCCGCTCACAAGAGAGTAGGTGACTTTGTTAGTTTCGTCCCAGTTGTCGGTCTGGACCGTATACGAATAGGGTACATATTTTACACGGATCACATCTTCCATATTCAGGTCAGCGGTCGTTGTGATGATCTTTGGATTCTTACGCCGAACAATTAAGACACTATGATCCAGATTCCGAGGCAATTCCGAAGTCTCTATGCCATCAGGAAGAAGCCAGATTACCTCGGAACCCGATGGCAGCAAAACACCAATTCTAATATTGTATGGTGTATAGATTGCGGCGAGACCGTTACAATCAGCAAACATGTTTGACATGTCAGTTACATTTGTCGTGTTGAAACTTTTTAAATCAAGAGTTTCCAAATGATCACAGCCTTCAAACATAGATTTCATAGTTGTTACATTTGCAGTATTAAAATTACTTAAGTCAAGTTTTGCCAAACTGCTACAGCCATAAAACATATATTGCATTTGCTGCACATTTTTTGTATCAAAATGACTCAAATCCAAAGCTGTCAAACTGCTGCAACCGTCAAACAAGCTCCACATGCTGGTTATATTCGATGTATCAAAACTGCTTAAATTCAAAGTTTTCAAATTACTGCAATTGTAAAACATTCCCCTTATTGATGGACCATGTGACGTGTCAAAGCTGCTCAAGTCCAAAGATTCTAAATTACTGCACTCACCAAACATATTGTCCATAAAAGCCACATTTGACGTGTTAAAACCATGCAAATCCAAAGCTGGCAGATTACTGCATCTATAAAACATACCAAACATATTGGTTACATTTGACGTATCAAAACTACTTAAGTCCAGAACAGTTAAGCTGTTGCAATCTTGAAACATAGAACTCATATATATCACATTTGATGTGTCGAAATTTCTCAAATCCAATGTTGACAAATTATCACAACCTCTAAACATCTCTGACATATCCGTCACATTTGAGGTATCAAAGCTAGCTAAATTCAACATTGTTAAATTATAGCACCCCGAAAACATGCCATCCATGCTGGTCACATTCGCTGTGTCAAAACCGCTTAAATTCAATGTTGTTAAGCTACTGCAATGAACAAACATGCTCCCCATATTCATCACATTTGATGTGTCAAAATTTCTTAAATCCAACGCTGTTATATTACTACAGCCGTCAAACATAACATTCATAATCGTCACATTAGATGTATCGAAATTACTTAGATCCAAGGTTATCAAATTAGGACAGCCCTGAAACATGCCCATCATATTTACTACATTCGATGTATCAAAATTCCTTAAATCCAATTCTGTCAAATTATCACAGGAGGCAAACATCTGATGCATATCCGTCACATTTGATGTATCAAAACTATCTAAGTTTAATATTGTCAAACTTCTGCAACCTGCAAACATACCATCCATCCTTGTCATATCTGATGTATCGAAGCCGCTGAAATCAATCCTTTCCAAGTTTTCACACTCCGAAAACATCCACGACGCATCTGTCATCCCTGATACATTAACTTCCGCCGATGTAATCTGTTCCCTATATTGATACCATGGCTTCTGCGAAGAAGAACAATCTCCTGTTCCGCTCACCGCCAGTTTCCCATCCGCATCAATCCTCCAGTTAATATTCCCATCCGTACCGCTGGCAATATCCCCCGCCTGTGCCTCGGGTTCCCCTGCTTCCTCTTCATCCACCGCCTCATCGATGACCGCCGGTTCTCCTGTTCCTGCCTGGAAATCATTTTCCAGATTCTCCGTGGTCGGCGCAGTCTGCAGAGCGTTACTTTTCTTTGGAACAGTATTTTGTTCCAGAAGGATTTCCTCTTTCTCCGAATTCTCGGTTTCCTTCAACTCGTTCTCTGTATCCAAAGAATCCGTCTTCTTCTCTTCCAGAGGATCGGTTTCCGTGTCCTCCGTCTTTTCCTCCTGTTCCGGATTTTCCTCTTCCTTCTGCTGATTTTCTGACACCGGGTCTTTCTCCAGAGTCTGCTCGTCTCCGGTCGCCTCATCCTCCTGCAAGGTCTCCTCATCCTTCCCTGACGAATCTTCCTGCGAAGTCTCCTCGTCTTCCGTGGTCGGATTCGTCTCCGTCAGCTGGTTTTCGTCAGACGCTTCCTCCTTATCCGATTCTCCTGTCTCTACCGTTTCAAGTTTTTCCTCTGCTTCCTCCGCCGATACCGTCCATTCCTGTCTGGGCATCGCCGACAGCACCAGAGCCGCCGCCAGACCGAGAGCTAACCACTTTTTCAGTTTCATTCTCTTTCTCCTTCGTTCTTTCTGTTTTGTGCAAGATCAACCAGTTCTTCTACCTCATAGATCCGCGACTCCCGCAGGTCTCCGGTGGGATAATCAAAGATCAGCCTGTCCCCCAGGACATCACTCAAATATGGCAGTTCTGCCAGCACCTCGCACCGATGGTTCAAAAGCTGGCCATAACCATAACCGTCCGTCGTGATGAACTGAGCGACCAAGTATGGTCCGGACGGCGTCACATAAGTAAGATACGTATCCTTTTCCAGTTCCCTGATCAATCTTCCGGACGAACGGTCATAGGCCGTCGGCGTACCATGCAGCGGGGATTCGATCCGCAACGTATCCGTAAAAAATTCCTCGTACATATCCTTGTTCGGACTCTCCCCCTTCTTTTCATATAAAAGCACTCCGTCCGCTGCACTGTAAGCGGTGATTGTTCCATCATTGTAGATCACTTCCAGCCGGGAACCTTCCTCGTCCCGGATATACTGCTGGTCGTAAACCTGAGCAGCATCCGGGATCTCTACTTCCGTCAGCAGCGTTCCGCTCATGTCATACAGCCGGAACTCGTCATAGGAAAAAAGCATAACTGTTTTTCCATCCCCACTGATCCTCGCCTCATCGTGATCGTAAAGGGGATCATAGCAAAATAACTCCGCATCCGGATAATTTTCATACTGCATAATCCGAAGGACCGGAGAATCACTGCTTCCGATCAGAGCCGTTCCCTCCGCAATCTGGAGAAAATCACTCTGATATTCTTTCTCATAACGGGAAGTCAGGCCTGCATGCTGATCAAAGAATAAAAATTCATTTTCCGAGGTAATCAATGTGTGGCTTTCACTTCTTGCATAGCTCTGAATATTTTCTGAGGTTGCCACTAACGGTGTCTGCTCTCCTGTCTCCGGATGAATGCGGACCAGCAGATTCTCATTTTGCACATAGATACCGGTGTCATCAGTCTGCACGCTGTACGCCGTCCCGTCTGATTCAAAGCCGCCGGTCTGGGCCTGTCGCTCCATATCGACGACTGCAAAAGCCGATTCGGAAGGTGTTGAAACGGAAAAAGCAAAGTATTTCTCATAAAAACCGCCCTCAAAATGTGTGTAACCGGAAGCCGCGCCAAGGATCTCCAGATCCTCTCCCGGATGCTCCAGATCACAGACCATCAAAGAACCGTCTGAAAAGCTGACCCCCAACAGCGTACCATCCTGATTCAGAGCAAACAGGTTATCATTCGGATTGGCAAAAATATCATTCACCGTCACCCGCTGATGGCGTCCCTTGAAATCAACCTTGTACAAAATCTGTCCGCTTGCTGTATCATAGATCGTCGCCTCTGTCTCTTCTTTATAAACCGCGGCTGCACGTTTCCCGTCCCCGGAGATACAGACAGAAGTGGCAGGCGCTCCGCTCCACAGCATTTTTTCCGCTTCTATGTCATACGCCTGCAGCGCGTCTTCTCCTGCATAAAGAATCACCTGATTATTTAAAAATTCCGCTTCAGACAACGCGGACGTTTCCGCCGAAAGCTCTGCCCGAATCTCACCTGTATCCGTATCGAAGATCTCAAGGGAAGATGCACAGATAGTACACGCCGTCCGGCCGTCCAGAGAGATCCGCATACACAGCGGCGCAGCCGGCAGCTCGACAGTCCCATGGGATTTAAAACCGTCCGACAGATCATAGACCCCCAGAGCCTCCGTCAGCGCCCTCTGGGCCTCCGTGGGAGATTCCGGCGTCAGGATGGCGGTCCGCTCCGGTATCGCCTGGAGCGCGTAAGCGATTGCCGTATCCAGATCGCCCTCCGTACAGGCGTTCCTGGAATACTCCGCAAGCTTTAAAAACTGCTCCGTTGCCTGCATTCTTTTCAGGCCGATAAAAGAAGCCGTCACCCCAGTAAGCAGCATGGCGGACAGAAGCGCCGCACAGACCTTCTGACTTCTTTTCAGACGGCGAGTCCGCGGATCATTTTCATGCAGACGACGAAACGCGTTCAGCATCTCCTGGGCCGTCTGATAGCGAAGATTGGGATTCGGATTCATCGCTTTTGAGATGATTGCCACAACCTGCGGACTGAACTCCTCTTTGGAAAGGGGAAGCACCTCCCTCGCATTTCTCGCCGGACGGACTCCGCACAACAGATGATAAAGGGTGGCACCCACACTGTAGATATCCGAACGGACATCTGGAAGAACCGTCTTCATCCGTACGGTTCCGGACGCAGAATTCACCGGCATCGTGACCGTCGGCGCTCCGGAACTTCCCGGCATAAGCTGTGTCTCCCCATTTCCCTCCGGTTTCGATTTTTTCGTCTTCGTCTCATCATCTGTGGAAAAATCCAGACCATAATGCTCGGGAGATGCGTATCCGGCACTGCAGCCGATCACATTCTCTTCCCCCAGGGCAAGCGCGATGTTGAAGTCAATCAGACAGATATCATTATCAGGCTTTCGCATTAGATTGGCAGGTTTGATATCGCTGTGGACATATCCTCTCGGCGGATTGCCATGAATCGGACTGTGTAGATACTCAAGCGCCTCCAAGAGCTGCCTGGCCCATTTGATCACCGGAGGCTGTGGATAGTGCTCCCCTCTTTTCAGAGGCCGGTCCAGGCTTTCGCCCTCGATAAAATCCATGGCTGTATAGACCACATCATTTTCCACAAAGAAATCATAGACCTGCGGGATATACGGATTGCTCAGATCTTTTAGAACGTCCACCTCCCGGCGGAGCAGATCTGGCCTCGTCGTAATTTTGCGTTTGTCCGCTTTTAGAATGACAAGTTTATTCAGGCGCAGATGGTTAGCCAGGTAGACAACTCCGCCGCCCCCGGCGCCGATTTTCTCGATCAATTCATAGGTTGATGCAATGATCTCTGACATATTGTTTTCTCCTGCACTGCTTTAGTTCTTTTTTCGTTCTCCATATTCTGCATCTAGCTGGACATTCAGGCGTACTTTTTTTACCTGAAAGATGCAAAAAGCAAATATCATGATCAACAGTGAGATTCCACCAAGTATCAGTCCCCCATAAAATAGCCATTCATCCGTCATCCATTCCATTTTGTACCTCCCTCTTCTTCCAGATTAATCCGTTCTATAGAAGAAACGTATGTGATGTCTTCTATTACACGAAAACCATAATCTTCCAAAAAAGTATTGGGAATCACCGGCATCTCCGCTGTATCTCCACTTATAAGTCCTGTGTCTGTTCTTTCTTTCAGTCCCCGTCTTTTTTCCTGAAAATGTAAAAATGGATTAATCTGCATAGATAGTAATAACCGATATATTATCGGTTTCTCCTCTTTGCTTGTTAAACTCTATCAAAATTTCCTCCTGACGTTTCATTTGCAATGGTTTTCTTCTTACAGCGTACAGCAAATATTCCTGCATCTCTTCCATGGTAAGTTTGTGTCGAAAACCATCGGAACACAACATATAAACCGCTTCTCTTCGCACCGGCCCGAAGAAAAAGTCCGGATAAACCGCTTCCTGTACGCCCACGCATCTAGTCAATACATTCTGGATGGGAGCCTGGTCTGCCTGTTCTTTCGTGAGATTCCCTAAGCGAACCTCATCGGCAACCACCGTATGATCATCTGTCAGCTGTGTTACCTGCTCTGCGATCTCATATGCCCGAGAATCGCCGATATTCAACAGGTAATACCGGCTTTCCGTCAGCAGCAGAGCGGTCACCGTGGACCCCGTCATACAATGATGACGTTCGCCATAAGACCGAATCCGGCCATTCTGGACCGCGATCAGTTCACTCCACTGTGCCCGGATCGCCTGGTCTTCCAGAGGATATTGAGACATTGCCGAAAGATCCCGGTACATCCAGTCTGTAAACGCCGATGTAATTGACGCGCTGGCCAGTTCTCCATCTTTCAGTCCGCCCATACCATCGCACAGAACGGCCAGCACCATTTTCCCGCTCTGAGTCTCTATCTTTCGGACAAACAGACTGTCTTGATTGATCTTTCGTCTGGTCCCGACGTCGGTAGTTGCAGATATATAGAAATCCATGCGTCTTCCCTCTAAAACAGACGGAATTCGAATTCTTCATCCGCCAGTGTAATCGTCTGCCCGTGCATCAGCTTCACTTCTGTCCCGGGCATGACCATAACGCCGTTGACAAACGTATGATTCTTGGAATTGTCATCAATGATAAAATATTCCTCTCCCTTTACCAGAATATGACAATGGGTGTTTCCCACAAATTCGTTCCCAATGATGACATAGTCATTAAAATCCTGATTTCTTCCCATACGAAAGACATTCTGTTGAATAGGAATCCGTTCATTATTCTTTTTGCGTATCAGATGCGGCCGGATCTGCGGTTCTGTATTTGTACCGGCTCCCATGATGACCGTCACGCTGCTGTCGTTGTCGTCCTGGTTTAGGAAGACGGTAGTGCCAAAATCTGCTGTTGCCCCCTCCCTCCCAATCACTGAAGTAATTAAAGTTTTTGATGAATTTTCAGTTCGAGAAGCAGGCTGCAATACCACAGAATGAGACGATGCATTTATTGAAGGCTTCTGCAATATTTCCTGATTCACAGAATTCACATTAACAGATAGTCCAGGTTTTATAAAATCTGAAGGCTGCCCTTCTATTTTTTTGTCTTTTTTAGAAGCTTTTTTCAGCTTCTTTTCCTCCTTCTTCAGTTTCTTTTTATCTTCTTTTTGTGCTTTATAAATACTGGCATTCTCTTTATTATAGTGCTGTAAAAGATACATAAGACTTATTGGTTTTCTATTTTCTTCTGTTTTTAACACCGATGACTCCAATGAAGAGGACATTGTTTCTTTTAATGGTTGAACAATCGTTGTAGTCTTCATACCTACGGAAGTCCTGCCTGCATTTGACGATTCATCTTCTTTAGCCAGACCTTGATCCGAACGCAATTGTTCAGGAACAATCTGCGGTTTCTGCTTTAATTCCTCCCTGGCAGAATTTAAAGTATCCGGTGATATTTGGATTTTTGGTTTTTCAGCTTCCTTTCTTTGAAAACTTTTTAATAATTCCTGGAAATCATTTAAAGAAAATGTATATGCACTGTTCAGATAATTAATAATTTTTGTCACATGACTACAATTCTCTGTCTGGTCAAACTGCGCATGGAACACAATATCTTTAAAAAAGCTCCCTATATCCACCTTTAATTGTTCTCTTTCTTTTATTGGAAGACAAATTAAAACGGTTTCGTATGTTCTTATATCCGAATAAATATAGTCAAGATCCATGACAAGCATACTTGCGCTTATCATATATTCTTCTGCCGACAACACTGCATTTACAATACCGTTAAAAACTCCCAATAACGTCTTTTTATTAACTGGTCCTGAAAAAAGTTGACTTACAGGAATTTTAGAGGATATATTGTATTTAATATATTTTACGTTGTTCTTTTGCATGAATACGGAAGATGCCATGCCCGAAATTTCATTATTTGTAATCATTCCAAGGCTCATAGAGTCCAGACTTTCATCCTCTGTCGGCACATACACCAGATATGTATTGTTCCCCTGATTTTCATAATTAAAATTTCCCACAATGCATACCTCCCAATTCATTGATTTTATCAAATATGTCTAACTGGGAAAGTTGAAATTGTATTTGTTTTATGCTTGCATATTCATATTTCGGAGCACCGCCAATATCTTTCACCCAGGATTCTTCTATTGTTCGACTTGTTTTATTACTGAATTTATTATATATAAGGAAAATACGATCGTTCAAAGGATCCTCTGCATTTTTTTCCAAAATGGACAAAACCGTAAATGCGCTTATAATTTTCTCGTTTGATATTTCCGAACCGTCGCTGACCCACACAATGGACTGCGCCTGCCTGTACACCTGCAAAAACTCTTTATTCATCGAAAGATCTGTGTCTATAATGATAAGGTCATAAACACCTGACTTTTTCAATTCTAAAATCATATTTATAATCTCATCTGAATTAAGCTCTAACATATCCAATGCAACTTTAGGTTTTGCATAGAAAAAGACGCCTCTTGCATCCTGTTTCACACAGCTTTCAAGTTTCAATAAAATATTTGCTTTTCTGCTTTTTAACGCATAAATAACGTCACTGAGATTAAATTGTCCTTCTGCACTAAAAAAAGCATCAGCACCGCCGAACTTTTCAAGATTTAAATAAAGCACTTTCTTCTGCTTTTTTGCATAATGCAGTGCACATGCGGAAGCCATAGATGATGTCCCTACACCACCGCTTATAGAGTCAAAGAGAATAATCGATGTATTCGTGTTGTCTCCTTTCATTCCCAAAGTATTACCCACTTTTTCTGAATAGATATTAAGAATCTGCTTATAAATAAGCTCCGCTTTTTGAAATTTAAAAATCGCCTTTTGACCACGTAGCATATCAATATTTGCAGTATCAACAAAATATACTAAGCTGCATCTTTTGGGAATATCTGACACATCAATATCAAAAATATCATTCGCAATCATAACATCTATTTTTGCAGATTCTAATATCTCTATTACCGCCTTCAGATCAGTAAAAGAATATATTTCAAATTTATCTGCAAATTTTGTACCAAAAACAGAAACTATCCGCTCCAAATAGTTTTCATCCATCTCAAGGATTGCAAGTCTTATTTTCATGTTCCTGTACTCCCTTCCTATCCATTAAATTTATTTCCAGATTTTCGAACATGCCCTCTGATCAACCTTAATTTCGCCTAAATTGCCAATCTTAAAATCATATTCCAGCTGATATTTAAGAACAACATACAATATCCCATTTTCTACGTGGGATTCTGACAGATCTATTCCTTCGATCCCATCCTTTATATTTAACCGTTTCAATAATTTATCCGCTTCCGTTTTATCCCCTCCTGAAAGATAAGCGATCAGTCTCGTTTGTACTGCACCTCCAACAGAAACGTCTGAAGAATCCGTGTACCAATCTTCATAAGTAGAAAAATCATCATTATTGGCCAAATCAAATAAATTGTTGATCAAATCGCCAACTGATCCCCAGTTTCCGCTGCCTATCTTATTTCCAGAATACGCGTCCAAAGCCAGACTTTCTGCGGTTTCCAACGCCGCATGAGCCAGAAGATTTTGTGCCATAAACATACGAAACAGTCCGGCAAGCAGTATCATTAACATAAAAAATGAAAGTACAGAAATACATGCCTCCAGAGTTATAATTCCCTTTTGATTTTCTTTGCTCCATACATCCATTTTAATAACCTCGATATTGTTCACGTTCCGCCGTAAACAGTGATGAATCTACTAATGACGGAAGCATTTGCTTTACATCCGCGGAAACACTGGTATGCAAAAAAGTATAACTTTTTCTAAGATCAAACATATAAGGAGCCCCCTGTTCCTGGTAATAATACAATGTCTCCATCTGAATAAGATTTTTCAGTCTGGCAAACTGCTGTTCTTTTGTAACCGTCAACAGCATTAGCATAAAACAATATTCTCGATAGTTAAATTTAGTTAAACCTTTTATCGTTTTAGACAAGCTTATCCCTGTAGATGTATTAAGCGTTTGTTGGTAATCGTAGTCGTCAACGCTCGAACGGAATGCACCTACTAAACTTGACTTCAGACTTTCTTTGTCATCAGATGTGAATTTTACAATCGACTGTAAACCTTCCAGCAAATCCGGAAGACCTGAAGGTGTCAAATATATGGTTGTCTCAATCAAAGGAACTTCCGAACCATTTACCAGCAAAATAGTGTCTACCAACGGTTCTGCTAAAATCTCTATCGTCATAACAACAGGATAACCAAATGTAGAGGCTGCTGCTAATGACTGTACTTCTGTATTAGCAGTGATCGGAATAACATCTAACAACAAGCGCAACATATATAACGCAAAAAAAGTATATATTTGATTACTAATTTCTGTCTTACTTCCATACAATATGTATTCCAGTTCTGCTCCACTGAATGTCAAATCATCTCCCGAACCATTCTCATATGAACGAATTGCATCAATTGCTGCTGCAAGGTCGTCAAAAGCACTTAAACCGGAACCGAAAATTCCCTGATCCGGAAGCGACGTTCCGTCAAGCGAATATCCTGTCATTGCAGAAAATGAGAGAGAACCAGACGTATTATCAGTCCGGCAGGATAGATTAAATGTTGCATAAGTACTATAATATAATCGATCATAACTACTAAATAATTCTGATATATTTTTACATATATCTACTGCAAACTGTGCAAGGTCCGTTAACAAATTAGCAATACTTGTAATTAGATTTTTTAAACTCTTCAAAGCGCTTATCAGTTTTAAATTTTCCAAATTATTGCTAAAACTTTTTATAGCCGAAACGATATTTCCAACATCTGTAACAACCGCCATAACTCCGCCATTATCCGCACCAGCGCCTGGCAGCCCATTCAGATTTGTATTGTAGAAATTCATATCAATCACAGCCGATAATTCCGGATCATAAAATAAACTCAACTTTATCAGGGAATTATAGAAAGAAATTAGCCCATCAAGTACTGCCTTCAGGGAACCACTCAGTAATTCTTCTTTCTGCCTTTCCAGATATGCGTCAATATCTGCCGAAGTCACATATCCAGCCATATGAACGTTATGGTAAGTGTCTTCATCAAGAGAGCTGGAATCTTCTTTAACATCACCCTCACTGTATGAAGAAACTGTTGATTTCAAAGCCTGAAATCCTGTAATATACTCGCCAAATGTCGCATCGCTGTAGCTGGAAAAAGTGTCCTGGTAACTATTATTCACAGCTTTTAATCCTTTCGCGCTGGCAGAAGCCAGGTTACTCTTTGTAAAATTTTGCGAGACACTTTCTGATAAAGTCTGTTCTCTGGCTTTCATATTTATATAAGCGTTCCCTTCAGGGTTGAAATCAGCATCTTTTTCTGCCGCAGATATCTCTTTCTGAAGTGCTTCCAACGTTTTTTTATCTTCATTTGCCTTTTTCTCTAAACTCATTGCGGTTGCTCCAAGGCTTGCCAGATTTGTCCCAATATCTCCAACTGCGCTTGCACATGCTCCCATCTTTTCCTTATATGTTTGTACACATTCTGTGATTTCCTCTAAAGTCTCTGCATATGCATCTCTGGCAGTGACTACACCTGTACGTGCAGATTCTATATCTTCTTCTCGCTCTTTTACTGCCGCTTCATAAGCATCCGAATCAAAATTCCCTTTATCGTCTGTATACTCTGATTTTTCCGGTTCTGGTACATTTAATGCGGCAATCAACGCATCAACTGCGGATGAAAAATTTGAATATCCTTCATTATATTTTTTTTCCAGATCTTGCAGTTTATCCGCAGTCTCTTTCACATCCTCTGCAGATTCTAGCAAGGTAATGGTGGAATCTATCGCGTCTGTACCGCTTGTGATCGCCGAGAAAATTTTTCCTATATTTTTAAATTTTTCTAACTCTTTAATCAAATTAGAGATATTTAAAAAATTTGTAGCCAGTTTTGTAGGAGCATTTAATTTACAATATTCAAGAATTTGATTATAGAGTAATTCATTTTCAGCAAGAGCATATTCTCCCTCTGCCGTAACCTGATTAAGCTTCAGACTTTTCCCCATAATTCCGACATTTTCATTCAAATATTGGCTATAAGTACGATTCATATCGATTCCCTGACTTATGGACATTAATCCCCAGCGGTCGTGTAAATAGCTGTCATAATGTGCAAGTGTAGATACAGAGGATACTCCCATCGCTTCATCTAAAATTGATACAGCACTGTTATATCTCCCTGTATCAACCAAAACCATTGCAATTGTTAAAAAGGGAGTCATTAGAACAGCCATAAATAAAGAAATAGCGCCCTTCATGCTGCAATTGACATAACGGGATATCATTTTTCTAATATGTCTGCCCATATATTTCTCCTTTGTTATAAAATCAATTTCTCAGTTTCCATTCATTGAGTCTGCAATATGATTAAAAAGTTTTAGTATGGAATTGACCATTTTCACAGTATCACTGCCAAGTGCTTTGAGTGATGTTTGTTGATCTACAAAATCAACCATATTTATATAGTCAATGATATCCAGGCATTCTGCATATGCTGTTGCCTCATATTGAATCACATTACTATAACCAAAGTAAGTAAGAGCTTCTCCAAAAGGAACTGTAAATTTTTCTGTCACAGTAACTTTCACATGCCTGTTTGACAGAGCATCTTTTTTGACTTCAAAAGATATTTCCGGCTCTGCCAGCTTATTCACAAAAGAAGTATGATCCAGTCTTCGATTTATATAATTCTGAATCTTTAACTTCGCAGCAATCTCCATAGAATACTGGATTCCCGGAAGATATCGATACCTTTCCAGTCCTGAAACCTGATCAATTGTCACATAGCCTGTATCTACATCTGCGTCACGATATTTATATGTTTGCGCAATACGAGTAGCCGCCTCATTTGCGATCGTCTGAATATTCCATATATGATAGAATACCGAAAAGAGAGCCAGCAGAAAAAACAATAGAAGCACTGTGATCCCATATACAATCAATGCCTCCAGCATAATTGCTCCTTGACAATTTCTATATATATTATATTTTTTTATCATTTATTCTCTTCACTCAAATACATATTTTTGTATCTGATAGCTTCCTTCCTGGGTTGATACAATACATGTTTCATCCGATGTATAGTAATAGGCATCCTGATATATGTAGTCAATCACTTGTTTATATTCCCGATTAATAAATCCCCACATTCCTTCCGCATTCCCTACAGCTGCCATTCCATTGGAAAAACTTTTGGCATATGCAAATCGAGGTTCAACAATGATCTCTCCTTCAGAATCAATATATCCCCAAAGATCTCCCTGCTTGTATGCGATCAAACCATCACTGATACAAATATCTATATCCTCACATGCAAAATCACTGATTTGCTTAAGATTGGCATCATATATGTGATATTTCCCATTTTCTTTTGCCAGTATAATTCCTCCCTGCATATGACAGCCATATAAATCCAATTTCATATCTTCAAAGTCTTGTGAAGAAATACGTTTCCCTTCATCATTAATTAAATACCAGAGAGTTCCATCTTTCACTGCTGCAACATGATTATAGAAGCTTCCCGCCTGTTCATATTCGCCCGATAAAAAAGTACCGTCACTCTTTAGATATCTCCACTTTTGATTAATTTTAACAGGAACACAATCCGATGTTTCAGAATAATATCCAGCATCCTCAATAACGGTGTTAAATCTTGCACGGGTAACCTCATTTTCATCCAGCAAACGAGTATCTATATCATTGACATAAATCCCTTTTCCTTCATCATTAATCAATCCAATCAACTGATAATTCGAACTTATATCTGATCCTTTGTTGTTTATCACTTTCCATTGATTTCCGTCAAAAACAGAAATATATCCGTTCAGGCAGGTTTTATAATCTGTGTATAATTTATAATCTGTTTTTACACTGTAAAGAAGTTCTTCATAAATCTGCTCTAACTCCTCGTCTTTGACATGATGATTCATTGCCGCCTTTGCTACTGCATATGCTTTAGAATTATCCATTTCATCCATGTACAAATCTATCTGTTTTTTCCAATACTCTACATGTTTTGGAAACATGGACGCCGCAGCAGCCATGTCTTCAATGTAGCAGTTTCTTACATATGCTGTCTGCTCTTCTTCGTAAAGCAACTCATATGCATCCATAATATTCTGATACACTTTAGGATCACTTTTATATGTCAAAAACTTTTTGTAATTTTCAATTGCCTGTTCATACAGCTTTTTATCCATACTGTCCTGAGCAATCGAAAGATAATGATAGTATGTATTTCTTTCCTTCAATCCACCACCCAGTCCACTCAGCCAGGATAATGCTAATGTAACAATTAGCAAAACAGAAACGATACCTTTAGTGCCTTTCATACGTAACCACCAACCTGTATTTTTAATATGCAAATAAAATCATACATATATAGCCCATCCAAATAAACGGGCCAAATGGCAGACTATCTTTCAAAGATACTCTTTTCATCAGTAACAATATAATAGACATGATAATGCAACAGATTAACGATAATAGCAACGTGGAAAATACAGTATATGTCCCACATGAAAATCCGAGTCCCGATAAAAGTTTAATATCGCCTTTTCCTATTCCTCCCGGGAAAATCTTATCTGCGATTATCAGCAGCAAAAAGCACAATACACATCCTAAAACAGAATCCAAAAAATTAACAAAAAGAAAGATGCCAGAAAATATCTCATACAACAAAATAAGAGTTCTACTTCCAATTAGCAAAAAAACAATCATATTCGAAATAATATGCAATTTATAATCTATCATCGCTGCACTTAGAAGACAAATATAAGATACTGTTAATTCTAACCATGCGATATCTGAGACAGCTTTTACAGCAACTACATATCCATCACATAATGACAAAGTGACGATAAACAACCATATTGTAATAGATATTGGATTTAAAGTATATTTCGTATATGTAAGTTTTTCTTGTTCATTTAATATCTGCATTGCTTTCAGATTCGTTCTTTTCCCCATAAATACAACTGTAATGATGGATAAAAATCCCCATATACACATTCCAACCTTTGTATTCAAACTGCTCTCTCCGATCTGCTTCGGATAGAGAACTTCCGTCAGCCAGAAGTCCTCTATCCGATCTTTCCATTAAATGATTACCTTCCGCCTGACTGATTGAAAAAGTCACCAATATTAGTGTCTACCCATGCAAGTACCTGGTCCTTAAACCCAAGAAAAACTCCAGCCAGTGCCAGTGCAATACCTAAAATCACCAGAATTGAAATGAAGTTAGTGTCACCGCGTTCCTCGGTCAAAAAACAATTCCATCTGGTCTGGGCATTGATGCATAGAGCATCCAATTTTCTCATGATTCCCATCTTCCATATCCCTCCTAGTTTTTTAATATTTATATTCTTATACACATTTATGTACAAAAATCAGAATGAAAGACTTTGCATTGCTGCCGATACAATAATTAATATAATACCCGCAAAAGTAATTCCCAACGGAATAATCAACTTTCCTGCTGCTTTTTCTCCCTGCTGCAATGCTAATTGACGCTTGTGCATCAGTTGTTCAGATGCCTGCCCTGTCAAAAAATCAGACAACTCACGATTTCCTTTTTCCAGTCCTTGTATAATTGTACTGGAAAATTTCATAATTTCTGCTGAATCCGATAGGACCCCAAATTTATTAATT
Source organism: uncultured Lachnospiraceae bacterium (assembly GCA_910584945.1). Classification (GTDB taxonomy): domain Bacteria; phylum Bacillota; class Clostridia; order Lachnospirales; family Lachnospiraceae; genus Hominiventricola. The sequence continues at coordinate 49,120 of CAJUDY010000018.1, read as the reverse complement.
GCAGCTGCATCCGAATCACCATTTCTCATAAAATCACATGCTGTACGCATCAAATCATACAGATCACCCTCTTTTCCATAAGCCACCAGTTCCCATGCTTCTCTTAAAATCATTCCTGAATTAATCAGCAAGGACAATTTTGAAATCATATTAGAAAATTCCATATCGCAGGCTTCTTTTCTTTTTTGAATAGTCTCTTTCATTTTAGACATAATCAGATTCCATTCAGCCATAATTGATAAAATCATTATACCCAGAACCACTAACATAAACATGCCGGAAACAAATCCACACAGAATAAAACCCACACAACATGAAAAAAGTGAAACAGATAAAAATTGTCCCCAGGTAATCATGGCATGTTCTTCATATGCATTTCCCCATATTAATTTTGATTGTTTTTTTAGGTCTTGTTCCAGTTTTCCTCGAAGCCGAAAGATACTCATATTATTTAATGCCCAGCCGACAATATAGTATTCCCTCATTGGATACAGACTCGGGGCAAGGCTTTCAGCATACTCCTCATACTTTTTCCCTTGCTTTAACCCTCTCAAAAATAATACGGTGCAAATTGTTGCCAAAATCAGAAATATTATTTTTAAAATCATTTTCTTATACCTTTATATCGCATATTTTTAACCCATATCGATAAGATGCTATAAATATGCCGATTGCCACTGTGTTCACAATCACACCAATCGGCGTGGCAAAATTGTCTGCAAATGTATCGTTTGTAAATTTTAACATTGCTACAACTACAATCGGCATTATGCTCATAACATTATGCTGCATTTTATTGGAAGTTAGCTTTGTTTCTATTTCGTCATTTACAGCCATCTTCTCGTTAATCGTATTATATGTTTTTTGAATGACAGACTTTAAATCTCCACCTTTTCGATAACAGATTTCAAAAACATCTGCAAAGCAAACGATATCTTCGTTATCACTACGCTCTCCAAAATCTTTAATCATCACTTCAAAATTGATATTTTGAGATACCCCGTTTAAAATTTCTTTCAACTCAATAATAATAAAGTCATTGTCGTCATACTGCATAAGCAAATCTGACAAAGTATCCTCAAACGCCTTCTGTACATTACTTCCCGAAGATATAGAGGCTGATAAAGACGCCAGCATTTCTTTGAACTGAATTTTTAATTTTGATCTGCGCTTCTCCAGGCAAGTATTGAGATATATAGGGAAGAAAAATTTTACTGCCAATCCGCCAATCACAGCAAATGAAACCGCATTCGAAATACTGGTTGCTGTCGTAGGCTCTCCTTCTGACAGAAATAACCCGCCATAAAAAATCAGTCCCACAAAACCTCCTATGCAAAACAAAGCGAGATACACGAATAGTTTTTCTGTCTTTCCTGGAATATACACCTTATAATTCACCATAGTGTTATTTAAACGAGAATTAACGTATTGTGACCCCTTTTCTTTTTTACTCATATTGTAGTCCTTCCATATCCCGACAGTTCCAGCTTAAACCTGTTAACCATTTTATTCTTTGTCCTGCGCAACGATCCGGAAACTTTTTCTAACGTACTGTTTTCGTCCTCTTCAAATATATACAACGGGTTTAATACAATTTCTTTATTTTTATATCCTACAACTTCAGTAATTTCCATCGTCCTCCTGCTCTTATCTCTCAGCCTTGAAAGATGGATAATCACATCCACCGCCGAGGCAATCTGCTGTCGGATCGCCTCCAGCGGAAGTCCGTCGGCTCCCTGCAGCACCATCGTCTCCAGACGACTCAGCATGTCCTCTGTACTGTTCGCATGTCCGGTGCTCAATGAGCCGTCATGCCCTGTATTCATTGCCTGCAACATGTCCAGCGCCTCTCCGCCGCGAACCTCGCCTACCACAATTCGCTCTGGCCTCATACGCAGGGATGATTTGATCAGATCCCGGATGGTAATCGCTCCGCTTCCAGATGCGTTCGCATTTCTTGTCTCCATAGATACCAGATTCTCCACTCCCACGATCTGAAGTTCAGCGGAATCCTCAATGGTGATCACTCTTTCATCTTTCGGAATAAAATTTGACAACGCATTCAAAAATGTCGTCTTGCCTGAACCTGTTCCTCCGGAAATGAAAATGTTATATTTGGCTTTTACCAGCAGTTCCAGGACATGTGCTACTTCTGGTGTGATGGAACCGTATTTTAAAAGCTGCTCGATGGTCATGGGCGTTTTGGAAAATTTACGGATGGTTACCGTGGCGCCTCTCATGGAGATCGGCGGCAAAACTACATTCACACGGGAGCCATCCGGAAGTCTGGTGTCCACGATAGGATTCGCCTGATTGACCTCTCTGCCGGCCTGACCCACGATCTTCTGAATGATATCCTCCAGCTGGCGTTCACTCTCAAACCTCTGCTCCATCTTGTACAGCTTTCCCGCCTTTTCGATGAAGATATCTTCCGGCCCATTGATCATAACCTCTGTGATCTGTTCATCCTTGATAATCGTGTCCAAAAGCCCCAGACCGCGAATCGAGCTGAACACCCGCTCGCTGATATCTACTCTTTCTTCAATGGTAATATACTCTCCCTGAAGATAATCAACCAACAGTGCTTCGATTGCCTGCTCCAGCTGCTCATCACTCATGGTGTTCAGATTATACCGATCAAAGATCTGTCCTTTTAACCCGTTTACCATTTCCTGTATTCTGTCATTTTTCATATGCTGTTCAACACTCCGTTTTTTTAATATTATCACTCTTTTTCATCTATTTCAAGTATTTTTATCGCTTATAGCGAATATTATAAGCTAATAGATTGTTTTTTTATTCGCAACAATCACATAAAATAAGAAGGAACAGAGTTCACGGAGGAATCGGAATTGACAAACGAGAGGTTAGAGACCGGCAAAAGGATTCGGAATTTCAGAACACAGAATCATCTGACACAGGCCCAGTTCGCCGAAAGCCTGGATGTATCCACCAATTTCATCTCAGAAATTGAAACCGGTAAAAAGGGAGTCTCCCTGGAGATTCTGCATCGGCTCTGTCAACAGTACAGCCTTTCCGCGGATTATCTCCTTTTTGGAAAAGAAGGTCCTGTACCCTCGGAATATACGCTGTCTGAATTCCTCGCCTCCCTCTCCGCCGAAGATATCCCCATTGTGATTGAATATCTGGAAGCCACCTTGAAGATCAAAAAGCTGGACAAAAAAAGAAGCCCCGGGAGGTAACTTTTCCCCGTAGCGGCCAGAAAACTGATGGAAGCCGATGAAAAATAGACTTTACACCTCCCATTTCCTCCATTATAATATAGACAACATCGGTAACCGTATGATCGTATAGCTATGAAAAGGGGAAGCATATGCCGACAACGGCAGAAGTGATTGAGAACCTGGCACGGAAACTTGAAAGAAGCTGTATCCTGAATGACCTGAAAGAATGCAAGACCCTCCAGGATTTTCAGGATTTGACCAAAAAATATGAAGCATTATGCAACGATAACAAAGTATAAGTGGAAGAAAGTCAGTTCCGGTCATGGAACTGGCTTTTTCGGTCACGCTCACTCCAAAAGGTCTGAGTAACGTATCGTATCCCTTTTGAAAATAAAAGCAGAAATTTTGCTAAATTTTCCGAGATCACATTGACAACCTTTTCGAAATACCATATAATAATAGAACCATAGAGAAAGGAGACGCATACCATGGAGAATACGTTGAGTGTTGCAAAAATGTTTAATAATCTGTACAGGACAGAGAATGGCATCAATATGGATCAGATGAGAATGCATAAGATGATGTATCTTGTCCAGAGAGAGTCTCTTATGTATAACAAAGCGCCTCTTTTCGATGCTCCGTTCGAAGGCTGGATGTATGGTCCTGTATTGGTCGAGGTGAGAAATGCATACAGTACCGGTTCGATGTTTCAAACCGTATCAGACGATCTCTCCTCTGAATCACAGCAACTGGTAAAATCTGTCTACCAACGATACAATAAGTTATCCTCCTGGCAACTGAGCAGTCTGTCCCATGGGGAAGTTTCCTGGAAACATTCGCGGGAAGGTTTGGATGCGGATGCACGTGGTTCTGTCCTCTTAAAGCTGTCCGATATGCGTCTGGACGCTGCAAGAGATCTTTTAAGAAGAAAAACTGCATAACCTCTGATGAGGAAAATTTAACCAGAATTCAGGCCTTTCATTCCAGCAAAAGCGGAAAAAGCCTTGAAAACTACTTAAAAGAAAACGCATGGCATGAGGATCAACAGGATATTACAAAAGTATATCTGGTGAAAGATGTTGAGACCGAAGACATCGTTTTCTTTTTCGCTTTGAGTGCCGGACTTTTATATAAAGAAATTGGGTCGGATGACGATACATTATCATATGTCGAAAAATTCGTCTTCTTCCAAATATTCAGAATACATAACGGTTATATCGGAGGGTATTGCTTCGGTATTGTCTGCTACGAAGAGATAGAGGTATTGGCATCCCAAAAGGGATGCAATATGAAGCACTTCTGTAACTACAATGAAAAGACTTCATCCGGAGTGATACTGTTTTTATCTTCCAAAAGAGTCTGGACACAGTAGTCAACGATTACCATTTTAAAACCATATTATGATTTTTCGTGTTTTAGTCTGATTCAGCGAATGGATGAGTTGTCAGAGCATCGAGATGCAGCCTGGATTCAGCACTCTGATGTACATAATTAAGAACCCCCAAAAGGCACTTCCTTCCGGGGGTTCTTTTCTATTCATTCCAGATACTCCGATACCTGCCCTTTCGTCAGCGCAGACCCCGCCATCAGCGCGATCAAGGAAACCGCACTTCCCGCGATGGCTTCGTTCAGGCCGAAGGGCGTGTGCAGGAGGCTTTTCCAGATTACCGCCGTCACAAATCCTCCGATCATCCCCCAGAGTATGCCTGTCCTGGTGGTCTTTTTCGACAGCAGCGCGGCCATGGCCGGAACCGCGATGCAGGCGGAAAAGTAGCTCATAGACAGGACCAGCGAATCCAGGATGTTCTCGGCTTTCAGCGCGAACAAGAGGGCCAGAAGTCCAAGGACGACGATCATATATCTGGACAGTCTGAGCTGCTTTCTATCGCTGATTCCGGGCTTCACCACTTTTGCGATATCTGTGCTGACGGTTTGTACCGCCAGAAGCAGGTAGCTGTCGATGGTGGACATGACAATCGCCATAAAGGAAGTGAGTGTCATGGCATAGAGCAGCGGATGAAAATACGCTTTCGTCATGATTGGAATCATCATCTCGTCGGAGACGCCCTCCGGGAAGGCCGGATGGAGCACATATCCGCAGATGCCGATCATCGTAACCGACAGGCTGTATAGAATGATGATGAGATTGCCTCCCATACTGCCCTTCCTGGCGCTGTTGGAATCAGAGGCCGCAAAGGCTCTCTGCCAGTAAGGAGGACCCGCCAGAAAGTACAGCAGATATACAAAACCATAGGAGATGATGGAACTGTCAATGTTCAAAGAAAAGTAACTGGCAGGAACCGAATGGATCAATGTGCCGAGTCCCCCGACCTCTCTCACCGCCAAAACCGGTAAAAGTACGCCGATCACAATCAGCAATAAAATCCCCTGGATGGCATCGGAATAAGCGACTCCGTAAAATCCGGACAGGGAGGTATAGATGATCACCACCACCGCCGTGATAATCAGAGCCGTCTCATAGGAGATCTGATAGTCGTCAAAGATCAGCTTTAAGATCTGTGAAGAGGCCACCATCTGGGTGCCGGTCGTTCCGATCAGGGTCCACGCGATCACAATGGATGCCAGAAGAGCAGGCGCTTTCCCGAATCGGCGGCCGATCAGGTCCGGTATGGAGGATATATGGTATTTCACGCCGATCCGCTGGATCTTTCCGGCGAAAAGACTGAATACGCTGAAGGCTACAAAAGTGGCCAAGGTCGGTATCATGGCAGTAATCCCGATCCGGTAAGCCAGACCTGATTTTCCAAGGGTGGAAGATGCACCGATCCAGGTTGCCGCCACAGTCAGCATCAGAACCGGCAAAGGCATATTCCGTTTTGCCAAATAAAAGCCTTCCACGGTCTCCGCCTTATTTTTTAACCTGACACTGACCATGATCACGAAGACGAGATAAAAAAGCAACATACCTATGACCAGATACATCCTACACACCTCCTGGTAGACATCCTCTACAATTCCTTTTGATCACTACGCTTCCGCCTGCTCTACATTCTTGCTGATCTTCCAGATCACCAGGGCAAGTACGATTCCGATCACCGCGAACACGATGATGGAGCCAAATACATACTTAAAGCCTGCTGCGCCTGGGTTTTTGTCCATAAAGCTGCCCAGCATCACATTCATATAAGAATCCGGCAGGTATCCGATGACAGAAATGATACCCGTCGCGGTTCCAGTGAGGGCCAGCGGAATTCCCGCTTCTCCCATAGTCGCGTAATAGATGCCCCGCAGCGCGTACATCACGGTCGCAAAGGCCAGTACGGTGATGATCGCCGGGATCAGTGCTCCGCCGGTGCCCGGCATGAAGAACAGGATCAGGGCGAGAATGATCTCGCAGATGAACAAGCCGATGACGGTCTTGGAGTAGGAACCGACTTTGTCGGAAATCTTTCCGATGATCGGCGCACTGAAGATTCCGATTCCGTAGCTTCGGATGGTTGCCACCACACCGGCCATGACGACGGTCATGCCGAAGACAGTGGTCAGATAAGTGGTCGTATACTCGGATGCGATCTGGCAGCTGTATGCACACAGCACCAGTACTGCTACCAGCCACACACCGGGCACTTTGAGCACTTCGATGTACTCCTTGAAGGAAGTAACCGTCGCTTTCTCTTCCGCGCTTTCTTTGGGCAACAGGAACCACATGGCTGCTCCGAGGACCACATAGGTAAGACCGTAGAAGATCAGCACATACCGAAGAGGCGCGTCAGATCTGGTCATGAAGTGATTCAGGATACCAAGTGCCGCAAAGTTGATGATCAGGCCAGCTACCGCGCGGATGCCTTCGCTGTATCCGAAGACGGAACCCTGTTCATTGGAAGACCCGAACATACGGATCGCCTTTACAAAGGATACCCAGAATACCACGTTGGAAAACGCGAGCAGCACATGAATGAGCAACAGGACGCCCAGAGACGGAATCGTGGCATACCAGAAGGTACAGGCTGCCAGAAGGGCGGTGGATGCCAGAAGCATCTTGCGGTTGTCAAACCGGTCCGCCAGGATACCGCCCGGGATATAGATCGCCGTCTTGGTCAGAGAATAAGCACTCATGATCTTGCCCACATCCGTATTACTGAGACCGAACTCTTCGACCAGCGGATCATAGAATACGGTCTTCAGATAGGGCACCCGGTAGATCAGGCCGGCTGCAATCGTCAGAACAATAAATCCAATCCATTTTCCAGCTTTGTTGTTCGCTCTGTTTTGTTCCATAATTCCCTCCTATTAAAGTTCCGCATCCGCCGCTCTCTTCGCCCCAGCGTCTGGAAGCATTTTCCCTCACTTCGTTCCGTAAAATCCTTCCGGGGCTCCGGTCGGGCAGATGCTGTTTTGTTATAAATACCCTATATTTTCTTTACGACCAGAGCGTCCGCCATGGCGACGCCCTCCCCCTTTGGATATACGAACACTGGATTGAGATCCAGCTCCGCCAGAGTGTCTTTGTTCTTTGCCGCATAGTCCGCGATCTGCACGATCATGTCTGCCAGCGCCTCCACGTCTCCCTCCTTCTGTCCCCGATAGGCGGTCAGAAGCTTATATCCTTTCAGTGAACGGATCATCTGGAGCGCTTCCTTCCTATTTAAAGGCGCCGGATAGAGACTGACGTCTTTGAACACTTCCACGAAGACGCCGCCCAGGCCGCACAGGACCATGGGGCCGAACTGGGGATCATTGTTCACGCCGATGATGAATTCTCTTCCGGGCGGAAGCATGCGGCTTACCAGAACACCGTTGATTCTGGCGTCCGGACAGTGGGTTTTTGCATTCGTTACAACCTCATCAAAAGCCGCTTCCAGCTCTTCCAGATTCCGGATATTCAGCTTCACGCCGCCCACGTCGCTTTTGTGCAGGATATCCGGGGATTCGATCTTTGCAGCTACCGGCCAGGTAAGCTTCAGTTCCTTCAGCTTCGCTTTATCCGACACCACATATTCTGCGGGGACGTCCACTCCGTACTTTTTCAGCTCCAGCTTGCTTTCCCGTTCGCTGAGCGCTTTCGTCTCTCCTCCGGAAGATTCCGGAATGGCGAGCTTAAGAGTGTGATCCTCCGGCACATAAGCCACAAAGTCCATCAGATATTTCAGAAGCTTAAAACCGCCTCCCGTAGCCGGAAGGATCGGTACGCCCTCGGACTCCAGCTTTTTGCGGATGGTCTTATCCCGGCTGGAATTGAAGAAGCTCATCACCGCAATCGGTTTTTTCCGCTTCTTCGCCGCCATCACCATGCCGTCGGACATGGGATAGATCACGTCCTGTACTTCATGGTGCTCCAGAATCGTCTGTCCGCACAGGATCATGCCGATGGAAGGATCGTCCATGAATGCCTGGATGACTTCCGCGTATCTCGGCCCGTCATGGGCCAGGGTAGCGGACATATCCAGAGGGTTCGCCACCGTAGCGTAGCCCGGCAGCAGTTCCCGGATCTTCTCCGCCGTCTCCGGCTGTAATTCCGGATAGGAAAGGCCCATCAGCGTTCCCATATCCGCGCAGATCCCAGTCTCTCCTCCGGAGAGGCACATGGCGCTTAAGCCGGTGGACGGGGGCAGCATGGGGATGACGCTTAAGAGATGGCACATCTCCGCCAGTTCCTCGATATCGTCCACCCGGATGACGCCGAATTTCTTCATGACCGCGTCAAAGGACTGATCGGAACCGGACAGGCTTCCCGTATGAGAGGCTGCCAGCGCGCTGCCTTTGGAGGTCTTCCCCACCTTCATGATCACGATGGGCTTTCTCTTTTTCGCCGCCATGGCCAGCACTCTGGTGAATTTCTCAGGATCTTTGACCCCTTCCAGATAGAGACCGATGACCCTGGTCTCGTCATCCTCGATCAGATACTCCAGGTAGTCCTCGATATGGATGCAGGTGCTGTTCCCGCTGGAGATCAGATAGGAATAATTCATATGATCCATCTGCATCATATTCAGGCAGATCTTGCCGGACTGGGAGATGATCGCAATATTTCCCGGAACCGCCTCCCTCTTCACCAGCATGCCGAAGGCAAAGATCCCATCCAGGTTGTTGATGTACCCGGCGCAGTTGACACCCATGACCGCCAGATCATGCTTTCTGCACAAGTCTCTCAGTTCCTGCTCCGCCTCTTTGTCGCCGGTCTCTCCATAACCGCTGGCATATACGACTGCGGTCTTGCAGCCCACGGAAGCCGCTTCCTCGAGAGCGCCTGATACCAGCTTTTTATTCAGGATGACGATGCACATGTCGATGGTTTCCGGAAGTTCCCGGATGTTCGGATAGCATTTCTTCCCGAACAACTCTTCTCTCTTAGGATTCACAAAATAGATATGATCTTTCAAAGGAGAAGACAGAAGGTTCATACAGGTGGACTTTCCAAAACCATTTTTATCGTTGGCGCCGATCACCGCGATGCTGGAGGGCCGGAGTAATTTCTTCAAATCCATCTGGCTTATTCTCCTTTCGCGCACTGATAACCCTCCTCGAACGCCGCCATATTGCCTTCGTGGAACTGAGGCTTTCCGGCAAAATAATCATTGATACCTGCCTCATACTCCTCTTTGGTAAAGAGGTCGCTGCTGCCTGCCAGGGCTCCCAGCATACAGATGTTGGCGCCTCTTGCATTCTTTAACTTCTCGCAGATCTCGTTCGCCGGTACACAGACCCTATGAAGTCCGGGCATCTCGGGCGCGTCGGTGATGATGGAGGAATCCATGATCACGGTCCCGCCCTCTTTTACCTGGGGAAGAAACTTGTCCAGAGAGGGCTTGTTCATCACCACCAGATAGTCAATCTTCTTGATAAAGGGGCTGGAGATCATCTCGTCGTCGATCTTCACGCTGCAGTTGGCCGTGCCGCCCCGCATCTCCGAGCCGTAGGACGGCATCCAGATGACTTCCTTTCCATGTACAGAAGCGGTGTTGGCCAGCAGCAGCCCGGCTGTCAAGATTCCCTGTCCGCCAAAGCCTGCAAAGATAAACTGCTGCAACATTACCGGACACCTCCTTTCGTAAATTCTCCCAGGGGATAGTAGGCAAGCACTTCGTTCTCAATCCGGTCCACCGCCTGAATGGGCGTCAGATGCCAGTTGGTCGGACACGGGGAAATCACTTCCACACAGGTGTATCCGCCCTGATTCATCTGGGTCTCAAAGGCTTTCTGAATGTATTTTTTCGTCTTGCGAATGTTTGCTGCGTTATGTACGGAGCCCCTCGCCAGATAAGCCACGTCGAAGTTGCTGATCAGCTCGGAGATCTTAAGGGGCATGCCCGCCACCTGGGGATCCCTTCCCTTCACAGAAGTGGTGGTCTTCTGCCCCACCAGCGTGGTCGGGGACATCTGACCGCCGGTCATTCCATAGACTCCGTTGTTCACGATGATCTGGGTAAAGCCTTCGTTTCTCTGAGCGCTATAAAGGGTCTCCGCGATCCCGATGGAAGCCGCGTCGCCGTCTCCCTGGTAGGTGAAGACCAGCTTTTCCGGACGGCATCTCTTAATCGCTCCTGCAGAGGCCGCCGCACGTCCGTGGGCCGCCTGTAAAAGGTCCAGCGCCAGGTAGCGGTTCGTAAGACAGGAACACCCCACCGCCAGTACGCCGATGGTATTCTCCGCCAGTCCCATCTCTTCCACGACTTCCGCCACCAGGCGAACCACGATTCCATGTCCGCATCCCGGACAGAAGCTGTTCACGCCGTATATGGTACTGGGAGCTTTTCTCTCTGCTGCCATAATCAGAATACCTCCTTTTCTGTTCCGTCAAATATTCCCGCGATCTTCTGTAAGATCACCTCTGGATCTGCGATCACCCGGCCGGACGGATAGGAATAGACCGAAACGCCCCGTCCGTAGAGCGCCACATCCTCCACCATCTGTCCGCACGCGTTCATCTCCACGGACAGATATGCTTTTGCGGTCTGGTTGGTCTTTTCAAAGGCTTTTTTCGGGAAAGGCCACAGAGTGATCGGTCGGATCATACCGACCTTCCAGCCTTTCCTTCTCGCCAGCTTCACGGCCTCTTTGCACACCCGGGAGCTGATGCCATAGCTGACCAGGATCACTTCCGCGTCCGCAAGCTCGATCTCCTCCCACTTTTGAAGTTCCTCTTCCATCTTCCCGTAACGCTCCCGAATATGGGGATCGTATTCATTGTATTTAAAATCATAATAAATCCGGTCTGTCATCTTCCGGCCGGTGGGATGAGCCGCGTCTCTTCCCTTCAGCGTCCAGTCGTACTTGTCAGGATCATGCTCCTTCGCCTCCGGAAGCTCCACGGACTCCGCCATCTGGCCGATGGCGCCGTCGCTTAAAAGAAGCACCGGCGTCCGGTACGCCTCCGCCGTGTCGAAGGCCAGAGTGATATAGTCCACATTCTCCTGCACCGAAGAGGGCGCATAGACCGGCACCTTATAGCCGCCGTGGCCGCCGCCCTTGACCGCCTGGAAGTAGTCTCCCTGTCCGAGGACGATATTTCCAAGGCCGATGCCGTAGCGCATGACGTCCACGATGACCGCCGGCAGCTCCATGGAGCACAGGTAGGAGATCCCCTCCTGCTTTAAGGAAAATCCTGGACCCGCAGAACTGGTCATAGCCCGGAAACCGGTGGCCGCCGCTCCCACGATCATATTGATGCCTGCCAGCTCGGACTCGGTCTGGACAAAATGTCCGCCGCGCTCCGGAAGATTTTTGGCCAGATACTCCAGAATCTCCGTCTGGGGTGTAATCGGATAGCCCGCGAAGAAACGGCAGCCTGCCAGGATCGCCGCTTCCGCCAGCGCGTTATTGCCTTTCATCAACTTTTTCATCTTCCTACGCCTCCTTTATGGTGAATACCGTATCCGGGCAGACCGTATAGCAGGTGCCGCATTCCACACATTTCTCCAGGTCCACAGCGACTGCCTTATAGCCTTTTTCATTCACTTCGTCACCCCAGAACAGGGCTTCTTTGGGACATGCGGCCACGCAGTACCCGCATGCCTTGCATTTTGTTTTTTCTATGAACAGCATATGAATTCCCCCTGAATTTCCGGCGGCTTTTTATGGGAGCCGCCGGTTTTTTTCTGATTGACAGGTCAGCACTCCGGCTCGTCCTGGATGGACGGCTCAAAAATCTCGAATGCCAGTTCTCTCTGGAATCTTCCGGTCTCTCTGGATTTCTCAAACAGTTTGCTGACATTTCTGCGGCACAGGTCTTCGATGTCCTGGATCACGGATTCCGGCGTCGCCTCGATCACGCCGAAGGTCACCGTATAGAAGAAACGGACCGCGCCTACATTGGCGATGAAATCCGGGATATCCCAGATGCCCTTTTTGTGAAGGATCGGGTCCGCCTTGTAATCCACCGGGATATTCGCTCCCTCACAGATCAGTTTTGCTTTTACCTGATCCGCGTTCTTTTCGTTGATCACGTCCTCCAGCGCCACGGGAACCAGGATATCGCAGGGAACGTCCATCCATGCCGTATTGGGCATCACCTTCCAGGAAGGATCGAATTTATCCTGATCCATCTCCCCTTTGGGCTTCACATTGGCGATCAGGCCGGGGACGTCGAGACCGTTCTCGCAATAGACGAAGCAGTTGGCGTCCGCAATCCCGACGATCTTGTATCCCAGCTGATGGAGACGATAGCAGCAGCTTAAGCCCACGCATCCGAATCCCTGCACCACCACAGACGCTCCCGGAGTCCCGTCAATCTGCTTCCAGCCTTCGTCGGCGGACACCGCCACGCCGAACCCGGTGGTCACATCGTTCACCAGCCAGCCGTCGTACTTGCTCTGGAGAAGCTTTCTGACATTTTTCTGTCCCTGCTCCACAATCGGATTCTTCTTCATGGATTTGGTCTGGGGCCTGCCCATCCCAAGCTCGTCGAAGATCCCATACACATCCTCGTATTTGGTTCCTAGGTCCGAGCCCATGGACAATCCGATATCGATATAGGGACGCATAGCGATGATGAACCGCTTCAGCACATCATATGCGTTCGGCGCTTTATAGTCGTAGGCGATACCGGCCTTCGCGCCGCCCTGGCAGACGTTCTCACAGGCGTTTCTCTTGTACGCCATAATCTCCGCCAGACGGATCACCTCTTCCTTGTTCACCGACGGATGCATCCGGATACCGCCTCCGGAATATCCTTTCACAAAATTAAAGATACAAAGCCACCCCTTCGCTTCTGTCTCGGTGTCGTTCCATTCAATTACTACATAAGGTTTCATGCCCTTAACCCTCCTATCTTAGTTCCACATTTTTTGTTACTTTTTACATGTCTGCCAATGTCCAGCCCGATGCAGACTGATATTCCTGAAAGCCCCATTGAGAGGCGCCGGTCCTTAGGGTGCGTCCTTTGCACCCTTAGTACCGCTGCGTCCTCTCACTAAGCGCAAGCGGGGTCTGTAAGGATTATCTGTCTGCATTGGGCGTCCGGCGGCATGGTTCTGAAAAGTAACGCATTTTCACGGTTTCGATTTTGTTTCTACAGGTCCTGTAATTTTGCCACAAAAAGTGTTATACTGATTATGGACTTAAAAACTTTTTGAGATATCTTGCCCCTATTATATATAACTTACACAAATAATCAATCTTTTACGGATTCATTTTGTGGATTATGGATAAATAATTTAGGCTTTGTCAACACAGAAGGAGGCGGGCGTATGCTTACAGATCGCAAGAAAACCTTTGGAAAACTGCGGATTCTGCTGGAATCCAACCGGGAATATTTCAACTATTTTCGACAGACCAGAACGGATTCCAAAGACTACCTGTGTACGGAACAGACGGAAACTTCTCTTGGACAGCACCTGCTGGATTTTCTGGAATCCAACAAAACAACATTCCAAAAAATCTGCAGCCACTATCACCGCATCGACGATTATCTCACCAGAGACTGCCAGGACTTTGATAAGATTCAGTACTATCTGGACTTCATCCACGACATCTATCAGGAACTGGCCGACACGGATATTATCTGGAAATCCGTCGTGTTCAACAGCCAGGTTCTCTTCTACCACCGCTGGTATATCTTTTATGCTACCAAGGAATATCTGCTGGATTCCGCGTCGGTCGGGGAAGAGACCCGCCTGGAGAAGATGCGCCTCTACTGGGACCTGACGAGAAAAGCGATCCTGGAGGAGATCCGCCTCTTCGACATTATCAGCTCTTTTATTACATCCATGAACAACGCCGTCGCCTTCTGTCTGGACAACTCGGCCTTTCCCGAACAGGCAGAGATGCATCCGAACAAGCGTACGTATCTCTATCAGACCTTATTTGACACCAGCTTTCTGCTGAACGACTCTATGAAAGTCTTTCTGAACCTGTCGGAAAAGGAATCCATCATTCCAGGAGAGACGCTGGAGCATCTGTCCCAGCCCATCAGCCCCATCGATCAGTTATACCAGCGGACCTTTTCGTCCAAAGATTATTTTCATCTGTTTCAAAACGCAGATTCACGGAAAGCATACTCTAAATATCTGCAGAAAGTACAGAAAAAAGAAGTAGAACTGACGTTGAATCTGAACATCCAGACCATCGAGGACGTCTACACCGCCTGTATCTACTCCTTTTTCACACTGGTATCCAAGAATATCCATGTAAGGCGCTGCCGCTACTGCAACCGCTACTTCTCTCCCTACAACCGCAGCGATGAGATCTATTGTTCACGCATATGGGAGAAGAATAAAAGCTGCCGGGAGCTCTACCACGAGAAAAAGTTAAAATCCGACGAGCTAACTCAGTACTACCGAAAAGCCTACAAAAAGCACAATACCAAGAAGCAGCGCAATCTGAAAAACAAGCCGTCCTCGGAAAAGAACTTCAAGAAATGGTCCTCCATGGCGAAAAAAGCATTGGAGCGGGCAAAGAATAATGAGATTACTTTTGAGGAATTTCAAAAGATTCTGAACTCTTCCGAATATGATTGACCACTCTCCGGGTATACTAACCCAGAGGTGATACTTTGCGTTCATTATTCAAAAGCTACGAAGAAAATGTCTCTGCCCTTCGGAAAACCCTGGGGTCGGACGAAAATTTTGACATTCTGGAAAAGCACCTGCTGATCGCAGGGCATGCCGCCAGCCTGTTTTTTATCGACGGACTGGCAAAAGACGATATTTTGGAAAAGATTCTGGAATATTTTTACAGCCTGAAAGAAGAAGATCTGCCGGATACGCCGGAGCAGTTCCAGATGCAGGCACTCCCCTACATTGAGACCGAGGTGCTTGACTCCTTTGAAGACGTGGAGAAAAATCTGCTCTCCGGAGTCCCCTGTCTCTTCATAAACGGTATGCCGGACAGTTTGGCCATCGACTGCCGGACTTACCCGGCCAGAAGCGTGGAAGAGCCTTTTAAAGACCGGACCCTCCGGGGGTCCCGGGACGGATTCGTGGAGACGGTGGTCTTCAACACCGCGCTCATCCGGCGGCGCATCCGCTCTCCGAAACTGCGCATGGAGATGCAGACGGTAGGGAAAAGCTCCCTCACGGACGTGGTCCTCTGCTATATGGACGACCGGGTGGACCGGGTCTGCCTGAAAAAACTAAGGGAGCGGATTTCTTCCCTGTCCGTCGATGCTCTGACCATGAATCAGGAAAGCTTAAGCGAGCTTCTCCTGCCGGGCCACTGGTTCAATCCCTTCCCCCGCTATCACCTGACCGAGCGGCCGGATACGGCTTCGGCTTCCATCCTGGAAGGCAATATCGTCCTTCTGGTGGATAACTCTCCGTCGGCCATCATCCTTCCCACCAGCCTTTTTTCCATCACCGAAGAGGCCAACGACTATTATTTTCCTCCCATTACCGGAACCTATCTTCGTCTGTCCAGGTTCCTGATTATGCTCATTTCCCTGGTGCTGACTCCGCTGTTTCTGCTTCTGATGCAGCATCCGGCCTGGATTCCGGAGGGGTTTCAGTTCATTCAGGTGCAGGATACGGTGAATATTCCTCTGATCTGGCAGTTTCTTTTGCTGGAGCTGGCCATCGACGGACTCAGGCTCGCCGCCATCCACACCCCGGATATGCTGAGCACGCCCTTATCCGTCATCGCCGGTCTGGTGATCGGTGAATTTGCCGTCAACTCCGGCTGGTTCAACAGTGAAGTGATGCTCTACATGGCCTTTGTGACCATTGCCAACTACTCCCAGTCCAACGCTGAATTAAACTACGCAATCAAATTCATGCGCATCCTGCTTCTCGTTCTGACCTGCTGGTTCGGACTTTTTGGCTTCCTGGCCGGACTTCTCGGCATTTTTATATGTCTGATTACCTGCCGGACCTTCTCGGGAAAGGGCTATCTCTATCCTTTGATTCCTTTTCGCTGGAATGCCCTGAAGCGGCTGTTGTTCCGGATTAAGCTATAACAGAAAAAACGACCATCCAAACTTTTTCTTGTCTGGATGGTCGTTTTTCTACGATATCGTTTTCTTCCTGCCAAATTATAGAATGAATTTTTCTATAATTTCCACTACGGCACAATGGTTGTTGTCCCGCTCTGTCACGTAATCCGCCGCTGCTTTCACTCCCTCCATGGCATTGGCCACCGCACAGCCGATCTTCGCCGCCCGGAGCATGGGAATGTCATTGTTCTCGTCTCCTGCCGCCACCGTATTCTCCAGAGGGATGTCCAAAAGCTCGCAGAACCGGATCATGCCGGAGCCTTTGTTGACTCCTTTTGGCACAATCTCCAGATAACACCGGTTGCTGAAATACATGTCCACCTTGTCCTGGCTCCACTTTGCCATCTTCCGGATGAATCCATGGAGCTTTTCTTCGTTCTGAAGGTCGATGGCCAGCATCTTGCAGGGCTCCTCATGAAGCGCCTCTTTGATATCCGGCACCACAATCACATCCATTTGCGTCCGTCTGGCATAATATTTCAGATTGTCGTCTCCCCGCTCACTCAAGACCTTGCCTCCCAGATAGGTCTGAATATAGAGCTCCTCCTCTCTGGCCGCATCCACAAGCTGACGCACCTGTTCCAGGGGAAGCGTTCTCTCGAACAATAGTTCTCCTTTCTCACAGTCCATGATCGCGCCGCCGTTGCAGTTGAGCATATAACGCACCCCCAGTTCTCCCAGTCCATAGTGCGACCGCAGATATTCCGCGCTGGAGGGCGTCCTTCCGGTATTGATGACCACCAGGTGCCCTGCTTCGATGCACTTTCTTATCGCCTCCCGATTCTCCTCGGGCAAGACTCCGTCGTCATTCAGGGTGGTGGCGTCCATGTCCAAAAACAATGCTTTTTTATTCGTCATCTGCAGAATCTCCTATAGGCTCTGCCGGAACAAACACCCGGTCATGAACCACGTCTTCCCTGGGTGTGTTCAGGCTCTTTGCGTATTCGATAAAATACTCCTGGGAAGAAAGCGCCTGCTTCCCCCTCCGGTCCACTTTCTCGTAACTCCCGTCCGACTGTTTGATCTGAGCCTTTAAGGTGTCCTGAAGTTGAATCTTCAGAACATGCATTACTTCTCTTTTCAACGGTTCCTGTTCTATAGGGAACAGAATCTCCACCCGTCGGTCCAGATTTCTGGGCATCCAGTCCGCGCTGGCCAGGTAGACCTCCTCCTGCCCACCATTTAAGAAATAATAGATCCGGCTGTGTTCCAGAAAGCTTCCCACGATGGAGCGCACCTGTATGTTCTCACTGATGCCCGGAATCCCGACCTTCAGCGAGCAGATGCCCCTCACGATCAGCTCGATCTGTACCCCCGCCGCGCTGGCCTCATAGAGGGCCGCGATCAGTTCCGGATCACACAGGGAATTCATCTTGGCGATGATATGGGCCGATTCACCGCTTTTCGCGTAAGCCGTCTCCCTCTCGATCATGTCAAGAAAACGCCCCCGAAGCCACAGAGGCGCCAGAGAGAGCTTGTTCCAGTTGGCCGGCTCGGAATAACCGGAGAGCATATTGAAGACGGCGGTGGCGTCCTCCCCGATGGACTCGGAACAGGTCAAAAGCCCCACATCCGTGTAAAGCTTGGCCGTGGAGTCATTATAATTGCCAGTGCCCAGATGGACGTATCGGCGGATACCGTCTTCCTCTCTTCTGACCACCAGGGTAATCTTGCTGTGGGTTTTGAGGCCCACCAGGCCGTAGATCACATGACAGCCCGCCCGCTCCAGCATCTTCGCCCAGGCGATGTTGTGCTCCTCGTCAAACCGGGCTTTAAGCTCCACCAGCACCGACACCTGCTTGCCGTTCTCCGCCGCCTGAGCCAGAGCCGCGATGATGGGAGAATTGCCGCTGACCCGGTACAGGGTCTGCTTGATGGCGAGCACATCCGGATCTTTGGCCGCTTTCCGTACAAAATCCACCACCGGGTCAAAGGTCTGGTAAGGATGGTGCAGCAGGATATCCCCCTCGCGAATTTCTTCAAAGATATCCGCTTTTCCCGTCAGCTCCGGCACCGGCTGGGGAACGTGTTTTGCCTCTTTGTGAGCCTCAAAGCCCTCCAGCCCGTACATCTTCATCAAAAAGGTCAGGTCAAGCGGACCGAACGCCCGGTAGATTCCGTCTTCCTTAATGGCGAATTCCCTTTTCAGGATCTTTAAAAGACGCTTGTCAATCTTTTCGTCCACTTCCAGGCGGATCACTTCTCCCCACTGGCGCTTCTTTAACTGCTTCTGAATCTCTTTTAACAAGTCGGAAGCCTCATCCTCGTCAATGGTCAGATCCGCGTTGCGCATAATCCGGTAGGGATGTACGCAGAGCACATCATAGCTTAAGAACAGCTGGGACATATTCCGGGCGATCATCTCCTCCAGAAGGATCACAGATTCCACATGCTTCTCCACCGAAGGAATGCGGATGATTCTTGGAAGCACCGAAGGAACCTGGACGGTGGCAAACTCCAGTTCGGCGTCCTCTTCATTTTTCTTTTTCAAAAGTGCTCCCAGGTTCAGCGTCTTGTTCACGATCAGCGGAAACGGCCTGGAAGAATCCACCGCCATGGGCGTAAGTACCGGATACACATTCTCCACAAAATACTGATCCACATATTTTGCCTGCTCCCCATTCAGCTCCCGGTAGTCTTCCACCACCTGAAGGCCGCACTGCCGAAGCCCCGGAAGCAGGGAGCGCTGCCAGGTAGAATACTGGGTGCCGACAAAGCTGTGCACCCGGTCGTGAATCGCTTCCAGCTGCTGCTGCGGCGTCATGCCGGAAAAATCTTTTTTGGAATACTCCGCGTTGACCATGTCTTTCAGAGAAGCTACGCGCACCATAAAAAATTCATCCAGGTTCGAGGCAGTAATGCTCAGAAATTTCAGCCGCTCAAAGAGCGGATTTCCTTTGTCTCTCGCCTCTCCCAGAATCCGTTCGTTAAACCCAAGCCAGCTTAATTCCCGGTTTTCAAAATACTCCGGTTTCATATATTCCTTCTTCACTCTTGCTCCTCCTAACTCGGCTTCTTCGCCTTCAGCACCGGCCGAATGCTGAACACCTCTTCAAACAGATCTGTTTTTTCCGGCAGCATAGCCTGCTCCAGTGTCAGATCTTCCTCGGAATTCACCAGAATCTGCATGGTGTGATTATCCTTAATATTGAGCTTGACCTCTTTGATCTTCTGTTTATGGCTCCGATCCAGTCCGTTGGCCAGCCGAAGAATTGCCGCCAGTTTGATGATCGTCATGTATTCGCTGCGCTCCAGAAGGGAGCTGCCTGCCAGTTCTTCAAAGGGAAGAACGTCTCCGCTGTTGAAACGGACCGTATTAGCTACAATCTCCTGTTCCACATGAGACAAGCCGATGATTTCCGTGGCCATGATGATGTTGTAAGAGCACTGGGCCGTCTGGGACATATTGATATATTTTCCGCAGTCATGAAGAAGAGCGGCAATCTCCAGAAGCAGCCGTTCCCTTCTGCCAAGGCCGTGAATCTGCTTCATCTTGTCATAAATGGACAGGGCCAGGCGCTCGATCACCTGGGTGTGATTCCGGTTTGTATGATACCGCTTGGCGATATTTCTGGCCGATTCGGTGATATCATTTTCAAAATTATGCCGGGGTTTTAAGATCTTCTTCCGCTCGGCGTAATCAAAGGCGAGACCGTCTCCTAAGTCCATCCCAAGAATCACCACATTCTCCGCTCCGGTCTCCTCCAAAAGTCTCCGGTAGATCACCATGGTCGGCAGAAGAAGGGTGCTGTTCTCCATGGAGATTCCCATCCGGGCCGCCATGGCAAGCGTTCCCTTCTGGATGAATTCATCGTAGAAAGTGATAAACTCTTCCCTGGTGATCTGGTTGACTTCTTTGTCTTTATGAATATATTTGTTGATGTACTGAATATAGCTACCCACCAGCAGCATATAGCGGATGTTGCGGTCTTTTAAGTAGAATTTCCGGTACGTCCGCATCTCATTATTTAGAAGTTCCTCGATGGCTCCTGCATAGCGGACAGTCCGCTCCGTCACCACATCCGCCAGACGTTCCCGAAGCCTCAGGGTCCCCAGACGAATGTTCTGGGTCGTCACCAGATTATCTTTGTCAAAGAGAGACAGCTGGATGCTTCCGCCCCCCACGTCCACAATGGCCGTCCCTTTTTCGATGATCTCCTGAAACCGCTCGGAGTTGGACGCGATGGACTTATAGCCTAAGAATCTTTGTTCCGCATTGTTCAGTACCTCCAGCCGAATCCCGGTCTTCAGATAGATCCGATCCAGAAGGACGATGTGATTCTTGGATTCCCGTACGGCGCTGGTGGCGCAGGCCCGGTAATCTTCCACTCCGAATTCCTTCATAATCCGCTGAAAATCCAAAAATACCCGGCACAGCTCATCCACCATCTCCGTACCAATCCTGCCGATGGCATAGGTATCCTTCCCCAACTCCATCCGGTGCTTGACCTGATTGACCACACGGATACCCTTTCTTGTGGAAAGCTCATAAATCTTCAGATTCACTTCATAACTTCCAACATCAATCGCAGCAAACATTGTACATGCCATGATATTCCCCTCCACCTGTTATTGTCTGCCGGTACTCCCGAATCCGCCCCGATTCTCTCCCGTCAGTTCTTCCGTCTCCTCAAAAGAAATCTCCGGCTGATGCCTCATAATCCGAAACTGACAGATCCGGTCATTGACATGAATCACCGTATCTCTCATGGCCAGCGCCGGAAAAAACCACTGATCCTGATCGCCGCAGTAACTCTCGTCAATCAGTCCGCAGCTATTCGTCTGCAGAATCCCGTAGTGCTTGTATGTACTGCTTCTTGGAATGACATGGGCCTCATAGCCTTTCGGCAGCTTCATGGCGACTCCCAGAGGAATCAGGCGAAACTCCCCCGCTTTCATCACAACCTCCTCTGCGCTGCGCAAGTCGATCCAGTCAGATTTTCCGGCCACATAGCCAAGCCGTTCGATCTCTTCTGAAAAATATTTTATCTTGATTGTCTCCATTTTATGTCTCCTCGGTGGTATGTTTAAGCGTAGAGCACCGTCTTCTTAAGCTGCAGAGTGGTCTTTACATCAATGACTCTCTGATTGGAACTTCCTTTCCAGGGAAGGTTATTATCCTTTAATTCTTCCACAAAAGGACCATCCACCACCACATCCAGACAGGAAATCAGGGGCAGATCCCGGATCTCTTCCCACAGATATCCGGTATAAAGCCATATGGTCTTATGAGGATAACGCTCCTTGACCTCCTGGATCAGCGCATACAATTCCTCTCTGCCAGCCGGATAGAGAGGATCTCCCCCGCTGAACGTAATTCCGCTGATATAATCCTTGTCAAGTTCGGCAAACAATTCCTGTTTTGCCGCCTCGTCAAAAGGAAGTCCCCCCTCCGGGTCCCAGGTGATGGGATTCTGACAATTTTTGCAGTGATGTGCGCAGCCTGCCAGCCACAGCACCACCCGCAGCCCGTCTCCATTCAGCATGTCTTCTTTTGTTATATTATGGTATCTCATATTTTATAATTCTCCAGGATGCACCTGCGCAGCAGAATCAGAGCATGGGCAGTCGCCAGCTCCCTGATGGCCCTGCGGTCTCCCTCAAAGTGGAATTCCTCCACCACAATCTTCCCTTTTACGTTACAACCGATATAGACCAGGCCGATCTGCTGATCTTCCTCTGTGGCCGGTCCCGCGTAGCCGGTCACGCTGAGGCACACGTCCGCCCCTGTGAGCACCGCTCCGCCTCTGGCCATCTCAAAAGCGGTCTGTTCACTGACTGCCGTATATTTTTTCAGGGTCATCTTTTTAACGCCGATCAGCTTTCTCTTTGCTTTGTTGGAATAGGTCACATAGCCCTGCTTGAAGACTTCAGAGACGCCCGCCACGTCGGTCAGACGGGCGCTTAACATCCCCCCTGTACAAGATTCCACCATGGTAATCGTCATTCCCTGCTCTTTTAAAAGCTGAACGATGGTTTCTTCCAGGGTCACCGACGAACTAGTGGAATAGATGCTGCTGCCCAAGCGGATTTTCAAATCCCGGACCGCGCTTTTGACCGGACCTTTGGCCTCTTCTTCCGTGCTTCCCTGACCTTCAATCCGTACAATCACTTCTCCCGGGCAGACGGTAAATCGAAAGACCGGCTGACCTTTCCCCTCCAGCAGATCGTGAATCTTCTCTTTCACTTCTTTTTCTTGCATCCCGCATATTTTTACGGTTTTTGAATAAGAATAGCTCTGCGTTTCCTTTTCCATTTCTAAATGTTTCCCTCCAAAATCACATGTTTATTTTTTATAACATAATCAAGCAGCGACACCACCGTCAGGATCAAAGCAATCCAGGTCACTGCCTGACTGATCCACAGAAAGGCTCCACCGAAGTCCAGAAGCAGAAAGATAATCATCAGCATCTGGAAGGTCGTCTTGAACTTTCCCCAGTAGCTGGCTGCAATCACCACTCCATTGTCCGAGGCCACCAGGCGGAAACCGCTGATGATAAACTCCCGGCTGATAATAACGATCACCATCCAGGCAGGAAGCAACCCCTGAGACACCAGACAGATCAGCGCCGCGCAGACTAAGAGCTTGTCTGCCAGAGGGTCCATGAACTTCCCAAAATTCGTAACCAGGTTGTACTTTCTTGCAATCTTTCCGTCCAGAAGATCCGTCAGACTGGCCAGAATAAAGATCAGAACAGCGATGTATCTGCTGTATCCGGGAACCGCGTCCACCAGCGCGAACAATACAAAAAAAGGAATCATCAGTACCCGAAGTACCGTCAGTTTATTCGGTAAATTCATCCGCAATCTCTCCAATCAAATCATATTCTTCCGCCCCGGTCACCCGAACCTTTACAAAATCTCCGGACATCAGCTCCCGGACAGTCTGTATAAACAGATACCCGTCCACATCCGGCGCGTCTTTGTAGGTTCGCGCCACATAGGCAGATTCGTCCGCCACTTTTCCTTCCACCATGCACCAGAGTTCTTTTCCAATCATCTCCTGGGCTTTTTCAAAAGAGATCTCCTGCTGAAGCTCCATGATTTCCTCCCGGCGCTCTTCTTTCTCTTCCTCGGGGATCTGCCCTTCCATATCCGCCGCCTTTGTTCCCTCTTCCGGGGAGTAGGCGAACACGCCCAGCCGGTCGAACTCCATCTCATCGACAAACGCGAGCAGTTCCTCATGATCCTCCTTCGTCTCACCGGGAAATCCGCTGATCAATGTGGTCCGAAGACAGATATCCGGGATCTCCCGGCGAAGGGTTCCGATGATCTCTCTTAAATCCTGACTTCTGGTCCTTCTTCCCATGCGTTTTAAGATCGGATCGGACGCGTGCTGAATGGGAAGATCCAGGTAGCGGCAGATCTTAGACTCCTCTTTGATAGTCTCGATCAGTTCCCTGTAAATTTCCTCCGGATAGCAGTACTGTACCCGAATCCATCGAATTCCCTTGATTTTGCAGAGCTCTTTCAACACGCGGTGCAGACTTTTTTCCCCATAGAGGTCCACCCCGTACCGGGTGGTCTCCTGAGCGACCAGAATCAACTCTTTGACTCCCTGGTCCGCCAGCTCCTGCGCTTCCTTTAAAAGCCGCTCCATAGGAACGCTTCGATAACTGCCCCGAAGCTTCGGAATGATACAGTAGGTGCAGTGCTTGTCACAGCCTTCCGCAATCTTCAGGTACGCATAGTGTCCGCCGGTGGTCAGAATTCTCCTGGCGTCGCTTAACACCAGCCGGTTCAGATCCCGGCATTCCAGAAGCTGCTTTCCTCCAAGCGCCTCCTCCATCACGTTTACGATCTGGTCGTAGGCCGTCGTCCCAAGCACCGCGTCCACTTCCGGAATTTCCTCGAGAATTTCCTGACGGTAACGCTCCGCCAGACAGCCGGTCACAATCAGCGCCTTTAATTTTCCTTCTTTTTTCCACTCTGCCATCTGAAGGATCGTATTGACGCTCTCCTCCTTGGCGTCGCCGATGAAGCAGCAGGTGTTCACAATGATCACATCCGCCTCCGCCTCTTCGTCTGTAAATCCATATCCCTTTTCCGACAAAAGTCCCAGCATTACCTCAGAATCCACCAGATTTTTGTCGCAGCCAAGGGATACAAACATGATTGTCATCATCTATCACGCCTCCCTGTACTAAGAGATATTATAATACTGACTCATAAGAAAAATCAACGTCTATTCTGATATTTCCGCTTTCTGAGCATCCAAATTGCCGTCCCTGCCGTTCCTGACAGCAACAAAATGCCCGACGTCCCATAAAACAGCGGTCTGTCCATATAAAACTGTATCAGAAGATTCGGCGTGATCAGAAAACGGCGGGTGTCGGTAAAGGCCTGATTCCCCGCCGCGTCCCAGGCGGTAACCTGTATGGTCTGCCATTGATTCCTGCTTCCTGTCATCAATCGGATTCTTCCTCCTGCTTCCAGAACTTCGGAGGCATAATAGGTAGAGGGAATCCCATTGATTCTGGCCTGCATTTTTGTAAGGCAGAGATTGTCCTCCACATCCAGGGTCATCTCCCGGCCCTCCTCCCGATACTGCCCGCCGTCCTCGACGCCGGATAAGAGGATTGACGGAGGCGTCTTGTCCACCGCGAATTCCAGCCGCATTCCTTTGGTGTCATTGTCCGACGCGTTCCTGGCCTGATCTTCCGAATAGATCGTCAGGACATAGATCCCCTCCTCCTCAAAATTATTTTTAAAAATAGTATACTCATACTGCTTCCAGCTCTCGTCCGTGCCGCTCTCCCGGACCGTATAATCCTCCCCTTCCGTCAGTGTGCGCAGAGCCCCATCCCGGTTGCAGGTGATCTCCTTACATACCAGCGTGTCCACATTGGTTTCCGTAACCACAAGCTCTTGCTCCTCGCTGGTATAATAAATCCCCCTGTTTCCGGCCAGCAGATTCGTCCGCTCATCCAGCGTATAGACCGAGCCGAAACGATTCACGGAAAAGACCATCTCTTCCTCGCTCTGATTGCCCGCCAGATCGCAGGCGGTAACCTGCAGGCGATAAAGATCGTCCATCTCCTGTGTATATGCGAAGTCCTCGATCTGACAGTCCATCCCATACGTACGTTCTTCTCTCGTGCCCTGGAACGATATCGTTCCATTCTGAACGCCTTCCAGACGGATACTGGTCTGTCCCAGATCATAATTCCTGTCTGAGCACTGAATCCGTGGCGTGACCGGACCGGGATTGGCCGACCGATGCTCCACGCCGGTAATCTCGATCTTCGGCGGCGTCCGATCGATCACGAACCGCTCCGTCTCATAAGGTTCCATGGGATTTCCAGCCAGATCCGTCCCGGCAATCCGAAATTGATAAATTCCGTCATCGAGGAAAGAAAGTTCCGCCCAGCTTTCATCCCTGGCTGTTCTCCATCCGGACAGCGCCGGCGCCTCCGCCCCGTCTTCGGCGGTCACCGACACTTCCACAAAAGAAGGATCAAAATTATGTTCCAAAATCTCGATTCTGGCCGTCCGTCCGGTTCCATAATACAATCCGTTCCGGCTCTGCTCCTGATCAAAAGACACGGCGAGCACTGGCGCCGTCTGATCAATGGTAAAAGCGTCCGTCTGTCCATATTCGGTCCGGTTCCCCGCCAGATCCGTCACCGCCAGAGAAAAGGTGTAATCCCCATCCTCCGCAAAGGTCACCGGGCACACATGCAGCGTGTCATCTCCGGTACCGGAAGCGGTCCAACCCCCAAACCCGGGCATCCCTCCATCCGTGTTCGTGATCTGAAATTCCACGTCCGCCGGATCAAAATTCCGCTCCCGGATCTCCACCAGGGCGGTCCTTATCTGGCAGTAATAATTCCCTTCCATCGGATCGTTCTGGTCATAGGTGACCTGAATTCTGGGAGGAACAAGATCAATGTTGTAACTTTGCTCCGCGGTATGTATATGGCCCGCATTGTCCTGATATTCTGCCCTTACCGGCACCGCATTCTCATTATTCTGCGCTGCTTCCAACAGAAATTCTTCTTTGTATTTCCAGACGATCTCCCCCGCTCCTTTTGTGTAGTCTGTCATCCGGTCAATGGTGGTCCCGCCGGTCACCGACAATTTTCCAAGACCGGAACCGGCATCCTCCGCCTGCACCTGAAAGCGGATATCCGTATTATAATAATGCTGATCCCCCACAGTCCGTCCAGGAGCGGTCAGCGTCGTGATCGTCAGATTTTTGCTCCGCTCGTGCTTCTTACGGCTCTCCACGATCTGCCCGCCGGACTTTACCGTCCTGTTCCGGGACCAGTCGAAAGCCTGCACCGTCACCTTCCCCATAAAGTCTTCCCCGGACGCCGGAAATACCATCTGGAACTCCCCTTTTTCAGCGGGAGAAAACTCCTTTTTGTATTCATTGATTTCTCCGGCGTCCGCCTCTTCTGTGAGAAAACGGATGCTTTGAATTCCGGACACGGAATCCGAAGCGGCAGCAGTAACAGTCACCTTGCAGTCCGCGAACAGATATGTCAGATCTCCATAGCGGATAAAGTCCAGAAAACCGGAAGGCTCCGTCTGACAGGACAGGGACAGTTCCGGCTCTGTCCTGTCCACGGCGGCCTCCTCCCAGACCCACTCCGTCCGGTTACCCGCCAGATCCTCCGCCCCCACGGGTATCTGATAGATTCCTTCCGTCGACAGCGGCACATACCAGGTACAGGCTCCGGGGATCAGCTGACTGCCATCCAGTCCTTCCACATACCGGGCGACACTGTTCTCCCCCAGTACCCGGGAAGCACAGTCGAACACTTGAAGACCGCTCAGCACGTCCTTTACTTCCTGACTGCGAAGATGCTCATCCTGTAGCTCCAGCCTCAATAAAACCGGCTCCGAAAAGTACGTACGCCCCTCTCTCTTAGGAAGGGCAGAGCGGTCTACAGGCGCTCCGGACTGGTCCGTGTAGGACGCCCGAAGTATCGGCGCTGTCCGGTCCACCACCAGAGCCGGACTTGTATATCTTCCTTCCGCCAGACCGGACACAGCCGCCTCACCCTCCGCCTCCAGCAGATTTCCCGCCGGGTCCTGATAGGAAAGAGCGAAGGTATAGCCGTCCTCCTTTTCCAGCGTAAAGCGGCCCTCATAGCCCTCCTTTGTCTGCTTCCACGCCACCTTCGGCTCCAGTTCCCCCTGCCGTTTCCCGAACACTACAAGGGAAAAATCCCGGAGACCCACAAGCGTCTCTTCTTCACGGATCGGACAGGCCCAGGCTTCCCGCAGAAAAAAGAATACTTGGACCTCCTTCCCATAATAAGCGGTGTATCCCGGCTTTGGAACCGCGTCTCTCTCGTCTGCCTCCGGGTCCGGATCGCCCTCCCTTACCAGGCGATTCGCCGCAGGGTACGAAAGCGAAAGCACCGGCGCTTCGTGGTCCAGCCAGAATGCATTGCCGGTATATCTGCCGCCGGATACCGCATCTGTCCATTCCTGGCTTCCCGTCAGCGGATTCCCGGCACAATCTTCATAAGTGAGAACCGCATAGTAAGCGGCGGCGCTGAAGCCTTCGGCCCCGTCGAAGGCATACGAGGCCCGGTGAAAATCCCCCTCCTCCTGCCAGTCAAGCCCTGTCCCGTCCACTGCCGCCGCCAGCTCCTCCGTACTCTGATCATAGACCTCCAGCCGGACCCGGGCCGGATTCCAGTAGCTTTTCGCATCTTTCAGCACAAATGAGAACACCACGTCCGCCCCATCCCGGTTCTGGTATACAGCCATGCCGTCTTTCCTGCAGCTTGACTTCCCCTCCGTCTGAAAATCAATCAGTTCCGGGGCCTGATTATCCACGATAATCGTGTAATCGGTAAATGCACCCTCTTTTTCCAAAAGATTTCCCGCTCCGTCCTGATACTCCACTTCAAACGTGTAGACTGCCTCTCCCCCTTCCGACAGGGCCGGAAAGCGAATAGAAGAAAACACTCCCGTTCCGGACGGCTGCCACGACTCCAGACCTGCTTCCTGCCCTTCCGGGCCGGTCACAGTCACCTTTGGAGACAAGACCTGTCCCTCTTCATCCAAAGTCTCTGTGTAGTTCGCCTCCGTGAGAGAAAGTCCGATGACTGCGTCCCCCCGGTAGAAAATCCATTTTCGCTCCTCATCCACCACCCCGGGACCCAGGTCTGTAAGAAGTACTGGCGCGGTGCGGTCCAGACACAGCACCGTCGTACCGGTAAATCCTTCTCCATCTTCCCCGGTCGTTATATTCCCGGCCCGGTCCTTGAGCCGCCGGACCACAAGCGCGTCCGTAAGGTCTGTTCCGATGCCGCGGGGCAGCGTAAGACAACCCGTCACTTTTGTATAGCCTTCCCGCCTGGTACCCTCGAAAGAGAACCTGGCCGTCCCTTCCTCCGCAAGCTGAAGGTCTCTTACCTCCATTGATTGTTCTTTTGCCTCAATCTGGCTTCGAAGGTCCGCCCAATCCAGGCCGGAAGCTTCCGCCCCTTGCTGCCCCGAAGGCGTCCCATCCTTTATATACAGAGAAAAATCGATTCTGGTCTTTGCAAACAGCCATTCCCGGATGGAAGATATCAGCCTTCGAATCCCTGTCTCCTTTGCAACAGAAGCGTTCGTTCCGTCTGAATCATAGGAAACAAAAACTTCCCCGTCTGGAGGCGTTTTATCCAGCAGAAATTCCGCTGTCTCTTCTTTGCTTCCCCCCAGACAGTCTGTTACCCGGAACATATACGAATGCCGTCCTTCTTCCAGAGATTCCTGTTCCAAAAAAGGGATGGCCAGTGACGACTGCTCACCGAAAAGATACGGTTCCTCCTGGAACGGTGCTTCCAGCGGCACATATGCTCCGTCCGGCGTCCGGTACGCGACTTCCGCAATTCCGCAGGCCGCCTCCGCCTCCAGGGTCATCTTCGACAATTCCGAAAAATAATGCATTCCTTCCGAAGATACAGGTTCCTGATCAAAGCGGAGGGATACCATCGGCTCCTCCCCGTACTTCTGCGCGCAGACAGTCAGTACCTGTACTTCCTCCAGCCCTTCTTTGCCGACCGCTTCCAGGGTATACTGGTAAATCCCGCCCTCCAGCAGGAGATCCTGATAAAGTCCCTCTTCGCCGACCAGCTCCACTCCGTCTCTTCGAAGTATCCAGTATATTTCCTGCTTTTCTGTCTCTTCCCTGTCGTCCTCTTCTTCTGCTTCTTCTCTGTCTTCCTCTTTTTTCTGCTCTTCATCTTCCTTTTCTCCTTCCTGCCCATCCGGCTTCTCTTCTTCTTGTCTGTCAGCCTTTTCTTCCCCTGCATCTTTGCATGTCTGTTCTTCTGTCTCTTTCTCTGTCGTCTCCCCTTCCGTCTTTTCCGGTTCTGCAAAGTACAGGGTGACCGTCAAGGACTCCCGAAAATAATAAGTCCCTTCCTCATCCGTCACCGTGGTTCCATAATCATTCACGGCCGATACAAGGCTGACCTTTGGCTCCCATTCCTCCTCCGCCCGCGCCGGCAAAACATCATGCAGCCCGCCGCAAAAGCAAAGCAGAAAAATCACTAACTTTGTCCCTTTCCATCTTTTTCTTCTCATTCTTTCCTCCTGAACCGGGTCCTGTACGTATCCGTATACCGCCTCAATTCGTTCCTCCGTGTGTACCACAAGAATCTCCTCCAGCACCCGGAATAACCTGGTATCTCTTTTGATCAGCGTCGTCTGTTCCTCCCCCGGAACTTTGACCGCAGTTTTCTTTTTCTTCTTTTTGATCTGTTTTTTCTTTTCCGCCAAAACCTCTTTCTGCATCCTGTCTCCGGTCAGTACCCGGACGGCGGTCCGGACATCCAGACGGACAAAAAGCACTCCTGACAGGAATACCCCCGCGACGGCTCCCGCCATACAGATGCGGTACCATTCATGGTATAATTCCATCTTCTCCCTCTCCCTTCCGGCAGGCAGAGTTTACCAGCTTTTCCGCCTGCCCGATCTGCTCCTGAAGCTTCCGGATCTCTTCTGTGACTTTTCTCCGGCTCTCCTCCCCCGCCTCCTGAAAATCCGTGTCCAGATGAGTCCGAATCAGTCCAAGCTGAGCCTGCATCTCTTCTTTGCTCACCCCGTCCTCCAAAAACCGGACCGCACGCGAAACCATCTGGCTTACCAGCTCCCCATACATGACCAGCGCTGTCCGTTCATTGTCCGCTTCCACCAGATTCCCCGCGGACAGAGCCGTCAAGTCCTCCCAGTAATCCCGGTAAGTCACCGACGCGTCTCCCGCCTCGTCCAAAAGTCCGACCCTGGCATAATAATCCGCGATCACCGAAAGTCTTTCGGCCCGTTCTCTCCGTCCTTCTTCCAAAGTTTCCGACCTGGCTGCAATCTCGAGATATCCTTTTGCATACTTTTTATTCCCCTTTTCCTGAAACTTATAATAATAAGCCAGCCCTGCTGCATAGGCAAACCGGTCATATCCTTCCGGATTCTCCAGAAACCGCTCTTCGTTGGTCCGTTTTCCGTCCCCATAATCAATCAGAACGGCCCGAAGCTCTGCGCTCTCCTCCCGAGTCAAAAGCTGATCTTCCAGAAAGGTATCCTCCAAAAGCGCCAAATAGGCTTCCTCCCGAACCGGGTCCAGACTCACCGCCTTTTTATAATTCTCAATCTCTTCCTCTCTGGTGAGGGCATGACCGGCAGCCAGAAGATACGCTTCATAGTTATGCCTTTTCAGCCTTATTTCCATCCCCCGAAAAACGACTGCACCGACTCCCAACAGTACCGTGAGAACCGCCAACGCCAGAAAGCAGAGAAGAGATTTTTTCAACTTACTCCGGTAAGCGCTGTCCCACTCCCAGTAATGCTCCAGCGCATATTTTAGCTCCATGCAGGACTGATATCGGTTCTCTTTTTTGATTTGGGTACATTTTTGGATAATGGCCTCCAGACCGGAGGAAAAGGAAGGGTTAATCTGACCGATGGGACGAAGCGCATGGGGACTTTCCCCGGTGAGAAGCTGGAACAACATAACGCCCAGGCAGTAGATATCCGTCCTCTCGTCACTCTGGCCGGTTCGTTCGTACTGCTCCGGCGCCGCGTACCCTCTGGTCCCAAGGGAAACGGTGTCTTTGAGATTCCGGGGCTTGTATTCCCGGGCCGCGCCGAAGTCGATCAGCATAATGTTCCCGTCAGGCTTTAACATCACGTTGGCGGGCTTCATATCCCGGTAGATGATCGCCGGCTCTCTGGTATGCAGATAGGACAGCACCTCGCAGAGCTGGCACGCCCACGAGAGTACCTGTTCCTGGGGCAGAGCGCCCTGCTCCGCCAGAAGGTCCTGGAGGGAGCGCCCTTCGATGTAGTCCATCACGATCAGCAGACAATCTCTGTGTTCAATCACATCCACCACGCTGGGAAGATGAGGATGCTTAAGCTTTTTCATCATCTCGATCTCTTTTTGGTCCATTAGAAGGTCTCTGCCGCCCTCTTTTCGGACCTCCTTGACCGCCCACTGCTTATTTACTCGTTCGTTCATGGCCAGGTACACCACGCTCATACCGCCGCGGCCGATCACATTCAGGATCTTGTATTTTCCGTCAATTACAGAGCCGATCCTAAGCATGAACTCCCCCCGGTCCGCTTTTTTTGCCGCACAGAATTACCGCCGCGGTAATATTATCCTGCTCTCCCCTGGCCCGGTTCCTGCGGATCATCTCTTTCAGACCCCTTTTTAATGCTGCCGGAGGCCTTTTCTTCCCCCGTGTCAGCGCCTGCAAAAGCTCCTGATCGGAAGCCGTGCGCCAGAATCCGTCGCAGCAGAGCAGATACCGGGCGCCCTCCGGCGTCCTCCCGGTCCCATAAACGGGCGCCACCTCCTTCGATGCGCCCACGCACTGCAGCAGCACATGGCTTCTCTCATCCTTTCTCGCCTCCTCCGGGGTCAGATGTCCCAGATCCGCCTCCCGCTGCACCAGCGTCTGGTCTTTTGTAAGCTGCACGAGCTGACTGGTAACCTCATAGAGTCTGCAGTCTCCCACATGCGCGATGTAGTACCTGCCGCCCAGAAAAAGTACCGCCGTCACCGTCGTTCCCAGCAGTAGATTCCGCCTCTGTCCATAAGCGCCGATCTTCGCATTGAGCCTCTGGAAAAGCGCCTCCCAGGAAGAATATACGGCCTGTTCCCGGATATTTTCCCGTCCAAGCTTCGGCAGCTCCTCCGCAAACCACCGGGAAAACGCCCGCACTGCCGACGCGCTCGCCAGCTCTCCTCTCGAAAGCCCTCCCATACCGTCGCAGAGCACCGCCAACACGGCCTCTTCCTCTCCCCAGAGGGCTTTTTTCAGGAGAATAGAATCCTGATTTGTTTTCCTTCTGCTGCCCTGATCGGTACCATATGCCCATTCATACGTCATCTTCTTCTCCTCTCTTATCCGGTCAGTACACGGATCTCCCACAGACAATCAGCAAGCAGAATTCCCGCCAGAAAGAAGGGTGCCAGCGGGATACTCTGCTTTTCCCGACATCTTTTCGTAAAGAAAAGATACATGCACGCCGGACACGCCAGGAACATTGCCAGAATCTGCGCTTCTATGATCTTCCGGCTCCCAAGACAGAGACCTGCCGTCATCAGAAGCTTCACGTCCCCGGCTCCGATCCCGCCTCGGGTCACAAGATAAAGTAGAAACGCCGCTCCGCCTCCCGCCAGTAATCCTTTGACCGCTTCCAGAAGGACGCCCGAATCTTCCTGGAAAATGCTCTCCAGAAGCAGCAGCGCACCTTCCTGACACAGCAGGGAGCGAAGCAGCGCATCTGGGATCTTCCTCTCCCTGCTATCCTCCAGCGCAATCCACAACAAATGCGGGTACAGCAGAAGACGGCGAAAAACTGTCCACATCATCATCCTCGTCTCCATCTATTCTGTTTGCTTTTTTGGAATCTTATGGGCGAATGCCCGTGATTTTCTTTTTGTTCTAAGCTGTTCGATTCGTTTTTTCCGGAGCGTTATTATGAAACACTGTCATAATCCATCATCCGAACCGGCATCGCATAATGCACGTGCTGCTGATATTCGACGCCGATCAGCAAATGGAGCGCTATTCCTTCCACCTTCTTATAGAGATCCCGGTATCGCTCCTGGCGCTTCTGACCAGGAACCTGCGGTCCTGGTCTTTAATCTGCTCCGCAGTAATACTCCCCTCTCCATGAAACAACCAGCCATCCATCAGCTCCGCAAAGTTCTGATTTTTCTGACAATAGGATACCAGCGGATGTTCTTTTCTCCCCATGACAACCCCTTCCAGCGGGACTTCTCCCCTCCACACAGCCCGCCATATTCATTTTTCACTCTGAAACATGGCGATATGCCCTGATATGCTTTCGCATATGGATTTCAGAAGTCTCTCCAGATGTGACTATGATAACACAGTATCTTTAGAATTGCAACTACTTTTTATTCATTTTTCTGCTTATTTTTCTGTTCAAGTACAGTATCATTCCTGATCACTTCTGACCTATGTGTCATCACTGTCCAGATTTTCCAGACCATACTCGCACAAAATTACAACCAGCTGATTAACGGATATATTTTTCTCCTGTGCAAGACGATTCAATCTTTCAACCAGGGACAGCGGAAGCCGGAAAGTTTTATTCTGATATTCCCGTTTCTCAATTTTTAACATGTTCTCTCCTCCACATATATTATAATGTGGAATGATGTGTTATAATACATATCGAATTATGAATAAAATTTTATATATATTTACAAGATAAAATTAAATGTAAAAATGGAGAACAGAAAAGACGAGAAGAAAAAGGCAGAGAAATATGGGATGGAACAAGACAAACATCATCGGAGCAATCACACTGACCATGCAGCAACTGGGATTTAATAACTCTGATATTGATCTGACCATATTCGGCACCTTGCGAATCAGACAAAGGTTTACACCAGAGACAATCAACAGAGTCGGCATTCTCCTGGACGGCCCGGATGCTTCCAAAAGAGTTCTTTCGGGGAACGTGGGATGACAGCAAGGGTGACGTGTTGCAAGATCTGGCAGATAAATTTGCAGTCCGCACAGAGAATACAGATGGACCGGAGAGTCGTTAATAAGATAATCGGCATATGTTAAGGCCCCGACAAAGGATAAAAAATCCTTTTATGATATATAAACACGGCGCACTGCCCCAAATTTAAGGGCGGCACGCCGTGCTTATATATATCTCTCTCATTCCATCAATTCTCCTGCCCCGCGGACAAAAGAATCCGGTCGTTATCCAGATCTTTTCCGGAATTGCTCCGGAATTTCTCCAAAAGGTCCGTCACGGTCATATGGGCCCGCTCCTCGCCTTCCACATCCAGCACAATCTTCCCGTCGTCCATCATCAGGGTCCGATTTCCAAGTTCCAGGGCCTGATGCATATTGTGGGTGACCATCAGGCAGGTAATCTGATTCTGCTCGATAATCCGGGTCGTCAGCTCCAGAACTTTCTCCGCGGTTCCCGGGTCCAGCGCCGCCGTGTGCTCATCCAGAAGCAGAAGCTTCGGCGTCACCATGGTTGCCATCAGAAGGGTCAGCGCCTGGCGCTGTCCTCCGGAGAGCAGGCCCACCGGCTGCTTCATACGGTCCTCCAGACCCATTTCCAGCAGGGAAAGCTGCTCCCGGAAAAATGCTTTGTCCTTCCTGGAAATGCGGCTGAACGGAATACTTCCCTCTGACGCCCGCAGGTACGCCAGCGCCAGATTCTCTTCGATGGTCATATGGGGCGCCGTTCCCCGCAAAGGGTCCTGAAACAGCCGGCCGATCACCCGGCTTCTCTTATACTCCTCCACGAAAGTCATATTTTTCCCGTCCAGCCAGACGGAGCCCTCATCCACATAGAAACTGCCGGAAATGGCGTTTAACATCGTGGATTTGCCGGCGCCGTTGGAGCCGATAATCGTCGTAAAATCTCCAGGCTTTAAGTGCAAGGACAGATCCCATACCGCCCGCTTTTCGTTGACCGTTCCGGGATTGAAAGTCTTCTTGATATGTTCCAGCCGTAACAACTTATCTGCCCCCTTTCTGCATGGAGCGGATCTTCCGTTTCTGAAAATTTCCCCACTCTTTTAGGGTGGGAGAGGCGATGGCCAGCGCCACCACCACTGCCGTGACCAGCTTCAGACACTCGATGGGAACCACAGACGTCTTGAGGATCACGGCGTACAGGAACCGGTACACGATACTGCCCGCCACGGCCGCTGCCACATTGCGCCCCACAGAACGCCTGCCAAAGACCGTCTCCCCGATGATCAGGCAGGCCAGGCCGATCACCACGATCCCGGTGCCGCTGTTGATATCCGCCGATTTCTGATACTGTCCCACCACCGCGCCGGACAGAGCAGTCATGGCATTGGCTACGCACAATCCCACCGAAATGGTAAATACCGGGTTGATGGAGGAGGCTCTTACGATATCCTTATTATCCCCGGTGGCCCGGATGCTGAGCCCCAGTCTGGTTCCCAAAAACCATATAAGCAGTAATGACACTAGTACCGTAATTCCCGCTGCCAGGAGCAGCTTGTGGAAATTTCCTCCGATCCCCGTATCCCGAAGCATCGTGAACATCGTCTCCTGCTTTAGAAGGCTTACGTTGGAACTCCAGCCCATGACCATTAGATTCACCGTGTAAAGCCCCGTGTTGGTGACGATGCCCGCCAGGATGGAGGGAACCCCCAGCCTGGTCTGTAAGAACGCGGTCACATACCCGGCCAGAGCCCCGGCCGCCAGAGCCGCGAACACCGCCAGGAACGGATGGCCCGCCGCCGCCAGGGTGACCGACACCGCCGCCCCCAGCACAAAGCTGCCGTCGGTGGTCAGATCAGCAATATCCAGAATCCGATAACTCAAAAAGAGCGCCAGTGCCACCAGTGCATACATAAATCCGAGTTCCAGCGCCGTCTGGATCACATAAAGCATACCGTCTCTTCCTTTCCGTTGTTCCTGTCAAAAATTATTCCACCTGTGCAGTTGGACGCTCCAGGGAGCATCCAACCTGACTCCCACATTCGCAAAACCCGCGCTTACGCGCTTTTTCGGTTGCTGACGCATCCATGTTTTGCTCATCTGGGAGTGGGGTGCTAATCCAACGGCCCGCCTGCATTGCAATACATTGCATGCAGGCAAGCCATCGGATTGCAACCGCACAGTTGGAAATTATTCTTCGCTCGTGGTCACTTCCACCACTTCCCCCATATCCGAGAAAGCGGAATAATCAGCGCCCAGCGCTTCCGCCGTCTCCGTGTTGACGGTAATAATGCCGCCGTCCATCAGATAATAATCATCCAGTCCGTCCATTCCTTCCGTCACTGCCTTGAAAGCCAGATCCGCGGTCTCATGTCCCAGATCGGTATAGTTCACACCGCAGGTGGCGAAAGCGCCGTTGCGGACAAAGGAATCCGCTCCAGTATAGTGCGGAATGCCTGCTGCCGCCAGATCTTCGTAGATGGCCAGTTCCGCGGACATGATCACATTGTCCGTGGGAGTGAAGATAGCGTCCACCTTTTCCGAGATCAGAGCGCTGGCTGCCGAGATGACCTCATCGTTGGTATTGGCGGTCTTTTCCACATAGGCGATACCCTTGCCGTCCAGATACTCCTTGGCCTCCGCGATGGGCGTCGCGGAATTATCCTCTGACAGGGAGTAAAGAAGCCCTACTTTTTGTACCTCCGGGTTCTGCGCCAGCATCATATCCATGATGAAAGAAGTATTCAAAGCATCGGAGGTTCCGGTCACGTAATCAATTCCCGTCATCTCCGCTCCCTCCGGGTCCGAGATCGCCGCGAAGATCACCGGCGTCTTTGATTCCTCTGCACAGTTCGCCATCACCTGAGCCGCCAGCGTCGCCACTGGGATGATCGCGTCCACGCTGTCGTCGGAGACCACCTGAGTGCCGATCTGGGTCAGCACGGACTGATCGCCCTGTCCGGAATACACTTCGTACTCAATATTCATCATCCTGCTCGACGACGCCTCAAGGAAATCCAGCTCCTCACAGATCGCATTGGCAATCTCATCCAGGGAAGCGTGATCCATCTGTTTCACGATGGCGATCTTGTAAGTACCAGTCCCATCCGCATCCGCCCCGCTGTTCTCCTCCGCCGGACTTTCTGTTTCTTCTCCGCTTTCTGCTGTCTCCTGGCCCGCTTCTTCCTCTGCCGCCGCATCCTGCGCCGGAGCCTCATTGGTTCCTTCGCTGCTGCCGCATCCAGCCACCAGAACTGCACTCATGGTCACTGCCAGTAATCCGCTTACCATTCTTTTTTTCATGATTCTTTTCCTCCAAAATCTTAAAATATAATAATTTTTAGAAATGAAGAAACCTTTTTTTCGAGCAGCGGCGATCATATGCAGTTGCGCAGCGCATATAAAAAGCCGCCCCAAGCTTTCGCTTGAGACGGTCATAATCTGATTATAATCGCGGTACCACTCAAATTGGCATAACGCCCACTCTCTACGTGTACAAACATACACTCCTCATTGATAACGGGTTCGGTTCCCGGCAGGTCCTACTCTTTTCATTTCAGTCTGCCCTCGAAAGTCCATTCAGCCATCCGCTCCGTACTGCAATCCCACCGCCTGCAGCTCTCTGTAACTTCACCCGAAGACTTACTCCTCTTTCTCATCGGTTTCTCTTATTTCTGTAATGTATTCTATGACAGTTTCGAAGAAATGTCAATCCCTTTTTTTATTTTTTATCCGAATCCGTTTTCTCCACATACCGT
Organism: uncultured Lachnospiraceae bacterium; assembly: GCA_910584945.1. Lineage (GTDB taxonomy): Bacteria > Bacillota > Clostridia > Lachnospirales > Lachnospiraceae > Hominiventricola. The sequence continues at coordinate 10,857 of CAJUDY010000018.1, read as the reverse complement.
TCATAGCAGAAACGGATGATGTCTTTCCTGGTCACGATGCCGATAAAGATCTTCTTGTCGTCGATCACCGGGACAAAGTTCTGGTTCATGGCCATCCGCACCAGATCCTCCATAGTGGCGTCCACAGATACCGGATGGATATCCACCTTCCGCTCCACCGCAAGAATCGACACATTCTCCGCCGCCCGAAGATTCATGTCATACCGCTTTTTTAAGATTCTTAAGATATCTCCCTCGGTAATCGTACCGATGTACCTGCCCTGCCGGTCAATCAGAGGAATGGCCGTATAGCCGCTTCGCTCCAGCTTCTCAATTCCCTGTCGGAGGGTCCAGTCGTCATGCAAATGGGCAACCTCGCTCTTTGGTGTCAAAAAAAATAATACGTTCATCTTATCCTCCATGATCAGCTCCCGCCTACAAAAGCGGAGCAAGCACTCTTAATACTGAAGTAAACATATTTCCAAGCATCCCCTGCCGGCAGTCCCCAACGCTCACCTGATGACACTTGGGGAAGCAGCTTTCCATGTCCTTTTTCACATCCAGAACCGCTTTGGAACCATACAGAAGGGTCCCGCATTCAAAATGCAGATACAGGCTGCGAAAGTCCATATTGATGGTACCCACGGTGGCAATCCGGTCGTCGCACACATAGGACTTTGCATGAACGAATCCCGGCGTGTACTCATAGATCTGTACACCCGCTTTCAAAAGCGGCGGATAATAGGATTTTGCCATAAAAAATACCGTGGGTTTATCCGGAATCCCCGGCATCAGTATCCTCACGTCGACCCCCCGCTTGGCCGCCAGACAAAGAGCGTTCTCCATCTCATCGCTGATCAGCAGATAAGGGGTCGCGATGTAGACATACTCCTTCGCCTGATTCAGGATGTTGATGTAGACATTTTCCCCCAGGGCCTCATTGTCCAGAGGGGTATCCGCATAGGGCACCACATACCCGTCCGGCGCAAAGGCCTCTTCATGCCATCGGTGAGGACGGAAAATCTCATAATCAAGGTCCGGCGAGCGGAACGCATTCCAGACTTCCAGAAACATCAGGGTAAAATTAAATACCGCTTCTCCGTGAAGGCGGACGCCGGTATCCTTCCAGTGGCCGAACCGAACCTTTTGATTGATATACTCATCCGCCAGATTGATGCCGCCGTTGTACGCCGTATGGCCGTCGATGACCATGATCTTACGATGGTCCCGGTTGTTCATCACCAGGGAAATGAAAGGCACAAACCGATTGAAGGCGATACATTTGATCCCCTTCTTCTCCATCATGTCCTCATAGTGAAAGGGAAGAAGAGATACGCATCCCACATCATCATAGATCAGCCGCACGTCCAGCCCTTCCTTCACCTTCTGCTCCAGAATTTCCAAAATCCAGTCCCACATCAGCCCTTCCTGGATGATAAAATACTCCAGAAAAATATAGTGTCTGGCATTCCTCAGATCTTCCAGCATGGCGGCAAACATCTCTTCCCCCAAGGAAAAATATGTCACCCCGGTGTTCTTCCAGACCGGATACGCGCCGAATTCTCCGATATAGCGAATATTTCCCGCAGCCGCCGGATCGATGTTCTGGATCTCCTCAAGGATCGGCTGATTCTGCGCCAGGGCATCCTTCATCTCCATCTTCACCGCAGCCATCTTCACCGCCAGGCGTTTGCTGGGCTTTTTATTGCCCACCATCACATACAGAATCCCGCCAAAAAGCGGAAAACCCATGATCAGAATAATCCACGCAATCTTATAAGCGGAGTTCTCATCCTTGCGGATCAGATATAATAGAATTCCGATACTGACCAAACGGAAAAATGTGTTGATCAACACAGAATAGCTGGTCAACCGACACACAAAGATCACCCACCACAAGATCTGAAGCAGGATGGCAAGGCCCACAAAACCCAGTCGGCTCTTTAAAATTTTATGAATTCTTTTCATGTCCTTTTACCGCCAGGCGATTGATCTGAGTGGCCACATAGCCTGCCCCGTAGCCGTTATCGATGTTCACCACGGTAATTCCGTTGGCGCAGGAATTGATCATGGTCAGAAGAGCGGAAAGCCCTCCAAAACTGGCTCCATATCCGACACTGGTGGGAACCGCGATCACCGGCACGTCCACCAGGCCGGCCACGACTCCGGGAAGCGCCCCCTCCATCCCTGCCACCGCAATCACGCAGTTTACATTTTCGAATACTTCCAGATTTCGAAGCAGCCGGTGGATTCCCGCCACTCCCACATCAAAAAGCCGGACCACTTTTGTCCCGAAGAATTCAGCCACACCGGCCGCCTCCTCCGCCACCGGAATATCTGCTGTCCCTCCGGTGCACACCACGATCTTGCCGATGGGAGTTCCTTTTCGGAACTCTGCTTTCAGCAGTCTCGAGACCGGCTCATAGGTGAATTCCGGGATCGTCCTCTTCACCGCATCCGCCTGCTCCCTGGTCGCCCTGGTGCCGAGCACATTAATCTTCTCCTCCGCCATGCGCTTACAGATCCCCACCAGGTGCTCTGTCTCCTTTCCCTGACAGTAGATCACCTCTTCAAAGCCCTGACGGACATTCCGATGATGGTCGATTTTAGCATAACCCAAGTCCTCATAGGGAAGCTTTTTTAACAATTCCTCTGCCTCGTTTATTTCCATTTCTCCGGATTTTACTCCGGACAGTACTGCACGCACATCCATAAGATCCACTCCTTTTCACTCTCAACAGTATACCTTTTTCTACCTGCATTTTCCATTAAAATTTTGTGAAATTTATGTCATTCTGTTTTCTTTATTTGACAGTTTTACCATATCACCTTATACTTATGACAAACGGACTTGCCGTTAGTCCAAAACTTTATACTTTATTTCACTCAGCATCGGACCGGACTGTGCCCGGATGCGGAACTTTAACAGGAGGGTATCTAATTCATGAACGCATCAAAAGTATATTTTACCAATCTGCGGGTAAAGACAGGAGATTCTCTGCAGATGAAACTGGAGCGGCTTCTGCGCAAGGCGGGCCTTCCCACCATGGATCTTGAAAACAAATATGTCGCCATCAAAATTCACTTCGGAGAGCCGGGAAATCTGGCATATCTCCGCCCGAACTACGCCCGCACTGTCGTGGATATGATCAAGTATCTGGACGGCAAACCGTTCCTCACCGACTGCAACACCCTGTATGTGGGCGGACGCAAGAACGCGCTCGATCACATCGAGAGCGCCTATCAGAACGGGTTTAACCCCTATAACACCGGCTGCCATGTGCTGATCGCCGACGGACTCAAAGGAACTGACGACGTAAATGTCCCTGTGGAGGGCGGCGAATATGTAAAAGAGGCAAAGATCGGAAGAGCGGTCATGGACGCGGACGTTTTCCTGTCTGTAAATCATTTTAAAGGCCATGAACTGGCCGGATTCGGCGGCGCCCTGAAAAATATCGGTATGGGCTGCGGTTCCCGGGCCGGCAAGATGGAGATGCATTCCGCCGGAAAACCTTATGTCAACCAGGAGCTCTGTGTGGGCTGCGGACAATGTAAAAAAGTCTGTGCTCACGACGCGCCATCCATCACCGACAAAAAGGCCGCCATCGACCACAACAAGTGCGTGGGCTGCGGGCGCTGCATCGGCGTCTGTCCCAAAGATGCCGTCAAACCTGCTCAGGACGAAGCAAACGAAGTCCTGAATTACAAAATCGCCGAGTACAGCAAGGCAGTGCTTCAGGGAAGACCCCACTTCCATGTGAACTTTGTCATCGACGTCTCTCCTTACTGCGATTGCCACGCGGAGAACGATCTCCCCATCGTGCCGGATGTGGGGATGTTCGCCTCCTTCGACCCGGTAGCCCTTGACCAGGCATGCATCGACGCGGTCAATGCCCAGGAGCCCATAAAAGGCAGTGCTCTGGAGGATTCCGGTCGTCCCTACATTGATGACCACTTTGCTTCCGTCTTTCCGGAAACTCACTGGAAATGCTGTATTGACCATGCCAAAAAGATCGGCATCGGTACGGACGAATACGAATTAATCGAAATCCAATAGTATCCTTGCTGTCAAAAAACGGGGCCGACACAGCCCTGTTTTTTTATTCATTCTCCATATGTATGGTCATCTGGGGAAACGGAATCTCAATCTTTTCTTCACCCAGCCGGTCGTGTACCTGCTCCAGCACTCGCCATTTGACTTCCCAGTAGTTCTCGGTCTTCACCCAGGGACGGATCAGCAGGGTAATGCCGCTGTCTCCCAATTTGTCGACCGCCACTACATAGGCCGGATCTTTCAGTATCAAAGGATCTTGATCCAGAATCTCCTCGATAATCCGGCGCGCCTGTTTTAGATCAGAATTGTAGGCCACGTCCACGCTCATATCCACCCGTCGGGTCTCATTGGCGGAATAGTCGATGATGTTGCTGTTGGAGAGGGTGCCGTTGGGAATCACCACATTGCGGTTATCTGCCGTATGCAGGGTAGTGGAAAAAAGAGAGATCTCCGTCACCGTTCCTTCACATCCGCAGGCGCTGATATAGTCTCCGACCACAAAGGGCTTGAGCATCAGGATCAGAATTCCGCCTGCAAAATTCGCAAGACTCCCCTGCAGGGACAGTCCGATGGCCACGCCCGCGGAACCAAGCAGTGTGATAAAGGAAGTGGTCTGGATGCCGAACCGGGCCAGAAGCGCCAGAATCAGCACCGCATAGGCGGCAGTCTTCACAAGAGCGTCCAAAAACTGCACCACTCCGGTGTCCACATTGGAGCGGTTCAGTGCGCTCCGAAGCACCTTTCTTAAGGCATTGATGACCTTCAGTCCGATGAACAAAAAGGCCAAGCTCCATACCAGGGACATGCCCCTTTCCAGAAATTTCGGCAAAAGTTTTTCTAACATATCAACTTCCATCTAATATCCTCCTATTGAAGTTCCGCATCTGTAAAGCGGTCCAGGAAATCCTGTTCCGAGATGATCTCCACTCCAAGCTCTTTCGCTTTTTTATTCTTGGAAGAAGACGACAGGGTGTCGTTGTTGATCAGATAACTGGTTTTCGAAGTGACGCTTCCGGTGACCTTGCCGCCTTTGGATTCAATCAGATTTTTCAGTTCATTCCGATTGGCAAAGGTCTGAAGGCTTCCGGTGATCACGAAGACTTTTCCGTCCAGGGTAAGGGCGGACTCGTTCACTTCCTCCACATAGAGATCCAGCTCCTTCAAAAGGTCGTCCACCCAGCGGTTATGCTCCGGATCGGAAAAATATGCCTCCACGCTGGCGCCGATCACCCCTCCCACCCCGGGGATCGCGCTCAGCTCCTCCGCGCCCGCCCTGCGGAGCCGGGACAGATCGTGATCATATTCCTTACTGAGCACTTTGGCGTTGGCCACGCCGATATTAGGAATTCCCAGACTGTATATGACTCTCGGAAGGGTGGTATGGCGGGCTTTTTTCAGGCTTTCCAAAAGCTTCTCGTAGGACCGCTCCCCGAAACCTTCCATCTGCACGATCTCTTCCCTGTAGCGGTCCAGATGAAAAAGATCCGCGTACTCCCGCACATAACCGGAATCGATGAATTTTTCCAGGGTCATCTCCGACAGCCCGTCGATATTCATGGCGTCCCGGCTCACAAAATGAGTGAAGGACTTGATCTTCTTCGCCTGACAGTCCGGATTGGTACAGTAGAGAGACTCCACATCGTTCATCTGCTGGATCTTTGTGGCGCCGCCGCAGACCGGACAGGTAGCGGGTATCGGAACCGCTCCGCTTCTGGTCAGATTTTCGGCAATCTGGGGAATGATCATATTCGCTTTGTAGACGGTAATCCGGTCCCCGATTCCAAGCGCAAGGCTTTTTAAAATGCTGACGTTATGGACGGAGGCCCGGCTGACGGTGGTCCCTTCCAGCTCCACCGGCTCAAAGATCGCCACCGGATTGATCAGTCCGGTCCGGGACGGGCTCCACTCAATCTCCTTCAAGCAGGTTTCCCGCAGTTCATCCTGCCACTTAAACGCATAGGAATCCCGGGGGAACTTTGCCGTGCGGCCCAGAGACTGTCCGTAAGCGATGTCCTCATAGGTGCTGACCAGACCGTCCGACGGAAAATCATTGGACGACACTGCCTCGGAAAAGGCCTGTACAGCCGCAGCCACTTCCGGACCTTTGACCTTTTTATACTCCACCACGTCAAAGCCCTGGCTTTTCAGCCACAGGAACTGACGTTCCCTGGAATTTTCGAAGTCCACGCCGTCTGCCCGCACCAGTGCGAAGGCGTAAAAGTAAACATTCCGCCTGGCCGTGATCTCGTTGTTCAGCTGGCGGACAGAACCGCTGCAGAGATTCCTCGGATTCTTGTACTTCGCTTCCTCCTCCGGGATCGTGGCGTTGATTTTCTCAAAATCCGAATACCGGATGACCGCCTCGCCCCTTAAGATGACTTCCCCTCTGTGGGGAATCGACAGGGGCACATTCCGGAAGACTTTTGCATTGTTCGTGATGACCTCCCCGATCTCCCCGTTTCCCCGGGTAACCGCTTTTAGAAGCTTCCCGTCCTCATAGGTCAGCACCACGGTCAGCCCGTCCAGTTTCCAGGAAAGCAGCACTTCATGGTCCCCGGCAAACTCCGCCAGCGCCTCTACCTCCTTTGTCTTGTCCAGAGACAGCATCGGCGTCTCATGCCGCTCCTTCGGAAGCTCCTGGGCCGCCTCGTAGCCCACACGGACCGTCGGACTGCCGGAGAGCACGACGCCGGTCTCCTTTTCCAGCCCCTCCAGTTCTTCATAGAGCCGATCATATTCATAATTGCTCATGATCTCCCGGTCTTCCTGATAGTAGGCCTTTGCGGCGCTTGTCAGCAGGCCGGTCAGTTCCTTCATCCGTTCCATCTGTTCCATTTGCTTCATCTGTTTTACCCCATCTCTTTTACTAAAATTCTGTTATTTCCCATTTTGTTCCAGCAGACGCAAAAGCGTCGTCAGTTCCTCTTCCGTCACTTTTCGAAAAGCTCCGGTCTTCAAATGTCCCAGCCGGATATTCATCACCCGCACCCGGGTCAGCTTCTGTACCTGATACCCCAATTCCCTGCACATCCTGCGGATCTGCCGGTTCAGTCCCTGGGTCAGAATGATCCGGAAGGACCGTTTCCCAATCCGCTCCACCCGGCAGGGCCTGGTCGTCGTCTGAAGATCCTCCAGATAAACCCCCGCCGCCAGCGCTTTCAAAAACGGATCGGTCACCGGGCGGTCCACCACCACTTCATATTCCTTTTCGTGACCGTGGGAGCCTGTCATCATCTGATGAATGATCTCTCCCCGGTTGGTCATGAGAAGAAGCCCTTCGGAATCCTTGTCCAGCCGTCCGGCGTAGGTAACGCGCTCCGGGTAGTTCAGATACTCCACGATGTTCACATCGCCTCCCTGGCTGACCTCAGAGCATACCACTCCCCTTGGCTTATTGACCGCCAGCAGGATGGTCCGGTCCTTTTTTGCCTTTTGAACCGGCTTTCCGTCCACAGTTACCTGCTGTCCTTCTTCAATCTGCATGCCAACCGCTGCCGGCAGGCCGTCCACCTTTACTCTCCCGGCTTCCACCATCCGGTCCGCCTCTCTTCTGGAGCAGACGCCGGCTTCGCTCAGATATTTATTCAGTCTTGTCTTCATCTATGTAATGTTCCCTTCTGTGGCTGCGAGGATTCCCGCAGCCACTATTTTACCAAATTTCGGAACAAAAAGCCAGTCTGTCTACCGAAGATATGCTTTCAGTTTTTCGATATTTTTTTCTTCAAAATCCATCAGTTCCTGGGCCATCTCATAATACTCTCTCTGAACGCTTTTGTTCTTCTTTACCACCTTCATAAGTTCCGTGATCCCTTTGGTGTTTTCCTGGATCATCATATCTGCCAGATGTTCGGTACTGGCGTTCCACAGGGTATTCATCTGAATACCGCCCCACAGAATGGTCCGGTCCACCAGGCTGTCCTCCGGCGGCGTCTCTTTTTCCCGGTGGTATTCCTTCTGCATCCGCTCCTCCATCTGAATAAACTTGCAGGCCTGACGGTTGAGATCCAGCGCCAGATCATCGTCTTCCACCTTTCCGATAATTACATTGATGGCCTCTCTCCCGGTCCGGGTATTCCGATAACTCTCATCCAGTACGGCTTTGTCTGCTTCTGTCATCATAAAAAAAGCTCCTTTCCCTGGTAATCCTTACTAGGGTATGGAGCTTTCTTATATTTATTCATTGATTCTACTCAAGATATTCCGTCATCACATAACCGGATTGTCCTTTGTACTCTACTTTACTCCAGCCGTTGTCATAGGACTCGACCTGCGTGATCTCGTCCCCCTGATAGGCCAGCGTCACTCTTGCAGACTCTGTGCTGGGCTCTGTACGTACATTCACCGTCTCCGACACCCGGGTCTGGCGATTCTGGGCAGCCGCCGCACTCTCCGGCTCCTGAGGCGCTTCTTCCGGCGTTTCCTCTGCAGGCGCCTCCTCCGGTTCCTCTGCAGGCGTCTCTTCCGGCGCTTCTTCCGGTTCCACCTCCGCCACCTGGCCGGTGATCTTCTGGACAAAGGCCGCCAGCGTCTCATCGCTCTCCTGGGCTGCCTGGTAACGGGCGCTTACATCATCATACAGTGCCTTTACTTCCGGGTCCTGCTCCAACTCGGCCACATAGTCCTGCATGCCCTCGTCCACCGTTCCGTAATGAATCCGACGGCCATCTCCTTCATCCGGACTCACATACAGGCAGATAATATCCGGCGCGCTGGTCTCAATATTGATCAGCTTCATATCATAGCATACGAAGACGATATAGGAGTCTTCCACCGGACCGTCTTTGGTATAGCATGCCACATTGTCAAAGGACTCGATAAACGACGCTCTGTTCCGGATGCTCTCCTTCTCCTCATCGGACAGGACATCCACAATCTCTTCCAGATTTTCCACATCCCCGGACGCTATGTAATTACAGTATCTCTGAATCAGAAGATCAATGGAACCGTGGGTATTCGCTTCCAGCTTATTTTCCGGCTCTGGCTCTTCTTCCGGCGCTTCCGGTTCCTGCGAATCAGATGCGGGATCTTCCGATGAGTTCTCCTCCGCGACGGGAGTCTGCTCTTTGGGCGGTTCCCCTGCGCTACGATCCTTCAGAAGCATCACAATGATGATCAGAAGTACGACGATGACTGCCAGATATATTTTATAGTTGGTCAAAAGCTCTTTGATTGCGCTTGTGTTCTTGTTGTTATTCTCCATAAGTCCTCCTGCCAAAGTTCCTCATCTTCACTTCCAGTACCTGAGTTCCAGATTCATTTCCGACCGCTTCGCGTCCAAAAATCAATCTGGGCACTGTCCGTTTCGATGCTGTTTTAAATATAATTTTGAATATAAAAAATGCACCTGACAAGATTCGAACTTGCGACACCGGGCGTCGGAGGCCCGTGCTCTATCCAGCTGAGCTACAGGTGCTTGGATGATTACCTTGATTATCATACACCAATTTTACAAATTACGCAACCCCTTTTTTGTAATAATTTTGTAACAAGTTCTCTTAGCAGTTTTTCCGCCCGCGCCAACGTTCAGCCCGGCGTGGACAGACCTTATTGAACATCAGTAGTTCAATATAAGTATGTTTTCCTGAAAAAACCATTGAGAGGCGCCGGTCCTAAGGCACGTTCCGCACCTTAGGACCCCTCTGGGGATTCGGATACCCCTAACGGAGTATCGCGTACCGTTGTTTTCCTTCACTAAGTACCCCTTCGGGCATAAACCCGCGGGGTCCGGAAGGAGGATCTGCCCGCGCCGGGCATCCGGCAGTGCAAGTCTTAAAAACAGCTTTTACATTGATATTTTTCCTTCTGCATTACGATAAAAATACGCGTGGCCGCTCAGATACTCTTCCCGGCTGACGCAGGTGGCGTTGACTTCCTGGATGAGGCAGTCTAAGTCCTCCCGACCGGTGGACAGGCTTTCCGGAAGCAACAGCAGCTCATGAACGCTGCTTGGGATAATATAAAAGTCTTCTCCCAGCCGCTCACGGCACATACACTGTACCCTCTGGTCCATAATCACCGCCGCCCCGTATTCCTTCTGCAGGTTGCTTAAGACGTACATGCCGCTGCTCATGGGCTCGAATCCGGCGCATTCCATAAAACTCTCCATGGGTTCCAAAAACACCTGCTCTTCTGCCATATTTTCTATGGCCGTCCGGGAGAGTTCCTCATGCGTCACCTCCCAGAACTCCATATGGCCGTTTCGGATCAGCGCAGTAGCATGTTCCACCATCTCCTCCGGAATCCGGAAATAAAATACCGCCGCCAGATCCAAAAAGGGGACCCACGGAACCTCTCGAAGCAGCGCTTCATTCTTTTCCCGGGAAATCAGCCGATAGCGGATTCTATTCTTAAGCTTTTCGAAATCCAAGATCTGATCCAGATTCTGGCTGGAAAACATCCTGCTTTCCCGCAACGTCTTTAAGATCTGATCCGCAATCGTCAAAAGCTCCTGATCCGTCAATTCCTCCCGGTAATAGTCGTTCACATAAACCGTAGGCCGTTCTCTGTGTCCTTCCACATAATAAGAAAAACCATCCAGTTCCACGCCGTTGTTCTTCAGGATTCGGACTCTTTTTACCGACTCTTCCCCCGTCATACGTTGCAGAATCTTCTGCTCCAGGCGCGTCAAATAAGCTTCATATGTCATTTGATTCCTTTCTGTCTCTGTATTGTCTTGCGGAAATCAGTGTGCGAAATGCACCGAAATGTTTTATATCTTTTTCTATTTTACCTGATATTTTCCGTTTTGGCAAGAGAAAGGAACCATGAGACACGACAAACGCATGAATGTTTACTCCCACTCAAATCCTAAATTGCGGATTTTT
>CAJUDY010000017.1 GCA_910584945.1 uncultured Lachnospiraceae bacterium | reverse complement strand
GAATAAGTCTATAGCCTATTTTGATTGACTATAAACTTATTATACGAGGAGGAAATGAAGGATGTTTAAGAAAATTTTGGCGGTATTGACTGGTATGAGCATGACGGCGGCCATGATGACTGGCTGCGGCGGTCAGCAGCAGGATGCGGCGCCGCAGCCGGATGCGGGGACAGAGCCTGCAGCAGAAGAGACGGCAGAGGCGCCCGGGACAGATGAAGCGTCTACAGGAGAGATCACGTTGAATCTGTATCATAGCTGGAGTGCGGAGACTACCAGGGGCGAGGTGCTGGCAAAGCTGGTGGAGGAATTCAATGAGCAGCATACAGGGGAGATCAAAGTGGTGGTGGAAACCAATCCGGATTTTCCGGCATATCAGGAAAAGGTAAAGACCATGCTCAGCACAAAGACGGCTCCGGATATCTTCCATTATAACTATAATCCCAATGATCTGTCCTACTTTGAGTCCGGCCTGTTAATGGATTTTACTCCTTATATGGATGAAGAGTGGAAAGGCAAGTTCGAGGCCAGTGATCTGGAGACCGTGACTTACGACGGAAAGCTGTTATCGATTCCTTTTGAGAGCGCGGGCGCTGTGATCTGGTATAATAAGGATGTGTTTGCGGAGGTCGGCATTACCGAGTTCCCGGACACCTGGGATGGGCTTCTGGAAGCCTGCAAAACGCTGAAAGATGCGGGATACGGCGGATTCTCCCTGTATACGGGAGATGACGCCTGGTACTCCATTAACCTGATCACCGGACTCTGGATCGCCAATGAAGGAGCGGCAAAGGTCAACACCAGCACAAGCTTTCAAACGCCCGGGATGGTTGATGCGCTGAATACGTACAAGGAATTTTGCCAGTATTCCACCAGTGATGTGATCGGAGGAAACTATTCGGTGGCAGGAGCTAACTTCTCCTCGAAAAAGACCACCATGGCCATCGACGGAAGCTGGTTCACCGGCTATCAGGATGAATCTGTGATCCCATCCATCAGCGCGGCTCCCATGCCGACCAACGGGGATGGTGTGGCAGAGCAGGGGTATCTGGTGACCGACGCACAGACTCCATGGGCGGCTTCCGCACAGACAGATCCTGCGAAAGAGGTGGCGATCGCGGAATTCCTGAAGTTCATTACTTCAGAAGAAGCGACAAAGACCCTGACGATGGAGGGCTCTGTGGTTCTGTCCGCAAAAGCAGAACTGACAGAAGAAGATCTGTCCAACGTGACAGAGCAGATGGCGGCTTATCTGGAAGTGAATGGGAACGCTCCTTCCAGGACCACAAATCTGGAGAGAAATCTTTCTACAGAAGCGGCGGCGGAGCTCCCGACACTTTTAGAGAGTTTTCTGCTGGATCAGATTACGGCAGAGCAGTTCTGTGAGCAGTTGGATGCACTGAATTAGAGACAATCCCGATGATATCAGCCCGCAGCCTGCACAGTAAGCTGCGGGCTGATACCCCTATGGAGGATGAAAAGAATGAAAAAGCGTTATCTGATACTATACTTACTGCCGGCTGTGTTTTTTGCAGTTGTATTTTTCATCATACCGTTGCTGTATATTGTATATATCAGTTTTTTTGAATGGAATGGTCTGAATACCATGCAGCCGGCGGGACTTCAGAATTATATGGATGTTCTGAAGGATCTGAATTTCAGACTGGCATTCAAAAATACGCTGGTCTGGATGGCGGCGGCCGTCTTTATCCATATTCCCCTCGGGCTTTTTCTGGCGCTGCTTCTGAACCGGAAGATCTTTGGCTGGAAAGTGTTCCGAATCCTGTATTTTTTGCCCAATGTGATTTCCATCACGGCGCTGGCGTTTTTGTGGTATTTTATCTATCACAAAGATATGGGGCTTTTGAACTGGGCGCTCCGGATGCTTGGGCAGGAATCGCTGGTCAGGGGGTGGCTGACGGATCTGTCAACGGCTCTCCCGGCGACGCTTGTACCATTTTCTCTGTATGTGGGGTTGACGACGGTGATCTTTATGACACAGCTTGCGACGGTCTCAGATGATTTGAGGGAGGCGGCGATTCTGGACGGAGCCAGAGGATTCCAGATGGACAGGTATCTCTATATTCCTTTGGCGAAGCCGGCGGTTCTGACCAATCTGATGCTGAATGTGGCCTTTTGCCTGAAGAACTTTGAGTATCCCTTTGTGATGACCAGCGGCGGACCCATCAATTCCACCACCACTCTGGCGCTGTATGTTTACAAAAAAATGATGAATGCGAATCAATATGGGATTTCCATGGTCGGAAGTATTTTTACCGTACTGCTGGGAATGGGACTTATGCTGATCGTCAGCATTTTACAGAAGAGAGAGGAGGAGTAGGTGACAATGAAAAAGAGAATACTAGGCAGAATTTTACTCTTTCTTTTTCTGGTTCTGATGGCGGTAATCATGCTGATTCCGTTTGTATGGCTTTTTGTGTCATCCCTTCGCCCGAATATGGACCTTTTGTCCAGGCCCTTTGAGATGCCGGAATCCATAAGCTTTCAGAATTATCGGGAGGTACTCTCCAGGCAGCCCATGCTCCGGTATTTATTCAATACGTTCAGTGTGGCTTTGATCGCGGTGGCAGTTGATGTGACGGTATCTGTCATGACCGGATATGCCATGCTTCATCGGTTCCGGATGCGCAGATCTTTGTCGGTCATGTTTCATGTGGGGCTGTTTATTCCGGCCAACGCCTTTATGGTTCCCTATTACATTATGATCACACGGATCGGCGGATATGATACGCTGTGGGGACTGGGTCTGGTATATGCCGCGGTCAATCTCCCCTTCAGCATTATGATCATCCGGGGATATATGGAGACGCTTCCCATGCAGATTATCGAGTCGGGGCGGATCGACGGAGCTTCTGCGAATCAGATCCTTACAAAGCTGGTGCTGCCCATGACAACGCCGGGGATCGTGACCGTCTGTATTTTTATAGTCATCAATTCGTGGAATGAGTTGTTTTTCGCCAATCTTCTGACCCAGAGCGAACGGGCGGCTACGATTACGGTGGCGATCAAGTCGTATTTGTCGGCCTTTGAGGCGAACTATGGCTATGCCTTTTCGGCCATGATAATTTCCATTCTGCCCACGATTATCGTCTATGTTTTTTTGACCAACAAGATCATCGGAGGCATGACCGCGGGTGCAGTGAAGGGCTGATTATTCATCGGCCTTTCTTTTTATCCGTTTACGGATGCCGGCAGGTAGATTCCCGGAGAATCAGGCTGCAGGAGATTTTAAGATCCCGGGGTTTCGGCTGTTCTTTGCGGTGCTCAATCATATCGATCAGGATTTTGGCGGAATGAGTGCCAAGCTGTCCAAGAGGCAGACCGATGGTGCTCAGTTCCGGTTTCAGAACCGTGCAGATATCCCGGTTGTCGAATCCGATGATGGACAGATCTTTCCCGATGGTGACGCGGTGTTTGTCCGCATAGTCATAGATACCGGCCGCCATGATGTCATTCATGCAGAAGATGGCGGTCACGTTCTGGGTCAGAAGCATCCTGGCCGCTTCATAACCGCTGTCCCGGGTCCAGATGCCCTGATAGATCAGCCGGTCTTCACAGGGGAGATGGTGATCGAAAAGGGCCTGCCGGTAACCAAGCGTCCTCTGTACGGTGTGTACGCTGGTGGACTCTCCGGCCACCAGTCCGATGCGGGTATGTCCTTCTCTTAGAAGTTCCGTCACGGCGTCATAGGCGCCCTTCGCATCATCGTAGTTGACGCTGGTCATCCGGGAATCAGAGGCTTTTCCGTAGGTGATGACGATGGGAAGGCCCAGGTCCTGGGGGATGGACTGAATGGTCCGGTTATGAGCGCCCACATAGATAATGCCGGCTACCTGCTTGCTCTTCATAATCTGAAATTCTTCTGTGACTTTTGCCGCGTATTCCTCATGATGGTAAAAGTCATTGTCATATTTTCGGAAAAGACGGAGATTTCCGAGAATATATGTATAGTTCATGGTTTCCAGATATTCATGGATTCCATCCACAATATTGGGACAGTTGAAGACGGTCAGGTCTTCGGTGATGATGCCGATGGTCCGGCTGCTTCGCTGCTTTAGAGATCGGGCCAGATCATTGGGGACATAATTCATGTCTCTGGCAGTTTTCAAAATATACTGTCTGCGCTCTTCGCTGACCCGTCCTTTTCCGGTAAATACGTTGGAGACGGTCGCGACAGATACATTACAGGCTTTTGCAATTTCTTTGATGGTGGTCATAGGATATCCTTTCTTGGCTTGCTTCTATTTTTCCATAAAACAGAAAAAATTACCAGAGAAAGTTTTCTTCTGCGACTATTTTTTCGCAAACAGGAAAAAATTGCTGGACGAACCGGGGATTTTGTGAGAAAATAAATACATATGAGGCCGTACCCCTACGGGCCTAATATGATAACTTGAAAGGAGTTTCAAACAAATGATTTATTCACGTGAAGTAGAAGAAATGTGTCCGGTAGCTCAGGGCGTTCATCACGGCGCTGCTCCGATTCCGGAAGAAGCAAAATGGGTGCAGGCAAAAGAAGTCAAAGACATCTCCGGCTTTACCCATGGTGTGGGCTGGTGTGCTCCGCAGCAGGGCGCCTGCAAGCTGTCCCTGAATGTGAAGGAAGGCGTGATCCAGGAGGCGCTCATTGAGACCCTTGGATGTTCCGGTATGACCCATTCCGCAGCTATGGCTTCTGAGATTCTTCCTGGCTTAACGGTTCTGGAAGCTCTGAACACGGACCTCGTATGCGACGCCATCAACACCGCTATGAGAGAGCTGTTTTTACAGATTGTCTATGGACGTTCCCAGTCTGCATTTTCCGAGGACGGCCTTGCAGTTGGCGCGGGCCTTGAGGACCTTGGAAAGGGTCTTCGTTCTCAGATCGGTACCATGTACGGTACGCTGGCAAAAGGACCCCGTTATCTGGAGATGGCAGAAGGTTATGTCACCGGTATCGCTCTGGATGAGGAGAATCAGATTATCGGATATCAGTATGTATCCCTTGGAAAGATGACTGACTTTATCAAAAAAGGCGATGACCCGAACACTGCATGGGAAAAAGCAAAAGGCCAGTACGGCCGTGTGGCAGATGCAGTTAAGATCATTGACCCGCGTCAAGAGTAATTTCCAAGGAGGTAGACGAAAATGGCATTATTTGAATCATATGAGAGACGTATTGATAAAATCAACGCTGTGCTGAACAGCTATGGAATTGCTTCTCTTGAGGAAGCAGAGAAGATCACCAAAGACGCAGGACTGGATGTATATGCGCAGGTAAAGGGCATCCAGCCGATCTGCTTTGAGAATGCATGCTGGGCTTACACCGTAGGCGCAGCCATCGCCATCAAGAAGGGCTGCAGAAAAGCGGCGGACGCAGCGGCAGCCATCGGCGAGGGACTTCAGGCATTCTGCATCCCGGGTTCTGTTGCGGATACACGTAAGGTAGGACTTGGACACGGCAACCTGGGCAAGATGCTTCTGGAAGAGGAGACCGACTGCTTCGCATTCCTGGCAGGTCATGAGTCTTTCGCAGCGGCAGAGGGCGCCATCGGTATCGCAGAGAAGGCGAACAAGGTTCGCAAGAAACCGCTCCGTGTCATCCTGAACGGTCTTGGAAAAGACGCGGCGCAGATCATCTCCCGTATCAACGGCTTCACCTATGTGGAGACGGAGTATGATCCGTATACCAACGAAGTAAAAGAGGTGTTCCGCAAGTCCTATTCCGAGGGTCTTCGCGCGAAAGTAAACTGCTACGGCGCCAACAGCGTTCCAGAGGGCGTGGCGATCATGTGGAAAGAGAACGTGGACGTGTCCATCACCGGTAACTCCACCAACCCGACCCGTTTCCAGCATCCGGTAGCAGGTACATATAAGAAAGAGAGAAACGAAGCCGGCAAGAAGTACTTCTCCGTGGCATCCGGCGGCGGTACCGGCCGTACCCTGCATCCGGACAACATGGCGGCAGGACCGGCTTCCTACGGTATGACCGATACTCTGGGACGTATGCACTCTGACGCTCAGTTTGCAGGTTCCTCATCCGTTCCGGCTCACGTGGAAATGATGGGTCTCATCGGCGCGGGCAACAACCCGATGGTCGGCATGACGGTAGCAGTGGCTGTCTCCGTACAGGAAGCGGCAGACGCCGGGAAATTCTAAGAAAAGCCTTTAAAATGGGGGTTAATCAGGTCGTGAGACGGTCTGGTTAGCCCTTATTTTTTGTCTGCGTGACTTGTACAAGACACACGGAACAAGACACACATTCCTGTCAGACCCAGTTTGAAACAGGGCACAGAAGGTATTCGGAAACGTCGGCGTATGAAATCAGCTTTTCTGCCGGAGAAAGGTGATTATGTGATTGTATGCGGTGATTTGGAAAAGCTTTTTTACATTCGGTGGGGCATCCAGTCATGACATTCAGGGAGGCATACTGGACAGAAATTACAGTACAGTAGCCCGCTTAAGCTGTTGTAATTTTTCTGATGACCGTATATAATGAAAAAGAATATATGGCGGAGAAAGCAGCAGGAGGTATGAAAAATGCGAAGGATTGTATGTTTCCACAATCCGGAGGAGGAAAACGGATATTTGAGCAACTGGTTCCTTTCGGATTTCTTATGGGGCGGAAAAAAGTTCTCTTCCATGGAGCAATATATGATGTATCAAAAAGCGCTGCTTTTTGAGGACAGGGAAATTGCATTGCAGATCATGGAGACTTCCAATGTGGGGGAGATTAAGGCGCTGGGACGTTCGGTTAAGAATTATGAGGATCGAATCTGGAGCGGCGTACGGCAAATCATAGTATATGAAGGGCTTTTGGAAAAGTTTCGGCAGAATGAAGATCTGAGAGACAAGCTTCTTGCCACAAAATCTGATATACTTGCAGAATGCGCGGTCAGGGACCGGATCTGGGGAATTGGTTTGTCCATGAAGGACGACCGGCGTTTCCGGATGAGCGAGTGGCAGGGGCAGAATTTACTGGGCTTTGCGCTTATGATGGTGCGTGCCGGGCTCACAGAGAATAAGCCATGAACGAGCAGTTTATCCAAAGCATCTCCATCAACTGGGACCGGATCGGGCGGAACAGTTATTTAAGGGAGATCGAAGCGATTAAAGGCGTTAGACAGCTTGTTTTTACCAATCCGATTACGTTTTTTGTGGGGGAAAATGGGAGCGGGAAGTCCACGATCCTGGAGGCCGTCGCCATTGCATCCGGCTTTAATCCGGAGGGCGGGACGAAAAATTATTGCTTTTCCACTTATGATTCCCATTCGGAGCTTCATGACGCACTGCGGATTTCCAGAGGATATCGGAAGCCCGGATGGGGATATTTTCTCCGGGCGGAGAGCTTTTACAATGTGGCAACCAAAGAAGAAGAGTATGCGGATCTTCGGCATCCCTCAGAGCGGTATCATGAAAGATCCCATGGAGAGAGTTTTCTTGCCCTTGCGCAGAGACAGTTAAAGCCAAACGGCCTGTATCTTTTGGACGAGCCGGAAGCGGCTCTGTCTCCTCAGCGCCAGCTGACGCTGCTCATGGAGATCTACGGATGCGCCAGACAGGAATCCCAGTTTATCATCGTCACCCATTCTCCGATCCTGCTTGGTATTCCAGGAGCGGATATCTGGACCTTTGACGACGGTCCGATTCACCGGTGCCGGTATGAAGACACGGACAGCTATCAGGTGACGGAGATGTTTATCAACAGCAGGGAATATCTGCTGAAGAGATTATTACATGATTTATAAAAGCTCAAGAACAGGCAAAGGCAGAAAATACATACCGCGTATTTTCTGCCTTTTGGCATTCCGCTGCTCTTCTTTAGATGGAAAGATCAATGGACGTCCCTTCCATGGACAGGGAAGAAAGATCGATCCCGCCGGCGGCGTTGTACATCATGGCCTGGGGACCGGAGAGCGCGCTTCCTGCCCCTACGATGGAGGAGAGCGTCTCTTTTAAGGATTCCTTTCCGTCTTCTGCCAGTTCCTTCGTGGCATAGTCCCGCTCTTCCCGGCGTCGTTTGTTTCGTTTGGTGCGCAGCTCTTCCCTGATCTGCTTTGCCCGTTCCAATTTCTGTTGCTTTTCTGCTTTTTCCTGCTCGAGCTCCATCTGTTCTTCTTTGCCCAGCTGCTTGACTTTTTTCTGAATGCGCTTGATCAGTTTTTCCATGCGTTTGATCATCTGGGCGACCTTTTTGGCGTCGTCCCCTTCGCAGGAGTAGGCGGACATTTTGAGGCTGGCAAGAGCCCTTGTCGCCTTAGATAAGACCTGCAGTACATCCAGTCTGGTCTCCGAGCGGGCAAGTTCTGAGGCGAGCTGCCCCACCGAGTCCTTCGGTGCGGAAGATTGCATCTTAAAATCAGATCGGTCAGAAATTTTGTCGGAAGCTTTTGCGGCAGTCTCTTTCGGAACAGAAGCGTTTTTCCCGGCTTCGTCCTGAAATTTCACAGACCGGTAAGCAGTATTCCCGCTCTCCGGCTGCCAGTTTTTTTCCGTCACGTTCATATGGAACCTCCTTCTGAACTGATTTGTGAGGAACCGTCATAATATATACATCGGCGGAATGAGAGAAAAAAGAACCATAATCAGGAAAAAATCTTTTATTTTAACTTTATATAGGGTCCTGGGGGTGTTATAGTTAAAAAAAGAAAAATAAGATTAAAAAAGGAGGGCGAAGATGAGCTACACAGAGAAGAAACGGGAGCAGATCAGAAGATATATTCTGAATTGATGAGATTGGTCAGGGGTTTGCTCATGAAATCTTCGTAGTCTTTCAGGAGCAACATCCGGATGTATCATTACTTCCTCTCCACATGTCTCCTGACGTAGAGAGAATGGTTCGGCATGTAAAGAGAACCAGCAGGTAACGCATAGAAAAGAACAGGATGGCGATGCTTCTTCTGATATCGGAAGAAGCACCGCCATTTTGTATGCTTTCAGATCGCCCGCAGAAAATTCAAAGAACCCGCCGGGTTTTCCGTTCCTTTTTCCAGAAGTGCGATCAGTCCAAGGATTGTCTCATCCGTCTCCTCCGGTGTGGAAGGGGCCAGCGTATTGTCCAGCTTGACGGCCAGGACGATGAGCACGATCTCGGCCAGAGCCGCGGGATACTCAAAATGAATCTCACCCGCCTGGACGCCCTGCCAGATGATATCCGTCAGTACCGGTTTTAATTCGGCGGTCAGGTAGGTCAGATATTTTTGATGAATAAAGGCCTGTTCCGGAGCGCTGGCGGAAGAAGGAGCATTTCTTCTTGAGCGGAACTGGACGGAAGAGTTCCGACAGGCCTGGAAGATCATGGCCATGCGGGTAAAGGGGGAGATATCGGTCTTAGAAGCCAGCTTTTTGGCGGTCTCCAGGGGCTTTGCATAGTCCCGCTCCACCAGGGCTTCCAGGATGGCTTCCTTGGATGGAAAATAATAATAGAGACTTCCCTTTCCCATCTCTGCCGCGCGGGCGATCTCGCTGACGGAGATGTTTTTGATGTCTTTTGCCTCCAGCAGTTTCTGGAGAGCGTCCAGGATTTTTGTGTATTTGGTGTCGTTTGCCATGGTAGCCGCCTTTCTGTTTCATTATATTATACACAAAATGAGAAAGGCTGTACAATCTTTTTTTGTTTTTTGTTTTTATGAAAAAAAGATGTTGACCGATGGTCGAAAAGGTGATAAAGTACAGGAGTATTAAATCGACCGATGGTCGGAATATGACAAAATACGACATTGCGGAGGGAAAAGGAAATGACATATGCGGAGTTTTTCGCGGAGATAAAGGGAAGATTTATGGAAGCGGATGTGAGTGATCTCACGGAGCATCTGGCCTATCAGTTCAACATCACCGGCGAGGCGTCCGGTATTTTCTATGTGGAAGTGAAGGAAGGAAAGCTGTATGTGGAGCCCTATGAATACTTTGACCGGGATGCCATGTTCACTTGCAGTGCCCAGACTCTGCGGGAGCTGGCCGACGGTACGCTGGACCCGGTGCTGGCGTTCACGATCCAGAAGCTGAAAGTGGAGGGCAATATCGACAAGGCGCTGCGCTTCAAAGAACTGGCGGACCGCAGCAGAAAATAAAACAGCTTCCGGGCGGAAGCGGAACTTTCATCAGGAGGAATTTGAGTCATGAAAAAAAAGGCAGGAGCAATCGCCGCATTTCTCGGGCTTCTGACGGTGGCGGAAGCCGGAGGTTCGGCTTATTTTTACCGCAGGACCATGAAGCGGGGCAACGCGAAAAAGGAGCGGACCATCAGGATGGCCGGGACGGATTGGAACCAGTATCTGCCGCTGATCGAGAAGAGAAAAGAATATATGTTAAAGCAGCCCCACGAAGACCTCTTTCGTCTGTCCGATGATGGGTTAAAGCTGCATGCTACCTGGTTTCCGGCAGGGGACCAGAAGAAGACGGTCATCTGCTTCCACGGCTATACCAGCCAGGGGATGAGCGATTATATCGGACTGTCAGATTACTACATGAAGCGGGGATTTTCCATGCTTCTGGTGGACGAGCGGTCTCACGGGGACAGCGAAGGCGAGTATATCGGCTTCGGATGCCTGGACCGGATGGACGCTCTCGGGTGGATCGAGTGGCTCATCGGCAGATGCGGGGAAGATGTGGAGATATTGCTTCACGGAACTTCCATGGGCGGCGCCACCGTTCTGATGGCCAGCGGCCTGAAGCTGCCGGATCAGGTGAAAGGAATCGTATCGGACTGCGGATTTACGTCCGCCAAAGAAGTATTTACCCATGTGCTGCATTCGATGTACCATCTGCCGGCTTTTCCTATGATCCAGATTGCCAGTCTGGTGAACAAGAGAAAGGCAGGCTACGGACTGGATGAGTGCAATGCCGCCCGGGAGGTAAGGAAGGCAGAGGTGCCGATCCTTCTGATTCACGGGGATGCGGACACTTTTGTGCCCTGCAGCATGTGTGAGAAGATCTATGAAAATGTGGCGTCTGAGAAAAAGATGCTGATTGTAAAAGGCGCTGCTCATGCGGAAAGCTATTATAAAGACATGGAAGCTTATGAACAGGCCCTTAGCGAGTTTATTGGAGGATTAGAATCATGATGAGGAAAAGAAAAGGATATCCCGTATATCCCCTGACGGCAGCGCAGAAATTCCATTTTTTTTACCAGAATTTCTGCCCGAAAAAAGAGGTCCTGAATGTGGGCACCAGCCTGACCATTGAGGCGGAGCTTGACTGGGAGGTGCTGAAAGCTTCTATCTGTAAAGCCTATGAGCGGTGCGAATGCCTGCGGGTTCGTTTTGCGGCGGACAAGGAAGGCGTCTGGTATCAGTATGTGGTCAACACGGAAGAAGGCCGGCCGGACGTGGAATTCATGGACTTTTCGGCAGGTACGATGGAGGAAGCGGAGAAGGCCATGACCGCATGGACCGCAGTGCCCTTTGCGCCCCAGGATTCTCCCATGAGCCGGATTGTCATGATCAAGATGCCGGATGGCTACCAGGGCGTGTATTTATTGGTGGATCACCGGATTATGGACGCCCAGTCGCTGATCTGTTTTCTCAGAGATGTGATCGAACTGTACTGCAATACCATGTATGAAGGCGTGGACTATCCGAAGGACATGGCTTCTTACATCGAACAGGTGAAGAAAGATCTGGCTTATGAGGCGGGGAGCAAGGCAAAGGAACGGGATATGGCGTATTTCCGGAACCTGATTGATCAGATGCCGGAGCCTATCTATAACGGAATCGACGGTCCCCGCGCTCTGGAGGCAGAGCGGGAGAGAAGCGGCGATCCCGCTGCCAGAGCGGCCGTCAACGTGTCGGATTCCGTAGACTCTGCTCTGGATATTTTTCATCTGGAGGAAGAACCGACGAAGCGCCTGATGGATTTCTGCGAGAAATATCATGTGTCGCTGGTATGTCTGCTGCTTATGGGGCTTCGCACCTATTTCCAGAAAATGAACGGCAATGACGACGTGTCCATCAACACGGCCATCGCCCGAAGAGCGACCTTGAAGGAGAAGAAATCCGGCGGTACCAGGATTCATTCTTTCCCGTTCCGGACGATCATCTCAGAGGATAAGACGTTTCTGGAGGGAATCCATGAGATCCGTGATCTGCAGAATGAATATTTCCGGCATGCGAATTATGATCCGGTGGCGTATTTTGCGTATCGAGGGCAGAAGTATCCGCATCCGGGCGGGCAGACTTACGAGCCCATGTCGCTGACTTATCAGCCCATGACGCTGAAGGAAAAGGGACTGGAGAAGCTGGGAGACATCAAGTATAAGACGAAATGGTATCCTAATGGGGCGACGACCCAGGCCATGTACCTGACAGTTATGCATCGGCCAGAGGACAACGGGCTGGATTTCAACTTTGAACATCAGGTGAAAGCCGTTTCCAGAGAGAAGCTGGAATACCTGTATTATTATCTGTGCAAAATCATGTTCAAAGGCGTGGAGAATCCGAACTTAAGCGTCGGGGATATTATGAAATTGGTGTAATAAAGAATTGGTGTGAGGAGGAATCAATTGATGTTTGAGAAGCTGGCAGAGATCATCTGCAATTATGTGGAAGTAGAGCAGGGGGATATTCATCCGGAGTCTCGTTTTATGGAGGATCTGGGTTTCACCTCCTTTGATTTTATGAGTATGCTGGGGGAACTGGAGGACGAATTCGACGTGGAGATCGATCAGCAGGAGGTGTCGGACATCCGTACAGTGCAGGAAGCGGTGGATTACCTTCAGAAGCTGTCGGCGGAATAGGCGAGGTGGCGAGATGACGATAAGTACAATTCGGGAAATACTGGTACAGGCGGAGCAGAAATACGGGACAGAGGACGCCGTTCGCTATAAAATCGGAAAGGACGCCATAGAAGCAAAATCCTATACGGATTTGAAAAAAGACAGCGAGCGCTTTTCCGGTGTGCTGGAAGCGCTGGGCGTGGAGAAGGGGCATGTGGCGGTAACCGGCATGACTTCTTATCCCTGGCTGGTCACCTATTTTGGCACGGTAAACAGCGGAAATGTGTGTGTGCCGCTGGACGTGTCTCTGCCCCTGGAAGAGATGTGTGAGCTGATCGACCGGGCGGATGCGACCGTACTGGTGGTGGACGAGATCCGCAAAGACGTGATGCTGGCGGCAAAGGCAAAGTGTCCGAAACTTAGATCCGTGATCTCCATGCAGAAGGAGGCGGAAGACGAGGAGGCGCTGTCCTTCTGGCAGTTTGTGAACGGGCAGAAGGAAGAGTGCTCATATGAACCGAAGCCGGAGGACCTGGCGACGATCATGTTCACCTCCGGGACCACCGGAAAGAGCAAGGGCGTCATGCTGACCCACCGGAACCTGGCGGAGAACGCCACCTGTCTGGATATGAAGTTCCCGGAGCGGACAGTGATTCTCTCGGTGCTTCCGATTCATCACGCTTACTGCCTCAGTATGGATATCCTGAAAGGACTTTCCCTGGGCAGCGTCATCTGCATCAACGATTCTCTAATCCGTATGGCGAAGAACATCAAGCTCTTCAAGCCGGGTGTGATCCTGATGGTGCCGCTGATGATCGAGACCATGGCGAAGAAGCTTCAGGATGCGGCGGGACTGCCGCCGGAGATTGTGAAAAGAGAGGTGTTCGGAGAACAGTTCCATACCATCTGCAGCGGAGGCGCATATCTGCCGCCCTCCATGCTGGACCTGTTTGGAACCTACGGTATCAAGATCCTGCAGGGATATGGTATGACGGAGTGTGCGCCGGTTATCAGCACCACCGTGAGCTGGAACATCCGCAAAGGGTCTGTGGGTCAGTTGTTGCCCAACTGCGAGGCGAAGGTGGTGGACGAGGAGCTTTGGGTCCGGGGCAGCAGCGTGATGCAGGGATACTACCAGATGCCAAAGGAAACCGAAGAGACGCTGGTAGACGGATGGCTTCGGACCGGTGATCTGGGCTATGTGGATGAAGAGGGCTTCGTCTACCTGACCGGACGGAAGAAGAATCTGATCATCACGAAGAACGGTGAAAATGTCTCTCCAGAGGAGCTGGAGAACCGGCTGTCCGAGGCACCGATCGTGAAGGAGGTCCTGGTCCGCGAGAGTGAGGGCGTCATCGAGGCGGAGATCTTCCCGAATGCAGAGTATGTGGAGAAGAAAGGCGTGAAAGACACAGGCGCTGCACTTCAGGAACTCATTGACGACTGGAACAAGAACGCTCCGGCTTATAAGAAGATCTATCGGCTGAAAGTGCGGGAGACGGAGTTCCCCAAGACGACGTCGAAGAAGATTAAGAGATATTAAGTGATAAAAGGCGGGAATCGGTTGGAGGATTTCCGCCTTTTTCGAAGGCATCGTAGTGCGGGGGTAAAATATAGTATAATGTCGTTGTTATTTTTACTAAAATCAAGTATACAATGGAAGGATGCTGTTATGGTACAAACAGCCATTCGTGTTGGTGCTGACTGTATTGCGGCCAGAAATATAAAAGATTACAAATTTTCCCCTCTCCCCGTCTACTCTCCGGCAGAATTCCTGAACCTTCCCTTTCATCAACTGTAAGTGTTCCTTCGTCCCTCTCTGTGCTATGATAGATCCAGAACCAAAGGAGGGAACGAGAAAAAATATGGAACCTATACTTAAGATCGAATCTTTGAAAAAATATTACGGCAAATCAAAAAATCCGACCAGGGCGCTCAACGGAATCACCTTTCAGGTCATGCCCGGGGAATTTCTGGGGATCATGGGGAGCAGCGGGTCCGGCAAGTCCACCCTTTTGAACTGCATCGCCACGGTGACCCGGCCGGACAGCGGCAGCATCGCCATGAAAGGCCGACAGATCCAGAGTCTGAAAGGAGCGGCGCTTTCGGACTACCGGGGAAAAGAGATCGGCTATCTGTTCCAGAACTTTGAACTGCTGGACAATCTGACCGGACAGGAGAACATCCTGCTGCCTTTGTCGCTTCACAGTGTACCGGAGAAGGAAGGTATGGAACGTCTCAGACGACTGGCGTCTTATCTGGAAATCACCGACGTCCTGCAAAAATTCCCTGCTCAGATGTCCGGAGGACAGAGACAGCGGGTCGCGGCCGCCCGGGCGCTGATCCTGAAACCGGGCGTCATTCTGGCGGATGAACCCACCGGCGCTCTGGATTCCAAAAATGCGAAGGCGCTGATGGAGAAGCTCTCCGGTCTGAATCAGGAGGAAAAGGCCACGATTCTGATGGTCACCCATGACTCCAACGCCGCCAGCTACTGTCGGCGCATTCTGTTCATTCAGGACGGGGTCATCTTCTATGAACTTCGCCGGGACCTTCCGGAAGAGTCTCAGCAGGACTTTTACGCCCGGATTCTGAACGTCATGGCACAGTTGGGAGGTGGAAGCGCCAATGTTCTTTAAACTGATTTCCCGGGGAAGCCGACGGAACCGTAAGGAAAACGGCCTGTTCTTTGGCTCCCTTCTTGTCACGATCCTTGCATTTTACATGATTCTGTCCATGCCCCGGCAGGATGTGATGCTCTTTTTAAACCAGGTGGAAAGTCAGGCCATCGACAAGCTCCTGACCATCATTCCGGTATTTTACGGGATCAGCCTGCTGATCCTCTTCTTCCTGATCTACTACGCCAGCAAATACCAGCTGGAGCGGCGCAGACATGAGTTCGGTGTCTATCTGACGCTGGGTATGCGCCGGAAGAAACTGTTCGTCCTGCTTTTGATGGAAGATCTGCAGGGAAGCCTTCTGGCTCTGCTGATCGGCCTGCCCTCCGCGGTGCTTCTGTCCGAACTGACGGGTCTTATCACCGCCAGGCTGGTGGGCATCGGCATCATCGGCCATCGGGTGTCCTTCTCCCTCCAGGCAGTGGTTGGAACGGCGGCAGGATTCCTTCTGATCAAATTGGCTGCCTTTTTGATCTTAAGCGGCAGAATCAGTCGGCAGGAAATCGATTCTCTGCTGATGGAGATGCCGGAGGGAGTCAAAAAGCAGCAATCCCCGTTTTTTTACGGCGTCTGTCTTTTCGCCGGAATCTTCTGTCTGGCTGTCTCCTATCGGGCGGCCATTCAAGGGATCGCATGGTCCGGCGCCCTTCCCATGGGACGAACGCTCCTTCTGGGGCTTTTCGGAACCTTCGCTCTCTTTATGGGACTTCGTTTGCCCATGGAGCTTGCCCTGCGTTCCGGAAACCATAACCGTCGGCTCCATATCTTTCAATTTCGTCAGATCCAGGAGACCGTGGTACGGCGTTCCGGCACTCTTGCCGTCTGCTCCCTGCTGATCCTGGCCGCCCTGTGCTGTTTTGGAGCCGGTGTGTCCATCTTCCGTTTTTACAAAAATTCAGAACCTCATTTGCTGGATTACACCTTTACCGGCCTGGAAAGCGAAGAAGCAGCCGCGTCTGTGCGCCGGACACTGGAAGAGAACCATCTGGAACCATATTTTGAACATTTGTTCGAGATGCGGGTAGGGCATATCCGCACGACGGACGACTACGAGCACGCTTTCCGGATGGAATCCATACTGTCCGCCATAAGAGAACTGCCTCCCTCGGAGGCCACGAATGTGCTTCTGAATAACCTTGGCTACGAAACCTATCCTTATCTGATCTCACTTGACAGCTACAATCAGCTGCTGACCGCCGCCGGTATGGAGCCCCTGACGCTGGGGCCTAAGGAGGCCGCGGTCTATATGGACCGCGAATTTACGCGTGATGGACGGGGCCGGCTCCTAAACTATATCCTGGAGACAGAACCGGAAGTTGTCCTGGACCAGGAGACAATCCGGCTCACCGGAGAGGTACAGACCACCGATCTGGTCACGGACCGGTCCCTCACCCTGTCCTTTGCGTTGATCCTTCCGGATGACCGCTTCACATACTACACCCAGGGGCATTATGGGATCTATCTTGACGGGATTCTGGCAGAATCCGCAAAAGAAAAGGGAAGTCTTTTGACGGTCATCTCCGACCTGAATCAGCAGATGAACAGGACCGGTCTTTCTTATGAAAGTTATCTCCAGAATATGGGACGGCAGCTCTTCTATATGGTAGCGGCCAGTTATCTTACCATTTATCTGGCCATTATCTTTCTGATCATTGCCAATACAGTGATCAGCGTGCAGTTCCTGATGAGTCAGCAGAAGTCAAATCGCCGCTACCGGACGCTGATCCGCCTTGGCGCCCCATATGAAACGCTGTGCCAATCTGCCAGGAAGCAGATCAACTGGTATTTCGGTATCCCTGCCGCCGTCGCCGCGTGCAGCAGCCTGTTCGGCGTTCGTTCCCTGTTCGCCGGAATCCTGTCTTCCGACATGAGAGGGAATCTCTCTGAACTGATGATTGCTTCCGCCTCTATGATTTTGGGGCTTTGTGTGGTAGAATGGATTTATATGACGGCGGTAAAGTGTTCCAGCGACCGCTATCTGCTGACGCTGACGGTGCCGATGCGGGAAGAATGACAGGAAGTAAAGGGGGATATCCATGAAATGTATTGCGATTGCAGAGGATGAACTTTTTATGCGGGAAGAGTTGTCCGACATTCTCCGGAAGGCCGGTTATAACGTCCTTGCGATCACTGAGTTTGACCAGGCGGCCGGGCAGCTTCTTGCGCAGGCTCCCGATCTGGTCCTGCTGGATCTGAATCTGCCCGGAGCAAGCGGATTTCAGATCTGCCGGGAGATCAAGCAGAAAAGCGCCGTCCCGATTCTCGTACTTACCTCCCGGGATCAGATGCGGGATGAACTGCATGCGCTGGAGCTGGGAGCCGACGAGTATCTGACCAAACCCTGCCGGAGCGAGCGGCTCCTGGCTCGGGTGTCCAATGTGCTCAAGCGCTATGAGGGCCGTCCCAATCTGCTGGAAGGACCGGGGTTTCTGCTGGACTGGCAGACCTATACGCTGTACATTCATAACCGCTCCGTCGTCCTTCCCAA
This sequence comes from uncultured Lachnospiraceae bacterium, assembly GCA_910584945.1. Classification (GTDB taxonomy): domain Bacteria; phylum Bacillota; class Clostridia; order Lachnospirales; family Lachnospiraceae; genus Hominiventricola. The sequence continues at coordinate 52,648 of CAJUDY010000017.1, read as the reverse complement.
AAATCAGGGAAAGCTTCTGGAAGCGTTCCTGCGTCACGGGGAGGAAACGGTCCCCAGAGAGGCGTTGTGTATCGCTCTCTGGGGAACTACGGAATTCATTGACGAAAACGCCCTCCAGGTCAATCTGACCCGCTTAAAAAAGACCATGGCAAATCTCGGAATGTCTCTTAAGCCCGTCCCGGTCCGCGGGATCGGGTACCGGCTCCTGAAAGAAGGAGAAACCTTATGAAGCAATGGATAAAACCCCTCCGCCAATATCTCCCGTGGCTGCTTCTGCTGCTTGGCGTCGACGCCTTTGCAGCACTGCTTTTGTGGATCGCCGACGCCCGGGCATTTTCCACCATGTCAGCGGTGATTCTGCTGTTCACGCTCCTGCTCTTCTTCGTCATATGTCGGATATTGATATTTAAGGAGCAGAAAAAGAAACGGGCCTTTGCAGACTTTCTTCATCAACCCAATGAATACCAGGAAGAAGTGCTGTCCGAAAATGTCAGCCTGTCCCAGAGGGACTCCGTCCAGTTGCTGGGCCAAATTCTGCGCAGCCGACAGGACGTCTATGCCGCGCTGCAGACGCAGCTTGACGACTACGAGGAATATGTGGAAGCCTGGGCCCATGAGGCCAAGACGCCCCTCTCCCTGCTGACGCTGCTTCTGGACAACCGCCGGGAGGAATTGTCGGAAGACATGCAGCTGAAGCTGGACCATATCCGGGGCCGACTGCAGGAATCTGTGGACCAGATGCTCTTCTACGCCCGGTTAAAGGGGGTTCGGAAGGACTATTTATTTGAACACCTTTCGATTCGGGTCTGCCTTGACGAGGTACTGGAGGATTATCGTCCGCTGCTTTTGGAAAAGCAGTTCCGGATTCAATGTGACCTGTCCGACCATCCCGTCTATTCAGACCGGAGGGGACTTCGATTTCTTCTGGGCCAGATCGTCAGCAATTCCATCAAATACTGCGGTTCGGAGCCGGAACTTTCTTTTTCTTTTGCGCAGCAGGGGGAACGCTGTCTCCTGAGTATCCGGGACAACGGCATCGGTGTGAAAAGCTGCGATCTGCCTTATATTTTCGAGAAGGGGTTTACCGGAAATTCCGGTGAAGAACGCAAAAAGGCCACCGGCATGGGCCTGTATCTTGCCAGCGAGATGGCGAAGGAACTGAACCTGACGATGGAAGCGCACTCCCGGTGGGGCGAAGGGTGCGAGATGCGGATCTCTTTTCCGGTGGTGCATGGCAACATCATTTTTGTAAATTCGTAATGGTATTTCCGCCTCTTCAGTTCATTAGAATGTTCGAATGGTTGAGAAGAGGAAAATGTGCCCGGAGTCCCGCATAATCAAAAAGCAGCGCGATGATAAAAAGGAAGATAAAGTGATATGGATGAAGGCCCTCTTTTTGATTCTTGCCAGATATGCTGGATTATGTTAAAATTCCTCTAAAGGTGTTGATGGGGGCATGTATTATGGTAACGATTAAAGATATGGCAGATATGCTGGGACTCAGTACTACCACCGTATCCAACGTCATCCATGGAAAGACCAGCGAAGTATCGCAGAAAACGGTTGCGCGCGTGGAGAAACTTCTGGAGGAGTATGAGTATGTTCCGAATATCAGCGCGCAGAGTCTGACGCAGAATTGTTCGAGAATCATCGGCGTGGCAATGAAATGCCGTAAGGACAAGTATGAGAATATGATTGCCGATCCGTTTTTCGGAGAACTTCTTGGCGCTATTGAAGCAGAGGTTCGTGCGCGGGGATATTATATCATGATCTATACGGCGGATGATATCCGGGAGATCCTGAGAAATGTGCTGACCTGGAATGTGGACGGGCTGATCCTGATCGGTATGCTTCATGACGATTTTGTGCAGGTGAAGAGCAGGTATAAAAAGCCCATGGTTCTGATTGACAGCTATGCGCCAAGAGAAGTGATGAAGTATGTCAATATCGGCCTTGAGGATGAAAAAGGGGCTTATGATATGACCTGTTACCTTTTGGAGCAGGGACATCGGGCCATTGCTTTTCTCGCTGATAACATGGAGGGTGTGGATTACATCCGTTATAAAGGACATCAAAAGGCTATGGAAGATCATGGATTAAAGGCGCGGGAGAAGGACCTGATCATCCTCCGTCCGGGAATGATGGAACAGGGGTCAAGTCTGCGGGAAGTCTGGCAGCGGTCAAAGAACTACACCGCTTTTATGTGCTGTTCGGATTATTACGCGGCAACCCTGATGGCCTATCTTGTCGATCATGGGGTTCGGATACCGGAAGATCTGTCCATTACCGGCTTTGATGACAATCTGATATCCAGGATTGTCCGGCCGGCGCTTACGACTGTGAGACAGGATGTGACATTAAAAGGGAAAATGTCGGTGGAATATCTGCTGGATATGATCAAGGGTTCTGATCCGGCAGAGTGGGATGTGAAGCTTCCTATAGAGATTATGGTACGCGACAGTGTACGTCAGATTGAATAAATGTAGAAAAAGAACGAATGCATGCAGGATGTCGGCAAGGCGTCTGTATGCATTTTTTGATCTTGTATTCTCCGTCAATATGACGAATATCATCAAGGGTTGTACGCACTAAGCACAAAAAAATGAGATAATGCGAAAAAAATACAAACCTTATGGGCAAAAGGTATTGCCATTTGGTAAAAATGATGGTAAAATACAAAACATAGACCTTATGCGCAAAAGGTAACTAAAAAAGGTGTCATACACACTTAAAAGGAGGAAACAATGAAAAGGAAAGTAATTGCGGTACTGTTGACATCAATGATGACATTGGGATTGGTTGCGTGCGGCGGCGGCTCTTCAGACGGCGGCTCCGACGCGAATGCGTCAGACGGCGGTTCTGAGGAAAGCAGTTCTTCTGAGGACAGCGGCTCTTCGGCGGCTTCCGGAGATACGATTCGTCTGGTGAACGGTAAGATTGAGATCGACGCGCAGCTGAAGAAGCTGGCGGAGATGTATAAGGAAGAGACCGGCGTTACCGTAGAGATCGAGTCCATGGGCGGCGGTATCGACATCCAGGGAACACTGAAGGGTTATTATCAGGCAGGCAATATGCCGGATATCTTCGTAAACGGCGGAGCGACAGACTTCGCGAACTGGGAAGGCATGCTGGAAGATATGAGCGGAGAGGCATGGGCTTCCGATACGGATGCAGCATATGTAGATGCCAATGGAACCATCGGCTTCCCGTATACCGTAGAGGCAGTGGGTCTGGCTTACAATGCAGACATTCTTGAGAAGGCCGGGATCGATCCCGCGACCCTGACGGGACCGGATGCGATCAAGACTGCGTTCGAGACTCTGGATTCGAAGAAAGCGGATCTTGGCATTGACGCGGTGGTTGGGTATTGCGCAGAGGCGACGAACCTGTACTGGTCCACCGGTAACCATGTATTTGCAAACTATATCGACGGCGGTCTGGACCGTGAAGATACCACCTACATCGATATGCTAAACGACGGCGGAAAACTCGACGAAGCGCGTCTGACCGACTTTGCGAATTTCGTGGGTCTTCTGAACCAGTATTCCGATCCGGCGCTTCTGGTATCCGGTACATATGATCAGCAGATCCTGAACTTTGCGTCCGGAAAATACGCATTCGTTACCCAGGGTTCCTGGATCGGCGCAACCATGACGACTGCGGACGCAGACGCTTATGCGGCGGCAGGCAACTTTAAGGTCGGTATGATTCCCTATGCGTTCCAGGATGGCATGGATACGATCCTGACCAACTCCCCGTCCTGGTGGGCAGTGTTCTCTGATGGCAACAAAGACGCGGCAAAGGCATTCCTTCAGTGGTGTTCCGAGTCTACCGCTCAGCAGGTGCTGGTGGAAGAGGCCGGCTTTATCAGCCCGTTCAAATCCTGTACCTATGTGGCGTCTGATCCCTTTGCACAGACCATCATTGACTATCAGACCGCAGGCAAGACCTCCGCATGGCATTGGCTTGGCATGAAAGAAGGTCTGGCACAGAACTTCACCGGTCAGGTGTTCAACGACTACGCGGCAGGCAGACTGGATGCGGCAGGTTTCGTGAAGACCATGCAGCAGGTAGTTCAGGCTTGCTACGCGAACTGATGAAATTCTAAAATAACTGTATAGAAACACGCATCAAAGTACAGGCTGGACGGCGGTGGTATGCCGCCGTCCAGCTTTCTGTATAATATGAAATAAATTTTAGCCAAGAGAGGAGTTGTAATATGTCTGAAAACTCAACAAGCAGAAAGATGCTGTCTCTTGTTCTTTTGATCGCCGGTGCGGCCGGCCTGGTGGCGGCTTTGGTTATGGATTTCAGCGGCAGCGAGAATCCCATAAGAGGGGCTCTGCTGCTTCTTGGAGCGATCGTTTTTTTGGTCGGGCTGTATTTTATCCCGACGGTGGAACATCATCGCAGCATTATTAATTTTATCTTTTTGTTCCCGTTGCTTTTTACTTTTGCGGTGACGGTGATTATCCCGCTTCTTTTGGGTATCTTTTATTCCTTCACGGACTGGAACGGCATTAAATTCAATCAGTTTATCGGATTCACCAACTATATGTCCATGTTCAAAGATCCGGCGTTTATCTGGTCGATTCTGCTTACCTTTTTGTTTGTGGTATTCAATATCATTCTGGTCAATCTGGTTGGCTTTGCGCTGGCACTTCTGTGTACCAGCAAGCTGAAAGGTGTGAACTTCTTCCGCGCGGCATATTTTCTTCCCAACCTGATCGGCGGTATCGTACTGGGCTATATCTGGCAGTTTGCGTTTAACAATGTGCTTGTACAGGTCACCGCCAAGACCATGAACATGCAGAATTCCATTCTGTCCGCCACCAATACTGCTTTTGCAGCCATCATCGTCGTATACGTCTGGCAGTATGCCGGCTATATCATGTTGATCTACGTGACCGGACTTACCACGGTGCCGAAGGATGTGCTGGAAGCATCCCAGATCGACGGCGCCAATGCGATTACGACATTGATGAAGATCAAGATTCCCATGATCGCATCGACCATTACTATTTGTACCTTCCTGACTCTGACCTCGGCGTTCAAACAGTTCGACGTCAACATGGCATTAACCAACGGTACAGGTTCTGTGGCAGATTTCATGGGAAGTTATCTGACCAACGGTACACAGATGCTGGCTCTCAATATCTATAATACAGCCATCTCCAAGAACAGCTATGCGCTTGGGCAGGCGAAGGCAGTGTTCTTCTTTATCGTGCTGGCCTGTGTATCCATTATCCAGGTTCGTATATCCAACAGCAAGGAGGTGGAGATGTAATGGAGATGAAGAAATCCAGAAAAATCATCCTTACGGTTATTGGTATTATTATTGCAGTCTATACGCTGTTCCCGTTCTATCTTGTGGTGATGAACACCTTTAAGAACGCGAACAACATCGTAGCCGATCCCGTGGGCTTCGGCGGAGTCAGCGTATCCCAGTTGATGGCGAATCTTTCCGCGGTAGTCAATAACTCCAACTTCAACTTCTGGTATGCGTTCGGTACCTCGGCGGTCATTACCGTTCTGTCTCTGGTACTGCTGGCGTTGTTCGGCGGTATGGCGGCATGGGTCATCTGCCGTAACAAGACCAAATGGTCCACGGTGATTTATATGACCTTTATCGCATCCATGATTATTCCGTTCCAGGTGGTCATGCTGCCTTTGATTTCCACGTTCCGTGATGTGGGACAGTTTGTAGGACTTTCGCTTTTGCAGTCCATTCCCGGTATCGTATTTGCATACTGCGGCTTCGGCGGAGCTATGACAGTGTTTATTCTGACCGGTTTTATCAAGGGGATTCCCTATGAGCTGGAGGAAGCGGCAGCCATCGACGGATGTTCGCCGGAAGGCACGTTCTTCCGCATTATCTTCCCGCTGCTGGCGCCGGTGATCACAACCGTGACGATTCTGAACGGTATGTGGATCTGGAACGACTACCTGCTTCCGTCCCTGATGCTTGGTCAGAACGGAAAGGTGAAGACGCTTCCGGTTGCAGTGCAGGCATTCGTCGGTTCGTATGTCAAACAGTGGGACCTGATTCTGACAGCGGCGCTGCTTGCAATCATCCCCATGGTGATCATTTTTCTTGTTGCACAGAAACAGATTATGAATGGTATGGTAGAAGGCGCCATCAAATAAGTATTTCTTCTTATTTATGAAAGGCAGTTGCTATGAATTTGCTCGATATGAACGGACCTCTGATGAATGCGCTCCGGAAGCTGGCGAACATCTTTTTGTGCAATGTGATGTTCTGCCTTCTTTCACTGCCGGTGATCACCATCGGAGCGTCTCTTGCCGCGCTCTTTGCGTGCATGCAGGCGATTCTCACAGATGATGAGGACGACGTGATCATCAAGCAGTACTGGTACGCGTTTCGTCAGAACCTCCGGCAGGCGACGGCGATCTGGATGATCTGTCTTTTGGCAATGGCATTTCTGGGTGTCTATTATTTGATTGTCTCCAGTATGACCGGCGTATTGGGAAAGGTATACCGGATCAGTTTTTTTGTAATCTGCATCCTCTTTTTGTTCGGGTTTCAGTATCTGTTCCCGCTGCAGGCCAGGTATAAGAACCGGGTGACAGACACGTTGAAAAATGCATGGCTTCTCAGTATTGCAGCTTTGCCTTGGACGATTTTGAGTATCCTTTTGTCGGCTTTTGCAGTGTATCTGACATTCTTTATGGACCCGAATGGAATAAATGCCGCCATTTTTTTGTGGGGAACCATGGGATTTGGCCTGGTCGCATATATGAACTGTTTTCTCTTTTTCCGGGCGTTCCGCATGATTGATCCGGAAAAGATGGAGGTAAAAACACATACGGCGCCCAAAGAGGCATTATTTATCGACGAAGAGCATAGAACTACCGAAATTCTGTATCAGGAGAGCAGTTATTCCAATCCGGACTGGAACCGGCAGGCCCATCCGGGCGGAAGAAAAAGAAGATAATTCGAATTTAAATATGGAGGAAATATTATGGCTTCGATACGTTTTAAAAATGTAACAAAGACTTATCCAGGCGCTACGTCACCAGTTGTTCCAAATCTGAACCTGGATATTAAAGATAAAGAATTTATTATTCTGGTTGGACCGTCCGGCTGCGGAAAGTCCACCACACTGCGCATGATCGCCGGTCTTGAGTCGGTATCGGAAGGGGAGCTGTATATCGGCGACCGGGTCGTGAATAAGGTACCGCCCAAAGATCGCGAGATTGCGATGGTATTCCAGAATTATGCGTTGTATCCGCATATGAACGTATATAAAAATATTGCTTTTGGACTGAATCTGCGCAAGGAGGACAAGAACGAGATCGACCGCCGTGTGCATGAGGCGGCCAAAGTTCTGGACCTGGAGCATCTTCTGGAACGCAAACCAAAAGAGCTCTCCGGCGGCCAGAGACAGCGTGTGGCACTGGGACGCGCCATGGTCCGCAATCCTTCGGTATTTCTCCTGGATGAGCCGCTGTCCAATCTGGACGCCAAGCTCCGCGCGACCATGAGGACGGAGATTGCTCGTCTGCATCAGAGATTAAATACGACCTTTGTCTATGTCACCCATGACCAGACAGAGGCGATGACTATGGGCGACCGGATCGTGGTGATGAAGGACGGAATCGTCCAGCAGTTCGACACGCCCCAGGCGCTGTACGACACGCCGGTTAACCTGTTTGTAGCGGGCTTCATCGGCAGCCCGCAGATGAACTTTATCGATGCGGTGATCAAAAAGGAGAATGAAAAGTTCTACGCAGTAGTCGGCGAGAACCGGCTGGCGATTCCCAAGAAGAAGTGGGAGGCTCTGACGCCTTATGTATCGAAAACCGTCGTGATGGGACTTCGTCCGGAGGATTTCCTGACGGAGGATCAGCGGACAGAGGACAATTCTCTGGCGGTGGAGATGAGCTTCAGCGAGCTTTTGGGCGCAGACTATAATCTGTATATGTATGTGGGAGACACCAGGGTGACCGTGAAGATTCCCGCAACCGGAACACAGCCTCAGAAGGGAGCTTATAAAATCGCTGCGAATATGGAGAAAGCGCATTTCTTTGATCCGGACAGCGAGAATGTGATCTGTCATTAATTCTGTATAATTTGGTAAGTATCAAAACTGTATTTTGGAGGATATCATTGTGGTTGAATGGCTGAAAAATGCAATCTTTTATGAGATATACCCGCAGTCGTTTGCGGATACGAATGCGGACGGAATCGGGGATATTCAGGGAATTATCGATCATCTGGACTACATCAGGGAACTGGGATGCAACGCTCTCTGGCTGAACCCCTGTTTTGAGTCTCCGTTTCTGGATGCAGGATATGATGTTTCGGATTACATGAAAGTGGCGCCCCGCTACGGGACCAACTCCGATCTGAAGCGCCTGTTCGAAGAGGTGCACCGCCGCGGTATGCATATCATGCTGGATCTGGTGCCAGGACATACGTCCTGGGATCATGTATGGTTCCAGGAATCCTTAAAGCCGGAACACAATCCTTATTCCGGCCGTTATGTATGGACCGATGACGCATGGAAAGACTTTGAAGGCGTCGGAAGCGTCAAAGGCTTTCTGCGGGGCATGAGCGACCGGAACGGCAGCGTGGGTGTGAATTTTTACGCACATCAGCCCTGTCTGAATTATGGATTCTATGAGATCAGCGATCCTGGCTGGCAGCAGCCGATGGATTCCGAGGATGCGCTGGCGACCCGGGAGGCCATCAAGGACGTGATGAGATTCTGGCTTCAGATGGGATGCGACGGATTCCGCGTGGATATGGCAGGCTCGCTGGTGAAAAATGATCCGGAGCAGGAGGGGACCATTGCCCTTTGGCAGGATTTCAGAGAATTCCTGGATCGGGAGTTCCCGAACGCGGCCATGATCTCCGAGTGGGGACAGCCGGACAGGAGTCTTCGGTCCGGATATCATATGGACTTCATGCTGCATTTTGGCCCGAGTCATTATACGGATCTCTATCACGGAGATAACCCGTATTTTTCCCGGGAGGGGACCGGCAATGCCAAGGATTTTATCGACTATTATCGGATGTGCTATGAGCCGACCAACGGCAAAGGGATGATTTGTGTGCCTTCCGGCAATCACGATATGGAACGTCTGACCAAGTGGCTGGATGAAGAAGAAGTAAAGATTGTGTTCGCATTCTTATTGTCTCTTCCGGGAGCGCCGTTTATTTACTATGGAGACGAGATCGGGATGCGGTATCTGTCGGATGTGGTATCGGTGGAAGGCGGTTATATCCGAACCGGCTCCCGTTCTCCCATGCAGTGGAACGGCGGGCTGAACGGGGGATTCTCCGATGGCAAGGCAGAGGATCTGTATATTCCCATCGACCCGAAAGAAGACCGTCCCACCGTGGAGAAAGCGCTGGCAGATCCGGATTCCATTTATCACGAAGTGAAGAAGCTGATCGAGATCCGCAAGGGCACGCCAGTGCTTCAGAGCGAGGCGCTGATCGAATTCCTGTACTGCGAGGATCATGCGTATCCGCTGGCTTACCGCAGGACGGACGGAAAAGATTCGGTGCTGATCGTACTCAATCCCTCAGGGAAAGAGGCTGCGTTCCCTTATGACGGAACGCTGGGAGAGGTACTGTACCAAAATGGTCAGGACTTGAAGCTTGAGAACGGAACGCTGACGGTTCCGGCGGCGACGGCAGTCTTTGTCCGCGAAATCAGGTAAAATTGACAGACAGAAGAACCCCCGCATCACTGCAGGGGTTCCTTTCTATGTTATGTAAATCATCTTTTTCTACATTTCCAGAATCAGGACCTGGTATCCATGCAGCCGGATGGCGTTCTCTTCCATCTGGAGGTCCGGGTAGTTGTTGAGCAGCACTTTTTTGCAGGGAGAGGACAGGATGACGGACTGTTCCTCGTTCTGATAGTTGCCGATCACATAGAGCGTCCGGTCTGCCTTCCGGCTATAGGCCATCAGATTATGCTGTTCTTCCCAGAGCGGAGCGAGCGCGCCGTATACGACCGTCTCCTTGTATTCCGGTGACTTCCGAAGGGCGATCAGCGCCTTGTAAAAGCTTCTCACCGAATCCGGGTCCTGAAGCTGAGAAGCGGCGTTGATGGTCTTGTAATTCGGATTGACTTTGAGCCACGGGGTACCGGTGGTAAAGCCGGCGTTGGCTTCATCAGACCACTGCATGGGGGTTCTGGCGTTGTCGCGGCTGTATTTATTTACTATGCGGAGCGCTTCTTCCGGAGATAATCCGGCGTCTAGAGCCACCTGATACTCATCCAGTGTGGAGATGTCGTCGATCTCATCGATGGAAGCGAAGGGGACGTTCTCCATACCCAGCTCCTGTCCCTGATAGATGAACGGCAGCCCCCGCAGCATAAAGTTCAGAACGGCCAGCATCTTCTTGCTCTGATCGCTTACGTCTCCCTCCGGGATATAGCGGCTGACTCCCCGTGGTTCGTCGTGGTTCTCGATGATATTGGACAGGAATCCAATGTCACCGACTTTTTTCTGGGCTTCAAAGCAGCATTTCCTATAGTCGTCCGGCGTGATCGGTTTTGCGTCATACCAACCCTTCTCGCTCTGGCCGAAGATGGTTTCATTGAAATCAAACATGCTGGAAAAATATCCGTTGTCTCCGATGAAATCCGGGACCTCTTCCGGCTTCTCGTCAAATACTTCGCCGACGGAGAATGCGTCGTATTTTTTGAATGTGCGGTCGCGCATCTCGCCTAAAAATTCACCGATTCCTTTCGCCTCTTTTAACATGGCCTTTACACTGCAAAGCCCGTCTTCCCGATCCGGTTCATAGCTGTGAAGGGGAAGGGCCTTTTTGATGTTGATGATGGCGTCGATGCGGAAGCCTCCCAGTCCTTTCTCCAACCACCAGTTGATGTTTTTATACACTTCCTCGCGTACTTCCGGGTTTTCCCAGTTGAGGTCCGGCTGTTTTTTGTGAAAGACGTGAAGGTATTGCTTGTCGGTGCCGGGAAGATCGTCCCATACCGGCCCGCCGAAATAAGAGCGCCAGTTGGTCGGAAGCTTGCCTTCCTTTTTGTCTCTCAGATAGAAGAAATTCCCGTACTTGCCGTCCGGGTCCTCGCAGGCCTTTTTGAACCATTCGTGTTCATCGGAGCAGTGATTGACTACCAGATCCATCAGGATATACATTCCGCGTTTTTTCGCTTCGGCGATCAGGCGCTCCATGTCTTCCATGGTCCCGAATCTGGGATCGATATTGTAATAATCGGAAATATCATATCCCTGATCTGCAAGAGGAGAAGGATAGCAGGGAGACAGCCAGATAATGTCCACACCCAGATCTTTAAGATAGTCCAGTTTGCTGATGATGCCCGGGAGATCCCCGATTCCGTCTCCATTGGAATCGCAGAAGCTCTTGGGATAGATTTGATAAGCTACTTTGTCATGCCACCATTTTTTTGTCATAATCGTACCTCCGGATGATTTTATATATGTGGAGTGCCGGCGTGACACTCTGATTTTTTTGATATGCCTATTTTATGACTGTTTTACCTTTGTGTCCTCCGTTTCTCTGATAAAAAACTGCGAGATTATGACTTTTCCGAGGGCGAAGGAATGGAGAGAGCCTCTTTGGCAGACAGAAAATGCCGACGGTACCTGAGCGGAGTCGTGCCTGTCTGCTTCTTGAATTCCCGCAGAAAATTTCCCAGATTGTTGTAGCCGCATTCCAGACAGATATCCATAACCGGCAGGTCCGTTTCTTCCAGAAGATGTAAGGATTGCTTGATCCGATATTCGCTGACATACTCCATAGGAGAGCGTCCGATCGCCTTTTTGAAAAAACGGCAGAAATACTGCTCGTTCATATTGACGACTTCCGCAAGATCCCGAATATAGATTTTGTCCTTGTAATTTTCCTTAATATAGGCCAAGGTTGCTTTGATTCGTTCCACACGTTTATCAGAATGCTTTTCCGTGGGCGTAAAGAGCTGATGGGCGGTAAGAAGTGCAAAGATGGAAAGCAGGGAGGATTTGATGCGGAGCTGACTGGCCAGGTCGTCTGTGACCACCCCGTTTTCGGAAGGAGACTCGTCAATCAACTGACGTCCGAAGGCATGGAGAATACCGGCAAAGGCATCCCGTACAGGGACGAAGGCAGGATGTTCCGGCATGAGACAGCGGGGGAACAGAAGCTTTTTGTTCTGTATGGGCTGGATCAGCTGCATCTGAACCGCATCGTAGGCGTCAAATCCCAGGAGTCCCGGGTGAAAGACGACGGCGTCTTCTCCGGAACTTAAGATTTTTTCTGCAAAAATACTGTGCAGTTCTCCGGGGTTGATAAAGAACATACATTCTCCTGTCACGGGAAACGATTCCATATTGATCTCCAGTCGGAAATTTCCGCCGAAAAAATACAGGATCTCCACCTCGTCATGCCAGTGGTGTTTGACCAGTATGCCTTTTTGGACGGCATGGGTCTGGTAAACGGCGCATGGGAATCCTTCGGTGCCGTGGGGGCGGATCTCTTTTAATGAAGGCAGTAACCGCTGTTCCATCTTTTGTTCTCCTTTGTGCGCGCTGGTTGTCTGTTACCGAGTGAACTGTATCGATTTCCCCTATCATAACGTATTGCACACAAATTATCAACCACCGAAAAGCGGTTGAAAAAAAGGTCGAAAAAGTGAAGGAAAAGATTGTAATGACGGGCCGGTCATGATACTATAATCAGGTAGAAAAGCGGAAGCTTTTTCGATCAAAGACAAGCGGAAATCGTACCGGGAAAGGTTAAAATGGGTGTGAGATGAGAGCAGGCGGAATCTTATTGCCGGTGGCAAGTCTGCCGTCAAAATACGGAATCGGATGTTTTTCAAAAGAAGCGTATCAGTTTGTGGATTTTCTTGTGGAAGCGGGGCAGCGGTACTGGCAGATTCTCCCGCTGGGACCGACCAGTTACGGGGATTCTCCCTATCAGTCTTTTTCGACGTTTGCGGGAAATCCATATTTTATTGATCTGGAGCGGCTGATCGAAGAGGGCGTGCTCACCAGGGAAGAGTGTGCGGCTTGTGACTTTGGCGACGATCCGCAGCAGGTGGATTACGGAAAGCTTTACAAAGCCCGCTTTCCCCTTCTGCGCAAGGCCTATGAGCGCAGTCACGTGGAGCGGAATGAGGAGTTCCACACCTTTTTGCAGAAGGAAGGATACTGGCTGAGAGACTACGCGATTTTTATGTCCGTGAAGGACCGATTTGAGGGGAAATCATGGGATCAGTGGGCGGAGGATATCCGAAGGCGTTTCGCTTATTCTATGGAGTATTATCAGAGAGAACTTTATTTCGATATTGAATTCTACGAATACTTACAGTTCCTGTTTTTCAAACAGTGGAAGGAACTGAAAGAATATGTCAATGGGCGCGGAATCCGGATCATAGGGGATATCCCGATCTACGTGGCTTATGACAGCGCGGACGCGTGGGCGCATCCGGAGCTCTTCCAGTTCGATGAGCAGCGCCTCCCCACCGCGGTGGCAGGGTGTCCGCCGGACGGATTTTCCGCCACCGGCCAGCTCTGGGGGAATCCCCTCTATCGCTGGGAATATCACCGGGAGACCGGCTATGACTGGTGGGTACAGAGGATCGCGAAGTGCTTCGAACTGTATGATATGGTGCGGATCGATCACTTCCGGGGATTTGATGAATATTATTCCATTCCCTATGGACATAAGACTGCGGAGGCCGGACACTGGGAACAGGGGCCGGGGATTGATCTCTTCTATACGCTGAAGAGCCGGTTGGGAGATCAGTCTATCATTGCGGAGGATCTGGGGTATGTGACTCCTACAGTCAAGCGTCTGGTGGAGGACAGCGGCTATCCGGGTATGAAAGTGCTGGAGTTCGCCTTTGATTCCAGAGATTCCAGCGACGCAAGCGATTATCTTCCCCATAATTATATACGCAACTGTGTGGTGTATACGGGGACTCATGACAATGAGACCGTTCTGGGGTGGCTTGGAAGCATTGAAAAAGAAGAAAAACACCGGGTGAGAGAATATCTGGACCGGCCGGATGATTCCGACCGGGAGCTCGCCTGCCAGCTGATCCGGGCAGCGGTGTCCAGTGTGGCGGATCTGTGCGTAATTCCGTTGCAGGATTATCTCGGCCTTGACAACCGGGCGCGGATCAATCAGCCGTCGACTCTTGGAAAAAACTGGAAATGGAGAGTGAAAGAGGAGTCGCTGAACAGTAAAAACGCACGGGATATCTCCCATCTGATGGGGTTGTACGGCAGGATATAATCTGAAATTTTTACAAAAAAATATATAATAAGACTGGAAAATATGGTGAATATGTATTATACTGAGAATGGTGTTAAAAAACAAAGCTGTCTTATTTGCTGATTGCTCTTTTTATCAAAGTGCAGAGGCTGAAAAGGGACAAGGGCAGATAAGTACCGGTTTTGCAAATAAAATAAGATAAGGAAGGTGAGCAATTGGAAAACTATACTAAGTATAAGTTGAAAAGCAACGACGAGCTGGTGTCATTATTGGCCGATAGAGACAACCTGTTCATCATTGCCTGCAACAAGTGCTTCAAGGAATTTGAAACCATTGACGAACCAGAGTGCGGCGAGCTGGAACAGCTTGTCACCGGACAGGGAAAGAACGTCACAGGGACTGCAAGGGTTGACTTCTTATGCAACAAGACCCAGACAGAGAGAAAGTTACAGGATATGATTCCGGAGGGGACCGAGCATATTCTGGTGGCTTCCTGCGGCCTGGGCATTCAGACGGTTGCAGATCTGACAGGAAAATCCGTATTTGCGGCCAGCGATTCCCTGAATTATACAGGACATCACGGCATGGCTCTGACGAAGAAGAACTGTGACGCGTGCGCACAGTGCTACTTAAACGTCACCGGCGGTATCTGTCCCATCGTGGACTGTTCCAAGAGCCTGGTCAACGGCCAGTGCGGCGGCGCGAAGAACGGCAAGTGCGAAGTAGATCCCGACAAGGACTGCGCATGGGAGAAGATTTACAGGAGACTGGAAAAACAGGGCCGTCTTTCCGAATTCCTGAATCAGCCGGTACAGCTTCGGGACTACTCCAAGGTTGATTTTAAATTTGTAAATGATTATGTGAAATCCATCCGTGAAAACCGTTTGGAAGGCTATTACGGCGGCATTCATCCGTCGGAGCGGAAGGAATTCACCGAGCATATTCCGCTGGAAAGATTTCCGGATCCGAAGATCGTGGTCATTCCGCTGTCCATGCATGCGGGCGCTCCGGCGAATCCCGTCGTACAGGTGGGCGATATGGTGAAGGTCGGACAGGTGATCGGCGAACAGGCCGGCTTTATCAGCGCTCCGGTTCATTCCAGCGTCAGCGGAACGGTAACGGCCATCGAGAACCATCCGCACGCCACAAGAGGCGAATGCCTGTCTGTTGTTATTGAGTCCGACGGGAAAAATACTCTGCACGAATCTGTAAAACCCCATAAGGATCTTGACAGTCTGACTCCGGACGAGATCATTGATATTGTCCGTGAAAGCGGAATCGTCGGCATGGGCGGGGCCGGTTTCCCGACCTCTGTGAAATTAAAACCCAACAAACCGATAGACGCCGTCCTTTTGAACGGCTGCGAGTGCGAGCCGCTTCTGACCGCGGACCACAGAGTGCTTCTGGAGTTCGCAGACGACGTGATTTTTGGCCTGAAAGCTATCGTTAAGACCGTAGACGCGAAAAAAGGGATTATCGTGATTGAGGACAATAAACCGGACGCCATCGAGTTGATGAAAGCAAAGACTGCGGACTGTGAGAATCTGGAAGTGGTCGTGGCAAAGACCAAGTATCCCCAGGGCGCTGAGAAGATGCTGATCAAGCGCGTGATGGGAAGACAGGTTCCCCGCGGAGGACTTCCTGCAGACGTAGGCTGCGTGGTGAGCAACATCAGTACCACGAAGGCGATCTCCGACGCGATCCAGAAGGGCATGCCGCTTGTGGAGCGTGTGACCACCGTGACCGGCGAGAATCTGAAGAAACCGGGCAATTATATTGTAAAGATCGGTACCATTACCCAGGAACTGATCGATCACTGCGGCGGCATCACGGGAGACGACGTCACGATCAAGGCAGGCGGTCCCATGATGGGATTTGTCATGAACGATACGAACGCGCCGATCATGAAGGGATCGAACGGTATTATCGTGGTAGATACGGATCATACAAAAGAGCAGCCCTGTATCAAGTGCGGACGCTGTGCGGACGTCTGTCCGATGGAACTTTCTCCGCTTTATTTTGCAAAATTTGCGGATGAAGAGAACTGGCAGGGTGATAAAGACATGAACATCATGGATTGTATCGAGTGCAGATGCTGCGAGTACATCTGCTCCTCCAAGATTCCATTAGTCACCAAGATCAAAGCCGGAAAAAATGCAGTAAGGGGGATGAAGTGATATGCTAATTACCCAGTTAAAATCGAAAGAAACCATCACGTCCCTGGTGAATGGAAAGAAATTCTTTATCATCAACTGCCAGGGATGTAAGGAAGTTCATTTCCCGGAAAAAGAAGCTGCAGAACTCCAGAAAGAGCTGGGAGCTTCCGGGAACGTGACCGGGACCATAACGACAGATTACATATGCAATCCGGATAATATGAAGCTGCGCCTTGAGAAGCACATGGACGAGATCAAAGAAGCGGACGTGGTGCTTGTATTCTCCTGCGGCGTCGGTGTACAGACGATCGCCGAGTATCTGGATGACAAGATGGTGTGTGCAGCCTGCGATTCCTGCCGTCTGCCGGGCTTCCAGGGCGTGACGCCTCTGGAGTACGACTGCGGCCAGTGCGGCGAGTGCTACCTGAACCTGACCGGAGGGATCTGTCCGATTACTGCCTGTTCCAAGAGCCTCTTAAACGGCCAGTGCGGCGGCGCCAAGAACGGCAAGTGCGAAGTAGATCCCGATATGGAGTGCGGCTGGGAACGGATCTACAGACGGCTGGAGAAGATCGGACGTCTGGATGCGTTGAAGAGTCCGGTGCAGATACGCGATTACGCAACGGATGACGAAGTGTAGAATCAGTAAATTTAAAAAATATTAGGATTGGAGCGATATAGAATGAAAATTACAGAGTTATTTGAACGCGGCGAATTTGTAGTATCTGCAGAAGTAGGACCGCCAAAAGGAATCCATATCGAGCATCTTTTGGAGGAAGCGAAGACGTATTTAAGCGGTGTTACGGCAGTGAACGTAACCGATAACCAGTCTTCCGTTATGCGCCTGGGCTCGCTGGCGACCTGTAAGGCGCTGAAAGACGAAGGTCTCCTGCCGATCTATCAGCTGACCTGTCGTGACCGGAACCGGATCGCACTGCAGTCTGACCTTTTAAGCGCGGCGATGCTGGGAATCGACAATGTGCTGGCGCTGACCGGCGACCACATCAAGCTGGGCGATCACAAGGGCGCAAAACCGGTCTTTGACCTGGATTCTGTTTCTTTGCTTCACACGATCTGCAAGCTGGAGTCCGGCGAGGATCTGGGCGGCAACAAGCTGGTGGGCGAGCCGCCGAAGTTTGCCAAGGGCGCAGTGGTATCTCCCTGCAGCGATTCTGTGGATTCGCAGCTGGCGAAGATGGAGCGCAAGGTCAACGCAGGCGCGGAGTATTTCCAGACCCAGGCAGTCTATGAGCCGGAGAAGTTCATCGAGTTTATGGAGAAAGCAAAACAGTTCGGCAAACCAGTACAGCTGGGCATCGTCATTTTGAAATCCGCGGGAATGGCGAAGTTCATGAACGACAATGTGGCCGGCATCCATGTACCCCAGGAGATGATTGACGAGCTCAAGGCGGACAAGGAAAAGGCAAAAGCAGGGATTACCGGCGTAGAGATCGCCGCACGTATCATCAAGGCATGCAAACCCTACTGCCAGGGCCTCCACATCATGGCGCTTGGCTGGGAGTCCAAAGTACCGGCGCTTCTGAAAGAAGCTGGGATTTAATCATTTTACATAGCATTGCATATGACCGAAAGCGCTTGCGGCTTTCGGTCATTTTGTCGGTAAAAATGTACCTGCAGAGCGGACAGAAGAGCGCTGCGAACGGATTTCCATATTTTTGTAGAAAATATACAGAAATTCACTTGCTAAATATCCCCCCATGGGGTATAATGCTAGTAAACAATGTCAAAAAAATAACATAGCGATAATTTTGGCGTGTTTTTTTCTTGAAAAGGAGGGAAATGGATGCATTTAACCAATGAAGAGCATACGCACTGTGGATGCGGCTGCGGCGGGCATGAGCACACGCATGAGCATACACATGGTGATACGACTCATACGCATGCCCACAGCCATGAAGAAGGCCACGAACAGGAGCACAATCATGAGCACTGCGGCGGATGCGACGGTCATACCCATGACCACTGCGGCCACGATCACGGTGATCAGCCGAAGGATGAGGATACGGCGGTGCTGGCATATATGCTGGACCACAATAAACACCATGCACAGGAGCTTGCTGTCATTGCAAAGCACTTAAGGGAGCAGGGCAAGGAAGAAGCCGCCGCTCAGATCGAGAAGGGTGTGGAGGATTTCGAAAAAGGCAATATGAGATTATCCATCGCACTTTCACTGGTATAGCAGCATCGGCCCTCACTGGAATGGGAGATGTGGAGCTTAGATTAGGAGGAAGGAAGCATGTGTCTTGCAACCGTATACGGTAAGAAGCAGGAAAGCGAAAGCGTCCTGATCAAAAACGCGAGCCGCCTTGACGTGGAAGGGAATACGATCCGTATCCGCGATATTATGGGCGGCGAGATTACGGTAGAAGGAACCATTGCCATGGTAGATCTGGCAAACTCAGTTGTGAAAATCAACTGTGTGGAAGAATAGGTGTAACTGTTCAGTACCTTCACAGTTACGAGTAGGTTTCAATTGCAAATTTATATAGATTGGGGGTAGATAAAAGAGACTGCCGGACGCAATGAAACAGAACATGCCTACTTTCCTGAAGTTTTCCCACCAAAGACGGACAGGGCCGGAGCGATCCGGACGACGGGCATAAAGACAGGAGAATAAAGTCAAGGAATCCTGTAACAGGCAGCCATGACTCACAAAACAATTTATAAAAACAAGATTTTAGAATGTAGGAGATGACGATATGCCGCAAACGATAGCAGTGGCAGGTAAAGGCGGTGTCGGAAAGACGACACTGACCGGCATGCTGATTCAGTATTTAGCAAAACAGAAAAAAGGACCGATTCTGGCGGTTGACGCAGACGCGAATTCGAATCTGAATGAAGTGCTCGGCGTGGAAGTGGATATGACCCTCGGAGATATCCGCGAAGAGATTGCCAAGGCGGAGATGGCGTCGGAAAGCCCGATCCCGGCAGGCATGTCCAAACAGGATTATGCAGAATTCAAGTTTGATTCTTCTCTGGTGGAGGAAGACGATTACGATCTGCTGGTTATGGGACATACACAGGGGAAAGGGTGTTACTGTTTTGTCAACGGTTTATTGTCGACTCAGGTTGCCAGACGTGCACAGCACTACAATTACGTTGTCGTTGACAATGAGGCAGGTATGGAACATATCAGCCGAGGAATCCTTCCCAGTGTAGACGTTGTGATTTTGGTAAGCGACTGCTCCCGCAGAGGAGTGCAGGCCGTGGGCAGGATTGCCCGGCTGATTCCGGAATGCGGACTGAAGCCGAAAAAGGTCGGCTTGATTGTGAACCGGGCGCCGGGGGGTGTCCTGAATGAAGGCATTCAGGAAGAGGTTCAGAAACAGGAACTGACGCTTCTTGGGGTAGTACCCCAGGATGATGGTGTATATGAGTTTGACAGTGCCGGTACTCCGACGACCGAGCTTCCGTCAGACAATCCTGTAAGACAGGCATTATACAAGATTATTGACAGCCTGGAACTCTAATCCAGGACTGCAAAAAAGGAGATTTATATGGGAGACTTTAAATTAACAACAGTTGAAGAGTTCGAAGCCGCTACTAACAGACTGCTGGAAACCGGCGCTAAGGTTGGCGCTGACGCATGGCAGATCCGCGTAAAGAACCAGACACCACATTGTAAATTCGGTGAGCAGGGTATCTGCTGCCGTATCTGTGCTATGGGACCCTGCCGTATTACCCCGAAGGCTCCGAGAGGAATCTGCGGATGTGACGCTCATGGTATCGTAGGACGTAACTATTTGAAATTTACTGCAGGCGGCGCAGCGACTCACTCCGATCATGGCCGTGAGATCTGTCATACCCTGTATGCATCCGCTCCCGATGGAGCTTATAAAGTAAAAGATCCTGAGAAACTCATCCGCATCGCAAAAGAGTGGGGCGTTGAGACCGAAGGAAAAGATATCTATGATCTGGCTCATGAAGTTGCAGAACTGGCTCTTCTTGAGTATGGAAAACCGTTTGGCTTCCAGCGCTGGGTTGCACGCGCACCGAAGCATACACAGGAGCTGTGGGAGAAAGCGGAGATCACTCCGAGAGCGATCGACCGCGAGGTATCCTGTTCTCTGCATATGAGCCATATGGGATGTTCCTCCAAGCCGGAGGCTCTGGTGCGTCAGTCCTTCCGTGCAGGTCTTGGCGACGGCTGGGGCGGTTCCATGTGCGGTACGGAGTTCTCCGATGTCCTGTTCGGTACTCCGAAGCCGATCGATACCGAGGCGAACCTTGGCGTTATGAACGCAGACAACGTCAATATCGTCGTCCATGGACATGACCCGTCGCTTTCCGAGATGGTATGCGAGTATGCAGACGATCCTGAGATGATCGCTTACGCAAAGGCACAGGGCGCAAAGGGCATCACCGTATCCGGCGTCTGCTGTACTTCCAATGAGGTGGCTATGCGCCGCGGTATTCCGATGGCGGGTAACTTCCTGCAGCAGGAGAACGTGGTTCTGACCGGGGCATGCGAGGCAATCGTCGTTGACGTGCAGTGTATCTTCCCGGCACTTGGACCCTTAAGCAAATGCTTCCATACCAAATTCATCACGACTTCCGCAATCGCTCAGATGCCGGATTCCGAGTATATTCACTTTACTGTGGGAACTGCAGCAGAGAAGGCAAAACAGATCGTGAAGATGGCATGCGACAACTTCAAGAACCGGAAACCGGAACTGGTACATATCCCGGATATAAAGCAGAAAGCAACTGTGGGTTATTCCGTAGAGGCTCTTGTAAAGGTGCTTGACGGCGTTACCAACTCTCAGGTAGACGTTCTTGGAACGACCAAGCCGCTCATTGAGTGTATCACCTCCGGCGTTATCCGCGGAGCAGTGGCTATGGTTGGATGTAACAACCCGAAGGTTCGTCCAGATACCGCTCATATCGAGCTGATGAAGAAGCTGCTTGCAAATGATATCGTAGTTGTAGCATCCGGCTGCGCGGCTCAGGCAGCGGCAAAAGCAGGCCTGATGGACAAGAGAGCGAAAGATCTCTGCGGTGCAGGCTTAAAGCGCGTGTGCGAACTGGCAGACATTCCGCCGGTATTACATATGGGTTCCTGCGTGGATATCAGCCGTATGATGATCCTGGTTGCAGAGCTTGCAAAGGATTCCGGCCTGAATATCTCCCAGCTTCCGGTTGTGGGCTGTGCTCCTGAGTGGATGTCTGAGAAGGCAGTTTCCATCGGTAACTACGTAGTTTCCACCGGTATCGATACCTTCCTTGGTGTAGATCCGTATGTGAGCGGTTCTACACAGATGCAGGAGCTCCTGACCAGCGGCGTTCGCGACTGGGTAGAGGCTGCTTATACCGTAGAGACCGATATCGAGAAACTTGTGGATTTGATGATCGAGAGAATCGAGGAGAAGAGAACAGCCATCGGCATCTAATCTCTTTTGATGATTTCATCTATATAATAAAGTAAATTTTTAACCGGAGGGTGACAACATTGAAGATAGCAATTACCGGAAAAGGCGGAGTCGGAAAGACCACCTTTGCTGCAACACTTGCAAGATTATATGCAGAGGAGGGAAGGACGGTTCTTGCCGCTGATGTGGACCCGGATGCCAATCTGGGGCTGGCGCTTGGATTTCCGGAGGATGTGCTGGATTCTATCATCCCTATCAGCAAGATGAGGAAACTGGTGGAAGAGCGTACCGGAGCCGGCGAGGATAATCAGTTCTATAAGCTGAATCCAAAGGTGGATGATATTCCGGATACGTACAGCAAGACCTGCAATGGAGTAAAACTTCTCCTGCTGGGTACGGTGGAGACGGGCGGAGGTGGATGCGTCTGTCCGGAGCATGTGATGCTCAGAAGGATCATCAACCATCTGATACTCAGAAGCAATGACGTAGTGATCATGGATATGGAGGCCGGACTGGAACATCTGGGACGGGGAACCTGCGAGTCCATGGAACAGTTCGTCGTTGTGATCGAGCCGGGAGCAAGAAGTGTCCAGACGTATAAGAACGTCAAGCGCCTTGCCGACGATCTTGGAATCCGGCAGGTACGGGTAGTTGCCAATAAAGTTCGTGGTACGGAAGATGAAGAATTCATCCGTTCTAAGATTCCGGCGGAAGATTTACTTGGATTTATCCACTATAACACAGAAGTGATCGACGCGGACCGCCAGGGGAAGTCTCCCTATGATTTCAGCGAATCCGCAACGGAGGAGATCCGGAAGATCAAGGAGATCCTCGATCAATCAAACTGATTTTTAAATTTGGAGGTATAATACCGTGACATTATTTGATAGAGTATTCGGCGGAAACGACGCAGTCTATGGTCTGACTGAGGCTGCTATCGACAAAGCCATCGCAGAGCATGGTGCTGACAAGGCGGTAGCTTTCCCGCATACAGCATACAGCCTGCCCTGCTATTACGCAGTGACTGGAACAAAAGTTGCCAACCTGGGTGAGTTAAAGACCGCTCTCGGCGTTGTCAAGACGCTCATGACCAGAGAAAAGAGACTGAACGATGCGTTCATGAGCGGTGTTGCCACGGCTCTCTGCGCAGAGTTTATCGAAGTACTGAAATATATCGACGGAGCAACTCCGTACGAAGAGCCCCTTTACGGACATCTGGCAGATGCTACCATCCGTGAGCTGGGCGTGCCGCTGGTTACCGGCGATATCCCGGGCGTGGCGGTTATCCTTGGAAGCGCTCCGACCAAAGAAGACGCAGTTGCTCTGGTGAAGAGCTATCAGGCACAGGGTATCCTGGTGACTCTGGTAGGCGGCGTCATCGACCAGTGCGTGGAAGCTGGTCTGAACATGGGCTATGCAGTGCGTATCGTGCCCCTTGGCAAGGACGTGACCTCTGTGATCCATGTAGTATCCGTTGCACTTCGTGCGGCTTTGATCTTCGGTAACGTAACGCCGGGCGATGCTGCAAACCTGATGAAGTACACCTTCGAGCGTGTACCGGCATTCGTCAACGCATTCAAACCGCTGGACGACGTGATCGTGGCATGCGGCGCAGGCGCAATCGCGCTTGGTTTCCCGGTTGTGACCAACGAGACCGAGAACATTTTCCGCGTACCGAAGAGCCTGATTGTTCAGGAGGATGTGGACAAATTCAACGCTACTTCTCTCGAAGCGCGTGATATCAAGATCAAGATCACGAAGATCGACATCCCGGTATCCTTCGCGTCCGCATTCGAGGGCGAGATTATTCGTAAGGGCGACATGCAGATCGAGTTTGACGGCTCCAGAAAAGACTGTTTCGAGCTGGTACAGACCAAAGAACTGACTGCAGTAGAAGATCACAAGTTCACTCTGATCGGTAAAGACTTCGACGAGTTCGAGGTTGGCAGCAAGAATGCGATCTCCTATATTGTAGACGTGGCAGGAAAGAATATGCAGTCCGACTTCGAGCCGGTGTTTGAGCGTAAGTTCCACAGCTACCTGAACTGCATTGAAGGTATGATGCACACCGGACAGCGCGACATGATCCGTATCCGTGTCAGCAAAGCGACCTTCGAGGCTGGTTTCCGTGCGAAGGATCTGGCTGAAGTTCTGTATGCGAATATTAAGAACGAGTTTGATGCGGTTGTAGATAAATGTGCAGTGACCATCATCACTGATGATGCAGAGTGTACGAAACTTCGCCATGAGCTGGCAATCCCGGCTTATGACCGCCGTGACGAGCGTCTGACTACTCTGACCGACGAGGCAGTTCCGGTATACTACAGCTGTATCATGTGCCAGGCATTCTCCCCGAGCCACGTATGCGTGGTAACCCCGGAGAGACTTGGACTTTGCGGCGCTGTATCGTGGCTGGATGCGAAAGCAACCAACGAGCTTGACCCGCAGGGACCGTGCCAGGTGATCACCAAGGAAAGAGTCATCGACGAGAACCTCGGACGTTACGAGGACGTGGACGAAGCAGTTGCGAAATTCTCCCAAGGCGCTCTGGAGCATGTGACCCTGTACTCCATCATGGAAGATCCCATGACCTCCTGCGGATGCTTCGAGTGTATCTGCGGTATCGAGCCGATGTCCAACGGTGTGGCGATTACCAACCGTGAGTACGCAGGCATGACTCCTCTTGGCATGACCTTCGGTGAGCTGGCTTCCATGACCGGCGGCGGCGTGCAGACACCTGGTTTCATGGGCCACGGCAAACACTTCATCGCTTCCAAGAAGTTCATGAAGGCAGAGGGCGGATTCGAGCGTATTGTATGGATGCCGAAGGATCTGAAAGAGACCGTAGCAGACAGACTGAACAAAGCTGCAAAAGAAGTCTATGACATCGACAACTTCACAGATATGATCGGTGACGAGACCATCGCAACCGACCCGGAGACTCTGCTTACGTTCCTGACCGAAAAGGGACATCCGGCACTGAATCTGGAGCCGCTTATGTAAGATTCCGAAAGCTGTGTGTAAGACTCCCGGGCCTCTGTGGAAGGCCCGGAGCGCTCTGGGGTCTTAAGCAGCGTTCGGTTATCCATCGGGGCGCCCTGTTTTTTACAGGGTTGCCCTTTTGGAATGCATAAAAGCTTTTCTTATGGGAGTTTTTATGGTATAATATTACTGTTCGGAAGAACCGGCCGCACATGTCGGTGCTGACCGGATAGACTTTACATAATTAAGGAGGATATACCCAATGCCATTCAATGGAAAATCAGGAAAATTCAATGCTTCCATAGGCGCAGTCGAATTCGGTTGCGGCGAGAAAGCGGTCAAGATCGGCGGCGAGAACGTATTACCGTTCTATACCTTTGACGCTCCGATCGAGAATTCACCCAAAGTCGGTGTTATGATCACGGACCTTGGTCTGGAGAATGAGCCGGCAGGTGTGAAAGCATATTACGAAGGATGCACCACCATGGCGGATATCGCGAAAAAAGCAGCGGCGATGCCGGGCGCAGACTTTGTATGTCTGAAGCTTGAGGGAGCAGATCCCAATGGCGAGGACAAGTCCGTGGAAGACTGCATGGCAGTTCTCAGAGAAGTGGTTGACGCCATTGATGTACCTCTGGTAATTGCAGGCTGCAAGAACGTGGCAAAAGATGCAGAGCTTCTGACCAAAGCTTCCGAAGTTGCACAGGGAAAGAACGCCATCATCCTTGCGGCAAAAGAAGAAGACTACAAAGGTATCGGTGCAGCTGCAGGCCTTGCATACAACCAGAAGGTCGGCGCGGAGTCCGCAGTCGATATCAACCTTGCAAAACAGCTTAATGTATTGATCTCCCAGCTGGGCGTTGCTCCGGCCAACATCGTCATGAACGTTGGTACCGCAACCGTAGGCTATGGCTTTGAGTATGTGGTGTCCACCATGGACCGTATCAAAGCTGCAGCGCTGTCCCAGGACGACAAACAGTTACAGATGCCGATCATTACCCCGATTGCTGACGAGGCATGGAATGTAAAAGAGGCGATGGCTTCTGAAGAAGATATGCCGGAGTGGGGCGATCAGGAAGCCCGCGGCGTAGGCATGGAAGTGTCCACGGCCGCTTCTGTACTGGCTTCCGGTTCCAACGCAGTCATTCTGAAACATCCGACTTCCGTTGCAACCATTTCTAAAATGATCAAAGAACTGATGTAATCGTGGGAAGGAGGAAAATACAATGGCATTAAAAGGTTTAGACATTTTTAAATTAACACCGAAAACAAACTGTAAAGAGTGCGGAAGCCCCACCTGTATGGCTTTCTCCATGAAAGTTGCACAGGGAGCAGTTGAGATCTCAAAGTGTCCGCATATGTCCGAGGAGGCGCTGGCTACCTTATCTGAGGCAACCGCTCCGCCTATGAAGACGGTCAAGATCGGTACCGGTGATGCAGAATATACTCTGGGCGGTGAGACCGTACTGGCAAGGCATGAGAAGACCTTCGTGAGCAAACCCAGATTCGCAGTGCATGTCACTCCGGATATGGATGTGGACGCGGCTCTTGCAGAAGCAAATAAGGTAGATTACGACCGTATCGGCGAGAGAATGCATGCAGAGATGGTGTACATAGAGTGCAACGGTGATGCGGACGCATTCGTGGAAACAGTAAAGAAAGCGACCGGAAAAGGCAAGGTTCTTGTGCTGTCCTGCAAGAATGCAGATGCGATTAAGAAAGCTCTGGACGTATGCAAGGATGAGAAGCCGATCATCAACAGCGCAGACGCTTCCAACTACGCGGAGATGGTGGAGATCGCAAAAGGGGCAGGCGTTGTTCTGGGCGTATCCGGCGCAGACATCAACGAGCTGTATGATACCACCGCAGCCATCGAGAAGCTTGGATTCAAAGATCTGGTTCTGGATACCACCGGCGCTACGATCAAAGAGACCTTCGCGACGACCGTGCAGGTAAGACGCGCATGTCTGGCGAAAGATCCTGACAGAACCTTCGGATATCCGTCCATCGTGAATCTGTCCAAAGTGGCTCCGAATGATGAGGCAATGCAGATTGCGCTTGCTTCTGTATTTATTCTGAAGTACGGTTCCATCATCGTTATGGATACCATGAACTATGCGAGAGGCCTTGCGCTCTTCGGACTGAGACAGAATGTCTACACCGATCCGCAGAAGCCGATGAAAGTGGAGCCGGGCATTTATCCGATCAATGGCGGAGATGAGAATTCCGTCGTTCTGACCACCGTTGACTTCGCACTTACCTACTTCGTTGTATCCGGAGAACTGGAGCGTTCCGGTGTGCCGTGTAATCTGGCGATCAGCGATGCAGGCGGACTTTCCGTTCTGACTTCCTGGGCTGCAGGCAAACTGTCTTCTACTTCCGTGTCCAAGTTTATCAAGGAAGAAGTGGAGCCGAAGATCAAGTGCAGAAAACTGATCATTCCTGGAAAGGTTGCTGTGCTGAAGGGCGATATCGAGGCAAAACTGGAAGGATGGCAGGTAATTGTTGCTCCGAACGAGGCAGTTCAGCTTGTGAAATTCCTGAAAGATCTTCAGGCAAGCGGCGAGATTTAAGCAAATGGATCACCGGACGGCATTTTTCGCGGTCCGGTGATAGAAAAAGGAAAAGGAGAATAGAGTAGTATGGGAAAATTCATTGTTATTGGGGAAAGATTATCTGCAACCGCTCCATCCGTGAATAAAGCGTTTACGGAGAGAGATCCGCAGCCGATCCTTCAGCGTGCAAAACAGCAGCTGGATGCGGGCGCATCCTATCTGGATGTGAATATCGGACCGGCTGAGAACGATGGACCGGAGTTGATGAAATGGGCTGTTCAGCTTCTTCAGAGCGAGTTCGACAATGTTCCGTTGGCACTGGATACGGCGAACAAAGCAGCCATCGAGGCAGGTATCTCTGTTTACAACCGCTCCAAAGGCAAACCGATCGTGAACTCCGCGGATGCGGCAGGAAGAATCGAGTACATTGATCTGGCAGCGGCAAACGACGCCATCGTTATCGCACTTTGCAATGGCGAAGGCATTGCGGCAAACAATGACGAGCGTATGATGTACTGCCAGACCATGTTAGAGAGAGGTCTGGAGCACGGTATGGAAGAGACCGATCTGTGGTTTGATCCGCTGTTCCTCGTGATCAAAGGTATGCAGGATAAGCAGATGCAGATTCTGGAGTGCATCAAGATGCTTTCCGACATGGGTCTTAACTCCACTGGCGGACTTTCCAACAACTCCAACGGTATGCCCAAACATATTCGTCCGATTATGGATTCCGCAATGGTTGCTATGTGCATGACCTGTGGTCTGACCTCCGCAATCGTGAACCCGAACGATCTGCGTCTTATGGAGACCATCAAGTCCTGCGATATCATCAAGGACAATACTTTGTATGCAGATTCCTATCTGGAGATCTAAGCAAGCATTGATGTAATTAAGTGAGATTATATACTGCCGGCATTTTTATTATGCTGGCAGTATTTGTAATGAAGTGTAAGGAGCGTGTAGTGGAATGAAAAAGAGCTGGGCTTTTACGGATATGTACGGAAATGAGCACAGTATCGTATATAAAGCCAGTTTTGGCTTAAAGTTGATTGTGGACGGAACTACCTATAAACTGAAATCACAGAACTGGTTTGTCAACGTGATTGATTATTCGATTGAGATCGCAGGAAGCGATATCCGTCTGGTTGCCATCGGCACCAAAGTGGATGTGGCGATCAACGGGACTTATATTGGAAGCGGCGAACCCTATGTGCCGATTCAGGCCAATACGCCTGCCTGGGTGTGGGCGCTGGTTGGAATCAGCGCGGTTGTGGGACTGCTTGTAAATGCTGCGCTGGGAGTGATTGTCGGCGTGGGTTTTGGCACTTTTTATATCAATTATGCGATTTCCAGGAAGTATAAAATGGTGGTTGTGTGTTTCCTGGCCTGGGTGATTGTACAGGCGATGCTGGGATACTGGGCATTTACGCTGTCAGCAGCCGTAAATTATTTCTGACAAAAGGAGAATTCATATGGACTACAACAACAATGATTCCAGATGGCGTGAGACAGATGCGGGGCAGGCTGGCGGATCAGCTTCTTATCCGCCGCCCTATCAGCCTGGCGGGCAGGCGCCCTATCCGCCCGGGAGTTCCCAGGTGGTGCTTCGGGAAGTGGGGCAGAGCAATGCGAATAATCTGTCGGTTGCGGCACTGGTGCTTAGTATCGTCACGTTGGTTTTCTTCTGGTTTCCCTTCATATCCGTGATTACCGGGATCATCGGAATGGTGATCGCGATCATTGCGCTGGTCAAAGAAGATCATAAAGTCATGGCGATCGTCAGCATCATCCTGTCCATCCTCGGCCTGGCATTGTCGGCGCTTATGATTTTGGGCTATATCGTTTCGTATTTGGGTTATATGTATTAACGTAACCGGGTCTGCCGGTGTTTTGAAGAACATCCGCAGTTAACCGACTGTATTAGAAGAAAAATATGTAACTGTGAAGATACTGAACAGTTACAAAAATATGGAGATTAACAATTATGCCAAACGTAACATTCAGATTTGAAGACGGGACCGCAACAGTGGTTGCGGTGACATCTGGTGAGAACTTGTTGGAGGTGGCACGCAAAGCCAATGTGGCCATTGACGCACCTTGTTCAGGCAACGGTTCCTGCGGAAAATGTAGAGTAAAATTTATAAGCGGTGAGTTAGACAGTGAGAAGACACGGCATATCTCGGATCAGGACTTCGCGGAAGGATGGAGGCTTTCCTGCGTCAGTACCATCACTGGTGATGTGGAAGTGATGGTGCCCGACATCGCGTCTGCCTACAAGAGCAGAATGAAGGTGGCGGATTTAAGTTCCAAAGAGGAGATTGCCATTTTTGATAGAGCAAAAAAAGAGGTGGAAGAGTCCGGGATCACGTTCGAGAATGATTTCTCTGTGGTGGAGCTTCAGATGGAAGAGCCGACCCTGGATGATACCATGCCGGACAACGAGCGGCTGATCTGGGCCATTCAGGCAGCTGCCGGTGCGGAAAAAGTAAAATTGACTTATCAGGTTTTAAAAAAGCTTCCGGATGTGCTTCGGGAGAACCAGTTTCATGTTAACGCAGTATGTAAAAAGAACGGGCACGGCGTTCTTGTGTATGACGTACTGCCGCCTGCAGATCAGAGGATCTGTGCAGCCGCCATCGATATCGGTACCACCACCGTATCGGCTGTGATCCTGGATATGGCAACCGGGGAGCTGCTGGCAAAAGCATCTGCTGGGAACGGACAGATCCGTTACGGTGCGGATGTCATCAACCGGATTATTGAGTCCACCAAAGAGGGCGGACGGGAGAAACTGCAGAGAGCAATCATCAATGAGACGATCAATCCCATGCTTCACAATATGTGCCGCGCGGCAAAGCTTCAGGGAAACCGGATCTATCACCTGTGCGTGGCGTCCAATACGACCATGAATCACCTGTTCGCAGGCGTGAATGCAGATCCGCTGCGCATGGAGCCTTATATTCCGGCATTTTTTGAGACCGACAATCTGCACGCCTATGATCTGGGCATTGAGGTACACCCGGATGCCAGAATTGTGATCGCTCCCAACATTGGAAGCTACGTAGGCGGCGATATCACGGCAGGCACCCTGGTCAGCATGATCTGGAACAAGCCGGAATTCAATCTGTTCATCGACCTTGGAACCAACGGCGAGATCGTGTTCGGCAACTCGGACTTTATGATGAGCTGCGCATGTTCCGCGGGCCCGGCTTTCGAAGGTGGGGACATCAGCTGCGGGATGCGCGCCACGGACGGAGCGATTGAGGCTTGTACCATTGACGCGAAAACTATGGAACCCTCCTTCCGGATCGTGGGGGACGAAGGCCAGAAGCCGGTGGGTCTGTGCGGTTCCGGTATCATTGATGTGATCGCGGAACTGTTCCGCTGCCGGATCATCAGTCCCAAGGGCAAGTTCATCCGGGAGGGCGAGAGAGTGCGCCATGATGAATACGGCATCGGCAGTTATGTACTGGCGTTTAAAGAAGATGCGGCAGGTCATAAAGATGTGGTGATCAACGAAGTGGATATTGACAATTTCATCCGTGCGAAGGGTGCGATTTTCTCGGCGATCTGTACGATGATCCGCTCCCTGGACTTCGATGTGTCCATGATTGAGAATGTCTATGTGGCAGGCGGGATCGGAAGCGGCATTAATATGAAGAATGCCGTGACCATCGGTATGTTCCCGGATATTGACATTGAAAAATTCCACTATATTGGCAACTCATCCCTGACCGGCGCCTACAATATGGTACTTTCCAGGCAGGCGGAGGAGAAGGTATATGACCTTTCCCATAATATGACCTATATGGAACTCAGCACGGACCCGGGCTATATGGATGAATTCGTGGCTGCCTGCTTCCTGCCCCATACGGATACGTCTCTGTTCCCCAGCGTCGTGCAAGAGGAAATATAAATGGAAATCGAAAATCACAAAGAAGAGGCGCCTTTCGAGCATTATCTGGAGAAATATAAGACATTGAATCCGGAAGAGGCGGCACAAAGATTGAACATATTGTATGATGAAATGACACAGAAGTTCCGGTTTCGTTTTATGGGACATGAATATGAGGCGGATTATCCCGTATTTGCCGTCCGTCTTCTGGATGCGGAGGATGACGGAAAGGATCTTCTGATGTATCATCTGCCGGCCCAGACCTTTCTTCTGCGCTACCTTTTGGAGGGTCAGTACATCAAAAGCAGCGGAAAGTTTATGACGTTCCGGGAAGTGCCCACCTACGGAGAACTGTATATTCAGCCGTTTACCGGAAGATGCTTGAAGCGTCTTACCTATGGTTTCGGATATAAGCTGGACGCGTTTGCGAAAGCCATGGAGCGGATTCCGGGGGTGAAAAGATGCTCCATGGGAGATGTTTCCTATGAATTTGAGCTGGTGAACGGTTATCGGATGCAGTTTATCTTTTGGGAGGGCGACGATGAGTTTCCGCCCTCGGCCCAGATTCTGTACAGCGATAACTTCCAGTTTGGCTTTCATGCGGAAGATATGGTGGTGGCGGGAGACCTGTCCATTACAACCGTAAAAAATCTGTGTGCCTGATACATTGTAGATATTTGCCAAGGGATCGCCGGACAGTTCTGGCGTTTTAGACAAAGTTGCACATAGTACAATATGTAGGATGCTAAGAAATTAGTAATACTATATAATGTTGGTATGTTCAAAGGAACGATAAACCTTTGTTAAAAATTAAACAATCACGCGGAACGCGTGCCCTGGGGGAGAAAGCAAGCCCGAAGGGGAAGAAAGGAGTAATTCTTATGGGATTCAAAACTGACATCGAGATTGCACAGGAATGCGAGATGAGACCAATCACGGAAATCGCAGCCAAAGCAGGGATCGACGACAAGTACCTGGAGCAGTACGGCAAGTACAAAGCAAAGATTGACTACAATCTGTTGAAAGAGTCTGATGCTCCCAACGGCAAATTGATCCTTGTGACCGCAATCAACCCGACTCCGGCAGGAGAGGGCAAGACGACAACAACCGTGGGTCTGGCAGACGGTATGCAGAAGCTCGGCAAGAAAGTTATGGTTGCTCTTCGCGAGCCGTCCCTCGGACCTGTCTTTGGCGTAAAAGGCGGCGCTGCAGGCGGCGGATATGCACAGGTTGTTCCGATGGAGGACATCAACCTTCACTTCACCGGCGACTTCCATGCAATCGGCGCAGCGAACAACCTGCTGGCAGCAATGATTGATAACCATATTTTCCAGGGCAACGATCTGAACATTGATCCGAGAAAGATCACCTGGAGAAGATGTGTGGATATGAACGACCGTCAGCTTCGTAATGTAGTAGACGGCCTTGGCGGAAAGACCAACGGTATGCCGAGAGAAGACGGCTACGATATCACGGTTGCATCCGAGATCATGGCAGTTCTGTGTCTGGCAAGCGATATCACCGATCTGAAGAAGAGACTGGCAAGAATCATCGTCGGCTATACCAAGGGCAAAGTGGCAGAGCAGAAGCCGGTTACCGCAGGCGATCTGCATGCAGAAGGCGCGATGGCAGCTCTTCTGAAAGACGCTCTGAAACCGAACCTGGTGCAGACGCTGGAAGGCGTACCGGCAATCGTTCACGGCGGACCATTCGCGAACATCGCTCATGGCTGTAACTCCGTGACCGCTACCAAGATGGCTCTGAAGTTATCTGATTACACCATCACAGAGGCAGGCTTCGGCGCTGACCTCGGTGCTGAGAAGTTCCTGGATATCAAGTGCCGTATGGCAGGCCTGAAGCCGAACGCAGTAGTTATCGTAGCTACCGTACGTGCTTTGAAGTACAACGGCGGCGTTGCAAAAGCAGATCTCAACAACGAGAACCTGGATGCGCTTGAGAAGGGTCTTCCGAACCTGCTGAAGCATGTAAGCAACATCACAGACGTATACAAGCTTCCGTGCGTGGTTGCAATCAACGCATTCCCGACCGATACCAAGGCAGAGCTTGACCTGGTTGAGGCAAAATGTAAAGAGCTCGGCGTGAACGTTGCACTGTCCGAGGTATGGGCAAAAGGCGGCGAAGGCGGCGTGAAGCTGGCAGAAGAAGTGCTTCGTCTGGTAGAGCTTCCCAACAACTTCACCTATTCCTATGAGCTGGAAGGCACCTCCATCGAAGACAAGCTGAATGCGATCGTTCAGAAGATCTACGGCGGAAGCAAAGTGGTCCTGACCGCGAACGCTCAGAAGCAGGCAAAAGAGCTGGAGGCACTTGGCTTCTCCAACTGCCCGATCTGTGTGGCAAAGACCCAGTACAGCTTAACCGACGACCAGAACAAGCTCGGCGCTCCGAAGGACTTCGAAGTAACCGTACGCAACCTGAAGATTTCCGCAGGTGCAGGCTTCATCGTAGCTCTGACCGGCGAGATCATGACTATGCCAGGTCTTCCGAAGGTTCCGGCTGCAGAGAAAATCGATGTGGATGAGACTGGTAAGATTACCGGACTGTTCTAATACATACAGGCAGTGACCGATGACAGGAAGCAGGGAACGCAAGTCCCCTGCTCACTGTCATGTATAAAGATGTAACGGCGGTAACTGGGAAGGTACGGAACCGTTACGAATGATTTATAATTTTGGGAGGTAATATATGGGATTCACAAAAGGATCTTGTGAAGAATTCGTTGAGGTGCTTGCCTCAAAAGCTCCGGTTCCGGGCGGCGGCGGCGCTTCCGCGCTGGTGGGAGCCATCGGTATGGCGCTTGGCAACATGGTCGGAAGCCTGACCGTAGGCAAGAAAAAATACGCGGATGTGGAAGCGGATATCATCGCGTTAAAAGAGAAGGCAACGGCTCTTCAGGCAGACTTTATCCGTCTGGTGGAAGCAGACGCGGAAGCGTTCGGACCTCTTGCGAAGGCGTATGGCATGCCCAGAGAGACAGAAGAGGAGAAAGCGGAGAAGGCCCGTGTGATGGCGATCGTATTGAAAGATGCGTGCGCAGTTCCCATGGAGATCATGGAGAAGTGCTGCGAGGCCATTGATGTGATCGAGGAATTTGCGGCAAAAGGTTCTGCTCTTGCCATTTCCGACGCAGGCGTCGGCGTGGTCTTCTGTAAGGCAGCACTTTTGGGCGCATCCCTGAACGTGTTTATCAACACCAAATCCATGGCGGACAAGGAATATGCGGCTTCTTTGAATGAAAAGGCAGACAAGATGATCGCGGACTACAGCAAGAAGGCGGATGAGATCTTCGAGGCGGTCAACGCAAGACTGAGATAATCATAACAGCGGAACTATAAATAGGAGAATAGATAATGGCAAAACAATTATTGGGAAAAGAAGTAACTGCCGCACTCAATGAGAGAATCAAAGCGGATGCGGCAACTCTGAACGCAAAAGGGATCAAGCCGACCCTCGGCATCATCCGTGTGGGCGAGAGACCCGACGACCTTTCTTATGAGAGAGGCGCAACCAAGCGCTGCGAGACCCTTGGGGTGGAGTATAAGAAGTATCTGCTTCCGGCGGATGTCAGCCAGGAAGAGCTTTTGAAAGTAGTGGACGAAGTGAACAAAGACGACAACATTCACGGCGTACTGATGTTCCGTCCGCTTCCGAAGCACATCGACCAGACGCTGGTGGAGAACGCGCTGGCGGCGGAGAAAGACGTAGACTGCCAGACCGACGCATCCTTAGGCGGCGTATTTACCGGCAAGAAAGTGGGCTTTCCGCCCTGCACGCCCCAGGCATGTATGGAGATTCTGGATCATTACGGAATCGACTGCACCGGTAAGAAGGCAGTGGTCATCGGCCGTTCTCTGGTCGTCGGAAAGCCGGCGGCTCAGATGCTGATCAAGAAGAACGCCACGGTAACGACCTGTCATACCAGAACCATCGATATGCCGTCTGTGGCAAGAGAAGCGGAGATTCTGATTGTGGCTGCGGGCCGTGCAGGCGTGGTAGGAGCAGAGTATGTATCTCCGGGCCAGATCGTCATCGATGTAGGAATCAATGTCAACGCAGAAGGAAAGCTCTGCGGCGACGTGGACTACGCGGCAGTGGAGCCGATCGTGGAAGCGATCACTCCGGTTCCGGGCGGCGTTGGAAGCGTGACCACTTCTGTCCTGGTCGGACATGTGGTGGAAGCAGCCATGAGAAAATTCGCATAATATACATACGCCATAGAGACAGTCGAAAAGCATCTTCCTGCGGAAAATATCTGCGGGAAGATGTTTTTTGTTGACAGATACTGCTTGTTTTCGTACAATGTGTAGTAGAGAATAACTAAAGAGGTGAATACATTGCGAATCAGCATGCAGATCCTGTCGGACCGGCTGCGGCAGAATTATCCGGAATGCCGCATGGGAGAGATGTCGGAAGAGATGAATCTGAAACGCCCCTTGTTTTATCAAAGTGGGAATGATTTTCGAAAAAATAAAGTATATGTGGCCAGAGAAAATGACCTGACGGAAAGCGATCTTAGGAACCATGGAGATAACCTGGTATTGGTGGTCGGCAGAAAGCTCTGGTCCTGGGAACCCCCTTTTGCAGGGGTGTGTTCTTTTCCCGAGGGGGTCCATCCCGAAGAACTGTTCAACACGGTACAGCGGATTTTCGATACCTATGACGCGTGGGATGAGCGGATGCAGAATCTGGCCCTGTCCGAACGGACGCTGAAAAATCTGCTGGACGGCTCCCACCGGATCTTTCACAATCCCATCATGGTCAGCACCACGGACGGATTCGTGATCGATTACAGCAGTCTGATGGATACTATGCCGGAATTCCAGGAG
Organism: uncultured Lachnospiraceae bacterium; assembly: GCA_910584945.1. Taxonomy (GTDB): domain Bacteria; phylum Bacillota; class Clostridia; order Lachnospirales; family Lachnospiraceae; genus Hominiventricola. Next base: position 16,590 of record CAJUDY010000017.1, on the reverse strand, counting down.
ATCCTTCAGCACAATCAGGTGACGGTCTGCGCGGAAGAGGGCAGGGACTGTACTTCGGAGGTATGTCATTATCAGGACCCGGTGACCCAGAAGAATAATCTGTTTTTGGATATCTATGACAAGAACCGCAATGCCTACCGGGTGATTCTGGTGGAGGCCACCAGAAAGCTAAAGATTTACGACGAATATCTGCTTTTCCATCTTGCAAAATACATTCAGCAGATGCTGGAAAAATATACGGTGCTGCAGGCAGATATCAGCTATACGCTGGACCGGCTTTTGTCCAACATTTTGGCGGACGGGAACATGGACCCTCTGTCCATGGCGCCCCGGTTCGAGACCTTTCACTGGAAAGCGGATCATTCTTACTTCTGTATGAATATCCACATCTCTATGCTGGACCGGCAGAATCTGACCGTGATCCGTTTTATATGCAATCGGATTGAAGGGCTGATTAAGGGGAGCTGCGCATTTCTGCTGGACGAGAACATTGTCGTCTTTGTGAACCTGCGCTATAACGGCAAGTCTCTGGACGAAGCGGTGCAGACGGTAGAAGGATTTCTGCAGGACAGCTATCTGAAGGCCGGAATCAGTTACGAATTCACAGGCTTTCAGTCGCTTAAGCAGTATTATCTGCAGTCCAAAGTGGCGCTGGAGGAGGGAATGAAGCGCTATCCCCTTCGATGGGTCGTCCGCTTCGAAGACATTGCCCTTGACTATTTGCTCGGCAAGTGCACCGAACAGTTAAAGCCGGTGCTGGTATGCAGCCCGGCGGCATTACTGCTGAAAGACTATGACCGGGAACACCGGACCGAATACTATGATACCCTTTGTACGTACCTGACCTGTCAGATGAACGCGGTGAAGGCGGCGAAGAAGCTTTTTATCCACCGGAGTACCTTCCTCTATCGGATGGCGCATATCAAAGAGATGATACATATCGATCTGGAGAATCCGGACCAGCTTCTGTATCTTCTGCTGACCTGTAAGCTTTTGGAGCAGGAAGAAAGGACAGGTGAATCCGGTGAGGACAGGTAACAGGCGGATAGCTGCTTTTCTGCTGTTTTTTTTACTGGCGGTCCACGGAGCTGTGCCCTGCCGTGCGGCGGACAACGGGGAGGAGACGCTTCGCCTTTATCAAGAGTATGAAGCCCGGTTTCAGAAGGTTCAAGGGATTGGGGATTTAAAAGACAACAATTATGGGATTTTCGAACAGCAGGTGTTCCCCGTGACGTTTGAGTCCTTCGGGGAGGAAGAGCTTTTTCTGGTACCTGCGCTGGAGCGCACCTGGCGGAGACTGGCCCTTTTTGTGGCGGACAGTCAGGGGAAGATTCTCTATCGCACCAATCAGCTGGAGACGAATCATTATCTGCCGGGGGAACTGATGCAACCGGTAAGGGATCTGGCGTCCATCGCCTTTGCGGACGTCAACCAGGACGGGAAGACCGACATCATCCTGATCACCCGGTGCGTCAACGGGAGCGGGGAGTACATGGGCGTCCCGTACAAGGTGGGGGACGTGCTCTTTCAGGGGGACCGCTGCTTCTACCGGGATTATCGAATCTCCGACAAAATCAACCGTTTCAGCATGAATAAAAGCGCGAATTTTATCATTTCCTTTGTGCGGGATGGGGAATCCGCGGAATTCCTCTATACGGCGTCCACGCTGGAAGAGCTTTTGGAGAATGGTTTTCAGATCGAGCAGGAACAGTGCTATACCAGAGACTTTGAAAAGCTGGGACGCCTTCAGGTGGTACCCGGGACCGTGAAAATCTCCGCTTACAATCTGTTCATGATTTATCTGGTGAATGAGCAGGGGGACATCGTGTGGAGTTTTCAGCCCATGGGGGACTACGACAGCCTGTATTCTCTCCGCAGTATTATGGGAAGGGATGTGGACGGAGACGGCATGAAGGATCTGGTGGTGCTGGCCCGCTACAGCATTGAGAACGAAAAGGGAGAGGCGCTGGTAGAAGACCGGTGCAGCATCTATTATCAAAGGACCGGAGGCTTTGACATCGATACGGAGTTTGAGAAGACTTACCGGTGTAAGGAAGAGGATACGATGGAAGAATTGATCTATAAGATACGGGAATACTGGGGGTGGCAGGCAGAGACATGATTCGAATACTGATTGTAGATGACGAAAAGCCAATCTGTGACTTGATTGATATTAACCTGTCGGCGGCGGGATATCACTGCCGGAGTGTGCAGGACGGCCTAAAGGCCATCGATTTGATTGAAAAAGAAGATTTTGACCTGATTCTTCTGGATATCATGCTGCCGGGAGCGGACGGGTTCGACATTATGGAATATATCCGCCCGCTGAAGGTGCCGGTGATCTTTATCACGGCGAAAAATGATGTGCGGGATAAGGTAAAAGGGTTAAAGCTTGGAGCGGAAGACTATCTGGTCAAACCCTTTGACGTGCTGGAGCTGGTGGCCCGGGTGGAAGTGGTTCTTCGAAGATTTCATAAGACGGACAACGTTCTGACCGCCGGGGATGTGACAGTGGATCTGGAAGCCCTGAAAGTGACCAAAGACGGACGGCCGATTGTGCTGACCAACAAGGAATACGGGCTTCTGGTTTTGTTCATGCAGAATAAAAACGTGGCTCTTTTTAAAGAAAATCTCTACGAAAAAGTCTGGAAGGATGAGTACATTGCCGACAGCCGCACGCTGGAGCTGCATGTGCAGAGGCTGCGGCGCAAGATGGGATGGGAAAAGAACTTGGTTGCAGTGTACAAAGTAGGCTACCGATTGGAGATCTGACGGAGATGCGATGAAATTTTCATACAAAATACTGCTGTGCAGTATCATTACCATGGCGGCTGCCTTCGGAATCGGCGGATATTTCTTTGTAAATGACGTGTTCCGGGCGTCCCTGGAGCGGGAGATCGGGCAGGCGCTGGATGACAGCAGCATCTTAAAGTTTGCTTTTGAGACGGCGGCGCTCAACATTCCCTCCAAATACGATGTGCTTCAGAATTCTGTCATTGAGGAGATCGGCTCCAATCTGGAGAACAGAGGACAGGGGGCCGGAAGACTTCTGCGCCTGTCCGACGAGGATCGGAAGGTGCTGTATGCAAGCGAAGGCTTTGTGGAGGATACGGTGCTCCTTGCGGATATCGAGGAGCAGACCCAGGCGTATCAGATCATCCATCCCGACCGGCGGTACTATATTCAGACCGGGATACAAGTCAATGCCCTGGACCGGGTGCTGTATCTGGAAACCATGCGGGATGTGACAGAGGTATATGCGGAGCGCACCAGAGGTTTTGCTGTCTACCGGGGGCTGACCCTTCTGATCCTGGTGTGCAGCTCCGTCGTGATGTATCTCTTTTCCCAGTGGCTGACCAAGCCCATCCGCCTCTTAACCCAGGCGGCGAAGAGGATGACGGCGGGAGACTACGGCTGTCGGGCGGATCAGATCAGCACCGACGAGATGGGGCAGCTGACCATGGATTTTAATCATATGGCGCAGGTAGTGGAGGAGAATATCCGCAAGCTGGAAGAGGAAGTCCGGGCAAGAGAGGACTTCATCGCTGCGTTCTCCCATGAATTAAAGACGCCGCTGACCGCGGTCATCGGTTATGCGGATCTTCTGCGTTCCAGAAAACTGGACGATGAGAAGCATTTTCTGTCCGCCAATTATATCTATACCGAGGGAAAGAGGCTGGAGACCATGTCGCTGCGGCTTCTTGATATTATTGTCACCAAGAGATACCAGCATGAACCTCAGATGGTGGATGCGGCGGTGCTTTTTGACTATCTGGAGGATCTCTACCGGGAAAGAGACGGAGTATCGGTGCAGATCCGGTATGCGTCCGGAAGAATCCTGGCAGAGGAAAATCTTCTGAAATCGGTACTTCTGAATCTGACCGACAATGCCGTCAAGGCGTCAGAACCCGGAAGCGAGGTGATCGTTCTGGGAGAAAAGCGAAAGGACGGTTATTATTTTTCCGTCAAAGATCATGGGGTTGGAATTCCGCCGGAGGAATGCCGGAAGATCACGGAGGCGTTCTATATGGTGGATAAGTCCAGATCCAGAAGCCACAACGGCGCGGGTCTGGGGCTTGCGCTGTGCGTGGAGATTCTGAAACTGCACGGCAGCACCCTGGAGATTGAGAGCACGCCCGGAGAGGGGAGCTGCTTTGGCTTTCTGATACCGTGGGAACTGCAAAGCTTCATGGAGGCGGGGGAAAGATGACAGTACAAAGAAAAAGGCGGGACTTGACCATACTGCTTTTCACGATTTTCATCCTGCTGGTTTCCATCTTCGGACCGGAGCAGATATCCCGGTACAATGACCGGGGAAGCCTCAACCAGATCACGGTGGAGGAGACCGGACCGGAGAGCGCAGGGTATCGCTATACGATGAACAGCAACGAGAAGCTCTATCTTCTGTCCGAGTGTCTCAATCATCAGGTGCTTCCCGAGAGCGAACTAAGCGCCATGACGAGGATCTCTTCCTCGGAGATGGATTATCAGGAACTGATGGGCACCTACGCCTTCGTGGTCAATCGGCAGGGACCGTCCGGAAAAGAGATCACCGATGAGGAAATCTATGAGATCTGCAACCGGGAGATCAAGACTTTGAAAAGCTGCAGGGTGCTGCCGGAGGCGGTGCGGGAAGTGAACGCCTCCTCCTATCTTGCGGTGCTCTACTCGGCCATCGATGTGCTGGAGCCTCAGAACAATATGTCCGTGTGGAAGGTCAGTCTTTCCACCAGCCAGCAGAATGCGGACAAGACGAACCGCCTGATCGACGCCTACATCGATGCGGGAACCGGAAAGATCTATGGATTTTATGTGCGCACGGAAAACACCTGGTCCGAACTGGATCCGGAACAGATGATGGAAGACTGGGAAAGTTATCTGGGACTAACCGGTAGGGAGGATTATGAATCGGTCAATCCGCTCCTGGAGACGACGCCGAATTACCGCAAGTACCGTTTTCCGGGGATGGACGATCAAAGCACGGTGGTGACCGTCGGGTTTTATGATGGAATCAACGAATTATTTATTAAGCTGAATTAAGAATTATGATGCAAGTAAGATGCAGATTCGATGTAATTTTGATGGAGGGGAATCATATAGTATTTTAAAGAAGGGAAGCATACAGATGAGAAAGTCGAGAATGTACATGGCAGAGACCTGCGCGGGTTATATGGGAAAAATGACAGGAAAAAAGAGATGGGGTACGAAAAAGACCCTGGGGATTTTGCGTGAGATTTCTCTGCTGTTATTTGTCGTTTTGGCTGTAAGTCTGTGGCAGAAAGACGCCGCAAAGGGCGGGAATTATGTTTTGCCGGCGGTTCCGGACGCAGTGTCCGAACTTTCCGGACCGGAGGAGACACCCATACCCCGGAACTGGTCTTTACAGGCAGTGGATACGCCGGTCGATTCCTGGTTGTCAGAAAAAGAAAAAACTTCTTATTATGCGGGGCCCTTTGGAACGCTTCGGAAAGAACCGGAAGAGATTCTGGTCGTTCTGGACCCCGGTCACGGCGGAAAAGACGACGGCTGTACGAGAGGAAAAGTGCGGGAGAAGGAGGTGAACCTGGCCATCTCTCTGAAAGTACAAAGGCAGCTTCAGGCCCTGGGATATCAGGTGCTGCTGACCAGAGATACGGATCGGGCGCTGACCTTAAAGGAACGGGTGGAGACGGCCGAAGAAGCGCAGGCGGATATCTTTGTGAGCATTCACCAGAATTCCAGCGAACTGTCCAAAGTGTACGGCATGGAGCTTTATTACAGCGCGCAGAATGCAGAGACGGACAGCGCCCGCTTAGGAGATCTGGTCTGGCAGTCCGCTCTTGAAAGCTCTGGGGCGAAGGCAAGATCTATCTTTGAGTGGGAAGAGTTCCATGTGGTGCGGGAGTCCCGGATGCCGGCCTGTCTGATCGAGACCGGATTCCTGACCAACGCGTCGGAGCGCAGGAAACTTGCGGACCCCGGATATCAGGAAAAGCTCGCGGAGGGGATTGCAAAGGGCATCGATCAGTATTTTCAGCCCCGGACTCTGACGCTGGCTTTTGGAGAACATGTGAAGGAGGAGGATCTGAACGAGGCGCTAAACCTCCTGAAAAGACAGAATATCAGGGCTATGTTCTTCGGGGCTGACAAAGCGGCGGACGCCTGTCCGGAGGTCTTAAGACGCCTGACGGAAGAAGGCCACGGCATTGGGATCTGCGGAAGTTTTGCGGATTACCAGGGGGTCTATGAGAATGTGGAGGATTATCTAAAGGACTTAAAAGAAAGTTTCGAGAAGATCCAGGCGGCGACGGGAAAAGCGCCCGAGTTATTTGCCTCATCGGAAGAGATGGAGGGGATGCAAGACTCCAAAGTATCAGAGGAACTGCTTCAGAATTTAGAAGAAAAAGGAATCGTCGTTTACGACCGAACGCCCTGCCTGTAGACAGGGCGTTCACTTTATTCGGATAAAAGCTCCCAGCTTTCGTAAAGGGTCTCCAGTTCCGTCTGGAGACTTTCCTTCTCCGCAGAAAGCTCCGTGACCTTCGCCACATCGGTGAAAATCTCTTCTTTGGCGAGCAGAAGGTCGATCTCCTTGTCTCTTGACTCCAGTTCCTCAATGCGGCTTTCCACTTTCTTTAATTCATTCTGCTTTTTGCGAAGCCGAGCTTGCTGCTCTTTCTGCTGCTTCCAGTCCAGCTTGGAGTCCGACTCTGCGGGAGCGGTGTCGGAAGTCTCAGCCGAAGAGGGACCGGAGGTGAAGCTTATCATGGTCTCTTTCTTTTCCGCATAATAGTCATAATTTCCCACGTAGTTGGTCAGGGTCCGCTCCGACAGATCCAGAATCCGGGTGGCCGTGGTATTGATAAAATACCGGTCGTGGGAGACGAAGAGCACCGTGCCGGTGTAATGGGTCAGGGCGTCTTCCAGGATCTCCTTGGAGACAATGTCCAGATGGTTGGTGGGCTCGTCCAGGATCAGGAAGTTGGCTTCCGAGAGCATCAGCTTTGCCAGAGAAACCCGTCCCCGCTCTCCGCCGCTTAAGTCCCCGATCCGCTTAAAGACGTCGTCGCCTGTGAAAAGGAAGGCGGCCAGCACATTGCGGATCTTCGTGTTGGTCAAAGTGGGGTAGGCGTCGCTTAACTCTTCGAATACCGTTTTTTCCATGTGGAGTACATGATGTTCCTGATCATAATAGCCGATCCGCACCCGGGCGCCCAGGCGGAATTCTCCCTGATCGGCGGGCAGAACGCCGTTTAAGATCTTCAGGATGGTAGTCTTGCCGGTTCCGTTGTTGCCAATCAGCGCCACCCGCTCTCCTCTTTTGATCTCGAAGTTCAGATCTGTGAACAGGGTCTTGGGAGGAAACGCTTTGGACATCCCTTCCACCGCCAGCACATCGTTGCCGCTGGGAAAGCGGGGTTCCAGTTCGATGCGCATATCGGTGCGGGCTTCGGTGGGTTTTTCCAGAACGTCCATCTTGTCCAGCATCTTCTCCCGGCTTTCCGCCCGGCGGATGGATTTCTCCCGGTTAAAAGATTTTAAGCGGGCGATCACTTCCTCCTGATGGCGGATTTCCTGCTGTTGGTTTAAGTAAGCCTGCATCCGGGCTTCCCGAAGCTGAGCCTTCTTCTGAGCATAATCGGTGTAATTTCCACTGAAAGAGGTGACGATTCCCTGGTCGATCTCCACGATCTTTGAGACGACCCGGTTCAGAAAATATCGGTCGTGGGAGACGATGATGACCGCACCCTGATAGTTCATAAGGAAAGTTTCCAGCCAGGTGATGGAGTTCATGTCCAGATGGTTGGTGGGCTCATCCAGCATGATGATGTCCGGTTGGGAGAGGAGGAGTTTGCCCAGGGAGACCCGGGTTTTCTGGCCGCCGGACAACGTGTCGACTTTTTTGATGAACTCTTCTTCCTCGAATCCCAGCCCTTTGAGTACTCCGGTGATCTCGCTTTTCCAGGCGTAGCCGTTCTGCTGCTCAAAATCATGGCTGAGTCTGGAGTAAGTGTCCATGAGTTCGGTGAGGGCCTCCCCTTCTGTGTGCTTCATGGCTTGCTCCAGCTCCCGCATACGGGTTTCCAGAGCGAGGACCTCCTGCTTGACGGTCAGAAGCTCGTTGAAGATGGTATTGCCGCTGGTCATCTCCTGATGCTGAGCCAGGTAGCCGATGGTCTTGCCTTTGGTGATGACGGTCTGCCCTTCGTCGGCGGGGAGCTCCTTCATGATGATCTTTAAGAGGGTGGATTTGCCCGCGCCGTTGATGCCTACGATGGCGGCTTTCTCCCGTTCTTCTATATGAAAAGAGGCATTTTTGAGGACCGTGTGGTCTCCGAATGCCTTGGTGATGTTCTGACATGCTAGAATCATACGTATCTCTCCGTTCGTTTGCGTACTGACTCTTATTATAGCGGATGTGGAAAAAAAGGCAAGCGGTTTTTCACGCGCGGATGCCTGACTGGACACCCGTCATATCCCCATATTCCTTTCAGGGACCGCGGGAGTTTATGCCCCGAAGGGGTACTTAATGAGAGGACGCAGCGGTACTAAACTCATGCGGCGCGTGCCGCTTGCATTCGTTAAGTGCCGGCGCCTCTCAATGTCCCTTGCAGGAAAATGGGGACATGACGGGCTGGGTGACGAAGGGCATAAGGGGATACATGGGAGAGGACGTGTGAAAAATTAAGGGAAATAAAATTGGGAGAAAAAATAGGGGGTATCGGAAAGAGGGGAAGGGTGGTATAATGAGAAAAATAAGGGTAACTGTGAAGGTACTGAACAGTTACAAATGAGGTATATTCATAGGAGGTTAGAGAGATGAAGAGAAGTGAAGTGAACCGGGCGCTTAGGGAGATGGAGCAGATGATCAGGGATTATCGGGTTTCGCTGCCGCCGTTTTGCCATTTTACTCCGGAGGAGTGGAAGGAGAAGGGGCATGATTATGATGAGGTCCGGGACAATATGCTGGGATGGGATATTACGGATTATGGGATGGGGGATTTTGAGAAGGTGGGATTCTCGCTGATCACGATCCGGAACGGGAATCTGAAGATGCAGGACAAGTATAAAAAGAGTTATGCGGAGAAGCTTCTGTATATTAAGGAGGGGCAGTATGCGCCGCTGCATTTTCACTGGAGTAAGATGGAGGATATTATCAACCGCGGGGGCGGGAATCTTTTGATCCGGGTTTTTAATTCTACCGAGAATGAGGACAAGGATGAGGTGAACGACGTCCATGTGCATCTGGACGGCAGAGAGGTGGTCGTACCGGCGGGAACGCAGGTGAGGCTGACGCCGGGGGAGAGCATCTGTATCCAGCAGTATATGTATCATGATTTTGAGGTGGAAGAGGGAACGGGACCGGTGCTGATCGGGGAAGTGAGCCAGTGCAACGACGACAATACGGACAATCGGTTCTACGAGAAGATCGGACGTTTTCCAACGATTGAGGAGGACGAGGCGCCTTACCGGCTTCTGTGTACGGAGTATCCGGCGGCAAAATAAAGTGAAGATGCGGTGCATTGTCCTGGAAATGGGCATTGCACCGTTTTTTGTGCGGTCTGCTTATGTAAGAGATATGCTGACCTTTATGAAACTATTTGACAAGAATTTGTCAGGGATTTATAATAGATTTAACAAAAATCAAGAAAACAGCAATGGCCTTCCAGGGCTTGGAAGGGGAATTGCGGAACTTAATAAAAAACAGCAATGGACCGTACGAGGCCCGGGAGGATTTCCTGACGCGGATGCGGCAGGAAGTGCTCCCAGATCCTGGGGCTTGGGAGGGGAATTGCGGAACTTAATGGAGGCTACATAGATGGAAGAAAGACAAATATCGAAGGCAGTGATCAAGCGTCTGCCGAGATATTATCGGTATCTGGGAGAGATACTAAGCAGCGGGATCGAACGCATTTCTTCCGGGGAGCTGAGTAATAAAATGCAGGTGACTGCGTCGCAGATCCGGCAGGATCTGAATAATTTCGGGGGATTTGGCCAGCAGGGGTATGGCTACAACGTGAAGTATCTGCACGATGAGATCGGCAAGATTCTGGGAGTGAACCGGATTCATCCCATGATCATCATCGGAGGCGGTAATTTCGGACATGCGCTGGCGAACTATGACTTTGAGAAAGACGGGTTTGTGACGAAGGCGATTTTTGATGTGCGTCCGGAACTTGCGGGCACGGACATCCGCGGAATTCCGGTTCTGATGATGGACGAACTGGAAGATTTTGTTGCCAGGGAACCGGTGGAGATTGCCGTCCTGACGCTTCCGAAGAGCCGCGTGGTGGAAGTGGCGCATCGGCTGACCTGCTGCGGAATCAAGGCGCTCTGGAACTTTGCGCATCTGGATCTGGATGTGCCGGAGGATGTGGTTGTGGAGAATGTCCATCTGTCCGACAGTCTGATGCAGCTTTCCTACCGTATCAGCAACTATGAAGAAGAGTGAGAAAATAGCAAGAGGACCTGCGCTGGCAGGTCTTTTTGTGTAGGAACGAGGAGATCCGGAAGGAGAAGAGAGATGGATAGAAAGAAAAACAGGTTGATTGATCAGAACATACTGGAACGTCTGCCGGTCAGGAAGAATCGGTCCAATAAAGGTACCTACGGAAAAGTTCTGTGCGTGGCGGGCAGTCTCAATATGGCGGGAGCCGCTTATCTGTGCGCCTGGGCGGCGTACCGAAGCGGCGCCGGGCTTGTTAGAATCCTGACGCCGAAGGAAAACCGGGTGATCTTGCAGACGCTGCTCCCGGAGGCGCTGCTCACCACCTTTGATACAGAGGCGCCGGACCAGGAGAAACTCAGAGAAGCTTTTGCCTGGGCAGATGCGGCGGCGGTGGGACCGGGCCTTGGAAGAGAACCCTGGGCGGGCGAACTGACCAGGATGGCCATGGAGGAATTCCAAAAGCTGCTGGTGCTGGACGCCGATGGGCTGAATCATCTGTCCGGTCGGATGGAGCTTTTCAAGGACCGAAAAGGGCCGCTGATCCTGACGCCCCATCCGGGGGAATTCGGAAGACTGACCGGACAGAGCATCCCGGAAGTCACCGAGGATATCCCCGGGCAGGCGGCCCGTTTTGCGGAAAAATATGAGTGCATCTGTGTGCTGAAGGATGCGCCCACGGCGGTGGGAACCCCATCCGGCGCAGTTTATGTAAATACCACCGGCAATCACGGCATGTCCACCGGGGGCAGCGGAGACGTGCTGACCGGAATTATCGCCGGGCTTCTGGCCCAGAAGACAAAGCCTCTTGACGCCGCTCTTCTGGGCGTATGGCTTCATGGACGCGCCGGAGACCTGGCCGCCGGGAGAGAGGGGACCTACGGACTGATGGCCAGACACCTGGTGGAATATCTGCCGGGTGCCGTGGAAAACCGCGGGACTGCGGGACTTTAAAAACAGCAGTTTCTTCTGGACAGCATGCAGAGCAGTTGAGGAATGCGAAGCATGAGGCAACTGCTCTGGGCCCGAGATGCTGGGAGGAAGGGACTGCGGAACTTGAATAAGAGAGGAAGGGTATTATGAAACCATATATTCGCGTATGTGCGGAGATTAACCTGGATGCTGCTGCATATAATTTTAAAAGTATGAAAGCCAATCTGTCGGAGGGCACGAAGATCATTGCGGTGGTCAAGACCGACGGCTACGGCCACGGGGCGATCCCCATTGCCCGGATGGCGGAGGAATATGATTATCTGTGGGGATTTGCCGTGGCGACGGTGGAAGAAGCGCTTCTGCTTCGACGCTCGGGTATCCAAAAGCCCGTGCTGATTCTGGGATTTGTATTCCCGGACGCCTGTGAGGAGATCGTCCGCCATGAGATCCGCCCGACGGTTTTCACCCTTCTGTCGGCAAGGCAGTTTTCCGAAGAGGCGGTCAGACAGGGGAAGAAGGTTCATCTGCACATCAAAGTGGATACGGGCATGTCCCGGATCGGCTTTCCGGACGATGCCGTCAGTGCGGATGTGGTAAAGGAGATAAGCCTCTTGCCCAATGTGGAGCTGGAAGGATTGTTCACTCATTTTGCAAAGGCGGACGAACGGGATAAGACCGACGCGAAAAGACAGCTTTCCCGCTATCTGGCGTTCTCTGATCTTCTGAAAGAAAGAGGAGTAAAGATCGGAATTCATCACGTTTCTAACAGCGCGGGGATCTTCGACCTTAGGGAGGCCAACCTGGACGCCGTCCGGGCGGGAATCTCCATCTACGGCCTGTATCCGTCGGAGGAAGTGAACAAATTCGCGGTGCCCATCGCTCCGGTCCTCACGCTGAAAAGCCATGTGGTCTATATCAAGGAAGTGGAGCCGGGCACGGCCGTCAGCTACGGGGGGACTTTCGTGGCGGATCATCCCATGCGGATCGCGACGATCCCGGTGGGATACGGGGACGGTTATCCAAGATCCCTCTCCAATAAGGGCAGTGTTCTGATAAGAGGACGCCGGGCGCCCATCGTGGGGAGGGTCTGCATGGATCAGTTCATGGTGGATGTAACCGGGATACCGGAGGCAAGGGAAGGAGATCTGGTAACGCTGATCGGTTCGGACGGCGGGGAGGAGCTGTCCATGGAATCTCTGGGAGAACTGTCCGGACGCTTCAACTATGAGCTGGCCTGCGACATCGGCAAACGGGTTCCCCGTCGGTTCTGGAAGGACGGACGCGCGGCGGCGCAGCAGGATTACTATGAAGTGACCGGCCTTACGGAGCTAAAATCCCCGGGCGGTGAATAAAACAGGAACAGATTGGAAATACTCTGACTGAAAAAGCCAAAAATTCTGGCAGATCGGAGTGAAAGAGATTTGGTTATCAGACGTGGAGATGTCTATTATGCAGACTTAAGACCGGTGATCGGTTCCGAGCAGGGGGGAGTACGCCCGGTGCTGATCATACAGAATGATATCGGGAACCGGCACAGTCCTACGGTGATCTGTGCGGCCATCACATCCAAGATGAATAAGGCGAAGCTTCCGACCCATGTGGAGCTGGAGGCGTCTGCCTACCATATGGTCAAAGACTCGGTTATATTACTGGAGCAGCTTCGGACCATTGATAAGAAGCGACTGAAAGATAAAGTATGTCATTTGGACGCATCCATCCTGGAAAAAATTGATTCCGCATTGAAAATCAGCCTGGAATTGGATACATAGGCTTGCCAACCCAATTTTTGCATGATACAATAATAACATTGAGCACTTTGAACGATAGAGAAAAGGAGAGATTTTATGTCAGGACATTCCAAGTTCGCCAACATAAAGCATAAAAAAGAAAAGAACGACGCAGCCAAGGGAAAGATTTTCACGATCATCGGCCGGGAGCTGGCGGTGGCTGTGAAGGAAGGCGGGCCGGACCCCAATAATAACAGCCGCCTTCGTGATGTGATTGCCAAGGCGAAAGCCAACAATATGCCCAACGACACCATCGACCGGGGCATCAAGCGGGCGGCAGGGGACGCAGGGAGCGTTAATTACGAGCATGTTACATATGAAGGCTACGGCCCCGGAGGCGTGGCGATCATCGTGGAGGCGCTGACGGACAATAAGAACCGCACCGCTTCCAATGTGCGCAACGCTTTCACCAAAGGCAACGGCAGCATGGGAACCACCGGCTGCGTTTCCTATATGTTTGACCAGAAGGGACAGATCATCATTGACCGGGAAGAATGTGAGATGGAAGCGGACGATCTGATGATGATGGCGCTGGACGCGGGAGCGGAGGATTTTTCCGAGGAGGAGGACAGCTTTGAGATTCTGACCGCTCCAGAAGACTTTTCAGCGGTGCGTGAGGCTTTGGAAAAAGAAGGGATCGCCATGGCCCAGGCAGAGGTGACCATGATCCCTCAGACCTATACGGCACTGACCGATGACAATGATATCAAGTTCCTGAACCGTACGCTGGACCTTCTGGACGACGACGATGACGTTCAGGCGGTTTATCACAACTGGGAAGAGTAAAGGAGCGTCATGTTTAAAGAAGGAACATGTCCGAAGTGTCAGGAGAAGATCCAGGTTCCCGACGACCGGGAGAAGATCATCTGCATGTACTGCGGAGAGGAGATCCTGGTATCTCAGGCACTGGGAGAAGAGAAAAAAGAGATGGATTATGTGGCCTACGGGGAGAATTACAACCAGGCCATGGCCGGTTTGAAGGAGCTGATCCAAACCTGTTACAAGCCCATGCAGGATTTTAAGAAAAATCTGTACGAGGGAGTTTTTGAGGCGTTTTATTCCTCCCACCGTTCCATGTTCGAGGCCATGGAGTATGTCTACCGGCATGACGAGAATCCTGAGAACTGGCTTCGCAAGATGGCGGATCTGATGATCGAGGAGGCCAGGGGAGATCTGAATACCTGTAGGTCCAAAGGACAGAAGAATCAGCGGCTTCTGGACTACAACTTTCTGATCAGCGTCTATCTGGTGCCGGCGATGCTGAAATATCCGGTGCAGATGTCGGAGCCCTTCGCGGATCATCTGATCGCCTCCTGGAACGCGGCTTTTCAGACGTCCATCGGAAAGGCAAGGTATGACGATATCGACAATGGATTCCACCGAAAGCTCTGTTACATTACGACGGCTGTCTGTGAGAGTCTCGGAAAAGGGGCTGACTGCAGAGAACTTGCGCTTCTGAAAGCCTACCGGGACCGGCAGCTTGCAGCCACGCCGGAGGGACAGGCCCTGGTGGAAGTGTACTATGATATCGCGCCGACCATCGTGAAGCGGATCAACCGGCGGCCGGACAGGGCGAAGATCTATCAGTCCTTGTACGAAGACTATCTGCTGCCCTGCATTCAGGACATCGAGGCGGAGGACTATGAGGCGTGCGAGACCAGGTATCAGGAAATGGTCCTTAATTTAAAACAAAAGTATATGTTGTAGAGGGGAATATTACCATATGGAAAAAGCATACAGACCGGATACCATCTGCGTCCAGGCAGGATGGAAGCCGAAAAAAGGGGAGCCGCGGGTGCTCCCGATCTATCAAAGCACCACATTCAAATACGACACCACCGACGAGATGGGGCGGCTTTTTGCCCTGGAGGAGGAAGGCTACTTCTACACCCGTCTCCAGAATCCCACCAACGACGCGGTGGCGGAGAAGATCGCGGCCCTGGAAGGCGGCGTGGCGGCCATGCTGACCGCTTCCGGACAGGCGGCAAACTTCTATACCATCGCCAATCTGTGCCAGGCGGGAGACCACATTGTGTGTTCCGCCAAGGTCTATGGCGGAACCTTCAATCTCTATGCGGCGACCATCAAAAAGCTGGGAATTGACTGCACCTTTGTAGATCCGGACGATTCCGAGGCGAGGATCGACCAGGCGTTCCGGGACAATACCAAAGCGGTGGTGGGAGAGACCATCGCCAATCCGGCTCTGACGGTTCTGGACATAGAGAAATTTGCGAAGCTGGCTCATAAGCACGGAGTTCCGCTGATCGTGGACAACACCTTTGCCACGCCGGTAAACTGCCGTCCCTTCGAGTTCGGGGCGGATATCGTGACCCACTCCACCACCAAATACATGGACGGACATGCCATGGCGGTGGGCGGCTGCATCGTAGACAGCGGAAATTTTGACTGGAAGGCCTATGCGGACAAGTTCCCGGGGCTGACCACGCCGGACGAGACCTATCACGGCGTCGTCTATACGAAGCAGTTCGGGAAGAAGGCCTTTATCACCAAAGCCACCGCTCAGCTTATGCGGGACCTGGGCAGCATTCAGTCGCCCATGAACGCGTTTTTGCTGAATGTGGGGCTGGAGACGCTGCCGCTTCGGGTGGAGAAGCACTGCAGCAACGCACGGAAAGTGGGAGAGTTTCTGAAAAGTCATCCGAAAGTGGAATTTGTCAACTGCGCCATGATAGAGGGCGACCAGTATTATGAGCTGGCACAGAAATATATGCCAAACGGAACCTGCGGCGTACTTTCCTTTGGACTGAAGGGAAGGAAGGAGGACGCGGTCCGCTTTATGGATGCCCTGAAGCTCTGCGCCATCGTCACCCATGTGGCGGACGCCAGGACCTGCGTGCTGCACCCGGCCAGCCATACCCATCGCCAGATGAACGACGAGCAGTTAAGAGAAGCCGGCGTTACCCCGGGCATGATCCGGCTGAGCGTAGGTATCGAGCATCCCCAGGATATCATCGAAGACCTGGAGCAGGCGCTTTTGCAGGTGTAGAGAACGGAACAGGAGGGAAAACTTCTGTTACTGTTCATGGCTCAGGAATGTGCACTGGCTGCGCATTCCGTAAGAACATGATTCAGGTGTGAGGGGCGATTTTTGCGTAGCAAAACCTGGAATATCGCCCCGAATCGTTGCTGTGAACGGCCTCCAGGCCGTGAATAGTAGTAAAACCTCTTGAGCAAAGTTTGCTTAAGAGGTTTTTGTGAGCAAAAAATGATGTGGAATATGATTTTAAGCCATTGGAAATTTTTGTTCCAGATCCGAATTATAAAGTTGATGAAAAAGAATTGGAAAAAAGCATAGAAAAAAATAAGGCTATTATAGCAAGGGCAAGAGAGCCGGAAAAAATCAATGCAAATTTGCAAACAAAAGTTCTAAAGTAAGCGTCAAATAAGATAGTGGATAGAAAAATAACCACCGGACCTCTATAC
>CAJUDY010000016.1 GCA_910584945.1 uncultured Lachnospiraceae bacterium | reverse complement strand
TAACCCCTCAAGAATGAGGGGCAGGGGAGTTGAATAGGCGAAGCCTATTTTTTATGTTCTGTTTTATATAATGCTCCTTAAGGAAATCCTGAGAACAGACAGGAAAGGAGGAGCTATCATGGCATTACTGTATATCAACGCCCGCTGCAAACAGATCCTGAATTTTTTGCTGACCCAGACAAAGTATATCACGACGGAACAGATCGGTGCAGAGATGAAAGTATCAAAGAGAACCGTGTATTATGACATCTGCAAGATCAATCTCTGGCTGGAGCAGTCGGAGCTTTCGCCTCTTGAAGTGGTTCGGGAAAAGGGAATTCTGATTCCCCACGGCGAGAGACCGCTGATTCAGAACATGCTGGGATCGGATGAACAGGAACAGATCTATATCTTTTCGCCGGAGGAGCGGGTAAAGGTCATTATCTGCTGTGTGATCTATGAAAGCCGTTCGGTCTATCTGGAACAACTGACGGACTGCTGCGGGGTCAGCAGAAATACGATTTTCAGCGATCTGAAAGAAGCGGCGGATTGTCTGAAACAGTATGACCTGAAGCTGAACTATCAGGCAAAGCGGGGATATTATCTGTCCGGAGAACCCATAAGAATCCGCGCTTTATTCTTGCTGTATTTTCACGAGCTGATGGCGCTGTTCAGCGGAGGGACGATCACGTTTTTCCGAAGGGAAGAGATTGAGGACGGTTATGAGAAGCTGAAGGAGATCGAGCATGGCCTTGGGATCAGCTATGTAGACGGAGCGCTGCTTTCCCTGGCGGCGCTGCTTCCGGTCATGTACCGGGATAAGGACCGGATTCCCATGGTAGGACTGAAGGAGACAGAGATCGCAAAGACAAAAGAATGCGCTCTGGTCCGGCAGTATTTCCCGGATCTTGCGCCGGAGGAGCAGATCTATCTGTCTCTGCATCTGCTGGGATCCCGGGTCAATATTGTGCCGGATGCATATTTTGAGAGCAATTCCAAACAATATATCCATGATCTGACCAGGACGCTGATCTCTGACTTTGAAAAGGTTGCCTGCATCTTTTTTGAACAGAGGGAAGAGCTGGAGCGGGCGCTTTTTGTCCATCTGAATACTTCCATGTACCGTTATAAGTTCGGTGTACAAATCGGAAATATCATCGGGAACGATATCCTTCATGAGTACCCGGAGCTGTGTGCACTGACCAGGACCGCCGCCGGAAGACTGGAAGAGACGATCGGTTTTCCCGTACCGGACGGCGAAATCGCGTACCTTGCCCTGCATTTCGGGGCGTTTCTGAAGATCTCAAAACGTGAGGATGACAGGCTGCGTATCCTGATCGTCTGCGTCAACGGGATTTCCACCGGAAATATGCTGAAAAGGGAGATTCAGAAGCTTCTTCCATTTGCGGAGATCGTGGATGTACGGGCAGTGGTCGACATGGTAAACATACAGAATATCTGCGATCTGGTGATCTCCACAGTGAAAATCAACACCGTGGTTCCGGTGATCACTGTGCACCCGATTTTGACGGAATTTGATCGGAGCAGCATTCTGAATCATCGGGTGGTCCTTCCGAAAAATGTGACGGCCCGCCGGGAACAGCTGTTCCGTGTGATAAAAAAATATGTACGTCCGGAAGATCATGAAGATCTTCGGAAGGATCTGACGGCATTTATTCAAGGCAGTATGGAGTATCTGGAAGGAGCAGAAACACAGGAAAATGACCTGATGAGCATTCTGGATGTTTCCCGTATCCATATTTATGAAAAAGCGGATTCCTGGCAGGACAGTATCCGTATGGCAGGCCGATGCCTGTTGGATTATAAGAGCATTGAGAAAAATTATCTGAATACCATCGTCAGTCAGCTGCAGTATTATGGACCGTATATGTTTTTGACAAGGGACGTCATTCTTGCCCATGCCAAGCCGGAGGACGGAGTGAATTGTCTGGATCTGTCGCTGGCAGTTTTTCGGGAACCGGTCGTTTATTCAGAACTGCGTCAGGCGAAGGTGGTCATGGTACTGGCAGCAGAAGATCAGGAGAAGCATCTGAAGATCCTGCAGGATATCCTTCAGCTTCTGAGCGGGACGGATTTTATCAGCCGGGTCGAGGAGTGCGGTTCCGCTGCAGAGATTTATTATCTGATGAAAGAATTACTGGCATAACCCCTTTTCTCCTATACAGTTTTTGCAAAAAACGGATACGATACCTGGACTTCTATTCGGAAGATTTCAGTGGTAGGATGTGATCAGAACGAAGGAGCCGAAGCAGTACCGGCGCCTGACAAAATACAGCAACAAACCGGACAGACCCCGGGAGGATTTCCTGACACTTTGGCGGCTGGAAATCCTCCCGGTCCAGGGGGGCTGGAAGGGGAGTTGCGGAACTTAAAAATAGGAGGCAACTGTATGGAACTGTTAAAAAAAGAAAATGTGCAGATCTGCGATGCGGCGGCGGACTGGAAGGAGGCCATACGGACAGCGGTAAAACCGCTGGAAGAACACGGATATGTAGAAGCCCGCTATAAGGAGGAGATCATATCCAATGTGGAAAAGATGGGGCCCTATATCGTGATCGCGGATAACATCGCGCTTCCTCATGCAAGGCCGGAGCAGGGGGCGTTGAAGACACAGATCGGCGTGACCTTATTTCGGAACAAGGTGGTATTTGACGGAAAGAATGTACCGGCGCGCCTGTTCGTCACGCTGGCGGCGAAGGATTCCGACAGCCATCTGGACGCGCTGATGGAGATTTCGGAGCTTCTGTCCGATGAAGAGGCGGTGGAGCGGATTCTCACAGCGCCGGACGCGGACCATCTGTATCAGTATTTTGCAAGTCACTAAAAAGGAGAAAAGGAAAATGTTGACGATATTAAATTTTATTCAGCAGGTTTTATCTACGCCTGCCATATTTGTAGGACTGATCGCGCTTCTGGGTCTGCTGCTTCAGAAAAAAGATGTCCAGACCTGCTTTAAAGGAACCATTAAGACGATCCTCGGCTTTATCGTGCTGAATGCAGGCGCCGATGTTGTACAGGACGCGATCATTCCGTTCGGAGAACTGTTTCAGAGCGCGTTCGGCGTAGAGGGCGTCGTTCCCAATAATGAGGCAATCACCTCTCTGGGGCTGACCGATTATGCGGTGCAGACGGCGTCGATCTTTGCCCTTGGCATGTGCTTTAATCTGGTGCTGGCGCGTTTTTCAAAACTAAAATTTATCTTTTTAACAGGACATCATGCCCTGTATATGTCCTGCCTGGTGGCGATCCTTATGTCCATCGCGGGGCTTCAGGGACCGGCGCTGATCTTCACAGGGGCGCTTCTCATGGGGCTTGTCATGGCAGTCTTCCCAGCGCTGATGCAGCCGACCATGCGCAAAGTCGTTGGAGACGATTCCCTGGCTCTCGGGCATTTTGGAAGCGGCTGCTATTGGCTGAGCGCCCAGATCGGCAAGTTGTTCGGGCGTGATGAAAAGACGACGACAACGGAGGATATTCGTTTCCCCCAGGGACTGTCCTTCCTTCGTGAAAATACCATATCCATTGCGCTGGCGATGTTTTTGTGCTACATTGTCGTTTCCGGCGTAGCCGTATTTACCAGCCCGGAGGCAGCCGCGGAGATCTTCGCCGGTGATAACTGGGTTTTGTACTCCATCATTAAGTCTATCACCTTTTCCGCAGGGATCTATATCGTGCTCTCCGGCGTGCGTATGCTGATCAATGAAGTGGTTCCCGCCTTTAAGGGAATTTCCGAAAAGCTGGTGCCTAATGCAAAACCGGCGCTGGACTGTCCGACGGTATTTCCCTTTGCGCCCAACGCGGTGCTGATTGGATTCTTCTGTTCTTTCGTGGGCGGTATTGTCGCTCTGGCCGTGCTGGCGCTTATGGGCCAGGCCGGGATCGCGGTTGCCATCATCCTGCCCGGTGCGGTGCTTCACTTCTTCTGCGGGGCGACGGCGGGCGTCTGCGGAAATGCCACCGGAGGACTGAAAGGCTGTGTGACCGGAGCTTTTGTCCATGGTATTGTGGCCACCTTCCTGGCGGCGGGGCTGTATCCGATCCTGGGAGCTATGGGCTTTGCCAACACGACCTTCTCCGATACGGATTTTACGCTGGTGGGTATCGTGTTCGGCAATCTGATCAAAGTGGTCACAGGCAATACCTTAATGATCATCGTGATGATCCTTTTCCTTCTGCCGATCATCTACAACTATACCATTGGCAGGGGAAAATGATGATACTGTAAGACTAATAAATTTAAACAAAAAAACAGCATCTGCCCGAAAGCAGCCCCGGAAAGATTTTACGGAACGAAGTGAGGGAAGATGCGGAACTAAAATGGAGGATTGAAAAATGATTAACAAAATTATGTGTTTCTGCGGTTCTGGTCTTGGAACATCTTTTGTGATGGAGATGAATGTGAAAAAGGCGCTTGCCAATCTGGGGGTCAGCGGAGTGGAAGTCGTCCACTCCACCATCGATGACGTGATGCCGGGTGCGGCGGACCTGTTCGTGTGCAGCGCGGACCTTGTGTCCAACGCGGAAAAGGCAGGAAAGGCCATCGGCATCCAGAATATGGTGTCCGTAAAAGAGATGGAGGAGAAGCTGAAGGCGGCGTTTGGAAAATAGAAACTGTTTTGCACAGAACAATTACCGTAAACAGAAAGCTAAAGAGAGTCGGCGGCGAGTAAAGCCGCCGGTTTTCAACTTCAGGTATATCTCATGTAATCTTTCCCTGTACCACCTCCATAATTCATCTGTGTTTTCAATAATCGGAGAAAAGTCCTGCAAAACCGATGTTCATTTGAAAAGGACGTACTTCCAATATCCTTATAAAAGAGTATTGAGGCCATCCGCATTTTAAGGTATACTTTAAACGAAACACAGAAATTGCTGAAGTTACAGACAGAAACGGAGAAGATGCGATGGGATATCAGGACAAATGGAATCTCCTGGAAGCAGAAGACGAGCTCGATGAGATGGAGCACCGGCAGCCGACGGAGGAATTTCTGTTTTATCAGGCCGTATCCGGCGGCGATGTGGAAGCAGTTAAAAATAACTGCAGACAGGAACGGTTTCTGGACAGCGATGGAGTAGGGATTCTTTCCCGCAATCACATTACGAATCTAAAATATCATTTTGTCATTACTACCGCCATGGTCACCCGCCTGTGCAAGCAGAAGGGCATGGAACTGGAGCAGGCGTTCCGGATGAGCGATTTCTATATTCAGCAGCTGGACGACGTACATACGGTGCAGGGTGTGCGTAACCTGCACGACGCCATGGTGCTGGATTATACGGAGAAGATGCATAAGATCTGCCAGAGCGACGCGAATTCCAGGCACATCAGCCTCTGCAAGGAGTATATCTACGCCCATATCAAAGAGCGCATCACCATCGAGGACCTGTCCGAGGCGCTTGGGGTATCCGCCAGCTATCTTTCGCGTCTGTTTAAAAAGGAGACCGGCGATTCGGTCAGCGCCTATATACGCAGACAGAAGATCGAGATTGCCAAAAATCTGCTGCAGTACAGTGAGTATTCCATGATCGATATTGCAAACCGACTGTCATTTTCTTCACAAAGTCATTTTATCCAGCAGTTCCGGGAATATGTGGGGATGACGCCGAAGAAATACCGGGATTTAAATCATACGATCCAGTGGGATATCGTGACGGAGACGAAGGAGGATAAGTCCGGAAACGAGGGAGTGCCGTAAAACGCGGCGCTCCCTCATTTGATTGGGAAAAAATGATCTAACAGATCAAAGAATCAGGCAGATTTCATTCTCATCCTCAAGGAGATCGGCAGGGATATGATTGCTGTCCAGCTCTTGGCCGTTCAGGATGAGCCGTTCGCATCCGGACTCCCGCCTGTCCGGATTTTCGATCACGATGTGCAGGTGCTTTCCCCGGAAATCCTTTCGGATCTCCAGATGTGTCCAGTCCTTCGGGATCGACGGAGACAGCGTAATACCTGTCAGATCGGGGCGGAGGCCAAGGATGCCTTCCACACATCCCACCATCATGGTAGAGGCCGTTCCGGTCAGCCAGTGGACGTGGGAACGCCCCGGATGGACGCTTGCCCGTCCTTCTGTGAACTGGCCGTAACAATAAGGCTCCAGACGGCGGATTTCCGCGCGGTCGTTCCAGGCGGCAGGCGCATTTTCCATAAAGTAGGCAAAGGCGCGGTCCCCGTGTCCGCGCAGGGCTTCCGCAAGCACCAGCCAGCCCTGGGACTGAGAGAAAATGCCGGCATTCTCTTTGGTACCCTGGTTATAGATGACCGCCAGAGCGCCGTCGAACGCATGGGTGTGGTAGGGCGGGTCCATCAGCAGGGCGCCGTAGGGGGTGTTTAAACGTTCATAGACGTTGGAAAGCACCGTATCAGACTGTCCGTCAGAAGAAAGTCCGCTGATTACTGCCCAGCTCTGAGGATTGAGCCACAGATTCGCTTCCGGGTCTCTGGCGGCGCCGATCTGCGCGCCCTCTTCGGTGTATCCGCGGATAAAGCGGTCCTGATCCCAGTACAGCTCCTGCATGGCCTTGCCCGTCTCCGCCTGTTTTTCTTCCAGATATTCTGCATACTCTGTATCTTCTTTATATTCCGCGAATCTTTTTAAAATGGTCATGGCATAGTAGAACTGCATGGCCACAAAAGACGACTCTCCGTCGGCGCCCAGGCGCAGGCAGTCGTTCCAGTCCGCGTAAAGTCCCGCAGGCATGCCATGAGGCCCGAGGTGGGCGAAGGAAAAGGATATGGCCCGTTTCAGATGCTCGTAGACCGTCGCCTCCTCTTTGTCTGCGAAGGGGATGACCTCATTTAGGAATGCAAGGTCTCCGGTCTCCGCGATGTACTTGTATACGGTGGGAAAGAGCCACAGGGCGTCATCCGCCCGGTAAGCGGGGTGGCCGGTTTCCTGCCGGTAGGAGGCGTCATCCGGGGTATCTTCCTGTCCCGGACAGTGGGTAAATTTTACAAGCGGGAGACCGCCCCCATTGCTCACCTGGGCCGAGAGCATAAAGCGGATTTTTTCCGCCGCCATCTTCGGCGCAAGATGGATGATTCCCTGAATGTCCTGTACTGTATCCCGGTAGCCGTAGCCGTTGCGCAGGCCGCAGTAGATGAAGGAGGCAGCTCTGGACCAGATAAAGGTCATGAAACAGTTGTAGGCGTTCCAGGTATTGATCATGGTGTTGAATTCCGGGCTTGGGGTATCCACTTTCAGATGATCCAGCTTTTTCTGCCAGTCGTCTTTCAGCTCTGCCAGTTCCCGGGCGGTCTGTTCTGCCGGGTCTGTATAAGTGTTCAGAACCGCGGACGATTCAGAGCCGCCGCCCGCCCCCAGCACATAGGCGACGGTTCTGGTCTCGCCCGGAGCCAGGGAGAGGATACAGGAGAGCGCGCCGCAGGAATTTTCATTGTAGCTGGTCACATTTCCCAGATCCCCGGACGCGATTCCCTGCGGGTCGCCGTATCCGTGATATTTCCCAAGAAAATGTTCCTTCTCTCCGCAGTAGGAGGATACGTTCGCACCGGAGAGTCCAAAGAATCGTTCGGTTACATTTTTCTCATCAATCTGCTCCTGTTCGGACAGGGCGTCCAGGTTGCCGTGAATCTGCTGGATGATCCGGTCGCTCTGGAACTGCGTTCTGGAGATGAACAGCGAATACTGCAGATTTACCTGATCCTGTTCATAATTGCTGTGGTTGGTAAATTCCGCATAGCCGGTCAGCGTCAGATCCCTTTGGACGTCCGAACGGTTCGTGACAGAAAGCGCCCACACTTCATGACTTTTTCCCAAGGGAACATAATAGAGGGCTTCGGATTCGATCCCGTCATAGCATGCCGTCATGCGGGTATATCCCATTCCGTGGCGGCAGGTGCTTTTGTAGTGTGCGAGATCCTTGCCCACCGGCTGCCAGGAGGCAGACCAGTAATCCCCGGACTGATTGTCACGGATATAGAGGTATCTTCCCGGCTGGTCAAAATTGTTAAAAACATAACGGAGAATCCGCCCGTTTGCGCCGGATTTTACAAAGCTGTAGCCGCCGGCATGGTTGGAGATGATCGCGCCGTATTCCGGGGAACCCAGATAATTCACCCAGGGCGCCGGCGTATCCGGCCGGTCGATCACATACTCCCGGTTTTTGTCGTCAAAATATCCATATCTCATATGCTGTTGTCTGTCCTTTCGTTGTAATATTCATCTATGTTAAATTAATAACGATCTGATGCAAGTCCTCTGACAATGCGATAAGATCCCTGCGGGGGATCAGGAGAAATGACTCTTCTCCCACCGGCAGTTCCCTGCCGTCGCATGCAGCAGATCCGATGACATAAGAACCAAAGTCTTTATGATTCCTGTTGCGGTATACAATGGTAAAGCGTTTCCCTGCAAAGGAGGCGGCAACGGAAGCGGTTCCATCCGTATCAAACTGGCAGGCCAGAAGCTTTGGATGCAGCACCAGATCGCCCGCCTCTCCCCGGACGCCGAAGACTTCCGTGAGCATGGTCATCATAAACCAGCTGGCGGCGCCGGTCAGATACTGGTACATGCCCCGTCCGTCTGCGCGGAAATATTCAGGAATGCCCGGATAGATGCGGCTTATGTCAAAATTCAGAGCCGTGTCCGCAAGGGTTTTCAACGCCTTGAAGCCTTCCTTTACAAAGCCTCTTCGATACAGGGCGTTGGCGTACATGGTTGTCATGTGGGAGAAAACCGCGCCGTTTTCTTTTTCCCCGTAGGCAAATCCGAACATGCGACCCATGTCGAATTTCAGTTCCTGAAAGTCCGTATTCAGACGGTACCCGCCGATTTCTTTCCGGTAGAGATAGTGATCCGCGCTCTTTGTGATCTTACGGATCTGCTCATCCTCCGCGACGCCGCTCATGATGGCAAAGACCTGTCCGGTGAGCATCATGCGTACCTGTCCGCCGAAAATTCCTTCCACCGCCCGTCCGTGGTTGTCATAATAACTGTTGAACCATCCTTCCTCTTCGGGGGCGTCGATCCATTCCTGCTCCCGTATATGTTCCATCAGCCAGTTTGCCTTCTGGACCAGATTAACCGCAAGGGCGGACAGAGAATGGGTGACGCGCCGGCCGCTGACTTCATGCCGGCAGGATGCGCAGTATTCCGACAGGATCTGCTGCTTTTTATGGATATTGTCAAAGGTTTCCGTGTCGTCTTCCAACAGAACTGTGAGTGCTTCGGAAAGCTCCGCCGTATGCGTGGAAGAATGACTGTCAAGAAGACGGATCAGGGCTGCTAGGTCCAGCAGATTTCCGGCATAGGCACAGGTAAATGCCACGCTCTCCCCATGCTCGGAGGCCATGTCCAGAGCGTCGTTCCAGTCAGCTCCCCGAAGCCGGAAGATGTTATGGCTGCCCACTTCATAGAAGGAGGTCAGTTGCTGGATCAGGAGATGCTCCAGGATGCTGCCGGTATAGACGGTATGCCCTGTAGTACACTGCCGGTCTCCATGGGTGGAATCCCACAGATCATCCGTGTCTGTTCCCCTCATAATCTGTGCATCTTTAAAATAAGGAACCTCCTGGTTCAGCAGTTCCACATCTCCGGTCTGATCGATATAGAGTCTGGTCGTCATCAGCGGCCAGAGCGCATGATCCATCCAGACCCGGGCGATTCCGTTCCGGTCGGCGATAAAGCTGCCGTTTCCGCTTCCGATAATCGTTGCATTCGTTCCGTCCATGCGCACGCCTTCATAGTTCGCTGTGATCATGGAGCGAACCTGCTCCGGATTCAGCAAAAGCAAAGAGAGACAGTCCTGCCACAGATCTCTCCAGCCACGGCCTCCTCTTCCGTAGTCGTGATGGGGGAGGAAGGAGCAGCCGAATAACCGGCGCAGATAAGGCTGGAAGCAGACCCACTTCATCAGACGGTCAAAGCCGGCCTCTTTCGTGTGGAAATCGATGTCCACTTGGTTCTGCCAGTAGGATTTCGTTTCTTCCAGGGCCTTCTGGATCTGCCTGCCCGTATGATAGCGGTCGACCAGGTTTTGGATCTCTTCCCGGCTGTTTTCCACTCCCATGAGAACGATATAATCCGCGCTTTCTCCGGGAGCAAGCAGGACCGGCGCGAAGCGGAAGGCGCCCATGGCTTCCCTGCCGGCGGTCTGATAAAAAGCCGGTTCACCAGGACAGGATTCATAGACCGCCCGGGGGTGCGTGAAGGTTCCGCCTTCGCCGATAAAACTTTCCACCGTGGGATAGAATGCCTCCGGCGCGCAGCCGTCTTCAGTCCAGCCGGCTGCATAATAGATGTTTTCATTTGGGCGGTGGCCCTTTTCGTCAAAAGACATGGTGGGACAGACAAGCACAGCATTTTTGGTCGTCTCGATCCGGTGGAGCATGGAAGTGACATTTCTGTGGTCGCGGATGTTGTCGGCGCTTCTTCCATAGATGGGGATGGCGGCATATGCTGTAAATTCCTGAGGGGTTTCTGCCTGATTCTGAACCGTCACATACAGGATTTCCACATTGCTGTTCTGGGGGATGAAGGAAGTAGCCGCAGAGGTCAGTTGATGTACTCTGGAGGACCGGGTCAGGGTTTGCCACATGAATCCCGCGGTCAGCTCGCTGTCGTCCTGCGTGTCCGTGAATCGCTGCGCCTCCTGTTCTGCGGAGGATCCGGCAGCCGAGTACACTTCGCCGCTGCCCTTTCGGAACCAGAAGTTGCGGGTGGAACGATTATTATGAAGGTTCTCGGAGCTTACCGGTTCCAGCAGAAAGGTCTCCTGGTCGATCTTGGCATCGCCGCCAAGGCTGGGGGTGACGGCGCTTTTCAGCCCGCATTCGGATGCAAGAGGGAAGTACAGGTAACTTGTATTTTCCGGCTGTCTGATCAGAAAACTGCCGTGTTCATCCATAAATTTTATTTGATTCAATAGATCTGCTCCTTTCTAAACATATATAGATGATGTTGGGGTCAAAAGGTTTTTTGCCCCCTGATGCCTACGGATTGCTCCGCATTTCATGCTCCCGCAATCCTAAAAACATTCAAAATCCGCCCTATCGGGCTACTTTTTCATGTTTTTTCGGGTCCCAAAGTCATGTATTGACATGCAGGCATGTCATACATGACCTTTTGACCCTGGCATCATATAGATAAAGTTATCATAGAGGATATTACAGACCGGTATAAATAAAAACCATGCGAAAAATATCAGAATCATGACCTAAAACAAATTAGAAGATACAGGGGGCGTGTCTGCAGAATAAAATCACGAAAAATGTGTCATGAATTTGACATTTTGGTAAGAACTTTAATATATCCCGCCGGAAAATCCCGTTATAATTTGTGCAACAAAACGAGTGAAGGAGCTACTTCACAAAATATAACAGGAGGTTTTTCAAATGAAAAAGAGAGTTATCTGTGTCTTGTTAGCTGCGGTTGTGGCAGCCGGTTCGCTGGCCGGCTGCGGCGGCAAATCATCCGACGGCGGTGCATCGTCCGGTGAAGAAGGAAAGGTTATCAATGTCTACAGCTGGAATGACGAGTTCCGTAAGCGTGTGGAGGAGGTCTATCCGGAGGTGAAGGAAACCTCGACGGACGGTACCGTGACGACGTTAAATGACGGTACCGAGATCCACTGGATCATCAATCCCAATGAGGACGGAGTCTATCAGCAGAAGCTGGATGAGGCGCTCTTAAGACAGGCGGATGCTTCGGCGGACGACAAGGTGGATATTTTCCTGTCAGAGGTTGATTATGTGTATAAATATACAGACGCGGATGCGGATGTGGCCATGCCCCTTACGGATCTTGGGATTGATCCGGACGCGGATCTGGCAGACCAGTATGAGTTTACAAAAGTAACAGCCTCGGATGTGAACGGTGTTCAGAGAGGCTCCACCTGGCAGCGCTGTCCGGGCCTTCTGGTATACCGCCGGGATATCGCCATGGACGTGTTCGGCACCGATGATCCGGAAGCGATTGGTGAGAAGGTGAAGGACTGGGATACGCTGAAAGCGACGGCAGAGGAACTGAAAGCAAAAGGATATTATACTTTTGCTTCCTATGCGGATACGTTCCGTCTGTACGGGAACAGCATTGAAGCTCCCTGGGTAAGTCCGGGCGAGACTACGATCAAGGTGGATCAGAAGATCATGGACTGGGTGGAGGATTCCAAAGAATGGCTGGATGCAGGATATCTGGACAAAAATGTAAAACGGCAGTGGGTTGACGACTGGAACAAGACCATGGGCTCTTCCTCCAATGTATTTGCGTTCCTTTTCCCGGCCTGGGGCATAGATTTTACTCTGAAGAAGAACTGGGACGGCGAGGACGGCGTCTGGGGAGTTACCAATCCGCCGCAGGAATATAACTGGGGAGGCTCTTATGTACATGCATGCACCGGCACCGATAATCCGGAGAAGGTAAAAGACATTATCCTTGCGGTTACAGGGAACCAGGAGAATCTGCTGAAGATCTCCAAAGAATATCTGGACTATACGAATACAAAGAGCGGCATGCAGAAAGTGGCAGAGGACAGCAGTTATGCTTCTGAATTCCTGGGAGGACAGAATGCGTTCCAGTATTTCGTTCCGGTTGCGGAAAGCATCCAGATCGCACCGCTTTCCGCTTATGATCAGGGATGCGTAGAGCTGCTCCAGAATTCGTTCAGCGATTATTTCCAGGGAGCGGTTGACTTTGATAAAGCAAAGGAGAATTTTGAGACGGCGATTATCGAGCGCTATCCGGACATTACAGCGATTCAGTGGCCGGAATAAAGAGAGAGTTGTACGGGGCACTTTTGTGCCCCGATGCATAAGGGATAAAGAAAGGAACAGTGTTTATGAAGTCCAGAAATAAAAAGATTGACTATTCGAAATGGGGATATTTCTTTATTCTTCCGTTTTTTGTAAGTTTTTTCATATTTTCATTTATACCGCTTCTGGATACGATCCGGTACAGCTTTTTTGAATATTATCGTTCTGGTATCAAGGAAGTCGGACCCAATTTTATCGGGATGGAGAATTATATCAGCCTTCTGAAATCAGACATGCTCAAATACGCGGCCAATACGCTGATTCTGTGGATTGTGGGGTTCATTCCCCAGATCGTGATTGCTCTGGTGCTGGCGGAATGGTTCGTGGATGCCCGGCTTAAGATCCATGGGACGCAGTTTTTCAAGGTTGTGATCTATCTGCCCAATTTGATCATGGCATCCGCGTTTGCGATGCTGTTTTTTACCATGTTCTCCAATAACGGGCCGGTCAATGAGATTCTCCTGTCCATAGGGCTGATCAAGGAGCCGGTTGATTTTCTGGGTTCGGTCTTTGGCACCAGATCACTGGTAGGCCTCATGAATTTCCTTATGTGGTTCGGTAATTCCACGATCATGCTCATGGCGGCGATCATGGGAATCAGCCCGGATGTGTTCGAGGCTTCCGACCTGGACGGGTGCAACAGTTTTCAGCGGTTTTTCTATATCACGCTTCCGCAGATACGCCCAATCCTTGCCTACACCCTGATCACGGCGATTATCGGCGGCCTGCAGATGTTTGACGTGCCTCAGATTCTGACCAATGGTCAGGGTACGCCGGACCGTACGTCCATGACACTGATCATGTTCCTGAACAGCCATCTGAAGAGCCGGAATTATGGCATGGCAGGCGCACTTTCGGTCTATCTGTTTATTGTCAGCGGCATTCTGTGCTTCTTTGTATACCGAATCACGAACAATGATGATCCTGACGGTTCCAAAGCCGCGGCGAAGAAAGCAAAAAAACAGAGCAGGAGGGGATAGAGTTATGAAATCAAAACAGCCCAGTCATTTACGGAGTATCGTGGCGCATGTGGTACTGATCATTCTGTCATTTATGTGCCTGTTTTTCTTCTACATTCTGTTTATCAACGCAACAAGATCGCACGCAGACCTGCAGAAAGGATTTTCGGCGCTGCCGGGCAGTTATCTGTTTACCAATCTGAAAAATGTGGCCAACGACGGAACGTTCCCCATGTTTCGGGGAATTCTGAACAGTTTGATTGTCTCCGGCTGCTCCGCTGCGATTGCTACTTATTTTTCGGCCTTGACAGCCTATGGTCTGTACGCGTATGATTTTAAATTAAAGAAGGCGGCGTTTACCTTTATCATGGCGATTCTCGTGATGCCCACGCAGGTAACGGCTATGGGATTTCTCAGACTGATCACGAATATGGGAATGTATGACTCCCTGCTTCCTCTGATCCTCCCGTCCATTGCCGCTCCGTCCGTCTTTTATTTCATGTACAGCTATCTGCAGTCGTCTCTTCCCATGTCCCTTGTGGAGGCGGCAAGGATCGATGGCTGCGGAGAGTTCCGGACATTTAACCAGATCGTGCTCCCGATTATGAAACCGGCCATCGCGGTGCAGGCAATTTTTACGTTTGTAAGCTCCTGGAACAACTACTTCGTCCCGGCGCTGGTGATCCAGTCAAAGGAGAAGATGACCGTCCCGATTCTGATCGCGACGCTCAGGGGCGCGGACTATATGAACTTTGATATGGGCAAGATCTATACCATGATTCTGGTCGCCATCGTTCCGATCATTCTGGTATATCTGCTTTTGTCCAAATATATCATTGCGGGTGTGACGCTCGGCGGTGTGAAAGAGTAACCATAATATATTTTCAAGTGACTGCTGTAGTATGGGCCTTTTGAATTGCGGGGGACGGCTGCAGCAGTTTTTTTAAGGAGGATAACAGGATGATCACAGATCGGAAGCACAGTGGTGCGCGGGACGCACGGCGCTCTGAGCGTGAGCTTGCGCATGGCCGGCTGGCGAGAAAGGCGGCGGCGGAAGGCATGGTTTTGCTGAAAAATGAAGGGATCCTTCCGCTGGATGCTTCCAGGCCGTTGGCGCTGTTTGGCGGCGGCGCGGTGTGCACGGTAAAAGGAGGCATCGGCTCCGGAGATGTGAACAGCCGGGAAAGTATCTCCGTTTGTCAGGGCCTCAGGGCAGCGGGAGCGGTGATCACCAGCGAATGCTGGATCGAAGACTATGAGAAGCGTTATGAGGCAGCCCGCCTTGCATGGAAGGAGAAAATTCTGAACCGTGCAAAACAGGTGAAAAATCCGTTCGACGCTTATGCGGAGCATCCGTTTGTCCTGCCGGACGGACGGAAGATCGAAGCAGAGGATCTGAAAGGTGCTTCGGCTGCGGTCTATGTGATCAGTCGTATTGCCGGCGAAGGAAAAGACCGAAGAAGGGAAGAAGGCGATTATTATTTAAGCAGAAAAGAACAGGAGGATCTTTGCTGCCTGAATGAATCCGGCGTTCCCATCATCCTGCTTTTAAACGTGGGCGCGCCTGTAGAGCTGACCGATATCCTGAAAAAAACGGAACATATAAAAGCGGTTTTGCTTCTTTCTCTGCCGGGACAGGAGGGAGGTCATGCCGCCGCGGATGTGCTGTTTGGCCGGGCCGTACCTGGAGGGAGGCTTACGACCACCTGGGCCAGGCGATATAAAGACTATCCTTCTGCGGAAAGCTTTGGATACTTAAACGGAAATCTGGAAACAGAAGAATACCGGGAAGGGATTTATGTGGGCTACCGCTGTTTTGACAGTTTTGGCATAGAGCCCTTGTTTCCGTTTGGATATGGATTTTCCTACACAGGCTTTTCCATAAAGTTTGAAGGGTGCCGGGAGACAGAGCGGGGTGTGGAAGCAGCGGTATCTGTGAAAAATACCGGAAACCATTATGCGGGAAGAGAAGTGGTGCAGGCCTATGTGACCCTGCCCCAGACCGGCGGCGCAAAGGAATATCAGCGTCTGGTCGGTTTTGCAAAGACCGGCTGTCTGAATCCCGGGGAAGAAGAGCGGCTTACCGTATCCGTTGAGTGGCCGTACCTTGCCGGATTTTCTGAATCGCTGCATGCGTGGATCGTGGAAGCAGGAACTTACGGTTTATGGATCGGGAATCATGCAAAGTCCCTGCAGCTTGTTTCTCTGCTTACGGTTCAAAAGCAGACCGTGTTGGAAAAGACCGTATACAGCGGCATGGAATTTCCGGCGTTGGATACGCTTCCTGCGCCGGAGGCAGCCGGAAGAAAATTCAAAGAATGGATGGAACTGGCCAGAGAACAGAGAGTACCCAATTTAACCCTTACTCCTCAGAAGGAGAAGAAGCGGACCTGTCAGAAAGATGATTTTCTGGCGGAGGAGGTTCCTGCGGAGGAACTGATTCCGCTTCTGTACGGAAACATCACGAAGGGCACCAGTACGCTGGGTTCCTCCGGGGTCCGGGTGCCCGGCTCCGCCGGGGAGACGACGGAAGCGCTGGAAGAAAAATACGGCGTCCGCTCCCTGATCATGGCGGACGGCCCGGCTGGACTTCGCCTGCGGCAGAGCTATGAAGTGGACCGCAGCACGGACTGTGTCTACGGCGTCGGTGTTCTGGGTTCCCTGGAAAACGGCTTTCTGGAAGAGACCGTGCACCATGAGGGCGCCGATACCTGGTATCAGTTCTGCACGGCGTTTCCGGTGGGCACGGCGCTGGCGCAGTCATGGGACATGGAACTGATGCGGGAATTCGGAGCGGCTGTGGCAGAAGAAATGAAAGAATTCCATGTGGATCTCTGGCTGGCCCCGGGTATGAATATCCACCGAAATCCACTGTGCGGACGCAACTTTGAGTATTATTCGGAAGATCCTCTGCTCTCCGGACTTCTGGCATCGGCGGTGACAGAAGGCGTGCAGAGCCGCAGGGGATGCGGAGTGACGATCAAGCATTTTGCATGCAACAATCAGGAGGACAACCGGATGGGAGTCGACGTCCGCATAACCGAACGGGCGCTCCGGGAGATCTATCTGCGGGGATTTGAGATCGCGGTGAAAAAATCCGCGCCGGCAGCCATGATGTCTTCTTATAACCAGATCAACGGCGTCCATGCGGCCAACAGCCGGGCTCTCTGTACCGCGATCGCCCGTGAAGAATGGGGATATGACGGCGTCATCATGTCCGACTGGAATACGACAGTCCCAGAGGACGGAAGTATCCCGTGGAAATGCATAGCGGCGGGAAATGATCTTATTATGCCGGGAAACCCGGAGGATGATGAAAATATCCGCCGTGCGTATAAAGAGGGAACGCTCCCGGAAACGGCTATCCGGCGCAGCGCGGGACGGGTGCGGAAGCTGGTTCGAAGACTGACAGGGGAGTGAAAAGCTTTGATATGCGGATGCTTCAGGAACTGGATCTGGAGGCGGCGCTGGAGGGAAAATCAAAATGTCGGAACGCAGCGATTTCGGAAGCGTTTCACTATATGAAACTCATTGAGGCCTGGGGAACCGGGCTGGGAAGGATGCGGAACAGCTGCAGGGAGTATGGACTGAAAGAACCGGTCATTGATGAATTTGGTGATGGATAAAGGCCATGCATTCTGTGGGAACTTTCACAAAATAAAAATTTGACAAAATTTGATTCCGATGCTAAGATGACAACATCATATAAGTCTGTCCAAGGGGAATCAGGTGCGAAGCCTGAGCGATGCGGTCACTGTAAGCAGAGCATACGATGTCTTCTGCGAGCCAGGTTACCAAAGACAGGCGGAATGAAGCTTCCTTGCAAGGCCATGCATTCCACACAAGCGCAACAGGTGCAGGTCTGACGTAAGGCAGGCCTGCTTCTTTTATGCGCAGTTATCGGAAGACTCTGCGGGGGGACCAGTGAGAAAACGTGTAACTGATTAACCGGATGGAGAGGACGAAAATGAACAAGGATAAGAAAGCAATTTTAATTACTGCAGCGCTTCTTTTAGTGCTTTGCCTTGGGGCAGTATTGGGATACCAGAAGTTTGCCCCCAGGGGTGTGGCGGGAGAAAAGGAGATCACGGTAAAGGTAGTTCATGCCGACGCCAGTGAAAAGGAATTCACTTACCAGACGGATGAGGAGTTTTTAGGAGCCGTTTTGGAAGCGGAGGGTTTGGCAGAAGGCGAAGAAGGACCTTACGGTCTTTACATTATTTCTGTGGACGGCGAGACCGCGGAAGAATCCAGGCAGCAGTGGTGGTGCCTGACAAAAGGCGGCGAGACCGTGAACACTTCCGCCACACAGACGCCGATTGCAGATGGAGATGTGTTTGAGCTGACGCTCACTGAGGGGTATTGAGAGAGACATGCGGATGAATACAAAAATGCTGGTGATATCGTCCATGCTGACGGCACTCCTGTTCGCCGGTCAGGTGGGGATGCAGTTTCTGCCGAATATTGAGATCGTTACGCTTTTGATCATATTGTATACGCGGACCTTTGGAAAACGGGTATTTGCCATCATCTATGCTTTTGTCATGCTGGAAGGCCTTTTTTACGGATTTGGCATCTGGTGGGTCAGCTATCTGTATATATGGAGTATTTTCGCTCTGGTCGTGCTGCTGATCAAAAGCGATTCTGTAATTTTGTGGAGCATGATCTCTGGGATCTTCGGACTGTGCTTTGGTTTTCTGTGCGCAATCCCTTATTTTGTAACAGGCGGTCCGGGAGCGGGGGTGGCGTACTGGGGAGCCGGGCTTTATTTTGACCTGCTTCACTGTGTCGGAAATGTGCTGCTTTGTGCAGTCTTGTACCGTCCCCTTTACCGGGTGCTTTCGCTGCTGATGGCTGAGACCCAAAGGACCGTGAGCTGCTGACTGCGGCAGGGTATCGATTATCACCGTCAGATAAGAAGAGGCGCTTTCACAAATAATTACAACAGAAACATCATTTTCAGGTCCGAAGGTACGAGTATGAAAGATACAGGGAAAGCCAGGCGGCGGACATGCTTTCCGGTCTCCCGTTCTGGGAGCATCTGGAACATGCGCAGAAAAAGTATGCAGAAGATCATGCCGTGTTCAGGGTGGAAAATATTTCCGCTATGGTTGTCATGAAAGAAGGAAAAGTGGCGGAACTGGCAGTCGGTTACCGTCCGAAGGAACAGATTACAGATATACTGAAAAGAGCGTGACCGGTGAAAACGGCCACGTTCTTTTGATCTACAGATTGGCAAAGACATCCATCTGTCGGTTCAGTTCACCCACAATCTCCTGATTGGTATCCATCCGGGCGGCGATTCCGGTCATGTCTTCCGCCAGTATGCGGGTGCTGTCGGCGGCTCCGGTGACATCGGGCAGAGCGCCGTCGATGGCTTCTGAGATGCCGGTGATGGAAGCCGCGATCTCGTCCATGGCAGTCTGCAGCCTTTCTGACTGCTGCTGAAAGGCTTCCATGGAGGCTTCAATATAGGCGGCATCCTTTCGGTACTGCTGTCCGGACTGGACGGACAGTTCAAACTGCGTCAGGATATTCTGGCCAAGATAGTCCACCAGATCCTGCGCGCTTTCGGAAAGATGCTCCACCGCGCCGGTGACGACCGCGCTGACCTGCTGGATATGGCCGGCGGTCTCGGCACAGGAATCAGCGAGCTTTCGGATTTCCTGTGCGACAACAGCGAATCCTTTTCCGGCGGTTCCGGCTCGTGCAGCCTCAATGGAGGCATTGACGGCAATCAGATCCGTAGAAGAGGAGATGGACAGGATGTCTTTGGTCAGAAGATCGATCTGCTCCACACTTCGGCTTTGTTCGATCGCTTTATTCAGGACACCCATGATTTCCTGCGTTTTCGTAAGGATTGCTTCTTTGTTTTTCTGCGCGGACTGCTCCATCTCTTCCGCCCGCCCGCGCATATCCACCGAGTAGGCGGTGATTGCCGCGCATTCCCCGCGCATCTTGCGGGTATCCGTCTGCGTGTCTGCAGCGTTGTCCCGGATGGAAGCGGCGTTGCCGGCAATTTCTTCAAAAGCGGCGGTCAGTTCATCGGTCAGCCGGGACAGCTTATGTACATGGTCGCGGGATGTTCTGGTACGATTTCGGACTTCTCCCACGACAGTTCCGGTGCGCCCGGAACTGTCCTGAAGCGTCTGCATGGCGTCCCGGATCGGGGAGATGACGGATGTCCGGATGATGCGGAAAGCGGCAAATACAAGGAAAAGCCCTGCGAGCAGTGTGGCGGCGCTGGTCACAAGAGAAATAAAATATACGATGGAAAGGCGGTTTCGCGCCGCCGCAGCCTGCCCGCTGACAGATTCGTAAAGGGTATTGATTTTTTCCTCAGCTGCATTTCCGAAAAGCGCTACGTCGCCGTTGGCCTGTGCATAGGCCGCCTGCGTCCGGCTGTCTGCACTGGCGCAGACAAGGAAGACAAGCGCGTGCTTAAAAGAGTCGTAATCTTCCAGAAGCATGCGGTAGGTTTCTTCCTCTTCCGGGGGGACACAGGAGGCGTAAGCGGCCAGCTTCTCATCCAGCCCGGCTTCCTCTTCCTTGATCGTTCCTACCAGCTGGATCATGGTGGCATGGTCAGCTGCAATAATGTGCGACAGGGCCAGACGATGGATCTCCATCATGGAACGGCGGATATCTTCCAGCTGCGCTTCGCTGACCATATGCCGGTCGACAATGATCCCGGCATTGGCGTTTACGTTGTGGATGCCAAATACCGCGAGAATATTTGAAAGCAGTGTGATCAGTCCCAACAGGACGATGGGCAGGATCAGGCGCTGCTGCAGAGTCAGTCTGTTTTTCATAGGATCTCCTCCAGATTTTGTTTTCATCGGGCCGGGAACCATGATCCCCGGGTTCTGCACTGCCGGCATATTGTATTGACGGCCAGTATCATTTAACGCGCGGTTACCTCCTCCACCAGCCGGTCAAGCTGTTCCTGAAGCGATGCGCCGGAAGGATTCCCTTCGGCCATATTCAGTGCAAAGGCAGAGACAGGGTCCCAGAATTTGCCCCCGACCCGCTGGAGCTGGGAGAATTCCGACTGCGCCAGCAGCGCGGCAATGGCGGGGGACTCCAAAACTGCGGCAGAATCTGCCGCCCGGATATTGGACGGTCCCTGTCCCCGTTGTTCAAAACGCAGGGTCTGACTGCTTTCATTGCTGATCCATTCAGCCAGCTTCAGCGCCCATTCCTTCTGCGGGGAATAGGCGTTGACGCCAACCAGCTTGCAGCCGGAAAAGGAAGCCATCTGCACTTGCTGGTCTTTGCAGGTATAGAAGGGCAGCTTTGCCGCTCCGGTATTTTCACCCCAGGCATCTTCGATCGCAACGCTGTTCCAGACGCCGCTGACTCCGGCGATTACGGACCCATCCTGCACGCCGGCCAGAAATTCCGTATCGGTGCGGCTGGCAAAGCCGGGACTGGCGGCGATGTCCAGCATGGCCTGTGCCACATCGACGCCGTGGATCGGACCTTCCGTGCTGTTCCAGGTACAGTAATTGGTCAGGCCGTCTTCATTCAGGCCCACTTCCAGACCGGTATTGCCGAAAAAGGAATACACATACCAGGCGGAGGACCAGTCCATGGTTAAAAGCCGCTCCTGTTCCGCGGCAATTTCTGTCATTCGGTTCATGCTCTGTATGTCGTCTTCCGAAAAATAAGCCTTGTTATAATATAGAAAGTATCCATTATCTGCGGTCAGCGGAAATGCGTAGAGCGTATCGCCTACAGAGGCGGCTTCCACCGAGGCGGGCAGATTGGAAGCGCGGATCTCTTCCGGGTTTTCCAGGGGATCCAGCGCGCCCGCGGCAGCAAGCGCCGCCAGCTGATCGTCCGCAAAGGTAAATACGTCCGCGCCGCCCTCCAGATCTGCCAGCAGAGCATCCTTGCACCCGGATTCGCTCTGGGGCTGAAACGTAATCTGAAAAGAGACCTGGCCGGCATAGTGGGACTGGAAAGAGGAACAGATCTCCTTCAGAAGCGCTTCGTCCTCTTCTC
Source organism: uncultured Lachnospiraceae bacterium (assembly GCA_910584945.1). Classification (GTDB taxonomy): domain Bacteria; phylum Bacillota; class Clostridia; order Lachnospirales; family Lachnospiraceae; genus Hominiventricola. The sequence continues at coordinate 50,681 of CAJUDY010000016.1, read as the reverse complement.
CACTCCATACGGTTAAAGGGATCACGGATTCGGATGAATCAGAGTCGGCAGGAAGCGGTTCCTGCTTTTTACATCCGCCGCACAAAGACAGGACGCCCACTGCCAGAATAAGAAAAAGAGAATTTTTTTTCATGGTCGGAAGATAAATAAATCCTTTCATAATTTTATTGCGTTTTCTGCTGGATTTATTATACTAAAGGGAGAAAGAATTTTCAAGAGTAGCAGCTATCAACCAACAGTATAATAGTCTATCTCATGCATCGTGAAATTGTAAGTACCATATATGCCGTGGGGGTTCATAGACTGCCCGCACAAAATCATGCTGGCTGGACTGCTTCTTGAATTTATCCGGGGTGATTTCTTTGGAGGCTTTAAACACCTTCCCCCAATAATTATTATTGGAATATCCTACCATCTGTGCAATCTCCTGCATGGTATAGTCCGTGTTCACAGACAGCATATCTACACAAAAAATGTGAATACAGTGGCGGAACGCAACAGACGGAAAGGAATCCGATTTTCGCACAGTGTCAAGAATGGTTTCCTTTATGTGTCAGACGGCGGACAGGCCGGTGGTGCTCATGATCGACGAAGTAGATCAGGCAGAGGGACACAAGAGTTTTCTCGATTTTCTTGGCATGCTTCGCAGCAAATATCTGATGCATGACCGGCGGGATACCTTTCAATCTTCATCTTTTACATCTCCCAAAACCAGGAATTCATAGGGGTCCATCGTATAACATTCTTCTTCCGGGGAGACTTCCCGGTCGTTATAGTTGCCAAGTAGAACCCGGAAACCGCGCCATGTTTTGGAGCGCTTTACGTCCTGCCTTTGACCGCTGAGATTGCAGAGTACTGCGAGGTGCTGGTCCCCCAGCACCCTCTCGTATACCAGCGTCTGGTCGGACGCTGTCACCGGAAAAGAAATGCTGCCGTCGGCGATCACAGGGTATTTTTTCCTCATGGCAATCAGCCTCTTATAAAAAGCCAGGATGGAGTCCTCGTCTTTTTGCTGGGCTTCCACGGTGATTTCTGGCCGGAATGCGGAGGATACCGGAAGCCACGGTTCTGCCTCGGAGAAGCCAACAGATCTTCCGACGCCCCACTGCATGGGGGTCCTGCTGTTGTCCCGGGATCTGGCGGCCAGAGTCTTAAGGGCTTCTTCCTCTGTCTTCCCCTGGTCTAGCAGAATCTGGTAATAATTGAGACTCTCCACATCCCGGTACTGCCTGATGGAGGGATAGTGGGCGTTCAGCATGCCGATCTCTTCCCCCTGGTAGATATAGGGAGTGCCGCGCATCAGGTGAATCATGCCGGCCAGCATCTTCGCCGACTCTTTCCAGTAAGTCCCTTCGTCGCCCAATCGGCTCACAATCCGGGGCTGGTCGTGGTTGCACCAGAACAGGGCGTTCCAGCCGTTTCCTTCCTGCATGCCCGTCTGCCATTCCACAAAAAGCTCTTTTAACTTTTTATAATCCGGAGCCATAAGGGACCACTTGTCTCCGCCCTGATAGTCCACTTTCAGATGGTGAAAATGAAAGCACATGGAAAGCTCTTTTTCCTCCGGAGCGGAATAGCGGATACAGTGCTTGAGTGAAGTGGAGGACATCTCCCCTACGGTGACATAGTCTTCGATCCCGGCGTCTTTCACCAGTTCTTTCAGGTATTCATGGATATGCGGGCCGTCGCTGTAGAGTCTCCGACCGTCCCCCTCGAAGTCGTCTTCCATCTGCTCCGGCTTGGAGACCAGATTGATCACGTCAAAACGGAATCCCCGGACGCCTTTTGCTTGCCAGAAACGGAGGATGTCTTTTAACTCTTCCCGGACCTCCGGGTTATCCCAGTTAAGATCCGCCTGGGTGACGTCGAATAACCGGAGGTACCATTTTTTCAGCTTGGGGACATATTCCCAGGCGGGGCCGCCGAATTTGGACTGCCAGTTGGTGGGGGCGCGGTCCGGCACGCCTTCCTTGAAAATGTAGTAGTTCTGATATTTTTCCTCTCCGGCCAGTGCTCTCTGGAACCACTCGTGCTGGGTGGACGTATGGTTAAATACCATATCCAGCATGATCCCCATACCCCGTTCGCCGCTCTGACGAATCAGTTCCTCCAGGTCGGCCATCGTTCCAAAGAGCGGATTGACTTCCCGGTAATCTGCCACGTCGTATCCGTTATCCCTCTGGGGAGAGGGGAAAAACGGGGTCAGCCATAGATAATCTACTCCTAATTCCTGAAGATAATCTAATTTTTCGATTACCCCGGGGAGGTCTCCAAAACCATCCCCGTTGGTGTCCCGAAAAGATTTCGGGTAGATCTGATATACGACTTTATCACTGAAATATGCCATGCTGTCTCTCCTTTATGCGAAATCTGCCACAGTCGTCTCGTTCTCTTTTACCTGCATTCCCGTATGGAACTGAATATTCTGTGCGTTTCCTTCGTCGGTGATGATGCATACAGTGACGTCCGGATGGCCCGCCGCCCGGATTTTGGCCCGGTCAAACCGGATCAGCGGCGTTCCTGCTTTGACCTTCTGGCCTTCCTTCACCAGATATGCAAAGCCGTCCCCGTTCATATCTACGGTGTCGATGCCGATATGCAGCAGGATTTCCATACCGTTACGAAGCTTCAGTCCGCAGGCATGGCGGGAGTCCGGCATCATGACGGTGACTTCCGCGTCTGCCGGTGCGTACAGTGTCTCATTTTCCGGGATGATAGCCAGGCCGTCGCCCATGATGCCTTCGGAGAAGACGCCGTCGCCCACTTCCTTCAGCGGGATGGCTTTTCCGGATAAAAATGCGGTCAGCGTTCCGGGAGCCGTTTTCTTAGCTTCCTGATCCCGTATCACAGACGCTGTAATGCCTGCCGATGCGCTTGAGCCCGCTCCGGCGGCAATCTCTGTCAGATCTGCGGTGTCATGTGTCTGGTCTGCCTGCAGGCGCTTCTTTCCGACGACCGCGGTCAGGCAGAAGGGAACCGCCAGCGCGATCAGGGAGCAGATCGCAAAGGAAACCATGAACGGCGGCTGGATGGACAAGATACCGGGAAGACCGCCGACGCCGATGGCGTTTGCCGTGGTCCTGGTGGCTACGCAGACGATGGCGGCGATACCGGAGCCGATCATTCCGCAGATGAAGGGGAATCCTCTTTTTAAGTTTACGCCGAAGATCGCCGGTTCGGTCACACCGAGGTAACAGGAGATGCATGCCGGGATATTGACTTCCTGGGCTTCCGGATCTTTTCTCTGGAGCCAGATCATGCCGAGCACGGCCGAGCCCTGGGCGATATTGGACAGGGCGATCATCGGCCACAGCATGGTCCCGCCGTAGTCCGCGATCAGCTGTAAGTCAATGGCGTTGGACATGTGATGAAGTCCGGTGATGACCAGCGGAGCATAGACTGCGCCAAATACCGCGCCGAATACGACCTTGAAGGGTCCGGTGATTCCGGCAAATACCATTGCGGAGACAACCGCGCCGATCTTCCAGCCGATGGGTCCCAACACAAAATGGGCCGCGATGACGGACAAAAGCAGGCTTAGGAACGGTACCACAATCATGGAGATGACCTGGGGCGTGATCTTTCGGAAGAATTTTTCCAGATACACCAACGTAAATGCCGCCAGGATCGCGGGAATCACCTGTCCCTGATAACCGATCATATTGACCTGAAAGCCGCCGAAATTCCACTTTGGAATATCTGCCGCCGCGGTTCCGGCCACGGCGTATGCGTTCAGAAGCTGTCCGGATACCAGCGTCAGACCAAGGACAATGCCCAGCATCTGTGTGGTGCCCATCTTCTTTGTCACAGACCAGCAGATGCCCACTGGCAGCATATGGAAGACCGCCTCTCCGATCAGCCACAGAAAGCTGTCGAGACCTGCCCAGAACTGGCTGATGTCACATAGCGTCTTCGTTCCGTTCTCAAATAAATACAGACTGTCAATACAGTTCCGAAAACCGAGAATCAGACCGCCGGTGATGATGGCAGGAATCAGCGGCGCGAAGATCTCCGCCAGCGCGGTGACGATGCGCTGCAGGACGTTCTGATTTTTCTTCGCCGCCTGCTTGACCGCGTCCTTGGACACGCCCTCGATCCCGGCCTCTTTTACAAAGTCGTTGTAAAAATCAGAGACCGTATTGCCGATGATCACCTGGAACTGCCCCGACTGGGTAAAGCTTCCCTTTACCACTTTCATGGCCTCAATGGCTGCCACATCCGCTTTCCCCGGGTCCACCAGAGCAAAGCGCATCCTCGTCATACAGTGCGAGACTGCCGCGATGTTTTCTTTTCCGCCTACCAGGCGCAGCAGCTGTTTTGCGTCTTCTGCGTATTTACCCATCTCTTTAATCCTCCTGATGAAAGTTCCGCATCCGCCCGGATGCTGTTTTATGCTTCTTAAAACTTGTTTAAACATGTTTCTTTGATCCTGTTATATCATACTTGTTTAAACATGTCAATACCTTTTTGGAATTTGTTTAAACAAGATGTTGACTTTTGGATTTTCTCTTCCTATAATGTTCTCATAAAAGAAAACAAGAGGTCAAAAGACATGCCAAAAGCAATCTATGAGAATATTTATAAAGACTTAAAACAGAAAATCGAAGCGGATGTATACGCGTACCAGGAACTCCTGCCCTCGGAAAACACGCTGATTCAGACCTATCGCTGTTCCCGCAATACCCTTCGCCGGGCGGTCGGCCTTCTGGTAACCGAGGGTTATGTGCAGACGATGCAGGGAAAAGGGGTGCGCAATATCTATCAGCCGGTGACGCAGACGACTTTTACGATTGGAGAGATCGAAAGTTTTCGGGAATCCGCTGAGCGCAACGGCCACCGTCCGCTGACCAGAGTCGTCTTATTTACCGAATTTGCGGTGGACCAAAAGCATGCGGGCCGCACGGGTTTTCCTGTGGGAGCGGACATTTACTATATCCAGCGGGTCCATTATCTGGATGGCAAGCCGCTGATTCTGAATCACAATTATTTTCTGAAGGAGGCGGTCCCCGGACTTACAGAAGAGATTGCGGGGAATTCGATTTATGAGTATTTGGAACAGACGCTGCACATGACGATTGTGAACAGCAAACGAGTCATGACCGTCGAAAAGATGACGCAGATTGATGAAAAATACCTGGAGATGAACGCAGGAGATTACAACTGCATGGCGGTGGTCAGCAGCCAGACCTACAACAGCGACGGCGTGATGTTTGAGTATACCCAGTCCCGCCACCGGCCGGATTATTTTCGGTTTTATGACAATGCGGTTAGGAAAAGCATCTAAACTTCCTCCACAAGATCGTGATTCGTCGCGATCCGTGCGCCCTCCAGGGCCTTTCCGTTGTTGATCTTTGTGTTCAGGTTTTCCTGATAGGAAAGGGAAAAGCACACGGAAAACAGCACGTCCAGTATGAATTCAATGGATTTTTCCGTGGCAAAGGTGGAGATCTTGCTGTACAGCTTTTCCCGGGAAGAGATGGAGAAGGTATAGTGGGCGTGCATGCGCAGTTTATTATTCCCCACGCTGGTGACGGCGATGACGGGCACCTTCCGGGACTCCAGGATGGGCAGCAGGCTCACCGGTTCGCGGGTCCTGGTGTTGCCGGAGTAAGAGATCAGGATGGCGCAGTCCTCGCTGGTCAGAGAAGAGGCAAGAAGTCCGGAATCGTTCAGCAGCGGAATTTCCACTGGCTTATTGATGGTCATCATGCGGCGGTAAAACAGCTGTCCCAGCAGAAGATTCGGGCTCAGGCCAAAGAGGGCGGTTCGTCTGGAGCTTACCAGCAGATCCGCCGCTTTTTTTATGGTGCGGGGATTTAAAAGATCTGCTGTATCCAGGATGCTTTCCACCTGCAGGCTGGACATTTTCTGAATGATGTCGGGAATCGTGTCGTCTCCGGTAAAGGGGAAATTCGGGTCGATGTCAGAATAATGGCTTTCCTGATAATGCTGCTCTGCCGCAAATGCTCCTGCAAATTCTTTCCATCCCCGGTATCCCAGCGCTTTGGCGAAGCGGACAAGAGCCGCTTTGGAAGTATAGGTCTCGTCCGCGATCTGCTGCGTCGTATATTCACTTACATGGTTCTTCTTTCTCATAACAAATTCCCCGATGGACTTTTTGGAACTGTTCTGGCTGGTCACGGTCAGCTCTTCCACACGCTGAAATAAGGTCATAACGCTCCCCTCCTCTGTGGCAAATCTCCACTGTTTCCATGATTATAACAAGAATTGAAACAAACTGAAACAAATATTTTGCGAAATACCAAGAAGGAGCGCCGTTTTGTGAAACAGGCCGAAACAGGGCCGGTAGAAACGGGAATACGAAATTGTTATAATATCACTATCAAAGAAATGCTCCGGAACATTTCAGGGATCGTGTCGGCGGCCTCGGGCTGCGGCGCGGCACTGCCAGACGAGACTTCGCTTTACCCTGAAAGACACCCAGAAGGCGGATGGCATCCTTTGACGGAAAGGTCGTACAGGCGGCGGATACAGGTCACGCCATCGGTCTTGTCAGCGCGGACGGCATGGAGCTTCTGATCCATGTGGGCGTGGATACTGTGGACATGGGCGGAACCGGTTTTGACATCAAAGTAAAAGAAGAAGACGAGGTAAAAGCCGGACAGCTTTTAATGACCTTTGACCGCAAGGCCATCGCGGATGCGGGCCATCCGGACGTGGCAGTGGTGATCGTGCAGAATCCCGACGATTACGCATCGATTGTGCGGACCGCAGAGGGTACGGTGGAGTCTGGCACCAAAGTGATTCAGGCGTCGAAATAACAGTGATGAGGAGGAACTATCAGTCATGTATCAATTTCCGAATGGTTTTTTATGGGGCGGCGCGACGGCTGCCAATCAGTTTGAAGGGGGCGTTCACGAAGGCGGGAAGGGACTCTCCGTTCCGGACGTGATGACAGGGGGGATCAAGACGACGCCCCGCCCGCCATGTGACCGACGGCATCCTGCCGGAGTATCACTATCCCAGTCATGAAGCGGTGGATTTCTTCAGCTTCAGTTACTACTCCAGCAGCACGGCCACGGACGATCCCACGGTGCCGGTGGCGAACGGCAATATGATGCGGGGTCCGGGCAACTCCTATCTGGAACAGAGCCAGTGGGGATGGACCATTGATCCCAAAGGCTTGCGTTATCTGCTGAATGAGTTCTACGGCCGCTGGCAGATCCCGCTGATGATCGTGGAGAACGGGCTGGGCGCGGAGGACCAGGTGGAGGAAGACGGTTCAATCCACGACGAATACCGCATCGCGTATATGCGGGAGCGCAGCGCGCGGTGCAATCCGTGGTATCATAGGTGTCAAAATACTTTTGACACTTACCTCATAAAATAAAAAATATCTTGACATATTATCGATGTGATAGTATCATATAAAACATAAAATGAAATTATTAAAAAGATAATAACAAAAAAAGGAGGAAGACTATGGGAATCGCGTACAAAAAATTTGAGCCGACGGAATACGTCATGAAAGTCAGAAGAGGAAAAGTTGTTCAGAAAGGCCTGGGTTTATCGTTCTTCTACAATACGATGACCACCAGCATAACCGTGATCCCGGCCACAGCTTTTGACACCGGCTTCGCTTTCAACGAGCTGATGACCGCCGACTATCAGAGCGTCAGCGTCCAGGGAGATATCTCTTATCTGATCACCGATTACGAGCGGGCGTCCCGGATGGTGGATTTTTCCTGGAAAGGAAAGAAGGAATATGCGGCGGCGCTTACGGAAGCCGGGCAGAAGATGTCCAAGCGGGTGCTGAATCTTGTAAAAGTGTGGGTCACCAAATGCATCAGCAACAAGACGGTGCGGGAGGCGATTGTTTCTGCCGATGAGCTGGCCGGGGCCCTGCGGGAGCGGATGAAGGAGGATGAGGGCCTCCGGGATTTTGGTCTGGAGCTGGTGTCCGTCTCCATTCTGGGGGTTCTGGCCCGCAGCGACACCAGAAAGGCGCTGGAGGCGGCGGCAAGAGAAGAGATCTTAAGGCAGCAGGACGACGCTATCTACAAGCGCAGGAATGCGGCCATCGAGCAGGAGCGGATCGTGAAGGAAAATGAGCTGAATACCGAGATCAAGGTGGCGGAAAAGCAGAAGGAAAAGCGGGAAAAAGAGATGGAGATGAAGCGGCTGGTACAGGAAAAGCAGGCGGAGCTGGACGCCCGGAAGCTCGCCAGCGAGATTCGTCTGGAGGAGGAGAACTGCCGACTGGTAGAATTGCAGACGAAAAATGAGAAAAAGAAGTCCGATGCAAAAGCTTATGACTCCGAGGTGCTTTTAAAGACCTTCTCCGGTGTGGATAAGGAGATCGTAAAGGCATTGGCCATCAGCGGCATGGACAGTCGGTCGCTGATCGCCCGGGCCTTTCTGGAGATGGGCGACAAGGCGGGAAAGATCGGTACGCTGAACGTGTCGCCGGATCTTCTGAACGCGCTGACGTAAAGCGTCCTGAAAGGAGGATTTTATGGAGAGAGGAATGAACAAAGTGATCCTGGTCATCAGAAGAACGAGACTTCAGGACCTGATCCGCAAATACAATACGGTCCAGCAGGCCAGATTTTATATCGAACATATGGGAGCGGATTTTTCCGATTATATCCGGGAGGACGAGGCGTATGAGCGGGCGGTATCCGCCGTCACCCGGACAGCGGAGCGATACGCCAGACTGCAGCGGATCGACCGGGATTTCCTCCCGAACATGATTTTCGGTCGGCAGGATATCGTAATTGCCGTAGGACAGGACGGACTGGTGGCAAATATTCTCAAATACCTGGACGGCCAGCCACTCATCGGCGTCAACCCGGAACCGGACCGATGGGACGGAGTCCTGCTCCCCTTTGAAGCCGGGGATACGGAGCGCGTCCTTACAAAGATACTGAAAGGGAACGGCAGTTTTCGGGAGATCACCATGGCTCAGGCCCGGACCAGGGACGGCCAGACCATGCTGGCGGTCAACGACCTGTTCATCGGCCAGAAAACCCACGTGTCCGCCCGGTATGACCTCACCTGGAACGACCGGTGGGAAAGCCAGTCCTCCAGCGGGATCATTGTCTCCACCGGTCTTGGTTCCAGCGGCTGGCACCGCTCTGTCATAACCCAGGCCGCCGGCATCGCCGGGTCCTTCGGAGGTCCTTGTTTCGGCAGCCGGGGATTGGCCTGGGACGAGAGGACGCTGACCTTCGTGGTCCGGGAACCCTTTCCCAGCCGCCGGACCCAGGCAGGGATCGTCTATGGCAGGCTGACGGAGCAGGACGCCTTCCGGGTCCGGTCCCAGATGCCGGAGAACGGCGTGGTCTTTTCCGACGGGATGGAACAGGACGCCGTCGAATTCAACGCCGGAACCGAGATCACGGTGGAGATTGCGCCCAAAAGAGGGGTGCTGGTCCTGTGATCGTTCCGGTCAGTGGTCAAAATGCGCGGACACTTCTTTTAATTTCTCGATAATAGGCAGGTGCTGAGGGCAGACGCTTTCACACTGTCCGCACTCCTCGCAGTCTTTCGCTCTTCCGAATTTGCCCGCAAGGGTTTCGTACTGGGCGAAATTGGCGGTCCATCCCTTTTCTTCTAATTCTTCTCTCATATCTTCATTATATAAGGAGAAATACTGGGGGATGGCAATCTTCCTGGGACATCCTTCGGTACAGTAGGAGCATCCGGTGCAGGGGACGGCGATCTGTGCGTTGATGATGTCCGCCACCTTGCCGGTGAGCTTCTTCTCTTCCTCTGTGAGGGGCCGGAAATCTTCCATATAGCTCAGATTGTCGTTCATCTGTTCCAGATTGCTCATGCCGGAGAGCACCATCATGACATGGTCCAGGGAAGCGGCAAAGCGGATCGCCCAGCTGGGTACGGACAGCTTTGGTTCCTGGGCCCGGAACAGCTTTTCCGCCTCTGCAGGAACCTTCGCCAGCGTGCCGCCCTTGACCGGTTCCATGACGACGACCTGTTTTCCGTGCTTGACCGCCACTTCGTAGCATTTTCTGGACTGAACCCACTCGCTTTCCCAGTCCAGATAGTTGATCTGCAGCTGCACGAATTCCATCTCCGGATGCTTTGTGAGGATCTCATCCAACAGCTCCGCGCTGGCGTGGAAAGAAAATCCGGCATGCTTCACCAGCCCCTTTGCCTTCTTGTCCAGAAGCCAGCCGAAGCAGTCCAGCCGCTCATATTTTGGAAGCGAGGAAGCCTCGATGCCGTGGAGGAGATAATAGTCAAAATAAGTGACGCCGGTCTTCTCAAGCTGCGCCTGAAAGACTTTGTCTCTGTCTTCCAGAGAGTCGATAAAGCCAGAATGCAGCTTGGTGGCGAGAGTGTAGCTGTCCCTAGGATGGCGGTCCACCAGAACGGTCTTTGTCACAGGTTCGCTCTGAAAGCCGCAGTACATCCAGGCGGTGTCAAAGTAAGTAAAGCCCTTTGCCAGAAAAGTATCCACCATCTGTTTCACCTGTTCCACGTCGATGTCGCCGGCATTGGTCTTGTCGTTGAGGGGCAGACGCATGAGTCCAAAACCAAGTTTCTTTGTTTGCATAGTGAGCGTTCTCCTTCTGTTCTATGTGTTTCTTTCTATTCTACCCCATTGACGGGTAGTCGGCAAATACTTTTCTGAAAAGATTTTCTTCGTTTATACCCGAAAGGAAAGCGGTTATAATGAATTTAAAGTTGTATGGAGAAAGAAAAGGAGCGTGGAAGTTCGATGGGACAGTATCTGAATCAGGTGATCGGAACCGCTTTTTTCAAAATATAAGATTGCGCAGAACAGAGATTTTAAAAAAATCTGAACCAGTATCCGGGATGATGTGCTGACGATTCTGATTCATCTTTTCTTTTATTCGTCTCATAATCATTCCTTTGATCGTTTTCCTGGGATGTATAGCTGTCAAAATCAGCCATATCCCCATGGGAATATGTGTTGTCCTTACCACAATACTGTCCATAATAGCCATTCCTTTCTGGTGTATGGCAACTTTTTGGACTGCGTCAAATAGACTGTGACAAATAAAATAGTAAATCTCCCTACTGTTTATTGATTTCCTTCCCGAATAAGGATACAATAAAAGAAATAAAGAAAGAAGAGGGAGATCCATATGATTGAAAGACTGTTTAAACTCAGAGAAAACAACACGGATGTCCGGACAGAGGTCATCGGCGGCATTACCACATTTATGACCATGGCGTATATCCTCGCGGTGAATCCGTCCATGCTTTCCGCGGCGGGGATGGATGCCACGGCGGTGCTGATGGCGACCTGTCTGGCTTCCTTTGTGGGTACGGCGGCCATGGCGCTTCTGGCGAACTATCCCTTCGCCCTCGCGCCGGGCATGGGACTCAACGCTTACTTTGCCTTTACGGTGTGCGGAGCTTACGGCTATGACTGGCGGGTGGCGCTTCTGGCAGTATTTGCGGAGGGTATCGTGTTCATCATCCTGTCGCTGACCAGCGTCCGGGAGGCGATTTTTAACGCCATTCCCAGCGGGCTGAAGAAGGGAGTCAGCGCCGGAATCGGACTGTTCATCGCGTTCGTAGGCTTACAGGGCGGACATGTGATCGTGAACAGTGATTCCACTCTTACCACCTATGTAAGTTTTGCATCCCAGTTTCATACCCTTGGGATCTGCGCGCTGCTTGCGATCATCGGAACATTCTTGATCGCCATCCTCCACGCGCGGGGCGTAAAAGGTTCGATCCTGATCGGAATTGTTGCGACCTGGGTACTCGGCATGCTCTGTCAGGCAGCGGGCCTCTACACGGTGGATGCGGAAAACGGCTTTTATTCCCTGTATCCCACCTTTGCCATTACGGACTTTTCTGCTTTGTCAAAGACCTTTGGCCAGTGCTTTATGGGGGACTTTTCGGGTGTTGGTATTGCGAACTTTGTGGTCGTGCTGCTGGCTTTTCTGTTTGTGGATATGTTCGACACCATTGGAACGCTGGTAGGCGTCGCCACCAAGGCGGACATGCTGGACGAGAATGAAAAGCTTCCGAATATCAGACAGGCGCTTCTGGCGGATGCCATCGCCACTTCCGCCGGCGCGGTGCTCGGCACCTCCACCACCACGACCTTTGTGGAGAGCTCGGCGGGAGTCGGTGCCGGCGCAAGGACCGGACTGGCGTCCATGGTGACCGGATTCTTGTTCCTGCTCTCGATCTTCTTTGCACCGATCTTCACATCCATTCCCGGATTCGCGACGGCTCCGGCCCTGATCTTTGTAGGGTTTTTGATGGTGTCTTCCATCATCCACGTAGACTTTGACGATCTGACGGAGTCGATTCCGGCCTATCTGTGCATGCTTGCCATGCCCCTGGCATACAGTATCTCCGAAGGCATCGCCATCGGCGTGCTTTCCTATGTGGCAGTCAACGTATGCTGCGGAAAGGCGAAGAAGGTCACGCCGCTGATGTATGTGCTCGCGGTTTTGTTTATCTGTAAGTATATCTTCCTGTAGACGGGGATGTTTTGGGAGAAACGGGCAGGAGGTGTATAGATGGCGAGGACCGTAGGAATCGGGATTCAGAGCTTTGAGAAGCTGATCTAAAATCAGTGTTTTTATATTGATAAAACGGATTTTATTCGGGGACTGTTTAACTCGACTTTTAAGACGAATCCTTATCTGGAACGGGCGGCCCTGACCGGGATTACCAGAGTCAGCAAAGAGTCCATCTTTTCCGATCTCAATAATCTGGAAGTGGTGACGACGACTTCCGAGAAATACGAGAGCAGCTTCGGATTTACGGAGGAGGAAGTGTGGGAGGCGTTAAAGGAACAGGGACTGTATGAGGAGAGACAAAAGGTAAAGGACTGGTATGACGGCTTTACCTTTGGAAAAAGACGGGATATCTATAATCCGTGGTCCATTATCAATTTTCTGGACAAAAAGAAGCTTTCCGCCTACTGGGCCAACACCAGCAGCAATGGTCTGGTGGATCAGCTGATCCGCGAGGGGGACGCGGAGATCAAAATGTCGATGGAATATCTGCTGAAAGGACAACATTTGTTTGCGGAAATCGACGAACAGGTTACTTTTGATCAGCTGGATGCGGATGAGAATGCCGTCTGGAGTCTGCTTCTGGCGGGCGGGTATCTGAAGGTGGAAGACTATAGTTTAAATGAAGAGATCGGAATGGAACGGTACGAACTGGTTTTGACGAACAAGGAAGTACAGCTCATGTTTCGGAAAATGATCCGAAAATGGTTTTCCTGTTCGGGGACGGTGTACAATGGATTTCTCAGAGCGTTGCTACAGGATGACAGAAAATCCATGAATGCGTATATGAACCAGGTGGCTCTGGCTACGTTCAGCTCCTTACCGCGGACGCGGCCTTACAGCAGATCGAGGCGAGGTGAACTGGCGGATCATCGCGGTGGAACCGGCCTCCTGCCCCAGCTTTACCAGGGACTGATGGAAGCTGCAGAAAGTTGAGTAAACTCCATTGACATCAGTACGAAATCATACTATAATGCATAGTATGATTTCGTACTATATGGAGGTGCCAAATGAGAGAATCTGTTTCTACCGACATGAAACGCTATAATTATCTCCTGGGTGAGACGAGCGCGGTCTATCACGAGATGGCTTTGAAGTTTGGACTGTCGGACAGCGCCATGAATATCCTTTATGCGATCTGCGATCAGGGAGACCAGTGTGCGCTGCAGGACATCTGCAGATGGTCCGGATTGAGCAAGCAGACGGTCAATTCCGCCATCCGCAAGATGGAGGCCGAAGGGATTGTCTATTTAAAATCCGCCGACTCCAGGAATAAGAATGTCTGCCTGACCGAAAAAGGGGCGGACCTGGCAGAGCGAACGGCAAGGCGAATCCTGCGGGCGGAAAATGAAATCCTTGCTTCCTGGACGGAAGAGGATGTGAAGAAATACCTGGAGCTGACCGAGCGTTTTCTGACCGAGATCCGAAAAAAGGCAAAACAGATGAAAGCGGGGGATATGACATGAAGATCCGCTTATCCGATCACTTTACCTATGGGCGTCTGCTGCGCTTTACCTTTCCGTCCGTCATCATGCTGGTGTTTACCTCGATTTATGGAGTGGTGGACGGATTTTTTGTATCCAATTTTGCGGGAAAGACGCCCTTTGCAGCAGTCAATTTTATCATGCCGTATTTGATGATCCTGGGCTGCGCGGGTTTTATGTTCGGCACAGGCGGAGGCGCGCTGATCGCGAAGACGCTGGGAGAAGGGGAGCAGGAGAAGGCCAATAAGCTGTTCTCGCTGATCGTCTATGCTTCCATCCTGTGCGGCGGGGCGCTGATGCTGATCGGCTTTGTGAGCATCCGTCCCGTCGCCGATCTTATGGGAGCGGAAGGAATCCTTCTGGAAAACAGCGTCCGCTACGGAAGGATCGTGCTGCTGGCAATTCCCTTCTATGTGCTGCAGTTTGAATTTCAGTGTCTGTTCGTTACGGCAGAGAAGCCGAAGCTGGGGCTGTATGTGACCGTGGCGTCGGGCCTCGTCAATATGGTGCTGGACGCCCTGTTCGTGGCGGTGTTTCACTGGGGGATGGAGGGCGCGGCGGCGGCCACGGCCTTCAGCCAGCTGGTGGGCGGCGTGGTCCCGCTGATCTATTTTGGCCGGGACAATAAGAGCCTTCTGCGGCTGGTAGGGCTTAGGGGTCCTCTGGATACCAGGGCGCTGATCAGAACCTGTACCAACGGCTCTTCGGAACTCATGAGCAATCTCTCCATGTCCCTGGTCAGCATGCTTTATAATGTACAGCTGATGCGGTACGCGGGGGAGGACGGGATTGCCGCCTATGGAGTGCTTATGTACGTCAGCCTGATCTTTCAGGCCATGTTCATCGGATATTCTGTGGGCAGCGCGCCGGTGATCAGCTATCACTACGGGGCCGGGCGCCGGGAAGAACTGAGCGGACTTTTGAAAAAGAGCCATCTGCTGGTGGGTGCGGCGGCGCTTTTGATGTTCGCCGCCGGGGAGCTTCTGGCCGCGCCGCTTTCTTATCTCTTTGCCGGCTATGATACGGGACTGATGGAGCTGACGGTCCGGGGCTTCCGTTTCTTCTCTTGTTCGTTCCTGTGTTCCGGCTTTGCGATCTTTGGTTCTTCCTTTTTTACCGCTCTTGGAGACGGGCTGACTTCTGCGCTGATCTCCTTCCTTAGGACGCTGGTGTTCCAGTGCGCGGCGGTTTTATGTTTTCCGCTTTTCTGGGGCGTTGATGGGATCTGGCTGTCCATCTTGGCGGCGGAGGTTCTGGCGGCAGGCGTGACGTTCTTCTTCCTGACGGGGAAGAGGAAGCGGTATGGGTATTTCTGATATGCTTGAAATATATCGCTGAAAATGTTATATTGATGTCGGAAAAATCGCTTGCCTTTTGGCAGCAGAAGGAGATTGGAACAGACGCCCCGGGAGGGGAGCTGTGAAACTTAAATCAGGAGGGAAAAATGGCACATTTACATTTTCAGGTTGAGGTATTGGAGCGATTCTGCAAGGACGCATTCCAAAAATTCGGGTTTTCCGAGGAGGAGAGCGGGATCATCACAGACGTACTGCTGACGTCGGACAAGTACGGCATTGAGTCTCATGGGATGCAGCGACTGACCCGCTATCACAAGGGGATCGAGTCGGGGATGATCAAGGTGGACGCGGCTCCGGAGGTGGTGTTTGAGACGCCGGTGTCGGCGGTGATCGACGGACATGACGGCATGGGACAGCTCATCGGCCATCAGGCCATGCAGACTGCCATTGATAAGGCAAAGAAAAGCGGGATGGCCATCGTCACCGTGCGCAACTCCAATCATTACGGAATCGCGGGCTACTATGCGAAGATGGCGTGCGAACAGGGGCTGATCGGGATGTCCTTTACCAATTCCGAGGCGATCATGGTCCCCACGAACGCAAGGCAGGCCATGCTGGGCAGCAATCCCATCGCCATCGCCGTGCCTGCAAAGCCATATCCGTTCTTCTTTGACGCATCCACCACAGTGGTGACCAGGGGGAAACTGGAGATGTACCGGAAAGCGGAGAAACCGCTGCCGGACGGATGGGCGCTGGACCAGGACGGGAAACCTTCGAACGACGCGGATCTGGTGCTTCGGAACATCGTGGGCAAGACCGGAGGCGGGATCATGCCTCTGGGGGAAAATGAAGAACTGACCGGAAGTCATAAAGGTTACGGCTACGGCATGATCTGCGAACTGTTCACATCGATCCTGTCCCAGGGACTGACCTCCAATCACACCCATACGGACGGAAAGGGCGGGACATGTCATGGATTTATTGCCATCGATCCGGCAGTGTTCGGAGATCCGGAGGAGATCACGCGGCATTTTTCTGTCTTTTTACAGGAGCTTCGTGAGGCTCCCAAGGCTGCCGGCAGAGAGCGCATCTATACCCATGGGGAAAAAGAGGTGCTGGCCTGCGAGCGGGTGAAGACCGAAGGCGTGGCGGTGGATCAGAAGACGCTGGTGGAGATGAAGCAGATGAGCGAATACCTCGGAATGGATTTTGAACAGTACTTTGGAGCGCTTTCTCTTGAGGAAGGCGGATATAAAAGCATATATTAAGAGAGGACTTCAGAGTCGAATAAGGGCCGGAAAATGCAGCGGATGGCTGCGTTTCCCGGCTTATTCTTTGCCCTTTTTTCAGATAATCATAAAAAATTTATAAAAATATTGACCATTAGTCACTTTTGTAGTATAACATATATTAAGAAATGACCAAAAGTCACTTTTGGACAACGAAAGGAAATAGAAAAGGGAAAGAATATGAAACAGATAGGAAAGTTTATCGCAAAACGCAAGATCTCCATCGTGCTGCTTGCATTCTTGCTTTTGATCCCATCTGCCATTGGGTTTGTTTCTACAAAAGTGAATTATGATATTCTAAGCTATCTGCCGGATTCTCTGGAAACTGTGGCGGGGCAGGATATCATGGTAGACGAATTCGGCATGGGCGCTTTTTCCATGGTGGTGGTAGACGGCATGCAGAAAAAGGACGTGGTGCTTCTGGAAGAAAAGATCGAGGCCATCGACCATGTGGAAAAGGTGCTGTGGTACGACGATTTTGTGGGGATCGACGTTCCGGTGAGCATGATTCCGGGCGCGGTGGCGGACGCGCTCTTTCAGGGAGATTCCACCATGATGATCGCGCTGTTCGATCAGACGACGTCGGCGGAAACCACCATGGAGGCCATCGAGGAGATGCGCGCCGAGGTGGGGCAGCAGTGCTTCATCAGCGGCATGAGCGGAATCGTCACGGATATCAAGAACCTGGCCATGAAGGAAATTCCCGGCTACGTGATGGTGGCAAGTCTTCTGTCGCTGCTGGTACTGATTCTGACCACGGATTCCTTCGCGGTGCCCTTCCTCTTTCTGACCAGTATCGGCCTGGCGGTCGCCTACAATATGGGTAGCAACCTGTTCCTTGGGGATGTCTCCTATATTACCCAGGCCCTGGTGGCGGTCCTGCAGCTGGGAGTTACGACGGACTACTCCATCTTCCTTCTGCATAGCTACGAGGAATGCAAACCGCGCTATGAGCACCGGGAGGACGCCATGGCGGAGGCCATCAGCGAGACGTTTGTCTCGGTCCTGGGAAGTTCTCTCACCACTATCGCAGGTTTTGCGGCGCTGATCTTTATGACTTTTGCCCTGGGAGAGAACCTGGGCGTTGTCATGATCAAGGGCGTAATCATCGGGGTACTGTGCTGTGTGACGGTGCTTCCGGCCATGGTGCTCCTCTTTGAAAAGCCGATCATGAAATTGAAGCATCGGTCCTTCTTCCCGGATATGGGGAAGCTTTCGGATTTTATCCGGAAATTTCACTGGGTATGGATTCTGCTCTTTTTGATCGCATTTGTTCCGGCCTATCACGGCAACAATGAGGTGGAACTGTATTATAATATTGATACAGGACTTCCCGACGATCTGGACAGCGCCATTGCCAATGACAAGTTGAAGAATACCTTTGATATGAGCAATGTACATATTCTTCTGATGAACAGCGGAAACAGTGCCAAAGACAAGGCCAATATGATTCAGGAGATCGAAAAGGTGGACGGCGTGGACTGGGCGCTGGGTATCCAGTCGGTGCTGGGAGGGGGGATTCCGGAGTCCATGATTCCGGCAGATCTGACTTCTTCGCTGAAATCAGACAATTATGAAATGGTCTTCATCTGCTCCCAGTACAGCTCGGCCACGGCTCCGTGCAACGCCCAGATCGCCCGGATCAATGAGATCGTGAAAAAGTATGACGACACGGCCATGGTCATCGGAGAGGCGCCGCTGATGAAGGACCTGGAGGATGTGACCAGCGTCGACCTGATGACGGTCAATACCTTGTCCATCCTGGCGATCTTCTTGATCGTAATGATTGTGTTTAAGTCCATCAGCCTTCCTTTTATTTTGGTGACTACCATCGAATTTTCGATTTTTGTCAATATGGCATGCTCCTATTACCGGGGGATCAGCCAGGCCTTTGTGGCCCCTATCGTGGTGGGAACCATTCAGCTGGGCGCGACGGTGGATTACGCAATCCTGATGACAAACCGCTATAAGGATGAACGGCTGAGCGGAAAGAGCAAAAAGGAGGCCGTGGAGATCGCTCACAAGACGTCCTTTCATTCGATCATCACCAGTGCGTTCAGCCTGTTTGCGTCGACCATCGGCGTGGCCTTGTATTCGAATATTGATATGATCAAATCCATTGTGATTTTGCTGGCAAGAGGCGCTTTGATCAGTATGGTTATCGTACTTTTCTTATTGCCCTCGTTCTTCCTGGTGTTTGACCGTTTGATCTGTTATACCACCATGGGAATGAGAAAATGTCTGAAACAGCAAAATAATGAGACGGGAGGCGTAGTAAAATGAAAAAGAAAAGATTCATGAGTCTGGGACTGACGGCTATACTGGCTGTCTCTGTCTGCGGCTGCGGGGAACAGAAAGAGACGGCTGCGGAAGAAACAGCAACGGAAAATATAGAAGAGGCATCTGAGGCGGCGGAGATTGCGGGGCGGGCTGTGGATCGGTCGTCCGGGGGCAGTGCGGAGAAGGAGGAGACCGTATATGTAAACGCGGACGCCAGCGGAAATGTAAAGAATATCACCGTCAGCAGCTGGCTGAAGAACGGCGAAGGCGCAGACGAACTGACCGACGTCTCGAATCTGACCGATGTGGTTAACGTAAAGGGGGATGAGACCTTCACCCGGGACGGGGACACCTATGTCTGGGCGGCAGAGGGGAATGATATCTATTATCAAGGAGAGACCTCCCAGACGCTGCCTGTGGATGTAAAGGTGAGTTATTATCTGGATGAGCAGAAGATAGAGCCCCAGGAGCTGGCCGGAAAGAGCGGGAAGGTGAAGATCCGTTTCGACTATGAAAATCTTACGGCGCAGCAGGCAAAGATCGGCGGAGAAACGGCGCAGCTGTGCGTGCCCTTCGTGGCGGCCAGCACACTGGTCCTTGATTCTGACAAGTTCGTGAATGTGGAAGTGGAGAATGGTAGGATTCTCTCAGACGGAAAGAATACAATCGTGGCAGGCGTAGCCATGCCGGGGCTGTATGACAGTCTGGATCTTCTGAACCTGGAAGGTTTTGAAGATATGGATATTCCGGAGTATGTGGAGGTGACGGCAGACGTGACCGATTTTGAACTGGGCATGACCGCCACGATCCTCATGCCGGATGTGTTCAGCGAGCTGAATACGGATGACATGGATGGATTCGATGATCTGAAGGATGATATCGAAGAACTCAATGACGCCACCTACGAGTTGATCGACGGCTGTGTGGAACTGGACGACGGCGTCCAGGAGCTGAAGGACAACATGCCGGATCTGTGGGACGGAGCCGTGGAGCTGGACGACGGGGCGCAGGAGCTTCTGGACGGGGCATGGGAGTTGGACGGAGGCGCTCAGGATCTGCTGGACGGAGCCGGAGATCTGGCTGACGGGGCGAGAACCATTCGAGAAGGCGCGAAGGAACTGGATCAGGGGATGGGAACTTTGCAGACCGGAGCCGGGCGTCTGAATGAAAATATGCCGAATCTCACCGGCGGTGTGAATCAGCTGGCGGGAGGTTTGAATGCGCTTCAGACTCCCATGATGTTGGGACCGGACGGAAAGAGCGGCGATGCAGAGCATCCCTATATCAAGACCAGCGTGGGACTTTTGAAAAACGGCGTCGACCAGCTGGCAGCCGGAGTCGGCGGTATGGGAAGTATGCTGGAGCAGAAGATCGCGGAGAACCAGAAAAACATGCAGGCGGCCGGTAGGCAGGTAGCTGCACTGAAGGCGCAGCTGGGAATCGCGCGAGGGGAAGCAGAAGCGACACGGGATGAATTGAACGCAGCGGCGGAACAGATGGGATTTGCCCTGGCGGAAGAAAGCGCGGGAGAGAAGTCGGAGACAGAGACAGCGCCGGTCCCGGCGGAAGGAAACCCGGCGGATGCACAGAAAGCGGAAGCACCCGGGCCCGATGACGCACCGAAAGGTCCGGAAACTTCAGACGCGGCGGCCGAGGGGCAGCCGGAGCCGTCTGTGGTACCGGAAGACCGGGCAGCATCAGACGCGGCGACGGAAGGACAAAAGGAACCGCCTGCGGCATCGGAAGGCTCCGGGGAAGCAGGCGCCGCATCGGGAGATGCAAAGGGTTCCTCCGTGCCGACGGAGGGCCGGAAAGAATCAGCGGATTCGGCGGTAAGCGCGGAAGAGACGCCTGCGGCATCAAAAGGCTCAAAGGAACCGGCTGCCGTGCCGGATACTCCAACGGAAGAAAGTACTTCTGCGCCCGAAGCGGCAAAAGAAGATGTGTCCGCACCGGAAAAAGCGGCGGAGGAGGAGCCGGAGCCGCAGGAGGAATCGGAGGAGCAGGAACTGTCCGAATTTGGTAAAGCATATCTGGAAGGTTTAAGCCAATCAGACGGGATGACTTCCATGGCCATGGCTTTGACGGCGGATCAGGGACAGGGAGCCGGAACTTCCGATCCCGCGTCTGTGGAAAGATACGAAGAGATCATGGAAGGGTACAGCCGGGTCACAAGCCTGCAGACAGACTTGGTGGCAGAACAGGAGAGAATCAATACACTGCAGGAGCAGCTGCTGGAGGCCATGAACACCTATGCGGCGCTCCAGGGAGCGGACACGGCTCTTAGAGAAGTAGCGGCTCAGCTGAACAGCGGCGTGGATGCCGGGCAGCTGGCACAGCTGACAGAAGGTATGGCGGCGCTGGAGACTTCGGTCGGACAGATCTATGACGGAGTCGCTCAGATCAACAGCCAGATGGGGACGCTGACCGGCGGTGCTGCAGAGCTGCAGCAGGGGGTCGGCAGTCTGAAGACCGGCGCCGATGCGCTAAAAGTCGGTACCTCCAAGCTCTACCAGGGCGGCATTGATCTCAGAAAAGGTTCCAGAAAACTGTATAAAGGAACGGAAGAGTTAAAGGACGGTACCGAGGAGCTCAAAGACGGCACCCAGGAACTCAAAGACGGCACCGAAGAACTCAAAGACGGCGTGGTCGATCTGGTGGACGGCGTAGACGAGTTGAAAGACGGCACCGAAGAACTTCTGGACGGCGTTCACGAGTACAATGACGACGGAATCCAGAAGCTGTATGATACGGTGAATGAAGATCTCCAGAATCTGGTGGACCGTGTGGACGCGATCTCGGATCTCTCCGGAAGCTATCAGAGCTTCTCCGGTAAGAGCGACGGGATAGAAGGAAGCGTGAAGTTCATCATCGAGACAGAAGGGATCGAGCTGGAGGAAGAAAAATAAATATGTGACAAAAGACTGCAGGAGAGTACTTTGATATCCCTGCAGTCTTTTGCGCTATAAAATTGCTCATATTGAATGAAAATGCAATACCAGTCTGCAGGTGATGGCTGCGCAGGCAGGGAGGGCAGCGGCAGTTGTTCGGGTTGCGTGGAATGATCCGGTGCTTGTCAAGCTGGTTTTGGAGATGGGCGTTGACGGAGTGATCTTTCCGATGATCAGCTCGGCTGAAGATGCAGAAAAAGCGGTGAAATCTTGTAATTATCCGCCGGAAGGGTATAATAAGAAGAAAATACGAATGCTGAAAAAAGGGAGATAGGAGGCAGTCATGTTTAAGAAGATCCAGAGTCGTTACAAAAAATCCCCGAATCTGTGTGTGGCGGCAGGGGCGTTGCTGGCGGGCATTATGATTGCGTGTTCCAGGTTGTCGCTCACCCTGCAGGGCATTGAGGCAATCGTCGAACTGCCGTCTCTGCTTTTTGTCGGGTGTATATTCGGAGGATTTTTATTCTATCCGGCGGCGCTAACCTTCTGGAACTGCTGGCAGCTCTGCCGCCTTCGCTACCAGGAGGAGGCCCTTAGGACCGCGAAGATCACGGATGCGGTCACGATTCTGTGGGGAGTTGTCTGTGTGATCTGCTATCTGATGATAGCGGATATCCGAATGGCGGACTGGACGGAGACGCTGGTCAACCGCGAGATCCACACGCCCGTCGCCACATGGACGTTTCCTACCATTCTTACCATTGGGGCGATCGCGCTTCTGGGTTATCTGGTTCTGCGTTTTATTCCGCTGAAGAAACTGCCGCCGCTGTGCTGCGCGCTTGCCATGGCGGCCATGTATCTGGGAGTCGGACTCTGCGGCCTGTTTGTCATCCAGCTGTTGGGGCATGATTTCCTGCTGGCGGTTTATCCACTTAATCTGCTTCTGGTGTTCGCAAAGACGGTGCGCCAGGTATGGATACAGCAGGAACGGGGACGCCGTCTCTCCTGGCTGGTGTTTCTCCTGATGTGGCCACTCCTGGGACTTCTGATTGCGGTTCTGATCCTGTTCGGACAGAAACCGAACAGCCTGATCGAGGCATGGACGCAGACCAGCGACTGGACGCTGTCACTTCAGAAGGCCCCGCCCAATGTACTCTATGACGAACATTATCTGTGTACCGTAGCGGCAGGCGGTCATCCAAAGCTAGTAAAGCCTCTTCGAATGGGCGTACGGCACGGGCACAGCATTGTGGTAAACCGGCAGCTTCTGGTGGCCAATGCATTCGAAGACCTTCTGGCAGAGCGGCTGCCGGGTGCGCACCGGAGGCTTCGGCATTTTTATGACACTTATGGCTATCCCCTTGCCAGACAGATCAGGAGCCGCTGGACGGCGGATCTGGTCTATCTTCTGATGAAGCCGCTGGAATACCTCTTTGTGATCGTCTTATATCTCTTTGATCCGGCCCCTGAGGACCGGATCGCGGTGCAGTATCTGGGTGGGGCGGTTCCGGGGCAGAGGAGGGTATGATTTTGGTCGAATATAGATGGATAGATGCTTAAAAAGGGATAAGTATTCAATAATATAAAACAGACGTAGGATTTCGGACTCTTGTAGAGGGCGGAAAATTGTTCTTCTTATAGAAGAATATCATGGTTCTTACGGCAGATTACTGGACCAGTTTTCTGAAACAGCGATGGGATTTGGTTCAAAGCAGATCGGAGAATACAAAAACAGCCTGATCCGCTTTTTTGATTTGTTTGAAGTGAATACCACACAGTCATCAAGGGTAGCGCTGTTGGAAAGCTTTTATATTGTATTCGTGAAGTTGGTTCAGGAGAAACTTGCGGGCGTCTCTCAGGAAGAAGTATTAAAGCTTTGTAAAAGTATATTTATCATTGCCTTTCCCAGGATGTAACAGAGGCTGCCATATGGCAGCCTCTGTAAGTCAGAACCTATATTTTACTGCTTATAAATCGACACCGTCAGCGTACCCTGATCCGCGACAGCCTGAATCTGAATGGGTTCCTCGAAAATATTGGTGAATCGAAGATCTATCGTGGTGCCGGAGACGGTGGCGTCCATTCCCTCCGGAATATAGCCCACTTTCAGGGAATGGGGATGACGTTCGGTGGCAGGCAGTCCGGCGGCCAGCATGGCCGCGTAGAGGGTAGAAGACACCTGGCAGATCCCTCCGCCGATCCCGGGGACATACTTTTTATTCACGATTACGGGCGCTTCTACATAACCGTTGGCAGTTGTTCTCGGCAGAATGGTGCGCGTATAAGAAAAGCTTTCTCCGGGCGCAACGACCACTCCGTTGATCCTGGACGCCGCCAGAGCGACGTTGACCGCACGGGGGATATTCGGGCTGTAGGCGGTGCTGTAGGTGCCGATGGGCGCGTCTGCAGGCGCGTCGACCGGCATTTCATCCGTAACCGCAGCCGGGAGCGTCATACCGTCCCCTGCCGCGACGCGGCCCTCGGCTTTTCCGTAATTCTCATAGTGAACACAGTAGGCCAGATAATCGTTTCCGAAGGAGGCCGCCAAATCCGGGTAATTATTCCGGTAGACCAGGCAGTTGAATTCCGCGCTTCCAGACCGTCCCTCGGCCAGACCGGAATTCACATAATGGCTGTACAGGCGGCTGTAATCGTTACCAATAGCCGTCTGCAGATCTGGATACGTATTGTAATAATAATCCGCATCAAAGGTCAGGCTGGTAAGAGAAGTCTGCGCTGCCCGAACGTAGGACGTGCTTCCCAAGAGCATGCAGAAGCACAGAACCATAGAAAGAATAATGCTCAGTTTCTGTTTCATACTTGATGTTCTCCCTGTTTTATGAAAAAATTGAGAGCCATGTGGATCATGGCTTATATAAATTAGAGTATACCATGTGTGAACCGTTCTTTCAAGTATTTCAGCAGCCGTTCGGCGATCGGGGTAAAGACCTGATATTTTTTCCAGATCAGATAGATGCCTGTCTTAAGCTCCGGGGTGAGGGGGCGAAAGGTAAGCCCGCTGTCCGGACTGATGTCGATGAGGTGCCGGCAGACTGGCGGCAATCGCGGTATGCGGGCCTTTCGGAGCGGTGAAGGAGCAGGCGGCGGGGCTGTATGCGCAGACGATGGCGGAGCGGGGATTTCTGACCATGGCGTTTGACCCTTCCTATACGGGGGAGAGCGGAGGCGAGCCCCGGTATATGGCGTCTCCGGATATCAACACCGAGGATTTTCAGGCGGCGGTGGACTTTCTGTCCGTGCAGGAGCAGGTTGATCCGAAGAAGATCGGCGTTATCGGTATCTGCGGCTGGGGCGGCCTGGCTCTGAATACGGCGGCGCTGGATACCCGCGTGAAGGCGACGGTTGCCTCCACCATGTATGATATGACCCGCGTCAACGCCAACGGATATTTTGACTCCGAGGATTCCGCTGACTCAAGATATGAGAAGAAAGCAGCCATGAACGCGCAGCGGATCACGGATTATCAGAACGGCAGCTATGCCCTGAGCGGCGGAGTCGTGGACCCGCTTCCAAAGGACGCCCCATTCTTCGTGAAAGATTATCATGATTATTATAAGACAGATCGGGGCTACCATAAGCGTTCTCTGAACTCCAACGGCGGCTGGAATGTGATCGGATGCATGTCTTTTATGAACCAGCCGATTCTCCGCTACAGCAATGAGATCCGCAGCGCGGTCCTGATCATGCACGGGGAAAAGGCGCATTCCTGTTATTTCAGCCGCGACGCCTACGCCGCCATGGTGAAGGAGAACCCTTATACGGACAACAAGGAGCTTCTGATCATTCCGGAGGCGGTCCATACCGATCTGTATGACGGCGGTGGAAAAGACGCGATTCCCTTTGACAAGATGGTGGAGTTCTTTGCGAAACATATGAGATAGAGAAATGAAAAGGTCCTGCTGCACGAAGTGATGCGGCAGGACTTTTTTGCATGGTCTTGCCAGAAACAGGAGGCGTGTAGTAAGATAAAAACGAGGAGGAATGGACAAGGCTTCTATGTCGTATGATCAGGGAAGAAAGGCGTATTGCATTGATTGAGATAAGAAACGAAAAAGAAGAAGATTACGGAATCGTGGAGGAGATCACGAGGAAAGCTTTTTATAACCTGTATATTCCGGGTTGCACCGAGCATTACTTGGTGTATCGGCGCTCTGCTTTGTCACCTGGAACCTGACGGCGTGGCTTTTTTGTCGGAGCGCTTCTGATTTTATCGCAGAAGGGTGACATGAGGATAAATCTATAGTATAATCAATATGTTGCATAAGGAGTGGAGGAATAAAAAGAGTTTTCCGGGAGAGGAACACACATGAAGGATTTTTCTTTTTGGATGAAATTTGAAGGGGCATCAGAAGGAAGTGGCCGGAGTGAAAAATTGTGGCTGATAAATCCAGATACAGATCAGACAGGTTTATTTAAATTTAAAAAAGATGAAACGACAACAGATCATGTATCGGAATGTATAGCATGTGATTTGGCTGAATTATTGGAAATTCCCCACGCAAAATTTGAGGTTGGGATATACCATGGACGTGAAGGGTCTATGAGTTACAATATTGTGGATCATACCAACCAAACATTGATAGAGGGGATCTATTGCATCAGTTCCAGATATCAGGACTTTGATGTGGAGAAATTGAAAGATACCATTACGGGGGATAAATATTCGATTGAAATGATAAAAAAGGTATTGGATCCTTTTGGTCTGTTTTATAATTTCCTGAAAATTTTCATTTTTGATTTTCTGATCGGAAATACGGACAGACATCAGAGTAACTGGGCGTTGATACTATTAGAAAAAGGATTTGAGTTAAGCCCTTTATATGATAACAGTTCATCTCTGTGCGCCTACGTTAAAGAAGATAAAATTGATCAATATCTGGGAAA
Source organism: uncultured Lachnospiraceae bacterium (assembly GCA_910584945.1). Classification (GTDB taxonomy): domain Bacteria; phylum Bacillota; class Clostridia; order Lachnospirales; family Lachnospiraceae; genus Hominiventricola. Next base: position 24,040 of record CAJUDY010000016.1, on the reverse strand, counting down.
AGATATGCGTCTGTGGAGATCACTGATCGATACAAAGTCAAGATCATTGATTCGGATCTCTGTTTCAGACGAAAAGCAGCCAACGCATCTGGATGTGCTTAAATATCTTCGGCAAAACTATTACAGTCAGACAATAGAAATTGTGAACAAGATAGAATTGACAGTAACAGATGCATCTTTGGATGATATATTATACAAATACGCAGAAGTCCTTACAGATAAAAAAATAATTTTGATTAAAAAGTATCTTCTGGGGAAAATAGAGTTGATGAAAGAGGTTTATGGGATAAAGAGAGAGGGATAATATGTCAGTAAAAAATGGAAAAGATTTTCTTTATCTGATCTGGAAATCAGAGAAAACCAGAAAACAGTATATTGTCGGTCAGCTGACCAGGAATGGACAATATGAATTCCAGTATTGCAAAGAAGTAAAAGATGCAATTGCGGATGGATTTAAGCTTTTGCTCTGTTTCCAGGAACTGGACCGTGTATATAAAGATGAAAAATTATTTTCTGTCTTTGCCAGTCGCCTGCCAGATAAAAAAAGAAGAGATATGAAGGAGATTCTACAGAAATATGGACTGAATGAGTATGATGAATATATGCTGCTGAAAAGAAGCGGCGCCAGACTCCCCATTGACAGTCTTGAATTTATAGATCCGATTCTGGATACAGACGGAAGCGTGACACGGATTTTTTTTATGGCAGGAGTGCGTCATTACCTTGGATGTGTCGGGAATGCATGTGAGGACGCTGTAAAGGTTACCAGAGGCGATGAAGTATTATTAAAGAGGGAACCTGACAACTCATATGACCCTTATGCCGTACAGATGCTGGATGTGTCGAAAAAGGTGCTGGGATACATTCCAAGATATTATGCCCAGGGAGTCTCTGAACTTATGCAGGCCGGAAGAAAAATCACATGTCATATTTACAATGTAGATAAGGACAAAAACTGTAATGAATGTATCAAAGTAATTATGAATGTTCAATAGATATTGCGTCCCCAAGAGCCGGTCGCTTTACACCGGCTCTTCGTCCGGAACATTCTGATAGATCAGCGCCTCGTACAGCAGACGGAAGTTTTCTTGTCTGCTTTGTTGATCGCCAGCAGAAGCACCAGATGCACCGTGCCGCTTCCCCACGGAACGCCTTTTCTGGAGATGGCGAGGGCAATGCTGGCCTTGATGGTGTCCATGTAGGCGGAGTGGGGAATCGCAATATTTCCAAAGGCGGTGGTCGCCGCATATTCCCACCGAAAGACCTTTTTCTCAAAATCCGGATCCGTATAATTTTTCTCACAGAGCTTTTGGCACAGGCAGGAAAGCACTTGTCTCCAGTCCGTATCCTCAGGATTCATCAGCGTCAGATCCTCCTCAAAAAAGTGTGAAAACAGGTCCTTAATTTGTAATTGCTGTAGAACAGTTCATGTTTTGCCAGAGCCTCCTGTATGATGTGATACTGGGCCGCCAGATTAAACGGCATCAGCTTATTGGACAGCCCGATGCACAGGTTCTGATAATCCGGGCACAGGAGCACGGCTGAAAACTTGGAATTATTCATGTTCTGCCGCTCGATCTCCGCGCTGGATCTGATCTGGAGTAAAAAAATTTCCAGAAAAAATGAAAACCAAAAGATGAGTTGTTTCGCGTATTCCTTCGTGCTATACTGTTCTTACCACCAGTTCCTCCGGGTGATTCTGATCACGGAGTGAACCATAACTGGAAAGGAGGGGAGAAGTATGCATGTTCGCAGACGGCTTACGGCGGTCATGGCTACCGCTTTGCTTGCGGTCCTTCTGGCTATGCCGGTCTCTGCTCACGGGCATCGCAGACAGTCGACAGTGGATACCAGCTGTCCGGTCTGTACGGTGGAAGGGTGCACAGAGACAGGTCGGCATTTCCACAACGAATGTGAGTATTGCGGTTATGACCACGAAAGCGGCTACTGCGACGGCACCTGCGTGACCGTTTCCCGCCGGGGATACGGAAGACATCACGGATGCCATCGGTAAAAAGGGGGCTATCGGGAAATAACGATTTATGCCCCTGATAGGTAAGAAGGAGACAGTCCCTTAGAAATTCAGGCTTTTTCAAGACCCTGGATTTTTACCGGACTGTCTCCTCCTTTTAGAAGTATCTGTTTTGGGGCGCAGAACCCCCTTGTTTGGATTTTGAGAAGTGCTCCTTTGTCTAAGCTGCTTTCTGCTCCTTTTTTCCTTCATATTTTTCGATCTCATGATGTAGAAACCGATGGTATTTCATAATGTTCCTGCTGATTACGTACAGCATAAACTCTTTATATACTTTTTCCGCCGACCGATAGTTGAACCGCCGGAAGTCCTCGTTTTCCTTAATGTCCCCGAAGTGTCCTTCCGTCTGGATTGAGCGTGTCTGTCGTTTCAGGATACCCGTCTCGCTCTGGATGTTCCCATTGGATTCTTCTTTCAGTTCTTCCCATCGTTCGTTGATCTTCATGACTTTATTCCGGTCAGGATTCTTTTCGGCATTGTATTTATAAAGGCATCTGGCTTTGTGCACGCAATCGCTGCAGTCCGCACATCCATATACTTCAAACGTCTGGGTATATCCATCCTGTTCTTTACTTTCTGTCCGGATATGGCGCAGCTCCCTTCCATCATGGCAGATATAATAATGCTCATCTTCAAAGACAGCGTATGTCATGTTGTAATACTTTCCAATATCTTCTCTGTATGCGCGGGTCTTCCGTTTCTCATGGTCCTGGAGCTTGATATAGCTCCGGATTCCGTTCTCCTTCAGATACATCAGGTTCTTTTCGCTGCAGTAGCCGCTGTCGGCAGTAACCGCCTCCAGTGTATCTCCGAATGCCCCCTGATGCTTTTCCAAAACAGGGATCAGCGTGTTGTAGTCCGTCCGGTCACTGCTCACATAACTGTGGACAATGAAGTAATTCTCTACCGCAATCTGGACATTGTATGCCGGCTTTAACTGCCCATTCAGCATATGGTCCTCTTTCATCCGCATGAACGTCGCTTCCAGATCAGTTTTGGAATAGCTGTTACGTTCTTTCCCCATGATCTCAAAACATTCCTTATATTCCATAAGCCGCCTGCCGCATTCTTCCAGCTCCTCATAAAGCTGCTGGATCTCTGGCTTGTGCTTTCCCTTTCCGCTGACAAACAGGATCCCTTCGCCTTCTGCAATCCGCATCAGATTTTTCTGCAGTTTTAAGATCTCAAGCGGAGAACAGTTATCGATCTCAATGATGGTATTGTTCGCGATTTTCTTATGCTTTGTCAGCTTCCGCCTCCTGTTTTCTTCGATCACTTTCCTGACCTTTTCCATCCCCTCGATCACGAACATCCGGGCTTCTCCAAGGTCGTATTCCGGTCCATATCCATTTTCATACAGGAATGCGTTGTACTTTGCGTAAAGGGCATCTATGGTGTCCAGCAGACCGGCAAGATGATAGTTTATGCTTCCCCGCCAGACAAACGTGTATCTGTTTGCGTTCGCTTCAATCTTTGTCCCATCGATGTAGAGTTCTTTCAGTGTAATGAGTCCTTCCTTTTGCAGGCGGCGCATAAACTGGTAGTTCAATTCATCCAGGATTTCGCCCGTCAGTTTTTTCCCTTTAAAGTCATAAAAAGCATCCCTCTGGGGCTTCTGCCCTTTTGTCAGCCAGATAAATGCAAGGTCCCTCTGGCACAGGTCCACAATACGATCAACTGCCCTGACTCCCCGCATATTTGCGTAAGTAACCACAGAATACAGCATGATTGGGTTATACCCGGTTCTTTCCTTGTCTGAATAACAGGCCAGAAGGCCTGAAAAATCTAATTCCTCCATCACTTTTTTCAGGGTATAGACTGGATCGTCATCGGGTAAGCTCAATTCGAAGAAACTGAAGTTGATTTTTTGTTGACCAATATCAAAAAAGTCATTATAATAATCTTGTTTGAGCATAGTTCCATTATAACATGGAACGGAGAAAAGATGGTTGTCGTCAGCCATCTTTTTTCTTTTTAATGGATAATTTCAGGGGCAGGTGAGATCCGCATGGATCACACCTGCCCCTGCTTAGAACTATCTATTTCCCGATAGCCCCCTTTTCCATAAAAACATTTCCGAACCGCTTATTTCAGACGTGGAATCTTTTCCACATCCACATCTTGGTTTCTAACAAATTCCTTGTTATACGGATAACGCGCAACTTTCACGCGGATTGGCATCTGAGGATTCCCCGGGGTTCCCCAGATTAGTGTCAGCTCCGTTCCCTCAACCGCATATTTCTTTTCGATAAAGCCAAGAGAAATCATCGCATTATAGTAATAACTCACCACACGGCCACTGCTGATACCGATATCTTTTCCATCAGCCTGCACCCGGTCAGCCTTGTAAATGAAACAATTGTTCTTCACATTTTCCACGAATTCCAGCTCATTGGTTCCAGATATATCATCTGTCGGCTGCCCACCGGGACGGAACATAGTTGAAAAGACTGCTCCCACATCCTCAGCATTCCATTCCAGCGTAACAACGGTACGTCTGCTGGAATCATTCTTCATCTTCATAAGAGCATCTCTTCCCGGGAATTCGTGATCAAAACGAATCACGCTGTCACAGCCGGTCTCATAAGGATTAACGAAGCGGCTCTCAAGATCATCACCGACACTTCCCCGAAGAACTCTGCAGAGATTGTTAAATGAGATGGTCGGATTCTGCTGCATGAATTTTGCCATGTCCTCTCCGGACTCCAGCCACGGAAGGGGGTAATGAAGATTGATATTCGGGAATCCGCACTCCGTGTGATTGTGGAAACTGTAATTGTGAAGTCCCAGCCTGGTTGCACCGAATTTTTGTCCCGCCTCCCAGATTTTTCCATATATTTCATCAAATTCCTCAATATCTCCGTGTACCTCATAGCCGAGATTTCCGGACATACTCAGACGGATGACTTCAACCTTTTTCCCGTCCACATCAATCTGACGATGAGTGGCAAAGCGAATGTCATGAAGATCCTGATTAAAAGCATTTTCCAGAATTTCCAGTGACTTTTCACCATCTACCTGGATAAAATATTCCCTGCCTGTCATGTCCTCACCGTGAACATCTAGATCCGTGACAGACATGTAATAGTTGATGACCGGTGTAAGCCAATAAGTACGGTAGCGGTCTTCGGCAATCCTGATGCAGACACCGTCCGTCAGAATCTGTCCCTTGTCATTGCAGAGAATAGCGTGGCGCATTCCTTTGGTTGTCAGCTTTGTAAAATCATTGACACAGATGGAATTCAGAAATTTCACTGCATCCGGACCAATAACATCATACACCGGAGATGTCGTCAGACAGGTGTTGATCCATGCGGAAGTACGGTATCCGGAAATATCCTTTTTAGCACCTTCAAATTCAAATGCCTGCAGAAATGTACCTCCGAAATTGATGAGCAGAGACGCATCCTTCAGCTCAGTGTTGTAATTAAAAGCCATTATAAAACCTCCTTTTTTGATGTTTTATATGATTGTATGTCCAATCAGTTGGAGTGAGCCAGGTACCCAAGGACTGCGGAAATTGCCATGCAGGCAGCTGCCAGTATAAACAAAGTATTAAAATTGCCACTCGCGATGGGAATAAGTACATACGAGGGAAGCACAACTGCTCCGATCAGCTGAATCGTAGCAACAAGACCGCTGGCAGTGCCCACATACTCCGGACCAATGCCCTTGAAGTTAATGATATCACCCATTGCCAGCGGTATATTTCCGCCAATCGCGATTCCGGTCAGGATCATCATGACTCCGCAGAGAATCGGATTGGAAATCTTCCAGGAGAAAATCAAACCGACCACAGCAACAATACCGAAGATCAGAATGACTTTCCGGATACTGCGGAGTTTCCCTGCCAATATCGGCCCCAGGAAACAACTAATAAAGTTACCTACTGTATACAGCGAGCCCATATATCCTGCGGTTGTAGCAGCCATGCCTACAGACTGTAGGGCTGTGGGTGCCCATGAGGACATGACCACCTGACCTGCAAGCACGCAAAAGAGTGAAAATGCCATTAACCAGACCTGGCGGGAACTGGCAGAGGCTTTCATCAGCTCTCCAAAGGATTTTTGAACAGGTTCCGCATGCGCCTCATTTGTCTCGGGATTTTTTCCGAAAAGGAACCAGCTGATTGCTGCCGCTGCCATAAATACGGCAGCAACCAGAAATGCTGTGCTTACGGAACTGAAATAAGCTGTCGTTGCCATTGTGATGATCATGGCTGCCGTACTGGACGCATTGATTAATCCAATCTTACTCTGTATCTGCTCCGGCGGATAGAATCCGGCAACGATTTTTGCCTGTCCGGCGTTAATAAAGGCCGCCGAAAAACCTGTCATCAGAGTCCCAACAAATAACGCCGTATACCCTCCGCCTGTGTAGAGTCGTACAAAGCCGCCGATTGCTGCAATCAGTACACCGAACCGCATTACCTTCACCGGACCAAGCTTATCGAAAAGCAGACCTACAATCAACGAAAACAGGATTGCTGGGATCATCGGTGATGTAAACAGGGAGGAATATTGCTCCATGCTTATTTTATAGGTTTCCATAACCTGCATGGCAATCGGTGATATCTGATACTGCAGATAATTGGGAGCCGCATTATTCAGGCACAATGCCATCAGCACTAGCCCGGCACCCGCTACTGATTTTTTGGCTGTACTCATCTAGATTCCCCCTATCTGTTGCCGTTCGGCACAGTGCTTAAATCATAATTGCGATTATCCTGTACATCATTCTTATAACGAATATACGGGAACGGCCGTACGATTGCGCGCAAATCCTTCTGAACGCCGCCGAAATCACCCCACTTTACAATGACCTCGTCACCAATCTCAGCACCATGAATATCCATAGTGCAATGGGAAATCATCACATGATAATGACTGGAATAAGTAGGAACGCTTGACCAGCCGATTTCAACGCTATCTTTCAGTACAACATCCTGATGTCCGCCGCACTGCTGAGGTTCTGCACAGGGCATATCCATAAATTTATACGGATGATCCGTAAACTGAGAAGCATAAACGTCGATGATATCCTCCTGATTAAACTCAAGAGTCACTATCTTTCTGGTCGGATTCTGCATTTCCTTTTCAAGAGCCGCCCGTCCTTTGAAATCATGATTAAATTTGGCCATCCATTCCCAGTTTACTTCTACTGGAGTACGATGACGAGCACGGCGATTCGCTGGATCAACACTGCCAGTGCAATGCATCACTGTTCTGGCTACCTTCAAAAATTCCGGATCCTCAAAAAGTGCCATTTCCCAATGTACTGTCTGCTGCGGGAATCCGCCAAAGGTATGATTGACCGTATAATCTCTCCAGCCAAGCCGTTTGATTCCATATTCTGCGCCCGCAACCAGGCATGCATTATAGACATCCGCTCCCCAGGCTTCTTCGCCCCGGATTTCATAGGCCAGCGTGCCGCTCATACCAATCCGGCACACCTCGAAGCTCCCGTCAAAGCCGGGAATCTGAACCGGACGAAACTCCAGGAACTTCAGATCATGAAGGTCTGTCTGTGTGACCTTTTCAATGACCGTCAATGATCTTGGTCCGCTGAACTGAAATACGAAAGTTTTTTTCTGGGTGATCTTCACATCATATTTCCCGCTGGCTGCATTTACCTGCGGATAAAAGCATACTCCAGCAGTTGTACGGTACTGATCATCGGAATCCTTCATATAGAGCACATGATCATCAATCAGCCCTTCCTCATTGAGAAATACAAGATGTTTACAAGTTCCGATCCTCCACTTATATACATCGTTCATGACCAACTCGCTCAGAAGTTTTGCTGCATCCGGTCCGGAAATAGTCTGTTCATATCCGCTGATTCCAGAATGGATGTAGGTACTTTCAAACCAGGATTTATCCGTCTCGTAGAACGGATCACCATCCCAATAGCATAAAAAGCTTGCGCAGTCGAACCAGTGTGTTGAGTCAGAATATACCGGAAGGAACTCCCTGCGTGGACCTTCCCATCTTTTGTTTTCCATAGTTGCTCTCCTTTCTTTACAGCATTGTTTTTTGCTCGGTTTACTTGTATAATTCATTATAAGCTTTCATTACTTTGTTTAAAATGGTTATTTACACCGATTATTTCGATATATTTTCTACATTTTTAACCAAATATATCAGGTAGTCTCAGACAAGGATGAATTATACCAGAACTGCCAAAAAGGAGGTTTGGACATGCTGCTGAGTTATGACATGATCATTGATGAAACATACAGCATTTCTTATACTGGAATTGCTCCTGTAGATGAGGACACTCGTTTTTCTGGAGTACAGATTGACCGTTTCAGAGAGCCGGATTCAAACTTGATCTACATCACCACCGGAGAACCGGGTCCGGATGCAGCCTGCGGCCTTTATGTAAAGGATGAGACCGATGCTTTATATCTTCTCATTGAGGTACAGCAAGTGTTTATCCGCTACAACAACTGGTATAATGAAGTTCTATCTACTGCGTTGGACGGACATCATCCGCAGGAAGTACTGAATCTGGCTGTGAAAATGCTGGATAACCCAGTTGCCATCATCGACACCAGTTCACGGACGTTGATGTATGCTGGAGAATTTCATGGTTCCATAGAAGGAAGTATATGGCAATCTGTTCTGGAAAATGGTTTCTCCCGATACGAGGCATATCCTGCGAAATTCCGTAAAGAAATCAGGAAAAAGCATGAGCAGGGGCAGCTGTTGACCTATCAGTCCCCATTTCCTAACAATGAAAACCACATTTCCGCTCCTCTTCTGTACGATGGAATTTTGTTTGCCGGACTCGGCATGACGGATATCAATAAGCCTTTTACACGATCCGAGGTTCAGCTTGCCAAAATCATCGCCGATATTCTCAGCATGTCTTTTGCCGTCAGTGGAAAAATACCTCATTTTTCATCGGAGCGCACCTACTATATTGACGCAATCCTTCAGGGAAAGACTGTGGATCCGGTGCTTCATGACCAGTATCTGAGGCAGCTGCACTGGAAACAGGAGGATCGTTATCAGCTGCTGTGTATTCGTTTTCCAGATGAACGGGAATTTAACCGAGATGAACGGGAGCCGGTACTGTTCCGATTAGGACTCCTTTTTCCAGACAGCTTAGGTACTTATATCAACCATACAGTGGTTCTGGTGATTCGCAATCCTACGCGAAAGCTGATCCCGTCCTATTCCACCAATCTGACTTCTTATTTGGCCGGGCAGGGCATGATCGCTGGCTGCAGTACAATCGTGAACAGCCTGACAGATATCCGCTATGCTTATACACAGGGGGTTCTTGCACTTCAGGGGAAAGATGAAAGCGGCATTTATTATTTCCTGGATGATTATAAAAATGTGGTTATAGAGTCATTGTATTCTTTGGGAGATATACGGTCTTTTTGTCATCCTGGTATCCTGAATCTGTATACACAGGACAAAGCAAACGGGATCCGTATGATTCAGACAATTTATGCCTTTATGAACTGTGGCGGAAGCATTGCTACTGCTGCAAAGGAACTGAATATCCATCGCAATACACTGATCTATCGGCTGGAAAGGCTGGAAGCTGCCTACGGCATCCATTTGAAGAATTTGGATTCAGAGCTTCGCTTCTATCTGATCATTACCTGTCAGATTATTTTTTATCTGGATCGGAAAGAACATGTGGCGAAAAAAATAAAAGGGGCTATCGGGAAATAACGATTTATGCCCCTGATAGGTAAGAAGGAGACAGTCCCTTAGAAATTCAGGCTTTTTCAAGACCCTGGATTTTTACCGGACTGTCTCCTCCTTTTAGAAGTATCTGTTTTGGGGCGCAGAACCCCCTTGTTTGGATTTTGAGAAGTGCTCCTTTGTCTAAGCTGCTTTCTGCTCCTTTTTTCCTTCATATTTTTCGATCTCATGATGTAGAAACCGATGGTATTTCATAATGTTCCTGCTGATTACGTACAGCATAAACTCTTTATATACTTTTTCCGCCGACCGATAGTTGAACCGCCGGAAGTCCTCGTTTTCCTTAATGTCCCCGAAGTGTCCTTCCGTCTGGATTGAGCGTGTCTGTCGTTTCAGGATACCCGTCTCGCTCTGGATGTTCCCATTGGATTCTTCTTTCAGTTCTTCCCATCGTTCGTTGATCTTCATGACTTTATTCCGGTCAGGATTCTTTTCGGCATTGTATTTATAAAGGCATCTGGCTTTGTGCACGCAATCGCTGCAGTCCGCACATCCATATACTTCAAACGTCTGGGTATATCCATCCTGTTCTTTACTTTCTGTCCGGATATGGCGCAGCTCCCTTCCATCATGGCAGATATAATAATGCTCATCTTCAAAGACAGCGTATGTCATGTTGTAATACTTTCCAATATCTTCTCTGTATGCGCGGGTCTTCCGTTTCTCATGGTCCTGGAGCTTGATATAGCTCCGGATTCCGTTCTCCTTCAGATACATCAGGTTCTTTTCGCTGCAGTAGCCGCTGTCGGCAGTAACCGCCTCCAGTGTATCTCCGAATGCCCCCTGATGCTTTTCCAAAACAGGGATCAGCGTGTTGTAGTCCGTCCGGTCACTGCTCACATAACTGTGGACAATGAAGTAATTCTCTACCGCAATCTGGACATTGTATGCCGGCTTTAACTGCCCATTCAGCATATGGTCCTCTTTCATCCGCATGAACGTCGCTTCCAGATCAGTTTTGGAATAGCTGTTACGTTCTTTCCCCATGATCTCAAAACATTCCTTATATTCCATAAGCCGCCTGCCGCATTCTTCCAGCTCCTCATAAAGCTGCTGGATCTCTGGCTTGTGCTTTCCCTTTCCGCTGACAAACAGGATCCCTTCGCCTTCTGCAATCCGCATCAGATTTTTCTGCAGTTTTAAGATCTCAAGCGGAGAACAGTTATCGATCTCAATGATGGTATTGTTCGCGATTTTCTTATGCTTTGTCAGCTTCCGCCTCCTGTTTTCTTCGATCACTTTCCTGACCTTTTCCATCCCCTCGATCACGAACATCCGGGCTTCTCCAAGGTCGTATTCCGGTCCATATCCATTTTCATACAGGAATGCGTTGTACTTTGCGTAAAGGGCATCTATGGTGTCCAGCAGACCGGCAAGATGATAGTTTATGCTTCCCCGCCAGACAAACGTGTATCTGTTTGCGTTCGCTTCAATCTTTGTCCCATCGATGTAGAGTTCTTTCAGTGTAATGAGTCCTTCCTTTTGCAGGCGGCGCATAAACTGGTAGTTCAATTCATCCAGGATTTCGCCCGTCAGTTTTTTCCCTTTAAAGTCATAAAAAGCATCCCTCTGGGGCTTCTGCCCTTTTGTCAGCCAGATAAATGCAAGGTCCCTCTGGCACAGGTCCACAATACGATCAACTGCCCTGACTCCCCGCATATTTGCGTAAGTAACCACAGAATACAGCATGATTGGGTTATACCCGGTTCTTTCCTTGTCTGAATAACAGGCCAGAAGGCCTGAAAAATCTAATTCCTCCATCACTTTTTTCAGGGTATAGACTGGATCGTCATCGGGTAAGCTCAATTCGAAGAAACTGAAGTTGATTTTTTGTTGACCAATATCAAAAAAGTCATTATAATAATCTTGTTTGAGCATAGTTCCATTATAACATGGAACGGAGAAAAGATGGTTGTCGTCAGCCATCTTTTTTCTTTTTAATGGATAATTTCAGGGGCAGGTGAGATCCGCATGGATCACACCTGCCCCTGCTTAGAACTATCTATTTCCCGATAGCCCCCTTTTGAAAATACCTCTTGATTGGAGCGGGCTCTAAGTGTTATTTTTAGATTAGAAGACAACAGACCAGGAGGAATCCATATGAGTAAAAAATTAGTAGCGTATTTCAGCGCCAGCGGCGTGACCGCCCGGGCAGCAAAGGAGCTGGCAAAGGCAGCAAACGCGGATCTGTATGAGATCCGACCGGAGGTTCCGTATACGAGCGCGGATCTGGACTGGATGAATAAAAAGAGCCGCAGCAGCCTGGAGATGAACGATCCCTCTTCCCGTCCGGCCCTTGCGGACACTTCCGCAGATATTGCGGGACATGATGTGATCTTTGTGGGCTTTCCCATATGGTGGTATACGGCGCCCACGATCATCAAGTCCTTTCTCGAGGCCTACGATTTTGGCGGCAAGGTGATCGCGCCCTTCGCCACCTCCGGCGGAAGCGGACTTGGAAAGACCGCAAAGACGCTGAAAGAGGTGGTTCCGTCGGCTACAGTAAAAGAAGGGAAAATGCTGAATGGAAGAGTCCATGCCGCAGATCTGAAAACATGGGCGGAAAGCTTTTAAAAATCGTAAGAAAAGCCAGAAGGAATCTCTATCTGTATCTGATCGCAGGCATCGCCCTGGTCTATGTGGGCCTGCTTGCGATCCTGTACTGTTCGGAGTCATCAAGCAGCGACGCGGTGATCCGGACTTTCGGGGACGCTTTCTGGTACTCGCTGGTGACGCTGTCTACGGTAGGATACGGGGATCTGGTACCGGTGACGCCTCTGGGACATATGGTAGGAATGATTTTCCTTTTGCTGTCTGCCGGTATGATGGTGACTCTGCTGGGGGCGGTGGTGTCCTTCATCACCAGCGAGGGGCTGCCGTTTTTTCTGCTGGGCCTTAAACGGCGGAAAAACTGGTATTACTTTGCAGACTGCGGGGTGGAATCCAGTACCCTTGCCGACAACATCTACAGAGAAGATCCGGATGCGCTGATCATCTACGGAGAGAAGAGGAGCAGTCAGAGTGAGATCCCGGATTATCCCTGTATCTATCTCGCCGCGTCGCTGCACCGGATTGTGGAGAAAAAGAAAGGCGTCGGGGCCAAATGTAAGGTTTTCCTGATGAAGGAAAATGATATCGGCGTCAACAGCCGGGCGGTCAATCTGCATAAACTGCCGGTGGAGGTCTATGCCAGGACAACCAACGGCCAGGATCAGCTGTCCGGAAATATCAACTTTTTCCACAGCTATGAATGCTGTGCCAGACAGTACTGGCGATCCAGGCCCTTGTGCCGTCATGAGTCGGCGATTGTGCTCATCGGTTTTGGAAACTATGGGTCCAGCATCCTGGAGCGGGCGATTTTGACCAATGTTGTGTCCACTGAGCAGCATGTGGCCTATCATATCTTCGGCGGCGCGGGAATCTTTCTTGCGGTACATCCCCACCTGGAAAAGGTGTTTTCCATGAACGGGGAATCGGACACGGGAGACGCCTTGATCTTCCATGAGGAAACCTGGGCGGAAAATGTTTCGATTCTGGAGCGGGCGGACCGCATTATCATCTGCGAGGATGACGAGCAGGCGGGCTGGAGCATCTTCTGGACCTTGAATAAATACTACCGGATCACCGGACGCATCGATCTTCGCAGCAGCCGGAAGGCGCCGGGGGTTTCCTGCTTCGGGTCCAACGAGGACATCTATACCCCGCAGCAGATCATCCGTACGGGGCTTAACAGGGCGGCGATTATGATCAACGAGCTTTTCCGGCGGTCGGTCGCCTATCCGACGCTGGACTGGAACGAGCTGGACGACCTGCACCGGCAGTCCAAGATCGTGGCGGCGGACCATCTTCTGATGAAGACCAGGATTCTTCTCGACGACGAGGGGATCACAGAGCTTACGGCGTCCGCGGTAAAGGAAGCCTATGACCGGTATTGTCAGGCGACCCGGCAGGAGGCTGCAAAGGAGATGTACCGCAAGCTGGACCATATGCGTTGGCTCCGGTTTTATACCTTTTACAACTGGCATTATGGTCCCTACCGCGACGATGAGGCGAGACAGCACCCGATGCTGTGCCCCTACGAGAAGCTGACCCCGGAGCAGAGGCGGGAGCGGGACGCGGCGTGGGAGCTGATGGGGAGTCTTTTTGCGGAGCTTTAGGCGTCTTTCCGTCATAAGTTCCCGATCGGATCTTCTGCCTCCGCTTTTCCCAGAAGATCAGTCTCGGCCATAATCCCCAGTTCCTTTGCAGACAAATTCTGATTGAATTTTTGATGGACGAATGGGACGCCATCTTTCATAAGGACTTTATCTCAGAAAAGGACCGGCGGAATTATCTGGAATTCCTGCGCAATCTGCGGAAAGGGCAGGCCTATGTGGAACTTGCCTATATGACGGGAATCCTGCGGATTACGAGGGAAGAGCTGGCGTACTGGTATGATGGATACCATACGGCGGCCGGAGAGGGGATGTATAATCCCAGGTCCGTGGTGTGCGCTTTGTCGGGCGGTAAAGATGGCCGAGGGAGATTGTGATGATCTTGGTCGAGATCCGTGTATTTATATGGTAAAAAAGCTTTGAAATGAGACCTGGTCACAGTCTTTTGCCGTTTTTTCTGTTAGAATGGCATCATACAGCAAAGGAAATCCACTTTCAGGAGGTGCAGGCAAATGAAAATTGTGTTGAATCCGGATAAGGAAATTGTCCGGACGGTAAAAGAGGGACTTAAGCAGACGGGCGGATACTGCCCCTGCAGAACCGAGAGAAAAGAGGAGTACAAGTGTATGTGTCAGGAGTTCCGGGAGCAGATCAAGGACCCGGGATTTGAGGGATATTGTCATTGTATGCTGTATTATAAGTCAAAGGAGAAGAAATAACCATGGCGGAATTAACGATCACAAAGAATAATTTTGAAAAAGAGGTGATGAAGTCCGAACAGCCGGTGCTGCTGGACTTCTGGGCGGTCTGGTGTCCGCCCTGCAGGATGCTGGCGCCGGTCGTGGAGCAGATTGCGGAGGAATACGAAGGCAGAGTGAAGGTTGGCAAGGTGAACGTGGATGAGGAGCGGGAGCTCTCGGCCATGTTCCGGGTGGAGAACATCCCCACCATCGTCCTCATGAAAAACGGGAAAGTGACGGATACCCTGGTGGGGTATCATCCGAAGGAGCAGCTTGCGGCAATCCTGGAAAAGAATTAGCTAAGAAAGCGGATTCCCTGTCAATATTCGAAGGAGCGGAGAAATTGCCGGGCTCGTTCTGTTACCGGTTTTTCAAAAAAGTCTTTTGGAGAGTTGCTCTCTTCTGCGATCTCCCCATGCTCCAGAAACAGGACGCGGTCTGCGATGGCTTTCGCGAATGCCATTTCGTGTGTGACAATGAGCATGGTGCTTCCTTTGTCGGCAAGAGAGAGCACAACCTCCAGCACTTCATGCACCATCTCCGGGTCCAGCGCTGCAGTGATCTCATCCAGCAGCAGGATTTCCGGGTGCATGATCAGGGCGCGGACAACGGCGATCCGCTGCTTCTGGCCGCCGGAGAGCTGACGGGGATAATCATCTCCCCGGTCGGCAAGGCCCACCTTTGCGAGCAGGTTCAGCGCTTCTTCTTCCACGTCGCGGCGGTCTCTTTTCTGAACTTTTATGGGCGCCAGCAGGATATTTTCCAGGATGGTTTTGTGGGGGAAGAGATCGTAACTCTGAAACACCATGCCGATCTTCTGCCGCATGGTGGAGACACTCTTCAGTTCTTTGCGAACCGGTTTTCCGTCCAGCAGCACTTCGCCGCTCTGAATCTCTTCCAGGGCGTTCAGACAGCGCAGAAACGTGCTTTTTCCGCAGCCCGAAGGACCGATGATGACAATGACTTCTCCTTTGCGGACTTCAAGATTGAGATCTTTCAGGATCACCTTTTCTCCGAAATTCTTTTGCAGATGTTGGACTTTCAAAAGCGTCTGTTCCATATTCAGGACCATCTCCTTTCCAAATATACGGCCAGCCGGCTGATAGGCCAGCAGATGATAAAATACAGTAGAAAAACCACTGCAAATATGCCGAAGGCTGCATTCGGCGAGGTTCTTCGGTTGGCTTCGATGATCTGCTGGGCGACCTTCAGTACTTCCACGATGCCGATCATCATCACAAGACTCGTTGTTTTGATCATCCTGGTGATCAGATTGATCGAGAGAGGGATCAGCCGCCGAACCGTCTGGGGAAGAATCACGTACAGACAGGTTTGTACAGGCAAAAGACCGAGCGCCGCGGCGCTTTCATACTGGATTTTCGGAATACTGATGATGGCTCCACGCACCAGGTCTCCCATCTCGGCGGCGCCCCAGAAGGTGAACACGACGACTGCCGAGGCTTCCGAGGACAGATTCCAGCCGAACACTCTGGTGCTGCCGAAATAAACCACGAACAGCAGTACCATCTGGGGCATGATCCGGACGATCTCCAGATAGATTCGGAAGATGGTTTTCCATATTTTGTTTCGGGACGTCATGAGCATTCCGACGGCAAGCCCCAGCAGAATACTGAGTGTGACGGAGATCAGACTGATCCGGATGGCGGTAAAGAGCCCGGCCAGGAGTCTGATAAAATTCGTTCCTTTGAAGAGCACGTCAATCCCCAAATTCTGCATGACGAAGCCTCCTTTCCACAAAGCTGCCAAGAAGCGATACAGGGAGCAGCATAATCAGGTAAAAGACCACCAGCAGCGTCAGGCATTCCAGTGTTTTTGCATACATACCGATCAGATCTTTTGCCGTAAACATCAGGTCCATCAGGCTGATAGTGGAAAATACGCTGGTCTCCTTCAGCAGAAAGATGATGTTGGCGACGATGCCCGGAACGCTGGAGGAGACCGCTTGGGGCAAAATGACGTACCGAAAGGTCTGCATTCTGTTCATCCCCAGGCTCTGCGCGCTTTCCGACTGGATGACCGGAAGATTGTCCAGGCCGCTTCGAAAGGTCTCTGCCATATATGCGCCGCCCAGAAGTCCGAGCCCCAAAGTGCCGCATGTATCCGGCGGGACGTGCAGACCGATCTTGGGCAGTGCGAAGTAGAGAAAGAATAACTGCACCAGCAGCGGTGTATTGCGGAATAATTCAATATAGCATACGGCAAGCGGGCGAAGAACGGGCAGTCTCAGGTGGACGACGGCTGCGCCAAGCAGGCCGAAGATCAGCGCCAGGCCGACGCCCAGCCAGCCGATCCGCATGGTCAGCAGTAAAGCCTCTTCATAAAGAGGCAGATATGACAGGATTACCTCAAAGTCCATCGGATGCCTCCCGGATTACTCCTGTTTTCTGTGATCAAGTGTTCTGGCCGCTACAGTGCCAATTCCCTGCATCAGCTGAACAATGGCAACAATAAATATCAGTGTGACAAACATAATGCCGGTTTCATAACGATAATATCCGTATCGGATGGCAATATCCCCCAGTCCGCCTCCGCCGACCACGCCTGCCATGGCGGAGTAGCCGAGCACGGCACCCATCACAATCGTAGCGCCTGTAAGCAGAGAAGTCCTTGCCTCACCGATGAGCACTTTACATATGATGGTACTTGTTGTGGCTCCCATGCTGAGGGCGGCCTCGACGACCCCGCGGTGGACCTCTTTCAGAATGGCTAAAGACTTCCATCACGGCTCCGTTTTTGGCGGAGTACCGTTTGGAGAGATTGCGGATTTCCAGATAGTTTGCATTCATGAATGGAGGGCTCTCGCCTCATTGGTGGTGTCATTGGGGACTGCGATCACATCGCTGTCGCTCAGTTCCGAAAGAGCGGACTTGGTACCTGGGTAGATGCCGAAGGGCTCGTAGTGGATGCCTGCAACCGACACAAGGGAGGTTCCGTTCTCTTCATTGAAGTTATCCAGGTAAGGTACATGCTGAAAACAGATGGCGTCGATTTCGCCGCTGTCGACGATCAGGTTCGGTTGTACATAATCTTCAAATTCAGTTACCTCAAGCTTCCAGCCCTGATCTGCCAGCAGTCTGCCGGCCTCGGCGAGAATCTCCGCATGGGGAGTCGGCGAAGCGGCTACGGTGATCGTTCCTTTGTCGGCGGTTGACGTGGGATCGGCTGTCTTTGCGGCTGTTCCACCTTCTACCACAAGCGTATCCTCATAATCAGCGCCGTAGGTGTCCGACAGAGTGGCTTCATAGTCTGCATGGAAGAAGTTTTCTTTGCCAAGCGTGATGATCTCGTCATTCAGCCAGGTAAGCAGCGTGTCGTTGCCTTTGGTGACGGCGGGAGCGATGGTGTCCGCACTGCCAAGGGAGGGGATACCAACCGTATATCCGGGATTTTCAATGGCGAATGCGATGACTTCTGTATTATCATTCGCCCAGGCGATGCCGTTTCCATTTTCAAATGCGGTTTTGGCTTCCGCATAGGCGTCGTACTTCTGAAGTTTGATATCCGGATAATTCTTCTCCAGCCAGGTTTCCGCCGTGGTGCCTGAGATCACGATGACCTCGTCCTCCGCACCGATGTCATCCAAACTGGTGATGACTGCGCTGTCCGGAGAAACCACCCCCAGCGCTACATTCATGTACGGAAGTGCAAAGTCCACCTCCTGCGCCCGCTCTTCTGTGACCGTGAAGTTTGCCAGAATGATATCTGCCTTACCGGTCTGCAGGTACTCTATGCGGTTAGCCGCTTCGGTGGATACGTAATTGATCTGGACGCCGAGATCCTGGCCGATCCGGTCGGCGAAGTATACGTCATAGCCCTGATACTCGCCGTTTTCGTTCACATAGCCAAAAGGACTCTTGTCGGAAAAGACGCCGATGTTAATCGTGCCGCTTTCTTTGATCTCGTCCACAGAACGGTATACGGCGCTTGTATCTGCGCTTTGATCTGCGTTCTGGTCTGCCGGAGAAGCAGCTGCCGGCTTTGCTCCGCAGCCCGCAAGGGATACTGCGGCAAGGGTGAATCCCAGGAGCGCTGCTCCTGTTTTTCGCAAAATGTTTTTCATAACTTTACCTCCTCATTTCGTTTTCAAGTTCGATAGCGGAATATTACACCCATTTTCATAGTATGTCAATAGGAAAAGTAGAAAAAGCGCAAATTTTTCTTGAACGAAACGGTTGACTTAAGGTAGAATAGGAAAAGAAAATAGATTAAGGAGATACCCATGACCTTAACACAATTGCATTACCTGCTCGTGATCGCAGAGACTCATTCTTTCAACAAAGCGGCGGAACAGCTGTATATGTCCCAGCCGTCTCTGACCAGCGCCATGAAGGAACTGGAACGGGAGCTGGGGATTACCTTGTTTCACCGGGGCGGCCGGGGCGTCACGCTGACCAATGACGGAGCAGAATTTCTGCTCTACGCCAGACAGCTCTACGGGCAGTATGAGAACATCCTGGAGAAATACGGCAAAGGCGGTTCTTATAAGAAGAAGTTCGGCGTATCCACCCAGCATTATTCCTTCGCGGTAAAAGCTTTCGTGGATATGGCGAGGCAGTTCGACATGTCCAAGTATGAATTCGCCATCCGGGAGACGATGACCGCCTCCGTGATCAGCGACGTGAGCACGATGAAGAGCGAGATCGGCGTGCTCTACCTGTGCGATTTTAACCGCAAATCCATGGGGAAGCTTCTAAGCTCCGCCGGTCTGGAATTCCATCATCTCATGGACTGCCAGGCATATGTGTATCTATGGAAAGGACATCCTCTGGCAAAAGAGACGTCCATTTCTTTTGAACAGCTAAAAGATTACCCCTGCCTGTCCTTTGAGCAGGGGGACAACAGTTCCTTCTATTTGGCGGAGGAGATTTTATCCACCAATGAGTATTCTCAGGTGATCAGGGCCAACGACCGGGCCACCATGCTGAACCTGATGGTAGGGCTTAACGGATATACCCTCTGCTCCGGGATCATCTGCGAGGAGCTGAACGGGAGCGATTACCGGACCGTGCCTTTCGAGGACGATGAACAGAATCATAACAGCGTCATGGAGATCGGATATGTGACGCGCAGGAACAGCCTCTTAAGCCGAATCGGGGAACTTTACGTAGAAGAACTGAAACGATGCCTGGGGATTGCCTGACCGGACCGGTCAAAACTGGACTGGTCAATATTTCTAAGACTGGATATTTTAATCAGTCCAGATTCGTTGTACAATGGGCTGGATCATTAAAAAAGAAAAGAAATGAGGTATTGAGTATGGATGCGAAGTTGAAAAAGACGGTTATGGCAGCATTGTTCGCGGCGTTCGCCTGCGTGGCGACTATGTCAATCCGCATTCCCACACCCGGGACGGGCGGGTATATTCATCCGGGGGATGCGGTAGTCATTCTGGCGGGCGTGATCCTCGGCCCGGTCTGGGGATTTCTGGCGGCCGGTATCGGTTCCGCCCTGGCAGATCTGATCGGCGGCTACTTCTTCTATGTGCCGATTACGTTTTTCATCAAAGGAGTGGTGGCTCTCACGGCAGGATTGCTCTATCAGCGGATTGGAAAGAGTCCGAAGAGCCGTCTGGCGGCGGTGGTGCTGGGCGGTGTGGGAGACATCGTTCTGGTGGCCGGCGGGTATTTTCTGTGTGAGTGCCTGATCTACGGCGTGGCGGCGTCCGCGGCCAGCGTTCCGGCCAATCTGATCCAGGGAGTCAGCGGACTGGTGATCGGCGTCCTCTTGTATCCAGTGCTGATGACAGTCCCGGATATCCGCCGGATTGCCCAGGAGGCAAAGGCATTTTCCTGATGGTAAATATCCAGCTATAGATTTAATCTATAGCTGGATATTTTTTTTGCGTATTAGACAAAGAAAACCCAGTATGTTAGTATGATTTCAGAAATTAAGGAAAATATATGGAGGAAATAGAAAATGGCAGACAAGAATATCAGAGATTCCAAAAACTGGGCTTTTGAGACCAGACAGTTACATATCGGACAGGAGCAGGCGGACCCGGTGACCGACGCGAGAGCGGTGCCCATCTACGCCAGTACATCCTATGTGTTCCATAATTCCCAGCACGCGGCGGACCGGTTCGGTCTTCGGGACGCGGGCAATATCTATGGAAGGCTGACGAATCCGACCCAGGACGTCTTCGAACAGCGGATCGCTTCCCTGGAGGGAGGTGTGGCGGCGCTGGCCGTGGCGTCCGGAGCGGCGGCGATCAATTATACGTTCCAGGCCCTGGCAAAATCCGGCGAGCACATCGTGGCTTCCAAGACCATCTACGGAGGAACTTACAATCTGCTGGCGCACACGCTTCCTCTGACCAGCGGGATCAACACCACCTTTGTGGACCCGGAAGCGGAAGGCTCCTTCGAGGCGGCGATTCAGGAAAATACAAAAGCCATCTTCGTGGAGACCCTGGGCAACCCGAACTCCAATCTGGTGGATCTGGAGGAGATCGCGAAGATTGCTCACCGGCATCAGATTCCGCTGGTGGTGGATTCTACCTTTGCGACGCCTTACCTGGTGCGGCCCATCGAGTACGGCGCGGACATCGTGGTTCACTCGGCCACCAAGTTCATCGGCGGGCACGGGACAGCCATCGGTGGCGTGATCGTGGACAGCGGCAATTTTGGCTGGAAGGCGTCGGACAGGTATCCATGGATCTCCGAGGCGAATCCCAGCTATCACGGAGTATCCTTTGCCGACGCAGTGGGTGCGGCTGCTTTTGTCACCTACATCCGCGCGGTGATTCTGCGGGATACCGGATCGACCCTTTCACCCTTCCACGCATTTCTCTTCCTGCAGGGACTGGAGACCCTTTCTCTTCGGGTGGAGCGTCATGTGAGCAACGCCCTGAAGATTGTGGAGTATCTGTCAGGACATCCTCAGGTGGAGGCGGTGCATCATCCGTCCTTAAAGAGTGAGCCAAGCCATGACCTGTATCAGAAATATTTGCCGAACGGCGGGGGCTCCATCTTCACCTTTGAGATCAAGGGAGACGCGAAGACCGCCCAGACCTTCATCGATCATCTGGCGATCTTCTCCCTGCTGGCCAATGTGGCGGATGTCAAGTCCCTGGTGATCCACCCGGCGACCACCACCCACAGCCAGTGCACGGAAGAAGAACTGCTGGATCAGGGAATCAAGCCCAACACGATCCGGCTTTCCATCGGCATTGAAAAAGTGGAGGATCTGATCGCGGCGCTGGAGGAGGCGTTTGAGAGTGTAAAATAGAGGGGTACTTTTTTGCGCAACCCGGACGCCCGACGCAGGCAGATATTCCTTCCAGACCCCGCCCAAAGACCGGCGCCTCTCAAGGGGTCTTTCAGGAATATCTGTCTGCGTCGGGCTGAGTACAGGCGTGAAGGCCAAAAGTAACAGCAAGGAGGATAAAGAAGAGATGCAGATCTTGCTCATCTTGTAAATATTTGGCTTTTATGGCATACTGAAGACAGAAAAGAGATGGGAGGAGTGCGCGGATATGGCAAAGGCTTGTCTGTGTATTGATGTGGGCGGAAGTTCGATCAAATACGCAAAACTGGACGATCAGAGAACACTGATGGATTACGGCAGAGTTCCCACTCCCTATGAGGGGACGGAAGTTTATCTGGAAGAGCTTACAAAGATCTGCCAGAAGTTTGAAGGGCAGGTAGAGGGCGTCTCCATGTCGGTGCCCGGGATCATTGACAGCCGGGCGGGGGTCTGTGTGAGCGCTGGGAACCTGAGATTTGCGGACGGACTTGCTTTGGTGGAAGAGATGGAACGGTGCTGTCACCTGCCGGTTGCAATCATGAACGATGCGAAGTGCGCCGCCTTGGCGGAGTCCGCCTGGGGAGCATTGAAAGGCTGCCGGGACGGCGTGGTTCTGGTCCTGGGGACCGGCGTGGGCGGCGCTCTTATAAAGGACGGAGAGGTTCATCTGGGCGCGAACTTTGCGGCGGGAGAGTTCAGCTTTGTGATCCTGGGAGATGAGGTAGACCAGGAAGGTAATATCTGGGGAAGAGTCAGCGGAAATGAGCGCCTTCTGACAATGGCGGCCCGGGTCCGGAATGTGGAGCCGGACGCCATCAACGGAGAGGACGTCTTTCGCTGGATTGACGAAGGGGATGAGGCGGTGGGAAACGTATTGGATCAGTTTACCCGGCCCATTGCCAGGATGATCATGAATCTGCAGTTTATCTATGATCCGGAGCGGTTCGCCATCGGCGGCGGGATCAGCAGACAGCCCCGGCTCCTTCAAAGTATCCGGAGTAATCTGGACCAGTTTTATTCCATCTATCCGGTCAAAGTTCCAAGGGCGGACATAACCGTCTGCCGCTTCTTTAATGAAGCGAATCTGATGGGGGCGTATCAGAATTATCTGCGGACGTTTGGAAAATAGACGAAAAAGGGAAGTGCTCGTTAAGACAGCGGGGACCTCCCTTTTTTATTATACAAGAATCACATCTGTGAATTCCGACAATCTCTGCACCAATTCCGGTGAAATTCCATCGTCTGTGATCAGATGGTCGATCTCTTTCCAATTCGCATATTGGGTAAAAGAGGAATAAGTTGCTTTCCTGCTGTCGGCAACTACGATACTGCTTTGGGCGTTTTTGATGACGACCTGCTTGATCTGTGAATCGTCAAAGGTATTGCTGGAAGGGCCTTCATGGCGGTCGAAGCCGGAACTTCCAAGAATCGCCACATCTACTTTGATGCATTTCAGAAAAGAAATAGTCTGAGCGCCCATGGCACTCATGACCCAAGGATTGATGGTCCCCCCCCCAGTGATGATCAGTTCGTTTCCGCTGTCCACCAACCTACAAATCCGAGTGTGTTCCGGTTCTGGAAAGTTCCAAATATTCCCTATTTTCCAGCTCCTGCATCGCCTGTTCCCTCTCACTCATGCTCTGCTTTCCTCTCTTTCTATTTTTTCTTCTACTGCTTTGATAATATACGCTGATATACTCATATTTGATTTCTCAGCATATCCTTTTACCTTAGTTTTATAGTTTAATGGGGCAAGTATATTTATTCGGTCATAATTTTCTCTTTGGTACTTGTTATTCGCCACCGTACGCGCATTTTTTCCATCTGCCCTCTTTGACCTTGGCATTTTTTACCGCCTTTTTATCTAAGAACACCACAAATAATATAATTGTACAACTATAAATATTGCACAAATTATTATGCATGTGAATACTTATATCAATTTTGTGTACCGCATCGATCAGTTCCTGCGGAATTCTGCCGGTGTGCTCTAAAAAATCCGGCGCGAAATTTGCGTAAATAATGCAAAATGAAATTTTCTTGCAAGACATACGGCGGACAGAGTATAATTACTATGAAACACAACCTTCCGGGTAGCCAAAAAAGCGCAGACTGCCCCTG
>CAJUDY010000015.1 GCA_910584945.1 uncultured Lachnospiraceae bacterium | reverse complement strand
AAGACTTTTCAAAGCACTATTCAATTATCAAGGTTCCTGTTCTTGCCGCCGCTCTTCGCGACGACCATTTGATAATATCACATCTTTTCAAAACTGTCAATAGCTTTTTTCTAAATTTTTCTAATCAATTTCTAAAAAGCGATTTTATTCTCCAAAATGTGACGATTTCTCCGACCGCTTCCGCAATCGGCTTGATTATATTACCAAATATTTCTTCTTGTGTCAATCCCTTTTTTTAATTTTTTCAGAAAATATGGACGGCAGTCTGAAAGCTGTAAAAAAGGCCTTCACGCTCCAAGCTGCCGTCCGGATTCTATATTTTTGCATAATCGCTGAGTTCCCGCCTGGTTCTTGTGTATCATTTAGATATCTGCATCTGGCATCGGAATGACCAGGCGCATGCCGTCACTCCCCGCAGTATCGCATACACAGCATGGTGATATCGTCAAACTGCGCCGCATCTCCCACGAACCGGTCGATGTCTCCTTTTACCTGTCTAAGAAGCTCCTCGGGCAATGCGTCCGGAACCTGATTCAACGAGGCAAGCAGACGTTCCCGCTCGAACTGCTCTTCCTGAAGGTTGACCGCGTCCGGCGCGCCGTCGGAGTAGACGTAGATGCTGTCCCCTCTGTGCATCTCAATCTCATATTCCTGGTACTGCATTCCCGGCATGACGCCCATGACGAATCCGTGGGGGTCGTCAAGCAGCTCATAGGCGCCGCCTGCCTTTCTCATAATCGGATACTCATGGCCTGCGTTCACCGCGGTCAGCACCCCGGTGGAAATCTCAAGAATCCCCAACCATACGGTCACGAACATCTCCGCTTCGTTATTTTCACAAAGCTGGTCGTTCACCGCCCGAAGAATCTCTTTCGGGGAATCTCCCATCTGGGCCTGGTTCTTGATCAGGGTCTTGGAGATCACCATGAAGAGCGCCGCCGGAATCCCCTTGCCGGACACGTCCGCCACCACCAGCGCCAGATGGTCCGGATCGGTCAGGAAGAAATCATAGAAGTCTCCGCCCACTTCCTTAGCGGGATTCATGGTGGCGAAAATATCGAATTCCTGCCTGTCCGGAAAGGCCGGGAATATCCTGGGCAGCATATCCGCCTGAATCTGGGTGGCCACGTTGAGTTCCGCACTGATCCGCTCTTTCTCCGCCGTCACTTTGGTGAGATTATCAATATAGTGGTTGATGTCCTGTTCCATCTTCAGAAGGGTCTCGCTCAGGGTCTGGATCTCATCGCCGGTGCGGATCTTCTGAAGTTCTGCGGACACTTGATTCTCTTCTTTTACAAAGCTGCTGGCCTCTGCCGCGATCAGATTGATGGGCGCGATGATGGAGCGGTACAGGATATGTACATAGACAGCCAGGCAGAGGACCGTCACCACCAGCATGCTCAAGACCGAATGGGATACATAGTCGCTGAGCGTTTTCTGAAGCGTCGCCATGGGGATCTCCACGCCGACGACCGCCGCCGTACTGCCCTCCAGCATGATGGGCAGGATGGCCGACGTATTATAGCCGTAGGCACTCTTGGAGATAAAATAACTGTCGGAGCGCTCACCGCTTCTTGCCAGCGCCACCGCTTCCTTGATATACACCGGGTTCAGTCCTCCCATATCTCCAAACTCATAGGGCTCCGCATAGCTGTCCATGATGTAGGTCATGGGGTTCCAGTTCCTGGCGGACTCTGAGACACCCGCCGGCGATTCGTCCAGACTGGCCACATAAAAATCATACATTTCCTGAATATCCAGCTGGGCCAGATAGATATCGTTGGCTCCCATATGCTCCCTTAGACGGTCCATCTGTTCCCGAAGCTCCTGATAGCGGCCGGACGCCATCTCTCGTTCCAGCGTCTCTTTTGGAATTGCCCCCGCTTTATACTGAGCGGCCATATGGATATAGCGCTCCAGTTCCTCTTCTTCAAAATATCCCCGGAACGTCTCCGCGATCTGATAAGCGGTGTCGTTATACTGCTTCTGGATATAGGCCCGGTACTGGATATATCCGATCCCCGTGCAGGCCGCACAGATCAGTATCGCCAGAACCGCAAAACCTGTCAGAATTTTTAATACTAATGCCGAATGTTTTTTCACAACCAGGTCCTCCTGTGAAAGTTCCGCATCTCCCCTCCAAGCGCCCGGATGTATTTCCGACCGCTTCGCGCTCACTCATACATCCGGGCGCTGTCCGGTCCAATGCTGTTTTTAGCTAAATCACAACGATCAGGGTATTCAGCCCCAATGTATTCTGATACTCTGTCTTTTTTGCCATCTTCATAATCATCTTCACGCCCAGGTACTCCATGCCTGCTTCGGCGTATTCCAGAGAGTTGTAACGCTTTCCCTCCGAGCGGATGCGTAAGATCCCGCCTTCCTTTGTGCGCAGGATTCTCACATCCATATATCCCCGATGATGCATGGACTTTTCTGCGGTGATCACCATCAGTTCCTCCAGAGCCAGACTGATGGTCATGATCTGCTCTTCCGTAAAAGCATTGAACTGGCAAAAATCCTGAATCTTCTCGCTGACTTCGCAAATAGCCTGGGTATCGCAGGCCACGGTGAAATTGATGCATTTTCCTTCCCGAAACGCCGTCTCATCCAGCATATACAGACTGAAGCGGCCGGTCTTTTTTCCGGAAAGAAGAAGCCCCGCACCGATCCAGATCCCGCCCGTCACAAGCTCGGCCAGCCAGTAGAAGACAAAGATCCGCTCTCCCAGAGGTCTTAAAAGCCATGCCACGGCCACCGTCACCACGAGAACCCTCATCACCGTGATCAGACTGGCCATGCCGGACCTCATGATGGCGTAGTAATAGTAAGTCATAATACTGCCCAGGGTTCCGAAGATCACACCGACACCCAGGCAGCCCACGGCAAACCGGAGATCCTGCGTACTGCCGAACAGCTGCCCCACCCGGTTCCCTGCCAGGACAAGAATCAGGGCAAAGGCCAAAGAAAGCCAGAGTCCGCAGCCCATCTGAATCTTCAGGAGCTTCTTTACAGACAGTGGGTCCTGCTCTCCCTGATAGATCCCGAGCATGGCGGAACCGGCCTGGGGAACTCCGTTCTGAATACAGATGGAAAACTCGTTCAGGCTGTTGGTCACGGCAAAAGCCGCCACCATGGAACTTCCGCCCACCAGATTCATGATCCCATTCAGCATCACAATCCTTAGAGCCGAGCACAGATTATTGGCCGCCATGGGACTTCCAGATTTTAATATCTTTACCAGTTCTTCCCTTCGGGGAACCGCCGGGCAAAAACGAAAACCGTCTTTTAATCGGAACAAATACCAGAAACTCATCCCGCAGGACACCACAGTGGCCAGCACACTGGCCCAGGCCGCGCCGCCGATCCCCAGATCCAGCACAAACAAAAAAATATAATCCAGAACGATGTTGAGCACCGTCATGGTCATCATGGCCCACGCAGACTGGTCCGTTTTCCCGGCCAGCCGCAGATAGAAAAAGGGCACATACAAAAGGATCTTGAAAACACCTCCCAAAAAGGTAATGCGAATATAAGTCTCCACCATCTGCCAGGAATCCGAAGACCCCAGACTTCTGGCAATGGGCCCGGAGAGCAGAAAGCCGGCAGCACTGATCAGAAGACCGATCGCTGCCGCCAACTCCAGGGCAAGCCCGTAATACCGCTGTCCTTCCTCCGGCCGGTTCTGTCCCACGGCCGCCGCAGACTGCGCAAAAGCCCCTGAAGCGATCAGAGACCCGGCCGTACACAACAGCAGATAGACCGCCAGACTTTGATTCACACTGGCGATCCCCAGTTCTCCCATCCTTCTTCCCACCAGTATCCCGTCGAAAAAAACGTTGATTGTTCCCCCGAGAATCGAAAGCATATTGGGAAACAGCGCTTTGTAATAGATTCTGGTCAGCATTTTTTGGTCGGAGTACATGGTCAGCAGATCCTTTCTTTCATAAACGCGACAAGTCTTTGATCGGTCAGATACTGCAGGGGCTTTAAGTTGGACTGCCCCGCCAGAAAACGCCTTCGGCACTCGAGATGCGTTCCTTTCCGCACCCGGTGAACCGACGCCTCCCCGATCAGCCCCAATCCTCTTAAATCTTTGTAATCTTCGTTCTGTTCCATCAGAATCCGGTCCAACATCCGTCCAGCATCCGACCGGTGAAGGTCTTCGTCCGTCTCCACAAAACACTGGTATCTGCCGGGGAGCAGACTCTTTTCGTCGCAGACGCTGTATTCCAGGATACGGACGCCGCATTCCCTGGCCAGAAGTTCCACCGCCAGGGAGATCGTCTGAAGATCCATCTTCTCCCCGGCAATGTTGACGGCCTGATTTTTCCGGAAGCAGATCCTAAGCACCGGCGCCTGACCGCAGAAACCCGTCACCTGCACCACATCATTCAGCCGATATCGGTACAGACCGGAGAAATTAGTCACCAGCAGCTCGTAGTACGCCCCGACTTCCAACTCTTCCATGCATCTGGGCCTTTGGTCCCCTTCCTTATTATATGGAAGAAACTCATAAAATCCGCTTTTGGGAATCAGCACATTGTCCGTGCTCTCCATCCGCGTCGTGATGCCCATCATGCACTCGCTGGCCGCATAAGTAAAGTAATGAACCGGCACCTCCCCCAGATACTCCCGCAGCATGGGCTCCTGGGCCGTAAACGTACTTCCGCCGACTCCGCTGACGAATTTCATCTCTTTAAAGAGCCGCCCGACAATCCCCATGAAGCCGCTCCTGCATTCGCTCTCCACTCTCTCGATCCACGCTTTTTCCGGCGCCGGAAGCTTCAAAAGCTCCCTTCTGACCGAATCCGACAAGGGCCGTTCCTTTGGAATCCGCCGGCAGGCAATGTCTCCCAGCACCTGCTGCCAGTTTTCCTCAAAATACCGAAGGAACAGCAGAATATCATATAAAAAGAATGCCTGTATCCCCGTCATCTCCGGCGAGGACAGGGCAATCCAGAGCTTTACATAGGGCACCTCCCCCACTCCTTTGGAGAAGAGAAGTCCGGTTCCGCCAAGATAACGCTCTTCCAGATGGAAGGTTCCCCGGTCATAGAGTTCCCGGAAATACGCTGCGGAGAGAATGGTCTCCTTCTCCAAAGCCGGCGGTTCCATCCGAAAGACGCTTAAGTGCAGGCAGCTCCCGCTCTCGATCCCCGGCACACAGGCATACGCCGCATAGTAGATAGGAAAAATGCAGCGGTCAAGGGCTTCTCTGGTGAGCGGAATCCTTTTCTGCCTGCCGGTGCTTCCGGAAGTCATGATATAGTGTTTGACTTCGTAGGAAGTCAGAATCTCTTCCTCTCCCCGCTCCATGCGGGCAATGGCCTCCTCATAATCCGGGTAATCCGATATGGGCACCTGTCTCTGATAATCCTCTGTGCTCCTGATCCCGGCAAATCCATATCTTCTGCCATATTCTGTGTCCTTGTTGTCCTCCATCAGACGGCACAGATTCTCACGACTGATTTCCACCGCCTGTTCGCAGTCCTCCAGAAAACGCTCCCACGCTCTCTGCCATTCGTTCCTGTCTGATTCTATCCTTTTCAAGTTCCGCAACTCTCCTCCCAGATCTTTTACAAGAGTCCCCGATTCCTGGCCTCATTGATTGCCGCCGCCTTGCTGGTCACCCCCAGCTTCTTATAGGTCTCTTTGTTGTGATATTTTATCGTATTTTTCGTGATCCCCAGCTGAACGGCAATCTGCTCCGCCGAGCATCCGTTCGCCTGGAGTCTGAGAATTTTCAAAGCATTGGGCGCAAGGGTAACCTCTCCCTCCGCATGCTTTTTCAAGTAAGATGGATAGAAGTCCGCCATCCGCTGGCACTCCTCCAATACCTGTTTTTTGTATTCGCGATCCGTCCAGATGAATTCCTCCGCCCGCAGAAGCTTCAGCGCCGCACCGCCCTCCCTTGAGATCACACGGACAAAATGATAGCTCTGCGCCTCTGTGATGCACTCCTGCATGCTTTGCTTCCAGTCTCCCCAGCCCATATGATAAAGGGCCTCCGCCAACAGAAGCTTTGCCTCGATGCGGATATAAGTTCGATGCATCCTATCCGCATAGTACAGAAGCTGCTTAAGAAGTCCCACAGCCTGTTCGTATCTGCCGTTCAGAAGATAGATCCTCGCTTTCACCAGATAGCGCAGGCGTTCCATGGACCAGAAGTCCTGATGCTCGTCCGGCGCATCCTTTGACCACTCCATGACCTCTTTAATCCGCCCCTGGTACATGAAAAGCCAGCATTTTAAGGCCCTGATATTCGGAAGCAGCCTCGGCGCCTCCTGGGCGGCCGTCTTCTCGAAGCTCAAAAGCCGCTCCAGCGCGTCTTCCGCGTGCCCGCTCAGAAGAGAAAGCTGACCTAAAAGCCATACGACCACAAAGCACTGCTCGGTCTTTCCCACGCTCTCCGCCTGCATCCGGCCTTTTTCCGCCAGGGAGACGATCTCATAGCTGTCCATCCCCTTTTCCAGGAAGCTCTCTGCCAGGGCCAGACTCACCAGGCCCTTGCCGTATTTTCCCAGCACCACCGAGACGATCTTTCCGATGCTGGCCGCCAGTTCTTTATCCCTTTTACTCCATTCGCAGAAGTCCTTCCCTCCATTCATCTGGGATGGAAGGTTGCTGGTGACAGAAAACTCCGGGAGCAGTACCCTGCGCTCCCGAATCAGCGGATACGCATGTTTAAAAATATCCACCATCTGAACATTTTCCCGATGGGGCAGCGCAATATCCAGATACAAGAGTCTGCTCTTCGCTTCTTTTCTGGCGCTCCCCGTATGATTCTCAGCATACACTTCCAGTTCTCCATACCACCGCTCGCTCTCCTCCACATTCATCCGGATCGACTGCAGCATACTCATGCAGGAGATCAGCACCGCGCTCTCCTTCACCGTATCCTCGGACAGCGACAGATAATAGTGACGGAGTTCAAAGTAATGACCATTGGCCGGGTTCTCTCTTGCATTGGTGATCAGCAGCCTGGAAATCTCCTCCTCATCCCCGCAGGACGCATACGCTTGAAGCGCCAGAGCGATTTCGCCCCGCATTTCATAACAGTAGCCGGCGTTGCAGTAAAGCCGGTGAACCCGGTCCGCTTTCGTACTTCTCCTCAGACGCCGGCGCATGGACTCCCGGAACGCCTTCTTATATTGGTAGACTGTACCTTTCTTTACGATAAAATCCCCAATCTCCATGGCCTGGTCCAGAAGCTGCTCCACATTCTTCTTCCCGGTGACCATCTGCGCCATCTGAATATCGAAACTCTCCACCACGGACAGTTCCATCAGAAATTCCTGCAGCTCCAGATCCCACTGGTCATACACGTGAGTTTCCAGATAGCCGCACATCTGATCCTTGGCCTGATTGTAGATCATTTCCTGACTGCCCACATCCGACTCTCTGCTTCCCAGACCGCTCCGCAGAAGCTCCAGCGCCAGGACCCTAAGAGGCAGGGGATGGCCGTTTGCCTCCCTCCAGATCCGTTCGGAAAGCCGCTCTCCCGGATAGACGTCCCAGGACTCGAAAAAGGCGTCCTGCTCCTCTCTTTCCAGCAAAAGATCCTTTTCACCGATCACACAGAACAGATAATTGACGTAGAGAGACATCAGCCAGCGGGGAACGGCGCCTCGCGAGATCAGAATCAGCCATACTTCCTTACGCTCCATCAAAAGTTCGAGAACCGGATAAAGCTCTTCCCGAAGCTCCGGCGAGTTGAACAGATACAAGTCGTCGATAACGATGATCTGCTCTTCCCCTTCCGCCGGCATCCGGAGATTCCAGTTGACATAATCTTCCGCGGAATAATACAGGTATTTCCTGCGGCCCAGATAATCCTTTACAAACGCCGTTTTGCCAAGTCCCGTCACGCCGTACACATATACCGTCTGGCTAAGACTCTGGGCCAGTTTCATCTTTTTTACCGCTTTCTTGGGCCGAAAATATCTTGTATCAGGCATGGCTTTCTCCTCTTCACAGTGTTGCTTCATATCTTCATGTACAGTGCGGCGTACAGTTCCTGATCGACGCCGGTCCGTCCGGTCCGGCGGTACTCGAAATCTACCGCCTCGATCAGATCCTGATTGCAGATCTTCCGGCGCTTTGCCGCCGCCCGGTATGCAGCCGCAAGGGCGGCGGACTTGATCCCGCTTCCGGTCAGCTCCGCCACCCGCGCGTAGACGGCGAAATCAATCTCCGCTTCCAGCGGCGCCTCCTTTGGAAAGACCTTGTTCCACAGAGCCAGACGCTCTTCCTCGCCCGGCTGTTCGATGGGGATCAGGAAAGTCATCCGGCGCTTGAAGGCATTGTCGAAATTCTGCATCACGTTGGTGGCCAGTATCGACACGCCGGAATACTCCTCGATCTTCTGCAGTAAATAGGCAGTCTCCGCGTTGGCATGACGGTCGTTGGAGTTCGACACCTCCGTCCGCTTCGTGAACAGGGCGTCCGCCTCATCGAAGAAAAGGATCGCGTTGGAGAACCGGGCCGCGTCAAATACCGCTCCCAGATTCTTCTCGGTCTCCCCGATGTATTTGCTGCCGATCTGGGACAGGTCGATGCGGTAGATGGAGAGTCCCAGCTCCTTTGCCAGCACCTGGGCCGCCATGGTCTTGCCGGTGCCGGGCGGTCCGTAGAGTACGATGGAAAGCCCCCTTCCATACGGTAGTTTTCGGCCGAATCCCCATGCGTCATTGACTACGCTCCGGTAGCGGACCCGGTCGCAGGCTCTCTCAAGCAGCTTTCGGCTTTCCTCAGAAAGCGTAAGGTCCTCCCACACAAAGGGACTGTGAAGCCGGACGGCGTACTGGTCCAGACTTCCGCTGCACTGATGCCGGATCTCCTCCTCCAGTTCCTTCCTGGACGCGAGAAAACCGTCTTTTCCCATGGGAGATGTGCACATCACGCAGGACAGCGTCCGCCGAATCCTCTCCGGCGTCAGGTCATACAACGAAACAAGCTGATCCAAATCGACGTCCTCCGTGAACCGGATCCGGTACTCCTCTGCAAAATGTTTCCAGAACGCTTTCTGCTCCCCCGCTCCCGGCAGATCCACCGGAATCCGATATGTATTCCCCATGATCTCCGGCTCTTCCATCCAGGAGGCGTCGGCTCCGATCAAAAATCTTCCGGTATAATCCCTTAAATACGTGAGCATCTGCATCACCAGCCCTGTCTCCTCCCGGCTAATATCGTTCATGTTCAGATAGAGGATATGATGGGCGAGCACTGTCTTTAAGACCGCCTGTGCAAGCGTCTCGTTCACTGCCTCCGGACTTTGAGTCAGCAGTTTTTTCACATGAAGGCACAGAACGTCCATCCCCAGCGAATCTCCCATGGCCTGGGCCAGATACTTTTTGCCGGTTCCGCCCGCTCCCTGAAGCCAGATCAGCCCCTCTTCCTGCAGCACGGTCATCCTTACATAGACCTGCCTGAGACGGTTCAGCGCTTCTAAGTGACTGATCACAGCATCCGTATCGCCCCCGCAGAGCACTTCCCCACAGCAGGCCATACTTCCGAGCATCTCCGTGTTGCCGTGCAGAAGTAAGAGTACCGGCTTTCTGAGGGTCACGGGACGGGACAGACGGGACAGCCTTGGGTTGTCTCTCTCCGGCTGCAGCAGAAAACGATTGAGGAAACGGTCTTCATCCAGAAGAATTTCCGGTAAATTCTCCGACTCCTCCAGAAACAGCGCGCACAGGTCGTGTACCAGTCCCGCCGTGGGCTTGGCCGTCCCGCTCTTCTCCTCCTGCAGGATTCCGAAGATCCGCTCGTACTTCCGACTGCGGTCCGCGCAGGCGGCCAGGAGAAAGGCCATCGTCTCTACGGGCTTCAGATCCAGCGACAGGAACCGGGTAAGAGGTGTCTCCTCCTCTCCTCTTCGGATCAGTTCTTCGTAGATCGGCCGCACCCGCGCCCGACAGGGGAATGCGGCTTTCTCCCTTGGCTCCAGGGTCTTGACCAGCGCTTCGTCCTCCAGAAGACATCCGATCCTCCCCAGGCTCTCCGGAAGCTTCTGCTCCTTCATCACCAGACTGATCATGCACAGCAGATCGATGAAACGCTCCCAGGCGCTCCACTGCTCTGCTTCCGAGACAAAAGGTTCCTCCTTCTGTCCCGGAAAATATAATTCGATAAAACCATAAGTATCCTGCCCAGTCTTCGACATCGGTATCCCCTTTCTTAAAGCCTTTTCCCACTGTGGAGTCAGATTGGATGCTGCCCGGAGCATCCCCCCGCACAGATGGAATCCTTCTTAAGCGGTATGTCCGGCTCCTTCCCACAGTTCCTTCAGCCGTATCAGTTCCTGCAGCCCTTTCCTGTCCTTTGCTTCCGACCTCTTCCGCCGCTCCTCGCCGGGACCACTGATCTCCTGAAGATCCACGACCTGCACTTTCTGCCAGAAGCCGTCCTCGCCATACTCCAGTTCGTCCATAACAGACTCCAGCTTTTCTTCCGACAGCTTCGCTTCCTCAAACACTTCCCCGGTTATCTTATTATAGTAAGCAGGCTGGGGCGCGCCCAGAACCTGGAACTTCGATCCTTTGGGGACCAGCACCTCCATCTCCTCCTCGCCGTACATAGACACGCCGGTAATGTTAATCGCGCCCTTTCCCTCCAGCCGAAAGCGGAAGATCGCTTTGTCTTCCTCCTTTTCCTTGCACAGATCATAGAAATGCATGGCCACCGACGGCAGAAGCGAGGTGCTGTAAAAGCTGTTTGTGACAAAGCCTCCGCCGCTCCTCATGGCGGAGCCCATCTTGCCTCCCCGGTAGGTAATGCCGCGGAACGCATGGGACAGGTCCATCCATTGATCCTTATACCCCTCTTCCTGATAGGCCCGCCGCGGGCTGTATGACTCCAGCTCCTCCTGTCCCTCCTGCACCGGGGGCGCATAGCTTCCCCATGCCTCCAGCCCCTCCGACAGCATCCGCTGGGTCACCTTCGCCATGTCAAATGCCGTTTTCTGCACTCCTTTCGTCTCCCTGCGGTATTCTTCGGAGACATCCTTGGGCAGAGTCTTATCCATCAGCCACACTCTGATATGTCCGGCCAGCTCTCCGTATTTGGAGGACGTATTCATAATCTTATACAAAGAGGAGCTATAGACCCCTGCGGCATATCCGTAAGCAGGCACTCCCCCAAAGACGTCTTCTTCATTCTCGGGGTCCGTGATCCCCTCTCCGCCCATATCTTTCGCCTGCTGATCGACCATCTTGAGATAGATCGTCTCATGGGGGAACCGACGGTTCGGAGCAAATTCCTCACGGATCAGATCCTCAAACAGCGGATCTATGGTCCGGTACATATTGGCGGCCTCGGACAGATCCTCCCGGCCCTTGACTCCGGCATTGTGGGAGCCTTTCAGGATCTCGTAGATGGAATGGTCTCTGCTGCTGACCATCCAGGCGATCAGCGCCAGCCGGAAGTTCAAAAGGTCGGTTTTGCCGGCTCCCAGCAGACGGTAGGCCCCCAGCATCCGCAGGGTCGTCCCGGAGGGCCCCGCGGTCTGCAGCATTCCTTCCGCCGTCACCGGCGTATCCATCCGGAAGTAAGACTGTCCTTCCTTCCATTTCAGGTTCCCGTTTTCATCCAGCCCGTTGGCCATCTCCCGCTCGGACAGGCCGATCCCCAGCCGCTCATAGTGCTCCCGTCCCAGCCCGGCCTGCTCTGCCTTCTTTTTCGTGCTTCTGGTAAATTTACTGGAAAAGGCCGCGGAGAAGGCCCGTCTGATCCCGGACGCCCACCTGCTAAACCAGTTCCCTTTACCCTTGATCTTATCTTTTCCGCGCTTCAAGTCTCTGGCCATGGAGTAGGTGTCAAACAGATCTTCTTTCTTTTCATAATGCCCCATTTCCTGCAGAAGGTCAAATCGAATATGAGAGTCCGCCCCCATCTCGTTCATTTTCCCCTGATCCTCTTCAGTAATATTCAGGAGAAGGTTCTTCAAAGACCGGCTCTCTTCGATCTGCTCTCTTGTCTTGCCGCCGTTGATGAACATCCCGTTATAGAGCATGGTCATCTGTTCCCGCAGATTGCCGTTGTCAAAGACGTTCTGGATATTCTGCCGATTCAGGAAATCCGCGTCCTGCTCAAACAGCACGTAATCTCCTTCCATACCCAGCCTTGCCGCCTCTTTCCCCTCTACGTAATCCCCCAGCTGCCAGCGGCCGATCTGCCCGGCTCCGCTTCCGCTGTCTCTCTGCAGCAGGGCGCCTTCCAGCACCTTCCAGTCGTCAGGCGTGCGTCCGCTGATCTGTTCCGCCACCTGCCCTACCGCCGCCAGATCTTCCGACTGCTCCTGGTTCAGGTTCTTCACCCGGTAATAGGAAGTCAGCGTCCCGCTCAATTTGGTCAGGGCCTGTGCGGCCGCCTGCCGCACAGGCGCAGAGTTGTACAGATTGGCGGCGAACCTGTCTTCATATTCCTGCGCCGTCGACTGCCAGTCCGGATGCTGATAGATGATTTTGTAGGCTTCCTTCGTATATGCGTCTCCCATATCTTCACTCCTTTATTCCCGCGGCATGGTCAATACCCTCTGTTCTCCCGCAGCCAGTCTGCAATGTCCGTGCACATCTGGTCGTACAGAGCCCTGGCGCCGCCTGCGCTTTCCGTCCGGCGCTGATCAAGCTTTTCCAGCATCCTGCCGGCCGTCTGCACACGGCCCTGCAGATCACTGTCAAACTCCTGCTTCTCCTGCGCGATGACATATTCCTTCTCAATAAAGTGACGGATTGCCTCGCTCCTAGGCATCCGCCGGGTCTCCTCCGTCAGCTGGTTCCAGGTATAATGCCTTAAGTCCTCTTCCTGTAAGCGGTCTGCGGGTATGCGTCCGGCGCACTTAAGCACTTCATCAAACAGTACATCATTCTCATCGAAAAACGTACCCCAGCGCACATCCAGATGCAGCTCACCCGAACTTTTGATGACATCCATTCTGGTTTCCTCCCCGTTCATCGTAGTGAACATGGCGCCCAGCTTATACGACGAAAAAGATTTATGGGTCCCTTTGCTGTAATCGGTTCTGGCATAACCGTCCGAAACGAGGATCGCCTGATAATATGTGATCCACTGTTCCAGATCCCGGTCCGCAGAATCATCCGGGTCAAACATTCCCGGCAGCTTCTTTAAATATTTCACAAAAAAGGACATCCCCTGCATATTGGTAAAATCATGTTCAAAGTCATCGGCATACTGCGTAAATTCATCAGGGGGAAGCAAAAGAAAACCATTTCCATATTTTCTCTTCAAATAGTTTATCTGCTTTTTCAAAAGATCCTTATACATCCGCACCCCATTCAGATTTGCCTGCCGGCAGGCTTCCACCTCCTCCGGATCAGACATGTGGACAGGCAGTCTTACCAGATCGTCCATCATCTGCTGGAACGATTCCTTATCCATATGCTGGATCGCTTCCAGCCGGGGCAGATTGGCGATATGCCGGCATAAGCCCTCATGCATGGCATGCGGCTCTCCCACCACATAATAATCATCGGTTCTGATCCGCCGGTATACGGGATCCTCTTTGCCGCTGTGCTGCCGGAAATACTCCGCATGACGGGAATCCGGGATCGCGCCGCCGCTTTTTCCGAATTCGATCGTCTTGGGCGCCTTTTGTATCCACGCCTTTGCAGCCGCTTCGGCTTTCGCTTCCTGCTTACTGACTTCTTCGTTATAACCGAGCAGCCAGTCTCTCCCGGCTCTGTCGTCTTGAAACGCTTCCCGGTTTCTCACAAATTCCGCCTGCCACAGAAGAAGCGCAAGATTCCTCTGTTCCAGGGTATCCCCTAAATGACACTTGTACGTGATCTCCGAATTATAATGGGTTCTGTACCAGCTGTTCGTCATCACCTTTTTCTGAATCGCGTAATATTCCGCAATCTGATTTCCCATATCCAGCTTTACCAGCAGGTTCTGCTTCTCTTCCTCGGTCATTTGGGCGGTCATCTCCGGATGGCCGTCGAGCAGATGCTTAAGTCCTTCCGTCTTCCCGGCCAGTTCCTCCAGGCGGACGCTCTCTTCTGCAATCGTTTCATCCGTACGCAGGTCCACTCCCATGTCGAGCGCCATGTACTGACTGATACAGGAAGCGATCTGTTCCCGGGTCAGATTCCCCTCCTGCATCTGCCCGGGAATCAGGGTCCTGTTATGGTCCTTGTCTTCTGTCAGGAATTGGGAAAGCGCCCGGAAATCCCCCGGCAGACAGCCCTCCGGTTTCTCCAGATCCCTCGTCCTGCCCGCA
The DNA here is from genome assembly GCA_910584945.1 of uncultured Lachnospiraceae bacterium. GTDB lineage: Bacteria > Bacillota > Clostridia > Lachnospirales > Lachnospiraceae > Hominiventricola. The sequence goes on along the minus strand of CAJUDY010000015.1, from coordinate 59,761 downwards.
AGCGTCTGCTCCCAGGTGCCACTGGCCCCCTCCACCGTACTGGCATTCACCCTCTTTCTGTAGAGCCTGGACTTCTGGTTATTGGAGCGGGACTTTCTCTTTTTTGCGCCTATATTCTCTTTAAAGGATGTTCCATAGGATTCGCCCTGCAGGGAAACCGTCGGGAGCTGAATCCTGCAGTTTTCTCTGATCTGCCCGACTTTTTCCAGCCTCTGCCGTCTCTCCCTCTTGGCCGTCATCTCGGCAGTATCGCCCTTCACCTTGTTCGTTCTGTATAATTGATTGGCCCGGGCCGCCAGATAGTCGTCCTCCTGCTTCGTAAACATGATCTGGACGCTGTCCAGTACCTTCCTCTCTTCCTTTGTCAACGGCATCTTCTCACCTCCTATTTACAGTCGCTGCGCGGCGGCATATTAATAGTAATAATACCTGGTCACCGCCTGCCCCCTAAGGACCGCCTTCTGATCAGTCATACTTTTCACCATTTTCTCCGTCGTCTCCGTCAGCGCGTTGATATAGATCCAGGAAGTATCGCTGCAGCGGGTCTTCAGATTCTGATAGCTGGCCTGGAACAGATGCATCATATCCACGGGGGACGCGTCCTTCAGCACGCAGAAATAAGACAGCAGGAAATCATCCTCCAGTTGTTCAAACAGAATACACCCTGTCGGTTCTCCCTTTTTGACCAGCAGAAAGCTGGCGTCCTGGTCATACATATATTTGACCTCCAGTTCCGTCAGCTTCTCCTCATCCTCCGGAAGTTTCTCCAGCTTTTCCGCAAAGCGGTTCCACATTCTGGCCGTCACCTCCGACAGCGGCAAAAGAGATTTTTTCACATCGTTTCTTTCCGGTTTCTTTCCGAAATACTGGGGAGACAGATCCCCAAAAGCCGTCCGGTACACCGGCGTTCGGACCTCATCCAGCTCAAAGAGATTCTTGTCGAGGCACAGATCCAGATCGCTTTGTTCCTCGTTCAGCGCATACTGGCAGATCGTCAGATCCATCCCGGAATACCTTCCGATCTCATGCAGCCCGTCCAGAAGAGCGGTGGCTATCCCCTTTCTCCGATAGTCCTCTGCCACAAACAGGTACTCAAGAGCCATGATATGTTCCGACTCTTCGGTGGCCGCCAGTACCCCGCAGGCCGCTCCCTCCTCGATGGCGCCCAGGACCAGATCTGATTTTTCCCACAGTTCCCGCGGCATCAGCGGCTCAAAATAGCTCTGGTTTTCTTCTCTTACAATTGTGATCTCCATCTTTTTCTCCTCTTTCTCCTTCATCTTAACGATTCCTCAAAGACATTTCCCAATTCACATCCAGCCTCATGGTGTCGCTTACCGCAATCATGTCTTCCACCCTCCTGGCCAGAAGAATCCATGTATCACTGATATACTTATACACGGCGTCGACTGCGGCTTTTTTCTTGTACTCCGAGTAGGACATCCCGCCTTTTGCAAAATTCATCCGTGCCTGCCGCTCCGTATAGAGCCATCTGCTGTAATAGCCATGCAGCCTCTCAAGCTTCCTGTCCTCTTCCCGGTCCGGGTCAAAGAAGTCTCTTCCTTTCCCTTTCAGAAGCCCCAACAGCTTCCCGAACTGCCCCAGGTCCGCAAAGTCTCTCACGATCTCTTCCCTGTGGTCCGCAAGTTCCCGAGGAGACAAAAGCGGCAGGCCGTTTGCGTATTTTCTCTCCAGGTAGTTGATCTGTTTTTCAAACTCTCCCTTCATGGCGCGCATCAGCTCCGGATTGTCCGCCTCCCACCCGGACAGCCTTTCGACGCCCTCATGGACGGGTCCGCTTCCCTGCCTCAGAACCCGGCCTTCCTTTTCCATCTCCTGGGTGTTTACTCCGATCCTGTAGACGCTGTCCAGACCCATGACAGCTTTGGCCTCCATCGTATCGTTTCGTCCTTCGTCGGTGACGCCCGCGTTTTTCCGAAAATCCGTCATTCGCTCCCGCGGTACCTTCAGTGCTTCTTCACTCGGAATCCACTCATTGTTCTTCACGCTCTCCATCTGCCATAAGAGAATGGTCAGGTTTTTCTGTTCCTTTGTGTCGCTTTCATGATAGCGGTAGGAGATCTCCGAGTGATAGTGGCTGCGGTAATAGACGTTGGTCATGATTTTCTTCCGTATCTGATAGTAATTGGTGAAAGCCTTCACCTTTTTCATCTTATCCACCACAGCCTCGGTCCGCTCCTTAGAAAGATCGGCGACGAAATCCGGATTGCGCTCAAAGAGGGAAAGAAACGCTTCGGACTTCCTCAGGATTTCTTCCATCCTGGGGCACTGGTCCGCAAAAGCCTGATCGGTCCTCAGATCCAGCGTCAGATCCAGCTCCATGAACTGAGCCAGGCACTCCTCCCTCCTGTTGGGACCTAAAAGCTCCTGGTTCTGAACCTCATTGTCCGTCCAGAACTGAGCAATGAGATCCGCTTCTCCTGCCGTGCGGCCCGCAAGTATTTCCGGATGAGCTTCCATGATTCTCTGCCTGCTCTCCTGCCACTCACGCTCTGCCGCCTCTACCCGCTTTGCCCTTGCTTCCCGCTTATACAGAGCAGAATAGCTGATATTCTGATACACCTTCCTCTTCCTGGCGCCGATGCTCTCTTTGGATTTTCCTGCATACTGCTCCCCCTCCACGAGGACGTCTCCTTTTTTCGAGAAGCTCATCTGCGGCATCCGGACAGCGATCTGCTGTCCCGCATCCCAGAGACGGCTCCTTCTCTCGTCCAGTTCCTGTCTCTGGCGAAGAAGCCTTTCTTCGTCCCGCTCCTCTTCGACCGGCTGTCCGGTGACAGGCCCTCTCAGGGTCTGACTGTCCGTCATTACCTGTTTTTCTTTTATTTTACACATAGATTCTCCTCTTATCGAAATTTCCGGTTCCGATCATCCGCTATATCCGGACCTTTCCCCGCTCCTTCGAGTAATACTCCGCCGCCTGACGCAGATCCTCCGCCAGATGCTCATACATTTTTCTTAAGACGGGATCTGCCTGGTCTCCAAGTTTTTCCGCTTCCCAAAGCGCCTGCCGACGGATATCAAGGGCGGTCTCATAGTGCGCGTAGAGCCGGTACATCTCGAGGGTCGCGCGCATGCTCCGTTCCGTCCCGGTCAGAGACAGTTCCGGAACAGTCTCGCCCGGATGGAGTTCCTCCCAGCCTCTGCGAAACTCTTCGCGGCGTATCTCGTAGGCTTCATAGATCTCGACTTCCTGATCCAGAATGTCCTCTGACTGACCCCCCATCGTCTCTGCTGCCGCCCGGAACAGTTCCCGGATGCTTTTTCCTTCCAGCCGTTCCTTTGTTTCTTTTTCTACAAAGTGTCTGGCCGCCTCTTCCCTGGACTTATGCTCGGTCTCCTGGAACATCTGCTGCCAGTCCGGACCGCCTCCGATGCCGGCCTCCTCCGTCTGCTCTCTGATCCGCTCCCGCATATCCTGCTGGGAAAGAGCGACGGGAAGCTCCGCTCCCTTTACATCCGTCTCGTCAAACGCGACGCCCCAGCGGATATCCAGGTGCATGGTATCGCTGAGCTGGATCACCGATTCCGCCCGGCTCTTATCAGCAACCATCAAGGCCACCATCCTTCTTCTGTAATCGGAATAGGTTGCGCTGCCGGTGCTCCCCCGCAGGAATGCATTCCGCTCTGCGCCTTCCCCTGTTGTACACTTATCATAATAGGTATAAAGCCGTTCCATCTCCAGGTCGCTCTCGTCCTGGGGATCAAACATCCCCTCAAACTTTTTCAAATAATCAATAAACGCGCCAAGCCCCTGCATATTTGTAAAGTCATTGGCAAATTCTCTCCCATGCTGTTCAAGCTCATCCACAGAAATGACGGTCAGTCCATTCCCGTATTTTCTTTTCAGATAATTCATCTGCTTTTTCAAAAGATCCTTGAACTGTCCCATCCCTTTCAGATTCGCTTCCTGACAGCTTGCTATCTCTGCCCGATCCTGCGCATTCTGGGGTTCCCTGGTCAGATTTTCGATCATGCTCCTGACGTATTCCGGGCTGGCATACTGCACCGCCTTCCATCTGGGCAGATTGGACAGATGTCTTACAAAGGGTTCTGACATTCCTTCCTCCGCACCGGTCACCCGATAGTTGCGCCCCCTTACATTGAGCAGACGCCTTGCGACAGGATCGTCCTCTCTTTGCATAAACTGCCGGAAGTAATCGGCATGTCTGGAGTCTTCAATGGATACCGTATTTTTGCCATACTCGACAGCCCCAAGCTGCAGCTTTGCTCTGGCCCGGCGGGTTTCCTCCGCTTCTGCTCTGTCCTCAGTCGTCTCCCGGTACTCCTGATACCCCTCCACAAAATCCGCAGGCCGGAGGAAGCTCTGACTGCTCCTCAGCTTCTCCGCCTGACACAAGAGCACGGTAAGGTTTTTGGCTTCCAGCGTATCGCTCTCATGATACCGATAGGAAATCTCCGAATTATAGTGGCTTCTGTAGCGGGCGTTGGTGATGACCTTTTTCCGTATTTCATAATAATTGACCAGATCCTGCGCCATCTCAAGCTTTGCGCCAAGATCAGTCTTCTCATCTTCTGTCAGGCCCTCCCAAACCTGCGGGAACTGCTCCAGAAGACGCTTCATCTCCCGGGTCTTCTGCGCGACCCCTTCCAGATCTGCGGACGCCTCCGCGAAAGACCGGTCCGTCCGAAGGTCAAAGATCAGCCTCATTTCCATGAACCGATCCTTACAGATTCTCACCATCGCCTCCTCGTCCCCCGCAAGCCGGAGCAGTTCCTCATCCTTCTCCTGCTCCCCGGTCAGAAACACCTCGATCTTCTGCGCCTGCGCCGCCGCTGCCGCTCTCTCTTCCGGCGGACGCCTCTCCATCAGTTTTCTTTTGTTCTCCGCCAGGGTCTCCTCCCAGGCTCCCCCGCTGTTTTCTGTCAGCCTGGCGTTTTCCCCCTTCTGATACAGGGCGGAGCGTTTCCAGCCCTGGCGCATCTTCCGCTTTCCGGCGCCAATGCTCTCATTGGACCTTCTGGCAAATGCTTCTCCCTGGACGATCACGCCCTTCCTGGTATATGCCACTTCCGGCATGGTGATCCGGCAGCTCTCCCGGATCGCCCGGATGCGGCTCTCTCTGCGCTCCCTTCGCTCCCTGAACTCCGCCTGGAGCCTCTGCGCTCTTGCTTCTTCCGTCTCTTCCGCAGGCGGCTGAACCTGCGTCAGATTCTGGTTCAGGTTTTGATTCAGATTTACATGCTGCGGATTTTGCAGCTCTTCTGGCTGTTTCGTCAATGTCTTATCTCCCAGTGGCATATTATTCCTCCTTGAAATCGTTTCGCAGCTTTACCGATACTCTTTTTTTATTTTTAAACTTACAGTCCGACCAACGAGGCATAGGGTTCGAAGTCCGACCTTGTAAATACTTTCCCCGTCTTGACAAACTCGTAGCGGATGGCCTGCAGATAATGCTTCATGCACACCTCCTGCCCGTCCCCGTCGGCAGCGGCCAGAAAAGCGGCGTTTAAAATACAGTTCTTAATATTTCCGCCCACGAACTCGAACTTCTCCGCCAGAAAACGGATATCCACGTCCTCCCCTAAGGGCGTCCCCTTGGGAATCGTGGTCTTCCAGAGTATCTCCCTCGTATCCGGGTCCGGGAACTGGAATTCTACAATGTATTTCATCCGCCGGAAGAAGGCCGGGTCGATGTTGTGCTTGTAGTTGGTGGCCAGCACCGACACCCCGTCGTAGGCCTCCACCTCCTGCAGAAGCAGCGCCGTCTTGTTGTTGTTTGACGCCTGGTTGCTACCCCCGTCGTCGGACCGTTTGGCGAAGAGGGTGTCGCACTCGTCAAAGAACAGCACCACGTTGCATTTTTTCGCCTCCCGGAAGATCATGGAGATGGATTTCTCCGTCTCGCCTACGTATTTGTCGATGACCTTGGACAGGTCCACCCGGTAGAGCTCCAGATTCAGCTCGTGGGCGATCACCTGGGCGCACATGGATTTGCCGGTGCCGGGCGCCCCGAACAGGAGGATCGAGAGCCCTCTGCCGTAGGGGTATTTCTTCGTGTAATCCCAGTTGTCATAGACCTTCTTCCGGAAATTCATCTGGTCGATGGCGTGCTCCAGCGTCTCCCTCTGGTCCCGGTTCATGACGATATCTTCAAATCCGAAATTGGCCTTCACCTTCGTGGCCTTCTGGGTCAGCTCCGAACTCATCTGCTCGTTGCAGCCCCTAAAGAGCGTGGCTCTTGGAATCTTCAGGTTCTGCTCCATGGCGGCAAAGCTTCTGGCCTGATGGAGCGCCGACTTGATCTTGCCCGGCGTGAACAGGAATTTGGTCGCCATTTCCAGAAGGTCCACGTCGTCCTCCAGCGCGTAGCTTTCGGAAAAATGCCGCCAGCAGTTTTCCCTCTCCTGATTAGAGGGCGTCGGAAGCTCCAGCTCGGTAAATTCCTCCTTCGTCATCTCCCGCATGGACAGCTTCTCCCGGCTGACCGTAAAGACCAGGATTCCGTGCTCCAGAAGCCTGGAAAACGCCAGATCCATATAGCCGAAAAATTTGTCCTTCTCCTCTTCCCGGTAGGTCAGATCGTCCAGACAGCAGCAGGCGCCGGTGAGGATACACTCTCTGGTCACCGCCCAGAGCGCCTGGTCCACAAATCCGAAATCATACACAAACAGCTTTTTGCAGTTGATGGAGATGGCCCGCAGTCCCTGTTTTTTGCAGAACTGCCGGATAAAAAATTTCCGACCGCTTCCCTCGTCCCCGTAATAGGAGAAAATCCGCACCCCGTCCCCGTAGGAGATCTCCATGGCGTCTAATACCCCCTGATTGGCCAGAATCGGATTAAGCTTCTCCTCCTCCCCGGTCAAAAGCTTCATAAAGCGCGCATAATTTTCGTCCAGCCGCAGCGGATGTCTGCCGAAGAGGTAATCAATCATCCGTTTATCGGGAGAGATCACCGTGGAAAAGGGCATGCTGTCTCTGACCTGCAGATTGAGGACCGGCAGAAGCTGCTCCAGGCACACGGACATGTCCCCGTAAGCCCCCGTGATGGAAAAGCGTTCTCCATAGTAAAGTTTCGCCGCAGACTCAATTGTGGGCAGCGACAGCCCTCCGTTCTCGTTGATGACCTGGAACACGCCCGCATAATCGGTCTGGGTGGACGAGAGAATCCCGCAGGCCAGACAGAAGACCGTGAAATGTTCGTATTCCAGTTTCTTACAGATCTCATAGAAGGGCAGGCTGATCCCGCTCTCCCTAGCCGATGCCGCCCGGGACTGAACGTAGTCCATCATCTCTTCCATCGTCCAGTCCTTCTCCGGTTCCGCCTCTGCCGTTTCCTCCTGCCGCCGACCCTGTTCCTCCAGAAAATCTCCGAACAGCTCCAAAAGCTCCGGGGCAACGGCTTCCGGTTCCGCTTCTGTTTCTTTTTGCTCTTCCTGATGTATCCGGAACTGATTCAATTTCTCCCTGCAGGTGTCGTGGGCGATCTCCAGATCCGGATAGAGGACATTTTTGTAATCCCCCTGCCCCGTGGCATAGACCTCCTTCAAACGCTCCAGACAGCGGCTGATCCCCTCGTTGACGCAGGCAAACAAATATTCCATGTAGCTTTCATAGCTCTCAAACGCGTCGTTTTTCTGCTCTCTGTCAAACAATGTTCCTCTCCCCTTTTTGTCATTCCTGGCCCTCCCTGCCGATCTCCCGTACGGAAAACAGCGCTCTCATTGAACACACTCCTGTGGGTATCAGAGATTCCGCCTCCTGTTTTATGCCTTTTCCCGGTCATACATGACTCAGATCTGTATAAGTAATCTTTTCAAATTTCTGTATAAAATCCTCAAATTTCATATAGAACTGTCCGTAAGTTTCATCGGAGGAAGTGTCAAACATCCTGCCGGTGCGGGTGACATTGCCCTCTTCCTCCTGAAGGGACATGGTGCTGTAGGGATTGCGAAGCTTCACATAGCGCTCTCCGGCGATCCGCTCCGCCCCCATCACCGTGTACGCATGGCCGGCGTTCAAACCGTCGCTTTCATCCACGTTGTTTTTGCTCCCGGCATTGTAGACGATATTACGCTCCCTGGCATGGAGCATATTCTCGAACAGCTCGTCATTCCTGTCCTCCTCCGCCACGTTCACCGGAGATACGCCCAGCAGTCTTTCCAGAAATTCGCCGCCCTCCCCGTACCACAAAGATCGATAGCCGGTGGCGCCGTCGCGCCCCAGAAAGGCGCAGGCCTTCTCGATCATCTGCATCCACAAAGCGCCGGAGGACAGGGCGTCCGCGCTGCCGATGCGCGGAATCTCCTTGGACACCGTGACATAGACGGGCTCCAGCACATGCTCGACCGCGAACGCGTCGTCCACCTCAAATCCTTCCAACTCCTCTCCATCCGCAGGGATATCTGCCGGGTTCGGTTCCTCCTGCGGACGATTCCTCGCCACACGGCGATAGAGGCGGACCGTCACGGTGCCGTCCCCGTTGTCCTTAAGACAGGATTTGAGCAGGTAAGGATTTACGTTCACCAGCCCTGCCGTAGCCGCTACCATATAGCAGTTGGAGACGAAACGCTGCTTTAAGTCGTTGACCGTGGGCTCGTGGGAGAACAGCGGCGTATCTTCCTGGGCACTCCAGTGCGTAAAGGCTCTCAGCACTTCGGTTCGATGCGCGCCGCCGCGGACGCGTCCGGCCTCCTTTGGTTTTTCCCCTGCAAAATTCAGGCGCGGGGCATCCTCGGAAATGGTCAGACTGCCGTTTGTCATCCGCTCAAAATAATCCTTTGCATGTCTGAGGGCCACATCGTCCCTTGTCCGCAGCGCTTCGTCCACCGCATTCATGGCTTTTTTCAGTCGTTCGCGTTCCTCCGTATAGCCTACGGCATAGCGGGTTCCCTCCACATACGCGTCCACCGCGTCAGCCGGCCCGTTAAGAAGATATCTCCGCATCCACTGGCTTAGGGACGCCAGCTGCCTTCTGGAACTCATGCTGCGCTGATCCGAATAAGAAGAAATGGCATCCTCTCTTGTGAGCCGCGCCGCACGCCTCTGCGGCTGCTGATGCGTCTCCGCCTGTGTCTGCACCCGCGGATTCATCTGATCCAGCCTCTCCAGAAGCTCTGCGGCAGGAGATAAGCTCACATTGTTTTTTAATCTCTCCGCCTGCCACAGAAGCATGGTGAGGTTTTTGGCCTCCAGGGTGTCGCTCTCATGATAGCGGTAGGAGATTTCCGAATTATAATGACTGCGGTAGCGGGCGTTGGTGATGATTTTTTTGCGTATCTCATAGTAGTTGGACAGATCCTCCGCCACCTCAAGCTTCGCGTCCAGATCCACCTTCCGATCCTCGGTCAGATTCTCCCGTAACTGCGGGAATCTCTCCAGCAGGCGTTTTATCTCCCGGGTCTTCCTGGATACCCCTTCCAGTTCCGAAGAAGCTTCTCCAAAAGACCGGTCTGTCCGCAGGTCAAAATTCAGATTCGTTTCCATAAACCGTTCCATACAGATCCGCGCCGCATCCTCCTGCCTCTGTGCGAATACCTGCTGCATCAGTTCCTCGTCCTTCTCCTGCTCCCCGGTCAGAAACAGCACGATTCCCGGCGCCTGGCTCTTCAGATGCTCCGACTCCAAAAGCGCATGTTCCCTGAACCGCTCCGCCAGGCCCGCCTCAAAAGCTTCCACGCCGTTTTCCACCAGCCTGGCGTTGGCCTCCTTCTGATACAGCGCAGAACGTTTCCAGCCCTGACGCGTCTTTCTCTTCCCCGCGCCGATGCTCTCAATGGACCTTTCGGCATATACTTCTCCCTGGACGCTCACGCTCCGCCGGTTAAAGACTGTCTCCGGCATGAGGATCCGGCAGTTCCGGCGGACGGCCCGGATACGGTTCTCACGGTGCTCCCTGGCCTGACGCCTGGCTTCCGCCTGAAGCCGGACAGTCCTCTCCTCCTCCGTCTCCACCCCGGGAAGCGGAGCCGGATTCGCATTCCTGTTCCGGTTCAGATTGATATTCAGCGGATTCTGCAGTTCTGCGGGCTGTTCGTGCAACGTATAATTTCCAAGTGGCATATTCATTCCTCTCATATTAAACTCGTCGGTCTGTAGCGCCGACCGGGTACGCGGCTTATCGAAGCCTTATCTCGTCTTTTGTCCGGTGCCCGTCTCAAAGACTGCCGTATCGTCAAACACACTTTTCCGGGTATTGATCCCCTCTCCCATCGCCGAGCCGAACGCTCCCGGCTCCTGATTCACCGCCCTCTGACGCGTTCTTGGAAAATAAGTGAGGGTCTCCTCCTCCTCATCCCCCTGTATTTTTTTCCTTTTTTCTCTTTTCTTCGCATCCTGAATCAATTTGTCCGTTACCCGCATTCCCTCTCCTTTTTTCGTTGTCTTTCTTCTGAAATCGTGCTATGATAAATACAGTCATTCATAATCCTATCGTGACTGAACCTGACAAAACGAGGAGACACCTACCATGAGAAAATATGAAAAAGAAAAAAGATTCCCCGGCTATGTCATCGCAGGTTTCTATATTCTGGCCGGCTGCCTGATCTGTTCTGCTTTGTTATTGTACGGCTCTTCCCTGGCGAAGAACCCTCTGGCCTCCGGGTCTGTCTTCCCGGTATCTGCTTCCGCCAAAGAAGCGGAAGACTCTGCTGACGCTTCGGAAGATTCCGTGATACCGGACGCTCCCTCAGAGGAGGAAACAACGGAACCTGCCGCCGACCCGGCGCCGGTATCTTATACCTTTGTGACCCTGAATACCAAAAGCGCGCTCCACGTCCGCGTGCAGCCCGGCATGGACGCCGAGATCATCTTCCGTCTGTCTCCCGGCGCTACCGGCGACGTCCTGGAACGGGGAGACGCCTGGAGTCTGATCAGAACCTCCGAAATCACGGGCTATGTGTCGAATCAGTATCTTCAGTTTCAGGAGATTCCTCCGGAAGGGGAAGATGCTTCTCGATAACCAGGATGTTGTATCCGTCTTCGTATCGGTATTCTATTTTGTCCATACACTGTTTGACCATATAGATTCCCAGTCCCCCGATCTCCCGCTCTTCCGCCGAAAGCGAGACGTCGGGGTCTTCTTTTTCCAGCGGGTTGTAGGGAACGCCCCGGTCCCTGAACACGACCCGGCAGATCCGCGGATTCTGCGTGACCTCCATCTGCACGGTGGCCTCTCCCGCCTTCCCCCCGTAGGCATAATGAGCAATATTCACATAGATCTCCTCCACCGAGATCAGTACCTCCGTCTTGACGGAATCGGGGCATCCGTTTTTACAAAGATGCGCCTCAATGGCGTCCAGCACGGTATATAATGTATCATCACTGGCCTGCAGTGTGATATCCTGCATCTTGTTCATATCCTTCTCCTATATAGTAGTCTCGCATCTCCTTTTTTCAGCATCCAGATGCATTTGCACTCACCCCACTCCTGTTTATCCATCCGGGCACTGTCCGTTCTGATGCTGACTTATCGCCATTTTTCTATCGCTATTCTGTCTCAGCCCGGATGGGCGTCCATGTGGGTGTTCTCCCCCAGTGCAATCTCCCGATACGCAAGTCCCTGGGCATTTTCTTTGTCGTGGGTCGCCACGATCACCGTGATCCCCTGCCGGTGCACCATCTCAAAAAGCTTCAGAAGCTCCCGGGACTCCCCCGGAGACAGATTGCCCGTGGGTTCGTCCGCCAGAAGAATGGACGGATAATTCACCAGCGCCCTGGCCAGACAGACCTTCTGCCGCTCCCCTCCTGAAAGTTCCCTGGGATACCGATTGTGAAGATGAGTGATCCCAAGCAAAACAAACAAAGAAGTGATGACCGTCCGGTTTTCCTTTTTCGTTCCTCCCACGATCAGCCTGGCAAGCTCCACATTCTGGTAAACCGTCTGTTCCGGGACCAGATAAGTATCCTGAAATACCACTCCCAACTTCCTTCGATAGAATGGAAGCTGCTTATCCGAGAGCGCGCCAAGCTCCTGATCCAGCACAAAGATCTCTCCGGAGGTAACCGGAATCTCCCGAAGCAGCAGCCGGATACAGGTACTTTTCCCGATCCCGCTCTCCCCGGTCAGAAGCACAAATTCCCCGTCCTCAATCACAGCGCAAAAATCCCGAAGAACCGGTTCCGGTTCGCCTTCGTATTGCTTCGTCACATGCACAAACTGAATCATGCCGTCATTCGATGGTCAGCATCTGGGAAAATCCGGTCATATCGAACACCTTCCTCACCGAATCCCGCACATGCATCAGCTTCATGGAGCCCCCCTTGGAGCTGGCCGTCTTCTGCCCGATCAACAAGGCCCTAAGCCCCGAACTGCTGATATAATCCACCGCCTCCAGATTCAAAATCACCGTACTCCCCTTCTGAAACGCCTGCAGAATCCTCTTCTGAAGCTCCGGGCTCGTATTCGTATCCACCCTTCCCTCCACATCAAGCTGCACCATACCCTCTCTTCTCGTCTCCGCAATCGTCATAATCCTCTCTCCTTATCATTAAAATATCACCGCAGGCAAACCGCCCCGTCCATCTCCATCTCCCGGTCCAGACGCCCCTCTCCCTGCCAGGGAATCCCTGCATTCCAGTCCAGGTAGCAATAGGAATCCAGCACGCAGGTCTTCTTAAGACAGACCACATGGATCCTAGAACGGATGGGCCGAAACTGGTCCAGAAGAAACAAAAGCTGCGATTTTTTCACCTCGGTGAGCGCCTGGTCCACCAGGATCGTCACGTCATGAACCGTGCCGCCGTACAGGCGGTTCACCTGCTTAAGCTGCTCCTTCCGGATGTGAGCGCTCATCACATTCCGCTCCAGCACTACCACCTCTTCTCCCAGCACGATTCGGGCAATCCTCAAAAGAGCCGCCTTCGTGCCCTTGATCCGGTTCAGGGAAAAGGCCTCTTTCACCAAAGCCCGAAGAACCGGCTCCTCCAGAAAATTCTCCCCCACCCGAAGGCCCAGCCAGGAAGCGTAGACCGGCAGCAGGAAGGCCGGACAGGTATCAAGGTCCAGGAGTTTTGGCAGATCATCGATCTCCTCCTGAAAATCCTCGTAGATACTGGAAAATACCGACAGATAGCGGTGAAAAAAGCTGCCCCTCTCCCGGTAAATCTCCGGAAAAGTATTCATAAAAGGATCTCCCTGCTGATCCACCCGCATCTGCCCCATGGAAAAGTCTCCCGTTCCCTGGACTTCCAGCACCAGATAAAGGTTTCTTCCCTGGAGCTCATACAAGAGCACATCCTTCTGATTGGTGAATTTTAAAAAACCCGCTTCCTTCATAAACTGCCGCTTAATCTCGTGGGACTCCCGGCGGTCGCACAGAAAATCCTCGATCCGCACCGGCTGCTCTCTCCGATAGAAGGAATCCTGGTCAAAAGCCGCCGCGTAGAGATAATAGACCGTATCCTCCGGGCAGGAGACCCGGAAGCGAAGCCTTCCCCAGGAAGCGCCCTCCTCTCCGCCGTCGACGGCCCGAAGATACAGCATATGGACGCCTTCCCCGGGATCAAGCCGCAGGGTTCCGTCCCCGTCAAGCACAAACCCCGGATGCCATCCTCTCTCAATCCGGTTCTTTTTTATGGAATAGGATGCGCCTGCCATGGCGGTCCACCCCCCTTTCTTTGATCAGCCTGTCTGCAGTCGGATATTTCCCGCATAGCACAGACAGTTTTCCCCCGGCACAATATCTGCCTCCACAAGCCTCGCCAGACCGGGATTCTGCGGATACAGAGACAATTCATAGATAAATTCCACACAGTCCAGAGATTCAATCTCATGAAAGACCTCGTCAAACTTTAACACCTCTCCGAAATTCCGGCCCGAAGAAAGATAGTCCACTTTCCTGCGGATGGTCTCTTCAATCAATACCAGACTGTTCTCATACTGGCGCTTCACATAGATGGTACCCTGCACATCCACCGGCGTGTATACCGGCGGCAGAATCTCGATCCGGGTGGTCAGAAGTCTTCTCTCTTCCAGTTGTCTTAAGATCTCCCGGCGGTAGACCTCCGACAAATCAGGAAACGCCTCATCCGTCCCCGGCATCACCGCGATCCGGACCAGATTCTGGCTTCCGCTTACGTACGCCCGGACTTTTCGGATACAAAGCTTCGGTGTCTCCATCACCAGACGCTCATAATCTTCCGCCGTCACCGCCGCAAAAGGCTTTTTCAGATCCATGAGGAACCGTTTCTTCACTTCCTCCAGGCTCTCCCGATGGCAGCCGCCCGCTCCCGGTCTGGGATTGTAAAAATATAAGGAGCCAGGAAGTCCCGCGGCCGTCAGCGTATTGCCCTCCCGAATATTGCCTTCCGCTCCTCTGGTGACAGCAAAGGCTCCCATATACAGGCTGGCGCCGATATAGTCGCCCGCATCTTCTATAATCAGATATCCGTCGTTCTCATACAGCTCATAAGTCAGATCCTTCTCCCCATAACGCCCCGGCCGGACGAAATCATAGATCGCCTCTCCGCGGTCATCCTTTCTCCCGGCAATAATGCAGAAAGATTCCGCCGCCAGGTGTCCGGCGGGAAGAGGGATCTTCTGATGGTCGCATCCCAGAACCGTGCCCAGCGTATACCGGCGCATCACGGCTTCCTGATATACGACGATCTTGATGGCATTCTTCACTCTGGCCGGCCCGTAACCGAACTTCCGCCGGTCGAACAGCCAGGTTACCTGCCCTCCTTCGTCTTCCCGGACTTCAAAAAATCTTCCTTTTTCCCCGGGGATACGGCAGGGCTCATATTTTTTATAGGAAGAACCTTTTTCTTCTTTACAGAACACTGTGACATATCCCTCTCCCAGAAGGTGTCCGGGCAGGCTGGCCGACGACACCTTATTGAAGGTATAGCAGGCGGATAACGTTTCTTTCTGCCATACCTCGAAGAGAAACCCGTCGATCTGCACCAGCTTTGGCCGCACGTCATAGTCCGCCTTCTCCAGAACGGCCCGGATGGCATACGCTCCGCCCGGCGCATCCTCACAGGGCAGAGCCTCCGCGTCCGGCAGACGCATCCTGAGTTCTCCGCTGACCAGCAGCCCTCCCGTGTCGTCTCTGACATGCATCTTTACAAATCCCTGGGCGGTATAACATTCCCAGCGAATCCGGGCAAAAGTGCTGTCTGCCTTTTCCCCGAAAGGATTCCGGTTGTGCCGGTCCGCCACGGTGATATAGAAGATCAGCTCCTCCCCCGGAGCGGGGAGCGCGTCCATGGTAAACAAGAGCACTGCGCCTTCTTCCGGCTGTTTGCCAAAGACACAGGCCGGCACCCGTACTTCCCGATCCAGAAGATAGGAGACGTTGTGCATATGATTCTTTTGTCCCTGGTAGACGCCGGTCAGCCGGCAGGCCGGAAGCCGAATGTTCCGGTTGGTCTCATAACATAGATCCCCCAGCCAAAACTGCTGGTTGGCCGGCAGCAGAAGCGGCGTCTTTTGCTCCCCGCTTCCGGGCGCCAGAAGCAGTCTGGCGCACCGCCCTTTCCTGGCCTCAAAGCCTGCCAGTTTCAGGAGTCTCCTGACCACAGCCGGCGTAATCTCCCAAATCCGTCTCTGCTGCAGCGCTTCAAACGCAGTCAGATTCTCAAGGATGGTAATTCCCGGGTCCGAAGGATTCCGGTTTGTCCATTCCTCCGAATAGAACGGAATCTTCATCAGCGCTTCCGACAGCAGCTCTTCGTAAGTTTTCTCCTCCCCGAATCGGTCATTCAGCATACCGCACCTCCCTGGCGATGTTCACACGATGATTTCCGCTGCAGCAGACGAGACAGGGATTTTCCGCCATATCGTGAAGGTCCATTTCATGAGTACCCGTCCGGTCCGTATAGCGGACGGTCACCACCAGCTTGCGGATTACTGCCTTGCTCTTCAGAACATTCAGCCTCATCAGGATCTGGGAGCGCCTCGGCAGAACTCCGATCTCCCACCCCTGACCGTGACGGCCTCCCAGGGGATTCAGATAATCCGTCAGCGTCTCCCTTAAAAGATTCTGTACCTCAAATCCATCGTCCATATGCATCACTTCCGCCCAGATATCCACACAGACCCGGGCAAATACCGGCTCCACCACCGAAAGATCTTCCGGCACAATGGTCAGCTCACAGCTTTCCAGCAGATGTTTTTTCAGCATCCCCGCTACGCTGTGGAAGGAGTAAGACCCCGCCTCAAAGTCTTTTAAAAGCAGGCATACGGTCAGGGCATTGTCATGAACGCTCCCGTCGATCTTCCTGCCGGCCACTAAACGAACCTTGTCGATGACGTCGGAAAAGTTCAGAATCTCCTGCACATAGTCGTCAGCCGAGATCAGCCGCTTTCTGGATTTCAGAATATTGGCCCCCCGGGTAAGAGCTTTCTCCATGCTCTCGATGCTGCTTCCTCCGTATGCCTTCACCGGATTGGTGATCCGGTCCACAAACATCAGATTGCCCAGGGTCTCCCGGATCCGCCCGGGACCTACATTTCCTCTCTCTCCGTTGCAGCAGCGAATCCGCACCTTGAACGCCACATCATCCTGCACCGCGGGGAGACCGGTGCGCACGCCGTCCCCGAAGATCAGAAGACTGTTCATGCGGTCCAGCATATAACAGCGCTTTGACGGCGCTTCCGTCAGCTGGTCGGTCTCCTGCCATTTAACATAGAAGGAGGAGAGATTCCCCAGGATATCATATTCCGCCCGGATATCGTCCGGATACGCTTTTAACAGCTCCTGCATCTGCGCTTTGGTATGCTGGCCCCTCTCGTTGACCCAGAGTTCCACATCCAGGATATCCGGTACCCCGAGAAGCACTGTAAGATCCGGCCTGATCTCTTCCAGATAATAGTCTTCTTCCTCCCGGGTCTCCACATTGGCCGCCTGAACCGCATTCAGGCAGATGTCCTGGATCACCGGCAGGGTATCCTCTCTTCTTTCGTCCTCCCGGGCAATCCGGGTGATGCGGACCCAGTAAGCCGTCTTTCCCTCCAGGGTCACGGCCTGCATGTCTGCCTGGGGCATAAAAAGTACGGTGCCGGACCGGGACAGATCTCCGGTGTGATCCAGTACTTTCATCTGACAGAAACCCTTTTTCGTGCTGTACTCGAACCGGCACCGGATCCCTTCGTAGCGGATTCCCTCTTTGATTCGGAACAGGAGACTGACCGGACCTTCTTCCAGCTTCTTCTGAAAGCCCAGATAGAGGGCGTCTTCCTCGTACTCCCCTCTGGAAAATGCCGTGAACGCGCGGCCTTCCTTCACCTTTCGGGTCAGGTCTATCCGCTTTGTCCCCGCGATGGAGTAAAGATACGCCGGCTCCATATAGCGGCCTTCATAGGAAAAGGAGACGCTCAGACGCTCCACATGCGGATAGTGGTGGATACACGGGCGCATATAACAGTTGTCTGATTTTAACAGCCGAATCCGAATGCATCTTCCCTGATAGGCTCCTGCTTCCGTCCCCTGCCAGTCCTCCGGGCAGACGAAAGAGATCTCACGAACGCCCCCCTGGTCTCCCCGGAAAAGGCCGGACACTTCCTGCATAAAGGTAAGCTTCTTCCAGCCGATCCCGTTAAAATATTCGAAAGAAACTTCCTCCGCTCTGGCGTCCGCCGCCGAATCCACCCAGATCACTTTCGGTTTTCGTTTGATGATCTTTAAGCTTTCGTCCTCTCCCTGTACCCGATTCAGAATCCGGTGTTCTTTAAAGGACATTTCAAAGCAAATCCGCACCACGGCCCCGGCTTTCCCGAAGTAATCGTGATGCCCCACATAGCATTCCTGGAACAAAGACAGGGTGTCTCCGAAAGGATCAAAGGCGTCCACGTCAAAGTCCGTACTGCCGTTGCTGACAAATTGTGCGGGAAGTGGCTGCCCCTCGGAGGATACCTGTATCCCGGTCACTCTCTCGTGGCCTGTCACCGGATCTGACGCCTCGATCACCAGCAGGCTCAGCGGATTTCCTTCTATCTGAAGCTCTGCATTTTTCTTCTCTTTTTTCAGAACCACAGTTTCAAGCTCTGGCTGTACTTTTACCTCTTCCACCGGAAGAAGTCCCTCTTCCGTGCAGTACAAAAAGCGGTATGCCCCGTCCCGGATCTTCTCAAGCAGCGGCACATTTCCGGTGATCTTCAGACGGATGGGATTGTTCTCCACATTCAGAGCCACCGGATGCCAGAATAAAAGGGCATTTTTCTGGATCGGAGTGAGATTTGGGCTGTGTCCGAACAGACGGAAAGGGCGAAACTGCCCTTCATCGCTCCCGGATGGAGGCGTCTCTTCCTCTTCCATGATCTTCGGCTCCTCGAACCTGCCTTTCACGGGCAGGATGCTCCCATCTTCACGAAGGGTCAAAAAAGCATAATCCAGAGAGGCGCTGGTCACATACAGACTGCGGGTCGTCTCAAAGACGATCTGCTCTTCTCCGTCCTCCGTATCCGCCAGGAACCGGGTTCCCTTTGGCACCTCGGCCCCCGGTATGGTATCCTGCACCAGTCCCAGAAGCACTGTGGCCCTGGCAGGCTTTGCCGGCAGGAGCGAGAGACCTAAGAAATTCACGAACTCCCTGTGATACCGGTCAAGCACCTGATTGCAGTGCCCGATATTCTCTTCCATCTGCCCGGCGAACAGCTTCGCGATCACGGAGCCGATATCCGGATCTTCCCTGTCAAAATGCCACTCCGGCGCATAGGACGCCGCCAGCTCCCCGATCCGCTCCTCAATCCCGGCGGCGGTCCGGTCTAAGATCTTCCATTCATTCCCACTGGTCTGTTTCATACTGTTCTGGCTCATACGCTTCTTCCTCAGGTGATGCATGCAGATAAAGGGGCACGTCCAGATGATCGCTCACCTGGCTGCTTCTGATGACGTAGTCAATGTTCACCAGAAGACATCCCTTCCGGACCTGTTCGTCCGTGGTGATGGACACGCTCTGTATCCTTGGTTCATTGGACAGAATCTGCTCGGTCAAAGAGCGGATCATCATATTGACGGAAGTGATATTGATATCCATAAAAGTATAGGACATCAGATCGCTCCCGAATTCCGGTCTTAAAAACCGCTCCGTCTTCTGGGTCATCAGGATCAGATAGACGGACTCTTTCACACTCTCTTCCTCCGACGAGACGGCAAAGCGTCCCGTGGCCGGGTTGATCTGCGGCGGGAATTTCATCCCTGTTCCTAAAAAATGGTCTCCTGGCATCTTGTTTGCTCCTGCTTATCCTAATTTGATCGGCGTTCCCGAAAGACCGGCAAGGCCGCTGCTGCTTAACTTCAGCGACGCATTGGCCTCCACGGACACATTACCCGCCTGCATCTTCATGGCGCTGTTTGCTTTGGCCTCGATATTGCCGTTGGCCTCGATGTTGATCTTGGACGCTTTCAGGGAGACGGCGCCGTTGCTCCCGTTGAGGATCAGCTCGATATTGTCCCCTACTTTGATGGTCAGCTTCTTTTCCGCCGTGATCTCCATCTGACCGTCCCCGGTCTTCATCCGGATCAGATTCGTCCCTTCTTCATCCGACAGAAGGATCATCTTGTTCTCGTTGTCCAGCTCAATCCGGTGACCGCCTCCCGCCGTGGTGATGCGGATCTTGTCTTTGTCCCCGCTGCCCTCTTTGTTGTCCTCAAAATAGATGGTATTGCCGTTCCTGGTCACGATCTTCTTGTACTGATTGTCTTCATCCACCGACTTTTTCAGGATCTGATCGCTGTCTTTGGGGATACAGCCGATGACGTAGGGCTTCTCGATATTTCCCTGTTCAAACGCCAGAAGCACCTGATCCCCGGCCTCCGGCAAAAAGTAATGTCCCCAGCCGGACCCTCCGGAGGGCATGGCGACTCTGGCCCACTTTAGCTCATTGGCATCCTGATCCCGCACCGGCACGCAGACGCACACCCGTCCGGGCATATCCTTGTCATAATTTTTGGCGATCCGGCCGACGACGACCCCGAAGATCCGGTTGTCGCCGGTGTCGGTCTTCATCACCTGCTTTTCCGCAATATCGTCAATGACGTCAAAGAGTCCCATATCATCCGATTCCTTCCGTCTCCATGCCGGCCGCCTTCCCGGTGACCTTCGTGATATAGCCCCGCTCATCCATGATATGGCGCACGGTGACCAGATAAAAAGTATTCGACACAGCCTTTCCCAGTCCCTTGATCTTCAAAAACCGGCCCGGCGTCAGCTCCGGAAGCCCGATAAATTCCGCCTCCAGCGTCCCCAGCCGGTAGGAAATATCTTCCGCCAGATAATCCGCCCGATAGTCCGCCTCCTCTTTGGATGTGACGGTCGGGTCAATATACACCTTTTGTGAATTTTTTATCAAAGGCTTTGCCTTGTTTCCCTGAGAGAGCTTATTCTTCATCTTTTTGGAAGCTTTGATCACCTTGGATTTCCCCGCGTCCATCCCCCGGACCTCTACTTTTTCCACAATTCCGGTGAAATCATACCCGATCTCGTAGCTTCGTAGGCCGTTCCCCGGCGCCGCCTCCATCAAAAGCTCCTGATTGCTCTTGGCCTTCCGAAAATACACGGTTCCGCCCACGGAGAAAAATTCATAATTGTATTTTTTCGCCGCTTTTACCACGAATTCGTAATCACTCTCACAGACCATCTCGATGGTCCGGTCGCTGGCTTTCTCCTCTCCCCGGAGCTCTGGCCGCTGTTTGTCCGGCGTGTCCTGGATCTCCTGTCCCGTAATGATCTCATTGGACTGAAGCCGGGAATAGGCGGTACTGCTCAAAATCTCTTTTACCGCGTCGGAAAAGCTGACGGCTTTTAACTGCCTGGAATAATTCCCCGCCATCATGATGCCCTTCACATCCATGGCCGTGATCTCCACTCCGGGCATCTCCTCCTGACGGAACACAAAGTTGACTCTGGAGATAAATCCCCGGAAGATTTCCCGTACACGCACGCCGTAACCCATGCTTATGATCACAGAGGAACCCATGCAGATGTATTTCTTGAGATCGTCGAAGGCAAACGCACAGGTAACCTGGTTATAACAGTTGTAGATCCAGAAGGTGGCCATGGCCGCCTCGAACCCGCTGGTCATCTCCACTTCCACATCGGAGAGCCGAAGTCCGGCTTTGTTTTCCTGAAAATCTTTCCCCCCAATCTGTACATGAATGACAGGATAGGCAAAATCCTCGTATTTTTTCTTCAGTCCCTCATAGTCATATGCCGCCATAATGCCCCCTAGAGATTGATATTCAGCAGATTTCCCGCTTTCTGAGCCGCCTTCACATAGCTCTTGCTCCCGCCCTGAAACGCCTCTTCATAATGCTTCTGCCAGATGCCCATACTGTTGGGAGAAATCTCCGCATCCGCACACACCAGGGACAGGGAGACCGCCGCCCGGACGGGCTGTCCTCTGACGTTGAACATGGTATACTGAGCCGAAACCCGGTTCAGGACTCCCGCATAGTTCATCGTCCCCCAGTGGAAGGTGATGCGTCTGGTATATTTGGAGCGGAGGGCGGCGATGAAGCCCTCCACCTCCGTCTGCACGGAATCATCCTTCTTTCCGGCCGCCTTTTTTACACTCCTCACCGCCCCCTGGGCCATCCCCGTCATCGACGTGCCAAGCTTCTCCGCCATAAACGCATCCTGGGGGTCCACTTTGTCGAAGATCAGCTTCACATTTAAAGTGATCCGCACCGCCGCCGACTCGAAACGGATATCCCCTTTGCCGTCCTTGTCGGAAAAATCCGTCTTGGCCACACGGCCGCCTCCGTATCCGGTAAGAGACAGCTCGCTGGGATTGAACTGTACATAAAAGCACTTTCTTGTAGCTCCCGTGAGACTGGGCAAAAGGCCGCTGGGAGCAGATTCCAGCACGGAAGCCGCCGCATCGGTCAGCGCCTCCATCCCGCCGAAAGTAGACAGCGCCGACAGGCCCGGTACCTTTGAGCCTCCCATGGACACCGGCGGCTCCACGACCAGTTCCCTGCCCCTTAGATCGATGATCTCTATGATCGCTTTCTCAATATGCCCGCCGGCGCTTTCCGCGGCATTTTTCAGCATGGATGTCACAGCCATAGATCAAGACGCCTCCTACAAATGAATGTTTAACAGATGATTCTGCATGGCTTTCGCCGCCTTTCCCACCTTCCCGGTCACCTTGTCTTCCAGGGAATCTCCAAACGCTCTGGCAAAAGCTTCCTCCCAGTAGGTTTCCTCGTAGCCGAATTCTTCTCCTCCCTGACAGATGGCCAGGTCCGCCACACCGCGGATGGGATTGCCGTCCTTGTTAAACATGGTATAGCGGCTGTTCACGCTGACCAGCTCCCCCCGGAAACACATCTTTGCCCAGTAGAAGACTACCTGCCTGGTGACGTTCAGCGTCAGAAGGGACATCAGTCCGTCCATCTGGGCCTGGACGGAATAAGCGCCTTTTACTTTTCTCGCAGCGTCCGCCGCCCCGGAGATCAGATTCCCCGCCGTCGGCGCCGTGTTCTCCAGCAAAAAGGCGTCCTGGGGATTCATGTCGTCAAAGACCAGCTGAAAACCCATGGTAGTGGACACGGGCTGAATGATCTGGGTAATCTGGTTGGCGCTGCCGTTGCCCAGATCTCCGCCGGAATACTGAACCTGCTTGCCCGCCTGGGTGTCCATATGGATGGACGACGGATTATACTGGACTTCCAGGGCCAGATAGCCGCTTCCCGCCATCGTTCCCGCCTTGCCCGTCAGAGAGCGAAACGACTGGCTTCCCATGCGGGGATTCTCCATCAGGCCGTTCAGAGCGTCCTCGGTACTGCGCAGAAGGCTCTTCTGCAGATCAGCCGCTTTTTTCCCTGTTTCTTTGAGATCCCCGTCTTTTTCTGTGACCTGCGACAAATCCCGGACGCAGAGGATCGCTTTGGGAAGATTACCGGTCAGACTGCCCGCCATATCCTGTATCAACGCATTCATCTTCTATTAAAAACCTCTTCGCTTCTTCTCATTTTGCAGGCGTTTTTCCAGCCTGCTGTAGATCTGTTCCGAGAGGACGCCCATCTGCTGCCGGATGCCCTTCTCCACCAGTTCGGTCAGATCCCCGGTCTCTTTTTTGACCACCTGCCGGGTCTCCTGATGCACGGTCCGGTTGACGATGTTGTGGTCCTGGGTCTCCTCATGGGTGACCTGGGTTTTGCCCTGGATAATCCGGTTCTGCTCCATCAGGGATTCCAGCATCTCCTGGTTGATCTGATGCTCTGAAGCCTTGTGGACCAGCGAGACCTCGCTCCCCCGCCGCTCCTGACGGAACGTGCGGGAAGGCTCTGTCCCGGAAATCTTTGGTTCTTTCCATTTTTCCAGAATCGTCTCCGAAGTCTCCTGTATCCGGCGCAGCTCTTCCCCGGGCACCTGCTCCGTCACTCTGTGGACGGTCTCGGCCTCATGGATGTCCCGAAGCAGCATCCCCATACTGCCGGCCTCCCTCGCCTCCTGGGCCGCTCCTTCTTTTTGAGCGGACAGATACTGCCAGAGCTTCTCATAGGCCCTCCGGGGCTGCTGCGGCAGAAGCTCCATCAGCTTCTCTGTGCGCTTCTCTTCTTCCTGCGCTTCTCTTTGCCGTTCTTCCTCGTATTCCCGGAACAGGCCCTCCGGGTCCTTAAGGGCCTTCAGGCTGTCCCTTCGCATATCTCTTTTTGCGGCCGGTATTTTCCCGGAGACGGCCCCTGGACCTTTCTTTATCTCCTGGTGGATTTTCAGTCTCTCGAGATTCTGCTGGTTGATCTGGCGGATCTGACGCAGCAGCTCCCCGGAAGATTCCTTTTCGGATGTCCCGGGCGGCAGAGGACTTTCCTCCGGCAGATCAAAAGGAGCTCCCTGCTCTCCGGTCTGGTATATCATCTCCAGGGACGGCTCCTCTCCGGACTCCCGGGGCAGGGACGCGCGGAATGCCTCCCTCAAAATTTCCTTCCGGACCGTTTCCTCCGGCTTCTTCGCTGCCTGACCCCCAACCTCAGCTTCTCCGGCTTTTTGCACTTCCCCGGAGCCTGCCGCCGCATCTGGTTCCCGGTCCGCAGTCTGCCATTTCAAAAGCACCGTCTCGGCCGCTTCCATCCGGCCGCCCCCCAAAGACTCCCCCTCTTTCAGCAGTCCGGTATCTGTCCGCTTTTCTGCGGAGCGTTCCGCTTCTCTGGCCGCCTCGACGATCCGGAAAATCTGGCTGCTTTCCCGGTATTCCTGACTGGACGCTTTCAAATACTGTTCCGCCGTCCGGTAAAACCGTTCCCGCCCTTCCTGTACCCAGCGGACCAGTTCCTTTACGGAAGCTTCCGGCGCGATCTCCTCTGAACCGGCGGAGGTGCCGGACAGAAAGTGAATCTCCGCTTCTGCTCCCGCTTTCGACGCGCTTTTTCCCTGCCTGAGACCCGGCTCTCCGGCTTTTTCGACCGCTTTTAGAAGCTGTTCTTCTTGTTCTTTTGCAGTCTCCCTGCTTCTTACCGGTTCCTGTTCTGTTTCCGGTTCGGATGATTTCATTCCGGAAATGTTCCCGCTGCTTCCTCTCTCTTCGCCGTTCTTGCGGGAAGATGCCGCGTCAGTCGATTCCCGGCTCCTTTTTTTCTCCTCCAAAGCAGCCGCCGGAAGCTCCTCCTTTGAGGCTTTTGCCCCTTCCGGATGCGAGAGCTCTGCGCTCTGATACCCTTCGCTCAGGATCTGCCAGGTATTCTCCCCGTACTGATTCCAGAGGAAGAAAAACCGTTCCTCCGCCTCCCGCCCCGCGGTAAGAAGCTCCTGGGCCAGATGGATCTCCTGTTCGGTAAGCTTCTGCTGGCGGACGGTCCAGAGGTTCTCTTCGCTCTGCACCTGCCACTGGTTATGGAATCCGGTTTTGAGCCGGTAGAGGGTATTCTCCGCCGACTGATACAGCGCGTGCTCCATGGACAGCCAGGTATCGGCCCGGTTTTGCTGCCGGTGGGAGAGGCTCAGATACAGATTGTCGACGAGGCTAAGGAGCACCGAAGAGGTGATCTGACTGCCGACCCAGGTTTCTATGGAGTCCTCATCCTCCGGCTCCGGCTGCCGGTATCCGTCGTCATGGCGGTACACCAGGGGAAGCGACTCTTTTCTCACCTCCTGGCGGAGTTTCTGTAAGAGAACCTGCACCGCCACCCGCTTCTGTTCGCTGATCTTTAACTCCTGGCGGGTGATATATTGACTGTTCCAGCTCTGGCTCTGCTGAAAATTATTTAGGATCTGATAGATGGCTCCGGTTTTCAGACGGTTCATAATCTCCTGATGAAGCGTCCCTCCCGGCGGTCCGGCCGCCGCTCGTTCCTCCGCCGTCTTTTGTTCTTTTTCGTGACTGTGCCAGGCTTCCACCCGCTCTCTTAACTCCCCCAGATGATTCCAGTAGAGACTGATCAGCCGCTCTGTGGTCCGGGTCTCCTGCTTTAAGCGGAATACCTGCTTCATGAACTGATTCACCTCCCGGACGCCCAGCTTCTTAAGCACATCCGTGATGAATACCCGGTCCTGATAGGTGAGGTTTGCTTCCTCCATCACCGCGATCCGGTTCAGCACATTGTTGATGACCGCAAGCTTCGTCTCCTGGTGATTCTCGATATGGGTATTCTCCGCGATCCGGACGCCCCCGCCCTCCTCCAGATAGAGTTCCAGCGGGGCGGTCACCACATGGAGCAGATCCTCCTTGTCGATTCCGGCGGACAAAAGTCCGTAATTTCCTGTGATTCTATGATAAAATGCTTCCTGGGAGGAGATCATGGCCGGATTGCATTTAAGCTCCAGCGGCGCTTTCAAAATCAGCATCTTTGACCGGTCCTCCCTTCTTCATGTAAATTCTATAAGTCTTCTGTATGATTCCCGCGGCCGACAAGGAAATTCGCCGTATCCACCGCGCTTCGTTTGGGCGGCCATCTCTGGGCCCGCTGTTCCATCTGCGCTTTCCGAAGTTCTTTCTGTGCGTAAACGCTGTCGGTGGCGCTGCCGCCTACTCCGCGGAAATCCGGCTGGGCATTCGGTTCTTCGGGCGAATCTCCGCCGCCCACCCTCTGATATTTTAAGTCGCTGTCGCCCCCCGCGAAGATCCACTTCTTCGCCCGCGCTTCCATCTGCGCGGCGGATTCCTCTTCCCTGGAACGGTTCGCGGACTGATTCCCGCTTCCGCTCTTGCTGACGCCTTCGAATTTCCAGGGTTCTTCCATCAAAAAGCTCCCCGCCACATCATCCACACATACCAGTTCCCGGTAAGCAATGGTCGTCGTCTCCACCAGAAGACCGCCCTTCTCGGCGTTCAGCTCCCCGTATTCCTTTGACATCACCGTACACCCGGTAAAGACATACATGCGGATCGGGAGAAAATCCCCATAGATCCGATAACGATTCACCATCAGGATCACCGGCAGCGTCAGATCCGTCCCGTTGGCCAGCGGGTCCAAAATATCCGTCCCCACATACCGTTCCACCTGAAAGGTAAAAGGCTTGGAGATCGGCTTCCGGCGCATGTGGACGTAATCGTTCAGTCCGCCCTCCTGAATCAGCTCGTACTCGTTTTCCTTCTGAAATACATGTACGGATCTGCAAGGCAGATCAAAGACTCCTTCCACCCGGAGCATAAAGTTAAAATTTACCGCCGGATTGTTCCCGTAGTTCCGGACCAGAATATTACCGGAATTTGCCTGCACGACTGCCATATCCTATAACCTCTCCTGTCTAACGCGTTGCTTTCATGTCAAGAATGCTCTTTTCTCTGGACTTCTTTTCGGGGGACAGACTCTGATTAATCTTCGAGATCTCACTGCACCATCTCCTTCGGACCTTGTGGTCCAGCCTTTGGACCTCCTCGCTGCTCCAGTGAAAATAATACGAGATAAACGCCATCTCCCGGTAAAGCTCTTCCTCCGGATACAGCTTTATCCCCCTGTTGTAAAATTTAGCGGCACCTTGTACACCTTCCCGCAGTCGGGACAGACGGTCTCCATCATCGGCGGCTCGATGTCATTGATCCGCTGATACATATCCTGCAGAAACGCCAGATCCGCCGTGAACAGCTTCTCGATCAGATTCGCCGTCACCATCTCCACGCCCTCCAGCTCCGTGACCACCTTCCCAAGCACCACAATTGTCAAATAGGAAGGATTGCTGAGCACCCGCGGGTCCCTGGTAGCACTGATCTCATCCCCTGCCGTCGCCAGCCGCATCTTTCCTCTTCGGTGAACCTCTCCGGCGCTGTCCAGATATCCTCTTGGCAGCGTAAAATCATATACGGTCTCCATCTTTGGCCTCCTTACCATTTCTTACGGTCCGGACGCCCGTAGCCACGGGCATCCGGACCGGCTGTCTCTCTTCCAGTACGCTAGTTCGGAATCACCAGCTCCTCATACGCAATCTCCACACTCTCAATCGCCACGTCGCTGGTCTTCGCATCCAGATCCGGCGCATTGTACTTGGTCACCCACGCATTGGTCAGCACCCAGACTCTGGTACCCGTGATCGCCGTCGCCAGCGCCTGAGGCGCTCCTCCGTTGATGTCGATCATCTCGATCTGCACATTGTTGCGGGGGATCTCCCCTCTGACCTCGCTGACGCACTCCTGCACCCAGGTTTTAAACGCGCTGTCCAGGGTATATCCCATCTTCAGCGTCACATTGCCGTGCTTCACCAGTCCCGGGATCTTCACCGGAGCCAGACTGTTGGCGTTGCCCTGGCGGAATTCGATCACATCCACTGTCGCCTCCACGCCCGTCACCTCACTGAACGCCGCCGTCCCTGACACCCCGTCCACCGTCACCAGGAAGTTCATCTTTGTCAAAGGATAGGCAAGCCCCTTACTGTTCTCATACGTCGCCATTCTTTCATTTCTCCTTCATTCAATTCTTTTATCAATTATGACTATCAAATTATCTGTCGTTATTTTTCCGCCGCTGATCCGTCTCAGCCCGGCCTATGCAGATTTTCCTGCCCATCTTTCCCGCCTCTGGAAAGTAACCTTAACTCTCTTCTGCCTCGCCCCCGCCGGACTCTGCCGTATGCTGGGTCACCCGGAAGATCACAAACTCCGCCGGTCTCGACGGCGCGATACCGATGTTGCAGATCAGTCTGCCGTTCATGATGTCGTCTCTGGTCATGGTGGAAGGCCCGATCTCCACAAAATAACCCTCTCCCGGCGTGGAACCTGCCAGCATACCGGTTCTCCACATGCTGTCCAGGAAGGAAGAAATGGTCAGGCTGACTCTCTGCCAGAGCGCCGTATCGTTGGGCTCGAATACCACCCAGTTGGTGTTTGCTTTGATGCTCTCCTCCACATAGATAAAGAGCCTTCTGACATTGACATACTTGAACGCGCTGTTGCTGCTGGCCGTCCTCGCGCCCCACACGCGGATTCCCTGCCCGGGAATCGCCCGGATCAGATTCACGCCCTCTGGATTCAGCACATCCTGCTCCGCCCTGGTATAATTCACCTTCAGGCCGGTACAGAACACGATCTCATTGGCGGGCGCCTTGTGCACTCCCCGGTTGATATCCGTCCTGGAGTATACTCCAAGCACTGCTCCCGAAGGCGGTATGTAATCACTCTTGTTGGAAGAACGGTCAAAGACCTGAATCCAGGGATGGTACATGGCGCCGTAGCTGGAATCGATGATATTGCGGTATTCGATCAGGTCCTTCGTCTTGTACAGATCTCCCGGCATGTCGAAGACCGCGATCCGGCTCTTAAGACTCTCACAGTGCGCCACCAGAGATACGATCACCTCCGGATCGGTGATGCCAGGAATCGCCATCATGCTGACCGTGCTGTTCTCCAGGAAGGACTGAATTCCCGTACGTTTTCCAGGACCTTCATCCACACCGATAAAGGTCGCAGGCGTCACCTTGCTCATGGTTCCGTCAAAGCCGCCTTCCAGATTCAGGATGCCGCCCGGATTGCCTGCTCCGAACACTTCCTCCACCGGATTGCCGATCTGTCCGGTCTGGCCAACGGTCACTTTTACCAGTTCGCTGCCCGACAGCCGGGAACCGATATAGTTCGGGGAGGACTGATTGAAGCTTAACTCCGTGTAATTTTCTACCTCGTCATTGTAGCGGATGCTCACGTCCACCGTCACCAGATAGAGCACCGTCTTGGGGATGATGCCGGTATCTACAACTTCTTTCTCAAATGGATTTTCAAAGGTGACGCTGTTGTCGTAGATCGTGGCAATGCGGTTGTACTCGCCGCCGACCGCCACCAGATCCCCCTCCCGGAAGCCTTCCACGGTTTTGGCGATGTAGCCGCTGCCCGACTGAGCGATGAGCTGCATCTTCCGTTTGGTCACCGTATCCATGGAGATTTGAATCCGGTTGCCCCATTTTCCTTCGCTTGCCGCCTCGATGGAGAGGATTCCCAGCTCCTTTTTCGCCGCCTTCGCGTCCGGCGCGATCACGCGGGACACATAGCATCTGGTTCCGCCGTTGATGAAAAACTGCTCTACGCTGTTGGCCAGATACCGGTATTCTCCGTAAGTAAACTGACTTAAAAATCCGCCGAACTGTCTGGTAAAGCTCTTGAAACTGGTCACCAGAGACGGGGCTCCCACAGCCGGTCCCTTCTCCGCAAAGCCGATAAAACCGGCGGTGCTGGTACCGACGCCTTCGATGCTCCGGGGAGAATTATCATATTCCTCCACGTATACCCCGGGGGTAAAATATTCTGCCATTCTTGTTCTCCTTATTTAAGTTCCGCATCTTCCCGATGCTGTTTTTGGGTTTCTTTATGATGTTACGGCCTTCATCTGGCCTGGAGCGGTGATGCTGATCATCCCTCCTCCGTTGCTGCACAAAAGGGTGCTGTCCCGGGTGAGACACGGCTGACCGCCGAGGAGCACCCCCGGCTTCATGGGCGTCCAGGTACCTGCGGGAACCAGCATGCAGGGCTGAGGGGTGAGCACGCCCATAGCCGCCGCTGTAGCTGCCGCCACCTGGGGATTCAAAAGCGAGGTGCACATCCCAAAAGGGGTAATATTGGCCGGCTGGGCATCCTGAATCGTCGCCACCGGTTTTCCCTCTGCCAGGCAGGCCGCCTGGGAAGTCGCGCTTATGGTCCCCGGCGCAGTTCCAAAAGAACACACCGCCGACGCCCCGGTCACTACAAGTTCTGCCATCGTTTCTCACCTCACAAAAGCCCAGATTCCGGATGATGAAAGTCCACCATCCGAAATCTCGCCTCATCCTCCACCACATACCGGACCAGATAAAAGAGACGCGTTCTGTCATCCCGGACCCGGATACAGTAATCTCCCCTGTCTGTCACACTTCCAAAGATAATCCTGGAAATGGGCGCGTTCACGGAGAAGGGTTCCTTCAGCGGATGGTCGATCTTCACCGAGTCTTTCCCGATCACCTTCTGGATCGCAAAAGGCTCGTAATCCTGCCTGTCCGGATGCAGCAGACCGTAATAGATGCCATCCATTCCCGACCGGTGTACACCGAACAGTTTCATGATCCGCCTTCGCTCGTCAAACTCGCTGATACAGCAGCAGGTCGCATTTACGTTTACCGCCTGTATAGACTGAATACCCAAAAGACGGCCGGAAAGGCCAAGTACCGGACGCCCCCCTGACCCGCTCTCGGACGGAATCAGAAACGCTTCCATGACGGGCATCGCATCCTCCAGCGCCTCATATTGTACAGACATCTGGAATGGATCATATCCATACGCCCGGATTTCCAGCTCGAAGTCCTCCCGTCCGCAATTCAAAAACACATAGCTGCCGCCTCCCCTCGTGGCGGGGCGGACCACTTTCCCATCTCTGAAAAAACGGACGTTCCTCTCTTCCACGGACCCGCCGGTAGTCGTATCGATCAGCCGGACCAGCAGATCCAGCCGGAAACGAATCACAGATGCATTCATCTGCTACCCATCCCCTCCTTCCTCTCCTGTAAGATACAGTCCAAAACTGGCGTCCACCACACGAGGAGTGTTGATCACCACTTCGCTGGACAAAAATACAGGCGCCGCCTTATAAAACAGACTGATCTGGTAGGGCTTGTTGATTGCCTGCCACACCCGAACCTTCTCCTCCAAACTTATCTTCGCCTGAGACAGTACAATGGGAGGTTCCTGAGTGTCCAGCCAGGACTGCAGCTGATTGGGCAGAACCGAGCTGTTGTCGTTGACAATCTGGGCCACTCTTCCGATGATCTTCTGTATATCCGGCGCCTTTAATCCCATCTGGGAGGAGCCGTTGATAAATACCATATAGTACAGACCATATGGTCTTGGCGGTCTTTGCAGCTGTACCCTGCCCTTCTGAATAAAAGGCTGTTGGGTCACATCGCTCTCTTCCCGGATATCGTACAAATACAGTCCCAGGATATAATCCACATCCTGATCCGCCGGGGAAGAGATCTCTATATTATTGGGAGACGGGATGGGCTCCGGACACATCTTCTGACGAAGAATCCGGACGATGTAGGAACTGACGTCTGCAATAATCGGATAATCTGCCATATCAATTTCCCCCTTCCCGGATCGTCTCTTCGATGGATTTTACAAGGCGGCTCTCCTCCGGTCCCAGACAGATCCCGTACTCTGTCTCATCGATGTACTCGGCTTCACAGTCAAAATACTGCCGGGCGTCCTCCTCCGACAGATAGGGACAGCCGCCCTGAACCTTCACAGCCCCGGAAAGCTTCTCCGTCACGCCGTCCAAAAGCTGCACCTCATCCCGATACACCTGGAAGCGGCAGACCGAAAGCTTCTTCGACAGCGTCACCTCCATTCTGGAGTCACTGTACACGTAGCGGTGTCCGGTGCAGGAAGCGATAAGCGGCAGCGGAAGGTATTCTTCCGCCTCTCTTTTAAGCTTCTGGAATATGTATCGGTTTCCCTCCCGGACACAGGTATTCAGCCAGGTGTTCGCCGTCTGCGCCGCCCGCTGATTCCCGGACTGTCCCATATGGTGAAGGACCGCCACCGCCGCTGCTTTTTGGCGGTCATTCAGTTCGTCAAAAGACGTCCCAAAAGCGTCCTCCACCAAAGCCGCCGGTTCTTCTTCGCCGGAAGCCTGCGTATCCTGACTCTCCTCTCCGGCGCTGCCGGCGCCGGAATCTGCCGCCGTCCCGGCCCCGCTGCCGTCCGTGCCGGCGCCGGTCTCTCCTCCGGTCTGCGTCCCGGCGCCGTTTTCATCTCCTCTCTGCGTCCCGGCGCCGTTTTCATCTCCTCCGGCGCCGCCCATACCGCTGTACCGGTCATAAAGGCTGCTTTCCCGGCTGTCCAGGATGGCCTGCTCCGCTTGCTTCTCCGCCTCCTGAAAGTCATTGCCGGAGGCGCGCATCTTGTCCCGGATCTCCGCGATGGCACTCTCCGCTCCCAGGGCGGACAAGGCGTTAAGCTTATTTATAATACTGTCCTGACTCTCCGTGTTTCCCTCGGCAATCTCCAGCAGAGCCGCGTCTTTGATCTGGCTGATATTGCTCAATACGGAGCTTCCGCCCGTCTGATTTGCCGCCCGCGCCTTTTCCGCCGCGGAACTGGAGGCGCTTGAGAGAATCGCCTGAAGCCTCTGCTCCTCGGCCTCAATCTCCCGGTCCACCTGCTCGATCAGGACGTCATATTTTTTTACCGTGCTCAGATCATTCTGATCCATGGCTTTGGTCTGTTCTTCCAAAAGTCCAGTCTTCTTTTTCTCCAGCCTCTGCAGATCGGATTCCGAAGTCTCATCTTCCTCCTCAACGGAGCGGGCCAGCTCTTTCAGCCAGAGGATATGCGCGTCGATGCTCTCCCTTGCCTTCGTCTGATAGTCATCCTCCTTAAGCTGCCCGTAGAGCGCTTCCGCATGTTCGATCCTCTGATAAAGAAAAGCCGCCGCTTCCCCGGAAGGCTGCCGTTTGGATTTCGCCTGCAAAAGATACTGAAGTTCCAGTCTCGCCGCGTCGGTCTTCGCCTTCTGATCCTCCAGCACCTGATTTTTTACTGACTGGCTGGAACCGTTCGCCGCCGCTGTCTGATAAGCGCTTCCGGCTCCTTCGGTCAGGAGCTGCGCGTATTTCAGATCCGCCTGACTTAGCAGTTCGCTGTCCAGCAGCGAAAGCTCCGCGTCGGCGTCCGCCACCACGTCCTCCTCCAGGTGATACAGGTGCGTCAGCTCCACAAGCAGCGTTTCCATCCCGCTTCCATAACCTCCCTGGGCCAGCTCTGCCGCCGCCATGCTTTTCTCGTACTCTGCGTTTTTAAGAACCGTGTCGCCTTCCGTGAGCACATTGCCGGCATACCTGATATAGCTCTCCTGGCAATTCTGGATCGCCGTGCCGATGGCGTCTATGACTGCGGAATTCTCCACAAACTGCTTGCCGTCATAATCGTCGTCATCTTCCTCTTCTTCCTCATCCCCGTTTTCCTCGTCCTCCTCTTCACTGTTTTTGTAAAACTGTGACCCGGAACAGATATCCTGCAGAACGCTCAGTTCGTTGCCGTCCACCTGGGACAGTCTGGAGAAGATCTCCGCTCTCCTTTCAGAATCGATCCTGCTCATCAGTTTGCTGACGATCTCGGCCAGTTCATTTTTCCCGGAGGCACGAAGGCTTTCATAACAACCCTGCAAACCCAGAAGCTTCAGATCACATTCCTGCGTGATCTCGTTCTGCAGATCCAGACTGAAAAAATCCCGAAGCTTCTTATAGTAATAACGATCCACTCCCTCACTGTCCGGCGAAAACACATTGCTGTACTGAATCTTGATGGGCTCCAGTTCCGCCAGACTGTAAAGGTCATAGGGAGAAGGTTCGCTGAATATATCGATCACATGATCGTCTCTGGCGTCCCTGGTGATGCCGTCGGAACCGGTGTAGCAGGTTACCCAGAGCGGAGAGAGCTCACTCTCCTCCACCACTGTTCCCTGTCCTGCGAGATCTGAAAGTCCGCCTGCATCGGTAATGTCCATCCAGGCGCCGGACGCCAGCTCTGATTTATAATATACATTCATCTGGTTGGAATCCGAAGCGCTTTCCTGGGCTTTTTCATATAATTCATCGGTCAGAGCCTGCACATGAATCAGATAGGTGCCGATGAACAACGTGGCGTCTTCCACCGTATGTGAAGCCTGAAATTCTTCATAGGAGACCGCCTGGGACTCGTCAAAGACCTTTCCCAAGACCACCTGCTGGCAAAAAAACCACAGCAGGATGCAGCATCCCAGAATCTTCTTACTTTTCTTCATGTTCCCTCCTGGTTTTTCATCAGTGTCTGACTGCCGGTCTCGAAATATCCGGTATACTTCAGCTGAGAGTCTGTGCCGAAGAACTCGACGACCAGCTCCTCCAGGCCCTCCTGCACCAGCGTAAGGTGGCGAAACTCTGTCCCGATGGGCAGCAATGCTTCTCCCAACAGGCAGTTCCCCTCCTGATTCCGAATCCGGTAATAGCCGATCTCTTCCGACGGGTCCGGCAAGAGAGTGATCCCCGTCATCCCCGTCGCCGGATAGCTCTCCACCGTATAGGTTCCGATCCGCGTCCCTTCCTGCTCCAGAATCCGATAATCCTTTATAAGCGTTATGGGACCGCTGTAGACTTCGGGATCAATCGCACAGTCGTCCACGAACTCGCCGCCGTTGTAGAACCGAAGCTTCACTTCGGACACCCGATCCACGGACAGACCCAGATGCCGGATGGTATCGCCGATCTCCGTGCGGGTCCCGATCTGGATCTGATCGCACCAGAGTTCAAAATGGGTAACCTCTATCGGAAAATCCGACGGAATACTCACGCCGACCCGGAACTCCTGCTGCTCGATGATCGGTTCCATATAATAATACGCGCCGCCTGCGTACTCCTCATCCACATAGCTCTCTCCGCCGCTTCCCGCGTTCAGGTCCGCTCCCGTCCCCTCCAGAAGAGCGGTCACGCCTCCGCAGGTAAGACGGTCAAAGGAGTATAGCGCCTGGGAGTAGGCGCCCAGCGCCTCGAACATCTCATTCTGCGTCTCCTCATAGGAAGACAATGAGGTACTATATTCCTCGTAGGTCAGCTCTCCCAGACGGTTCAGCGCCGCCTCGGCGCGAAGGCTTTCCTCCGCCTCCTTCACCTGCTCCGCTAAAGTGTCATAGGCATTCCGCATGCTGACCAGATTGTTGAAGCTCTCCTCCACCTGCTGCCTTAAGGACCGCTCCTCGTTCTGCTTCTCCAGAAGCGCGTCCTGATACTCCAGCGCCGCTTCATATAAGGCGTACGGCTCATCCTCCACATAGCGAATGCCGGAGATTTGGCCTTTGAACCACTCTTTGGGAATCCGGATGAACAGAATCCGGACGCTTCCCTGCCACGGTTCGTCAATGGCTTTTAAAAATTCTTCATACTGCTTTTTAAATGCCTTCTGGCTGATCTTCTGGCCCGCGATCGTCTGATTCACAAAATCAGAGATATATGACATCTTGCTGCCGTACTGCCCCTCCATCAGCCGGTAATTCGTTCGAAGCGAAATCAGGCTTGTGGCCGCGCTCAGGGAGACTTCGTAATAATTTTCATCATGATCCAGCGTATACTGGATCAGGTCGCTCAGACTGCCCCGGTCAATCCGGGAAGATACGAAGGGATTCTCAAATCGATATTCGGTGGTCACGTCCATCCCGATCATTTCCGACAGCTTTTTCTTGTCGGCGTTCAGATTTCTCTGGTCCGATGCAATCTGGTCATTCAGCGCTTTCAAAGACCGCTCCATGGCCTCCACATCCTTCTCCGCCGTCTGCCCGGTCACAAGTCCGGCACGATTTTTCAGAAACGTGCGGTTCATCACCTCCAGGCGCTCCTCCTCAAAAGCGATCTTATCCTGCAGGATCACAATGTCCACATACAGGTTGGAGACCTCCTCATACACCTCCAGTATCTGGTCCGTCATCTTGTGATTGACCGTATCAATCTGGGCCTGGATCTGAATGGGCTTAAACTCGAACTCGAAAGCCTCCGACAGGTCCGGTTTCTCCGGAAATTTAAAGGACAGAAGGGGGGACCAGCGAAAGGTGGACATATTCTTTTGCTTTACTTTGATGGACTTGACCGCCTGCCTGAGCGACACTTCTTTTACATTTCGTTCGCTCTCCAGCTTTTCCAGCCCGGGACTGTTGGCCACACCGTTTTTTTTCGCCATATCCAGGCTCAGGAGCAGGCCTCCTTCTGCCTGTACGTCCATACCGGAGACCATTCCTCCCAGAATTGACAGCAGCAGGAAAAGGATCAGTCCTCTGCCGCGTCCTGTCCACTTCCTCATGACGCCTCCTCTCCCATCTGCTCGATGGTATAGAAAGAAAAGCCTTCTTCTTTGTTCTGACAGACAAAATGGTAGATCAGTCCGTCTTTGCGGAAGGAGTACAGATACACCGTATAGTCCTCGTCGTAACCTTCCACCTGATAATAATCTTCATATTCCGAGGTGACCTCCATCTCCACTTCCCGCCGGAACCCAATGCCCGTTCCTCTGGAAGCCACCCGGCCTACGGCCACGGCCTCCAGAAGCGTGACGGAGGCGTTGCCCGCATAATCTTCGGCTCCAAAGTATTCTCTCAGTTCAAGGATATCGGTGCAGACGACCCCTCCCCCCTGGAAGGAATCCTGTAAAACCAGCACCTGCTCCACCGTCCGCTCGCCGTCCAGAGTGTCGGTCTCCTCCGCTCCCAGATACATGGCGCCGATGTCTTCCAGAACCACCACAAAATCCTGATCGCCCTCGTAAAGCGTTCGCGCCCCTTTATAAGCCTCAGAGACCTCCGACACTCTTTTTCCAAGCAGCGTGCTGTATAAAAGCGCGTCGTGGGCAAAGCTGCCGGTGTAGATCAGATTTCCTCCGGAATCATACAGTCTGCCCTCCCCTTCTCTTTTCCCAAGGGAGAACTCTCCGTCATAGGCAAGGCTTCCGCTTTCCCGATATAATTTTCCGCTTCCATGGAATAAATTCTGCTCGAACTCTCCCACATACATGGTGGTTCCGCTGTCATAATAACGGGTACCGCTGCCCTGATACCGGTTTTTGTCGAAATTGCCCTGATACACCACGACTCCCTGGGGATTATACAAGGTTCCATATCCGGTGACGCTTCCGTTTTCCACCTGTCCCTCATAGGCCAGATAACCGGATTTCCCAAGAATGCGGACCTTTTCCTTCGCAAATCGCAGCAGGATGGAATCATAATCATAGGTTTTTACCCCTTCCGTCTTCGCGGAAGGAAGAATCGAATGAACACTGAACAGATAATAGAGGCTGAACACGCCCACCGCCACCATCAGGGCGATGGCCAGCCGCCGGCTGACCAGCCAGCCAAACACTTCATAATAGTCCTTTTTGTGCCGGGGCCTGACGTTGAAAAGAGAGGTGAAGAAATCCCGGATTCTGGTGATCAGCCGGGTGCGGATAAAGTTCCAGCTGGTCCAGAGCTTGATCTTCGTCACAAGCGGCGTCACTTTCGCCTTGGCCGATGTGATCAGCACTTTGAACAGATTATCGCCCATCATACCCCTCCTGTTTTAGTTCCGCATCCGACGCTCTCAGATGCTGTTTTTTTATTTTAGTTCCGTATCGTCCGGGCAGAGCCTGCAGATATCCCCCTGGGTGTTCGTCTCATTCAGGTATTTTTCACAGGTGAACAGGTACCAGGTGGCCATGGAATCTTCCGGATTCTCCCTGAGCACCTCGTTAAACGCGCTTCTTGCCAGATAAAAATCATGCTGATAAAACAGGTGGATTCCCTTCTGAAACCTGGGATCGGTCTGGGCTTTGCTCCTGCCTTCCCGAAGAGGACAGGCGTCCAGCACCTCGTACAGACGAATCCGCTCTTTTGTACCCGTGATGAACAGATAGCCCAGATAACGCAGAGGACTGTCCAGATGCTCTCTGCTCTTGACGCTTTCTGTAATCACCAGATGAAGATTCAAAGTCTGGAACCATCTGGCATACCGCTCCAGTTCCTCCAACTCCCGGGACAGCAAATAGGGAATACTGTGCTTTCTGGTGCCCGCCACCCCGTACATGTACTGGGAATAGTGCAGCAGAATTCCCGTCCTCCCACTCCGCATAAGCTTCTGATCTTGTTCCAGGAATCCCTGCATCAAAGAGACGCCGAACTCTACCGTGTCTCTGGACGCTTCCAGAAACAGCACCTTCATTGTATCCAGACCGCAGTCGCCGGACACAAAGAAGCCGCCGCTTCGCTCCTGGTACTGTTCGATCAGGGATACAAAGCTGCCGATCTGCTCTGCGACTGCCGAACCGCTGCCCTCCGCCCGATCGGAGGAGATAACCGCTACGGTCCCGTGCAGCAGGACCACGTCTCCGCTGCCTACTTCCGTGATGGAATCCTTTCCCAGAATCTTTTCAATGTTTTTCGGTGCAAAGCGGTAGCAGGACTCAAAGATCTGATACCTTGTATAATTGATTCGGCTGATGGTTTTCCTTGTCTCCATCAGGCTGTTCCACATAAAGTCCACATCTTTTCCGTAAACGGCTTCCTTTTTAATCTCGGTCTCGCCGCCTGCCAGCATCTGCATGGCTGCCGCCAGCTGTTTTAGTTCTCTGCCCTGTAAAAGCAGCAGCCAGA
This sequence comes from uncultured Lachnospiraceae bacterium, assembly GCA_910584945.1. Lineage (GTDB taxonomy): Bacteria > Bacillota > Clostridia > Lachnospirales > Lachnospiraceae > Hominiventricola. The sequence goes on along the minus strand of CAJUDY010000015.1, from coordinate 21,295 downwards.
TACTGACCGCGCTGCCGACCAGAAATACAAGCCCCGCGTAAAGAAACGGCGATACCAGACTCCGCAAAGAGGAACGAAAACCATCCTCCTGCTGGGTGATTCCCAGCATCAGATATTCCGGAGACAGTCCATCTGAGGCGGCCACTCCGATCACCTGATGGGTTCTCCCCTGGATGCCGATAAGCATACTGCCCTCCCGTCCGTCATTCGTCAGCTTATCCAGCAGTTTCCTGGTCCCCACTCCGTAGATTTCCTCAAACATCTGTCCGTTGCGGCCGCTGACGCTGACCAGAATCCGGTGGTCCTTTCCGCTCACCAGACAGATATCCGCAAAAATCTCCGAGATGTCGTCCTGACGGACGAATCGGGACAGCTGTGCCCGAAGAGTCTCATAATCTTCTCCCTCGTAAAAGCCGTCCTCTTCCGGATGATACCCCGCCGGATTTCCCATCTCTTCCGTCAGCGCCCTGACGTAATAGCGGCCGAACCGCCCGGCCTCCTCTTCTTTTGCTTTCTCCTGAATCCGCGGCACCTGCACCGCGCCCGCCAGGGTGATCACCAGCAGGGCCAGCTCCACCACCGCAATCGTATAGACGGTATGAGTGCGGTTCCGAAGGACGGTCAGAAACAAAAGCAGCACTGCATAGCCAACGAGCAGAAGCCCCCCGTAGAGAAACATCCGGTCCTGCCGGACCTTCATAAGCTGCCCGACGGACAGGCTCCGGTACCAGAAGGCCGCCTGAAGCTTTTCCTCCGCTTGAAAGTCCTTGACCCCGCTACCGTCATCCAGACGGTAAAGAAATTCCCCATTCTCATACCGGGCTTCGATCAGTGTACGCCCGGTGGGCGCACCGCCCATCTGAGACAGTTTTCTGACGGCAGGCTCTTCCTCCTCGCTTCCCAGTTCCTTTTTATCCACATAATAAGCCCCGGCGGACGCCCCGTCTTCCAGCACTACGGTCAGATAAAATCCTTCTGGCTCCGCACGAAATCCGGTCACGGTCCCCGGCTGCTGCAGGATGAATTCCTGCGTCTTCTCCGTCACCCGTCCCTGGTCGTCAAACTGCACGATCCGATACCGCCAGGACGCCGTTTCGTCAGTCTCCCTCTTTACCAGAAGGCCGTAGAGGCTGTCTTCATAGTCGATTTTCACAAAAAAACTGCCTTTTTCCGCCGCAGAAGCCAGAGAGACCTCTTCCACCGCACCGTCGGAATCCATCACATAGAGGACTCCGTCCTTCTCCATATTTTCCACCAGATAAATCCGGTCTCCCTGCATACACCCGTCCAGATACGCGGACCTCATTCTCTCCCCGCTCCAGGTCAGACCGTCCAGGAACGCAAGAACGGCCACCGCGGCCATAAAGGCAAGCGCGATGATATATGGAATCTGTTTTTTCATAAAGCTTTATCCTTTCGCCGATTATCTGACCAGTGTCTCGGTCCCGATGGTCTTAAATCCATTGAAGAGAAGCCGAAGCCACGGAATGTCTCCAAAAAGCAACTGGGACAGCAAGGAGAGAAGCACCAACGCCGCAAGCACCGCGCACAGATACAAAAGAACCCGGAACAGTCCGTCCTGATTGCGCCGGAACCATCCCGCCACTCTTTTTCTGAGCCCCTTCTTCTGTCCGGGCGCCGCCGTAATCCGGATATCCTTGTACAGTTCCGTAAGCTGCCCGTAGCTTTTCCGCGCGATCTTCTTCTCCAGAAGACGGTAGCTGAACGCCTTCTGGGAAGCCTTGGGCCGCAAAAGCTCCCGCAAGATCGACGCGCACTGCACCGCGCAGTCCCGCTCTGTCTTCTCCGGGTCCAGCTTCTCCAGATCAATCTGATAGCCCAGACAGACCGTATGATCCTTCGCCAGATGAAGCTGCCCCTGCTCCAGGATCAGATACAGAAGCGGATAAGGCAGATTGGAAGTGATACAGGCCATAATGATGCCGAAGCACACATTCTCACATTCCGTCAGCGTGTAGGACTCTCCCATATAAAATTCCTTCATCGGCCGTTCCTGCTGATAGGCAAACACCATACAGAAAGCGCCCTGATCGGAAAAACTGTCAATATAGGAGTTCTGGGCCGCAAGTCCCGCCTGTTCAAACACTTCCAGATACGTCTTAACCGCCTGATGTTCCCTGATCACCAGCAGCGTATACAGATTCCGGGCAGCTGTATTAAGATCCTCACATATGACGATGTCGTTCGTCCTGCCTTTTTTCACAATGCGGACGCATCGGAGCTTCATCTTCTGTGACTGATAGAACATCTCTAAGCCTCTTTCTTCTTCACGATGGCATAGGCATAAGTGCAGATCACCGGCATGTCGATGCAGTAGATCCGGATCTCATAGACGCCTTCTTTCGCAGGCGCAGTGTAGACGCCGTCCGATGTGATCTCGCCGCCTGCCGGCTCCGTCAGTTCATAAGCCACACTGCAGCTGTCCATATTGTGGTATTTCACGTGGAAATAATGACTCTCTCTGGTGCCCATCACCACCGTAGGCGTATCGACGGAGATACTCTTTCCACTGTGATTCTCCATCAGCCCCAGGTCGTTGCCTGCCGGGAAGCGGATCGCCACCCAGCGGTAAGTCAGCACCAGGTAATCTACATTCCGGAGAAGCCGTACGGCCACCACAAAGCTTCCCTTGTCATTCATCACCTTGACCGCCGTCTCCGCGTCCACGGCCATGGAGTTCTCGCTCTGAAAGAGTTCCGTGCTCCCATAGATCGTGTTCCTGGCACTGGTCCCCAAGGCCGGGTCATCAGTGATATACTCATAACCGATATCCACATAGACGTTTCCGCTGCCCAGGCCGTGCATGATCTCTCCGGAATACCGGATATCGCCTCTTTTTGCCGATTCCCCCAGGGGAATCTCCAGAATGCCCGTGGCGACCTCCGGCGTCCTGCCTCCGGGAAGCGCCGGATTCTGACTGGGCAGACGTTCCGGAAAGACGCCGTTCTCCTTTAAAAGCACCGGTTCTTTGATAAAATACTCCAGGTATTCGTTCCGCAACATCTCCTGGGCCGGGGCCGTAATATAGGTCTTCACCCCTTTTTCGATCACTTCCTCGATGATGTAAGCGTTTTCGGTCCGCACCAGCTTTAGATCCGCCAGACGGATATAATCCCGCACCTCTCCCATGCTTTTTATCTCCAGGCTCATGCGGCCGATTTCCCGGCTTACCAGCTCTCTGGGACGGCAGTCCTCAATCATCACCCGGACCGAACACCCGGAGGGCGTCTCCTGAAGAATCCCATTAATATGTACCCTGGCTGTGCCGCTCTTTAAAAGGATGGTCGTATCCAGCATGGTTACATCCTGTGTGGTCAGCCAGTATTCTTTTTTCAGAGAATCCCCTTCCGCCAGAGACACGTCGGAAAGCTCAATCTCCACCTCGTGCTCTCCCTCCGGCGTCAGAAACACCGGAATCTGCAGAATTCCATGGTAACTTAAGGTCTTGTGAGCGGAAGATCGCTTCTCCGCCTGCACTTCCAGCTTGACATTCCTTCCTTTGCAGACCGTGGCGGGAATCACCAGCCGGACCGCGAAATCTTCATCCTCGTACAGAACTCCCTCCGTCAGGAACTCACTTTCCATCCGGCAGGCAGCCGACGCCTCTTCCTGCTCCATCAGAAACAACTGATAGTTCTCGCTGATCCGGTTATATTCATATTCACGACCCGCTTCCCCGGTCCCCGCATTCATCGTGTATACAGTGTGGACCGGGTCCTCCTTGTAACGCAGACAGAGACTTGCCATGTTCGTATGCAATGCCTCAAAACCTTCCACCGCCGACAGCTTCTTCACCACGGAGGATTCCATGATGATCTCCCGCCCCACTCCGTCGATGGCCACTCCGCTCTCAATCAGGACGGACAGATCATCCAGGCTGAATACGCCAAAACCGCAGACCACCCCGCTGCCGTACATCAGGCTGTTGATGAATCTGCGCTTGTTGTTAAAATATGTCTGTTCCGCCTGAAAGTCGGAGGACGTCAGCATCTTTCCGGAATAATAGCGGTTCCGCTCGAATGGATATAATTTCGTATTATTCATAACTCTTACCTTCCTGATGGATGATGGATGTACTCTTTGCATAAAATTCTATCAAACCCCTTTTGAAAAAGCCACTACCCGAAAAGGTAGTCGTCTCGTACGGCCGTGATTTGCAGGATTTTCAAAGACATAAAAAAGGACATTGCAGCGCATATCTGCAACATCCTCTTTCAGTCACGGGCCGACCTGGTCATCCAGATCAAACCAGAACTCCACGCCATTTTCATAATTGATCGCGCCATAGCCCCGGTGCATGGATTCCAGGATTGCTTTGACGATGGAAAGCCCCACGCCGCTGCCCCCGTATTCCCGGGTCCGCGCCTTGTCGACTTTATAAAATTTCTCCCAGATCCGGTTAAGATCCTCCTCTGGAATGGGCCGGCCGGTGTTGAACACGCCTACCCGGACAGTGTCCTCCTGCCTCCGGAGCGTAACCTTGATGATCCGCTCCCCGTCCACATGGTTCAAAGCATTGCTGATATAATTGTTCATGACCTCCTGAAGTTTATATTCGTTGGCCCATACATAGACAGGCTCCTGTTGTTCGTAGATCAGCTTTACCTGCTTTTGCTCGAATAAAATCCCGGCGGACTGGAGCATGTTGTGAATCATCAGCGCCAGATCAAAGCGCTCCATCTTCACTACCTCGCCGCCGAACTCCAGTTCGTTCAGCGTCAGCAGATTTTTCACCATCTGGTTCATTTTGGACGCTTCATCCATAATGACTTCGCAATAAAAATTCCGGCTGTCCGGATCGTCATTGATACACTCTTTTAATCCTTCGGCGTACCCCTGGATCAGGGCGATGGGAGTCTTCAGCTCATGGGATACATTGGAGAGAAACTCCTTGCGGATCTCATCGGTTTTTGTCTTCTGTTCAATGTCCTTCTGCAGTTCGTTGTTGGCCGTCTTTAACTCGGATATCGTCCGTTCCAGCGTCTCTGAGAGCCGGTTCATATGATTGCCCAGGAACGTAATCTCATCCTCTTTGTCGCCGGAAAATTTGACGTCAAAGTCCAGATCGCTCATCCGCTCTGACAGCTTCGCCAGCTCCAGAAGCGGCTCCGCAATCCTTTTTGCCAGCAGTTGGATGATCAGAGCGCCGGCCACCAGGACGGTAAGCCCAACGTACAGAAGGAACCGATTGGCCAGCTGCACGCTCTCCCGGATCGGCTCCAGGGCCGTCCGCATGAGAAAAAGCTCCCCGCTCTTGAGCGAACCGGTCATCTCCAGATACTCGATCCCGGAACGGATATCCGTATTCATCCAGATCTCGTAAGTACTTGATTTCTCCAGAATACCGTCCTTTCCTCCCGGCGGAAACTGCCCGAACAGATACATATACAGTCTGTTCCGCATCAGCTCATAGTCTTTCATGGTATAGATTTTGACCTGACCGTTATTGCCCATGACCAGGAGGCTGATGTCATTGGTCTCACAGACCACTCCCAGTTCTTCGATAAATCCAGCATCTTCCAGCGTCTCCGTTCCCGAAGCCTCATTAAGCTTCCCGTATGCTTCCTTTAAGATCTCTTCCTTGTTGCCCACATAATACTGCTCCAGGAAAAAGTTGTTGGCAAGCCAGCAGGCAGCCAGCGCAGCCAGAAGCACCACGGAAAACAGGATCGTCATCTTTTTTCGGATCGAGTGCTTGATCTGCAACGGTTTTTTCTCTGTCCAGGACATCTTATTGCTGGTCTTTTGCCATCGCTATTTTATCCAACATTTCTAAAATTTCTTCTCTCGTATATTCATTTTTTTCACCTGTGGAAAAAATCAGCCGCAATTCATACAGCATCGCCATTTTGGTATCCTGTCTTTCCTTATCTGTCATAAACGTATTCCTCCTTTTTCCTGCCGAATCATCTGTTCCATACGATCAAATTCATTGGTCTCATCCGATAACCATATTGTAGCACTTTTCTTCGCTGCCATCAATGTTTTCTACTTCCCGATCAAGACCTTCTTTCCTCGAAAAGCAAACCCGTATCTCCGGATTCTCTCTCCGGGGATTCCTTTCTCTATCAGCGCCGCCTCATACTTCTTCTCCTCGATCTGCCGAAGGGCCGCCTGTACCGTATCGGTCAGCTCTTTTCCCTATTCATATTTTACGGTTTTACCGACAGTTATGCAATCAAATTTTTGTGAATTTTTTCTTCGCAAACAAAAGCGAAAAGATCTCCGTTACCATCGTTTGGGGTATCCAGTCCCAACTCCAGAGTAACGGAGATCTTTCTTTCATCTGCCGCAGATGACTCTTTTCAAAGCTTATGCTCTGATTTCTTTCTCAGCTTCCATTTCCTTTTTGCGGGAAAATGCCACCACGATGGTCTGTACGACCGCGATGATCGCCATCAGAAGCGTCCAGCGGTCCACAAAACCGGTGGGAAGACTGATGTCTTCCGTCAGACAGAACGCAATGACGGAAACAATCGCTACCGGAAGGCTGAGCAGGCGCACGACGCCTCTCTTCTTCAGCTTCTTCTTCTCGTCCTCGTCTTCCTCCGAAGATCTGCTGGTGTTGATAAAGTATCCGATTAGCAGCATCAGGGATTCGAAAACTCCAAGGTTCATCAAAGCAAAGTTCACAAGCGCCCAGCTTCCGCCCATTCCTCCTGCAAGAGGCGGCATCTCATCTGCCACTTCTTCCAGCACAGGCGCTGCGGCTTCCTCTTCTTCAGGCGCTTCCGGCTCCGCCAGCGGGACCGGAGTATCCTCTGCTTCCATTTCCGGTACTTCGTCCGGCGCTGCAGGCGCTGCTGCCGTCGGCGGAACAGGCACTGCTGCGGGCGGTACAACCGCCTGCACGACAGGTGTTACCGCCGTGGTTGCAGGTGTTGCCGGCGCCGCAGCCTCCGGCTCCGGATCTGGTTCCTCTGTTCCTCCGCCGCCGGAACCTGAACCTCTGCCTCTGGACGGAGTAGGCGCAGGCGTCGGGTCCGTGGGAGTTGTCGGATTTACGGGATCAGTCGGATTCGTCGGGTCCGTGGGATTCGTCGGATCGGTCGGGTTTGTCGGGTCCGTGGGATTCGTCGGATCGGTCGGGTTTGTCGGGTCCGTGGGATTCGTCGGATCGGTCGGGTTTGTCGGATCGGTCGGGTCCGTCGGATCATCCTCTTTCCACTGTGCCGTATATGTGACATTGCCGGTTACGGTCTCTGCGACCTCTGGACTCCAGCCTGTGAAAGTATATCCTTCGCGGGTTGGCGTCCCCTGGAATGCCGGGGTGGCAGCTCCGCTTTTCAGGTTGCCCGTGGTCTGATCGGCGAAAATTTCCTCATCTTCCACGCCATCCGTGTATGTCACGGTGTAAGTGGTCTCAGGTTTTTCATCCTTTTCCCATTGTGCCGTATAAGTATAAGTCTTTCCGCCCTCGATCGTCTGCTCTTTGTCAGGATCTGGCGTCCACTCCTTAAAGGTGCAGCCCTCATCCGGCGTCGCTGTCACTCCATCCGTTCCGATGACCATCTCCTTACTTTCCACATAGGTACCTTCGTCGTCCGTAAGGGTGATCACTTTACTGGTGACACCGCTCACATTTCCGCCTTCACCGGATTCATATTTCACCGCCGCCTGATATTTGTCGGGAACTCCGTCGCCGTTGGAAGGATCATCGTCCGTATCTCTGTCTGGGTCCGCCATATTGTCCAGTGTATAAGTGACCGTAACTTCCTCGTCCTTGACAGCCGTATCCGTCACATTTCCATTAACACTGTCTTTTATATAGTGGTCTTCTCCCACCGTAAGCTCCTCGCTGATCTTGTCGTTCATGTCGTAGGTTTCCCCGTACTTTTTCACGACCGTCTCAGAATCTTTCAGCTCCTTGCCGTCCTCGTCCACATACTTCACAGTAATGGTAATATCCACTTTCTCAAAGACCGGTTTAATCGTAATATTTCCTGTCTGAGAATTTTTCTCAGGCGTATCCCATTCTTTGAATCTGTGGCCCTCCGGCGGTTCCGGTGTTCCATTCGGCTCCCGATAGCTTCCGTCTTCCTTGACCGTATCTGTGTCAAAGGTCTTACCGTCCTTATCCAGCCAGGTTACCGTAGGAGCTTTCGGCTTGGTCTCTGTCCCGCTGCTTCCGGTTACACTACCGCCAGGACCGGTAGGACGCTCATTTCCTTCGCCCTCTCCCGGAGTGATCGGCGTTTCCGGCGGATTGACCACGGGACCTTCGGTCTCGCCGGTACCTCCGACAGTGCTTCTGCGAGACGCCGCCTTCAGCTTACGAGCGTTGGGATCAGAATCAAAAGCACCAGCCTTGACCATATTGTGCAAGGTCTTGCCATCATATCCCGTCACCGTCGCTTTATAGCTCAGAGTAACCGACTGCCCCACCTTCATTTGACCGTTCCAGGTAAAGTAGAGAAGTTCTCCTTCTGTCGCGGTCTTATTGTAAACCTTGCAGGAAGCAATGCTCGTACCCTGAATCGTATCGCGCTTCAGAGTCAGTTTCCTGTCCATGGTGTCCATCGCGGACAGATTCCACAGGTCCACATTTCCACTGTTGGTGATCTTCACCTTATAGGTCACGATATCCCCCATGGAAATCTGATCATCTGCAGTGAGTTTTCTGGCGCCTGTTTCGTCATAAATGGACTTTTCAACGGTGATAGCAGGTTCCGGATCAGCCGGTTTATCGATATGGAATACGACATAGTTACACTCATATTGGCTCTCGCCTTCATCATTATATTCACGGACGATTTCGGCACTTGGATTTAACGTTTTAAGTTCGTTTTCACTTTCACCGCATGTCCATGTCCCGTCCTTGTAGTAAAACATGACTACAACGTCCGCTGTTCCGGCTTTGTATTGATGCGTAGCGTTTAAGCTCTCGACGCGTGTCAGGAAATCACTTGGATGTACCGTAACAGCACATTGCCAGTCATAACCTGTTACTTTCGATTTTTCCACGTTTCCAACACTGTACTCTGTAACGCCGTTTGTCACAGGCCGGATTCGCAGATGTTCGGTTTCTCTATGACCTTCGCTGTCACATACCAGCTTCACACGCAGCAGTTTCGTATCTCCGCCCTTGCCGTTATCTGGTTTGGGTGCATCCGGAACCGTAACCTTTTCTGCCGGCGTCGTTTCGTTACTGCTGGTGCTGCTTTCCGTTCCCTTTCCGGGAATCACTTTAGCAGTATTGACTAGATTACCATTCCCGTTGATGTCCCGAGCGGTAAAGCCTCTGGTCACATAGAGGATCGCGGTACCGGTTGTGTCAAGAATGTTCTCTACATTCAATCTCGGACCAGCTGCCCATGCTGCACCGTCATCTGTCACTTTATACTTCATACCAGGAGTACCGGTGACTGTGATTTTGTACAGCAACGTTACAGTTTCATTTCCCAAGAAGGTGACAGCATCATCGCCTGGGAAAGTGATACCGTCAGTACTCACACCAGCCGCTTCTGCTTCGCCCTTGGTCTTCACCAGTTTCTTATTGAAGTCGGTGATTTCTTGTTTTGGCACTGGTGTATTATATTCGTACTTTAATGTAATCACATTATTTGTAGCAACTGCCGTCAAAGACAACGGACTGGGATTACAGCTTTTGTAAGTGTAGGTGACTTCATCACAAATTGCCCAATCAGGATTGGCATCTGCAAGAGTTTTACCTTCAACTTTATCACCAACATTGCCATCGTATTTCGTAATATCAGCGACCGTTTTCACTACAACGCCATCTTTTATATATTCACGGCTAACCATATAAGAAGTAGCCTGCTCCTCCGACATCCAAATCACCAGTGGTGCGTCTTGTCTGAAAGAATACCACTCATGATCGTAATAATACCGCAAAGTAACTTTTTCACTCGGAGACGCAAGATAATGCGTTTTGTTGTCAAAGAACTGCCGATACTGATTATATAACTGCGCACATTTTTCTGCATCCAACGTCAAAATACACATCCAAGGACTATCGTCCGCCGGTGCACGTGGGTCGGTTCCGTCATTTGGAAGGATTTCACTCAAAGAGTAATATCCGTTGAGATTTGCCAACTGATCCCAAAGCGCATGTGTATCATTGTAACGACTTTCCGGGTCACTATCGGGATAACTCGTACACTTAAAATAAACCTTCGTTTCCGAATTCACCACAGGCTTTTTTGCAGGTTTTACAGGACCGCCAGTTCCTATTTGCACATCGCTATAATATCCAGCTCCTGTTACAGAACCGACGTTTCCAGCCCCCCATATAGTGTCTCCGATTGATACAAGACTTGCACCATAATCGAGAGTAACGGTCGTACTTCCATCCTTTAACCCTTTAAAGATAAGTTTAACATTCGCACCGCTAATCTCCTTCTCAACCGACAATACCGTTGGATCTCCAACTATAACATTAAACCAAATCCAGTTTGTCACACGATAAGTTCCGTATCTTGTATTCCAAAACTGCAGTGTTCCTTCGTCAATTACGGTTTCTCCGACTCCAACGCTAATGGTCGCTGTAATGGTTTCTTCTGCATAGTTTCCATAGGTGCTTTCATTGATGGTCAACGTTTTGCCGAACATACTATCACTACGATCATATGTCTCCGAAGTCCCAACTTCTACTGCCTCCAGAACTGCTGCGTACACATCATAAACAATGTCTAAAGCAGCTTCTACATCCTTGCGGGCGCTGAATTTCTCATCCATAGCATCCCACAAATCAAGGACAGCATTGACCTGATCACCGATTTCCTTTGCATTAGTCGGTGTAATTTCTGAAACATCCGGCAAAACTGCTACCGCATCCAGAAATACCTGTACCTCCTCTGGGATCTGCTCCTCTTCCGGCTTCACAGCTTCGATGGTATCCGCCTGCTCAGCTTCCTCCGTCGCAACGGTCCCGGTTACGGTTTCCGGAGTATCTGAGGTATCCGATTCCTTCGGTTCCTCCGGGGTTTCCGGTTCTGCCGGCGTCTCCGGGTTTTCCAAATCGCTCGGCTCTTCGGGCATCTCCGGATTCTCCGGCGCGATCGGTTCCACGGGCGTCTCCGAGGTCTCCGGATCAGTCACTTCTCCGGGCGTCTCCGGATTTCCGGGAGTTTCCGGTTCCTTTGGTGTTTCCGGAACCGCCGGTTTCTCCGGGGTCTCTGGATCTTCCGGTGCCGCCGGTTTCTCCGGGGTCTCCGGATCGGTCGGAGCTTCCGTTTTGTCCGGCTCCCCGGCATTTTCCTCACCCTGTGCCGCAGATTCTTCTTCCAGAACCTGTGCTGCATCGTCAGACGATTCTTCCCTGGTCTTTTCTGTCACTTCATTGATTGTCCCGGTCGTCTCAGTCGTCACATCCGCAGCCGCAGCCGCAAAGGCGGATGTGCTGATCGTGCCTGCCAACAGGCTGACCGCCAGCAATACCGATAACAGTTTCATCTGAAAACGCTTCTTTCTTTTTCCTGTCATATCTGACATCCTCCTCTCTTCATTCAAATACAAGTTTTCTTCTCTGTCACCCGGCCAGTATTTCATCGAGAAGCTGAATCAGCTCTATGGCACTGTGAAATACATACTCACGGTTCTCCTTCTGCCAGACCAGCCTCCCCTGCCATGTGTAATGCTCCCGAAAGAGGATCTGTATGCGGAAAACTTCCTCCCCCTCCCCGCTGCTTATCTCCGGAAAAATAAACGGAGGCGGCGGATTCGGGCAATTCTCCAGATCCATCAGGCCATCCAAAAGCAGGACCATTTGTGACAGACTGTGAAACTCTTCCTTTCCATCCAATCGCGGATGCTGCAGACAGCCGGTCATAATACCGTTCTGATAGGACATTACTGTGACGACTGCCTCCCTGCTGTTGCAGGGGATCGCTCTTTCCAAAAGCTTTATCTTTCCACCTCCCTCCCTGGATACGTCCAATATAACAGTCCCCCGTGACCGAACTGTTACATTTTCGCTAACGGGGGACTTCATTTTTTTCAAAAGATAAATTTTCCATATGATATGTAATATGAGCTTCCGAACGCCGATAGATCCGGTGGAAATCCCGGTCGAGTCTGCTGATCACCATCCGTGCGTTTTCCGCGTCGGCTCCGGTCAGCAGAAAGATGTAAGATCCCGCTTCCAGCCTGGCCACCGGATCGCCGGCCCTCAAATCTTCCAGCAGGACACGTTCCAGCCTCCGCACATCCGCGGCAGGGACCGATTCTTTTCCCAGACGGACGATAATCAGCATGGAATTTCCTTTGGAGCGCAGGAGATGTCTCCGTTCCAGACTGACAATGCTTTGAAACATTTCAAAAGTGCAGAAGAACGCGCTCCCTACGGGATCTTCTTCACTCAGCAGCGCAAAAATCTCTGAAATTCCCAGGTCCTTTTTGCGCAGTCCTTTGGCCAGCGTACAGAGCTTTTCCACTCGTCCGGAAGGCTCGATCTGGAATTCCTCCAGCATCCGGTTCCGGAAATTCTCATATTTTTCCACAGCCTGCTCCGGCTGGTTCAGGGCAATCAGGGCCTGCATCTGGCAAAACGTAAAATCTTCCACAGAGAAATCGATCTCATAGGCTTGTTCACAGACCGCCATCACTTCAATCCACCGTTCTTCCTTCTCCAGCAGGGGCAGAAGCGTCTTGCAGGCGTCTATGTAAAGCGTTCGATAGTATTGTCTCGGCGCCATCACCCACCCACTGTCATTGGCGGACAGAAAATCTCCTTTATACAGAGAAACCGCCGCCAGAAGCGCTTCTGTCTGTTCCTCTCTTTTCTTTCTCCCGGCCTCCAGACAGGCGTCCTCAAATCGTTTTGTATCCAGGGTAAGGCAAACCTCCGGATTCCAGGCATAGCAGCCCGGAAGGGTCAGCAGCAATTCTTCTGCTTCCGGATACAACTCTTTCAAAAGCTTCCTGGCCCGCAGAAGCATACGCCGCAGTGCATTGGCAGGCGCGTCGCTGCGCTCCGGCCAGAACTCTTCGATCAGTTCCGCCGCGGATATATTCCGCTCGTGATGCACGATCAGATACTGTAAAAAGGACAGGACTTTCCGGCCGGATTTTGGAGCCGCTCCCTCGCAGGAAAAGGAACCCAGCAGCTCAAAATGTAAAGATTTTCTTTCACTCACTGTCTTTCACCCTTTAGTCATTCTTTTCATTATTGTATAACACGTTTCGTGTATCAGTCAACCCGTATCGTGTTTCTTACCCAATAATTCATCCAGGAACGATAAAATAAAAAGAAAATTTCGGAGTTTATTCTTAATTATAAAAAGGGGATCTTATGAAACTTGGCGATATTATGAAAGAATTACTGGAGCTGCACAGTATGACGCAAAAGCAATTGGCGGAGGCTTTGGATCTGTCTCCCTCCGCCCTGGGCAATTATATTCAGGGGACCCGCGAGCCTGACTACCACACTCTGATACGGATCGCGGATCATTTCCATGTAACCACGGACTTTCTGCTGGACCATACGGTCAACACCGCCGCATCCGACAAGAGAGGCGCCCACCGGGAGGAACAGCTGCTCCACATCTTCCGCTCTCTGACCAACGACCAGCAGGAATTTTATCTGGAACAGGGCCAGATCTTCCTGCGTCAGAACAGAAAAAAAGAATCCTCCTTTTTACCCCCCGTTCAGAACAATAGCCGGGTGGTGTCATAAAAAGGAGAACTTTTACCATGACATCCTGCTGGGACTTTTAAACCATTGAATTGTCATTGAACTCAAATATTCTGAGGGCCGCGATATGGAACCCATCTGCCGCAGAAGCACAAAAAGGCCAATCCACACAAAGCAGACTGACCTCTTTGGGCAAGCCCAATAGCAAAATTTTCAATGAAAATCTTTTCTCTGCTGCATTTTCAGCACATCCTGTTCACCCATAAGCATCCTCCTTAGTAACCGTACCTCTTCCTATATTTTAAGAACATGAAAACGGACAATGCAAGCGCCATTAATTCCGCTGCAGGAGTTGCCAGCCAGATTCCATTCACCCCTAAAATAAGCGGAAGCACAATCATCGTGATCAGCATAAATACAAACGATCTGGAAAATGCAAGGACAGCCGAAACAATCCCGTTGGATAATGCGGTAAACATCCCGCTGGCAAAAATATTAAAACCAATAAAGAACAATGCTACTGTGCATATCCTGTTTCCCGTTACTGCCAGATCATACACTGGATTATCCGGCCGGGCAAATACGGATACCAGCGGTCTTGTCAGCATAAAGGAAGCCGCAACCGTGACCACAGAAATCACTGCAATCACCTTCATGCTCAACGCAACCAGCTTTTTTAATTTTTCATGATTCTGTTCCCCATAATAAAAACTCAGCATGGGTGCAATCCCGTAAGAATACCCTGTATATAAAGAACTTGCAAACATCAGCACATACATGATGATGGTAACTGCAGCAACCCCATCCTCGCCCACATAATGCAGCATCGTCCAGTTAAACATCATTGTAATGATCCCGGTAACGAGCGCAGTCGCCATCTCCGAGCATCCGTTTGTAGCCGCATTCGCAAGAACCTTAAATCGAAATACGGGCTTTTTGAAATGAAGCAGGCTCTTTTTCCGACTGAAAACAAACAATCCCACAACCGCCGTCACGGAATAACCAAGCCCCGTTGCAATTGCAGCACCGCTAATTCCCATATCGAATGCGGCAATAAACACATAGTCAAGCACCATATTAAGGACACCACCTGTTACAGAGCAGACCAAAGAAAGATTCGCCTTTTCACTGGCAATCATATAAAGCGTGAAATTATTCATCAAAAGGATCGGCACCGTGAACACCAGATACCGGCTTAAATATTCCACACAATACCCTTCTACATCTGCGGAAAGGTTCATGCCTGCAAAAATATGATCCATTGCCAGATATCCAACTACACACATGACAATCCCAACAATGACATTTACTAAAATCAGGAACGTAAAATCTTCCTTTGCCTCATTCGTTTTCTGCTCACCCATCTTTTTCATAATGACCGCACTTCCTCCGGTGGCAAGCATGGTTGAAATTGCCGTGACAAGCTGGATGATAGGCGCCGTCAGATTGATTGCCGAGAGAGCGTTTGTCCCAATCAGGTTCGAAACAAACAGACCGTCCACCATTGTGTAAAAGGACATAAACACTGTCATCGCAATAGTAGGTACGGCAAATTTCAGGATATTTTTTAATGTTACAGGTTTTTCATATACATTTGTGTTTTCCATCAATTTTCCTCCATTCATCTTGTATTTGTTTTCTGTGTATGATACTATAAACCGTACAGTAACTGTTCGGTCAATACAATATTTAAATTTTTATGAGGTGACCATGAATAAGAACGATAAGCTTCTCACAATCGGCCAGTTTGCAGCCATGCACGGCATCAATAAGAAAACGCTTATGTGGTATGATGAAATCGGTCTGTTCAAGCCGGCCACCATCAACCCTGAAAACGGATACCGCTGTTACACTTACTATCAGAGCCCTATCCTTGAAACCATTCTTCTTTTACGGGAGTTGGATGTTTCTATTCATGAAATACAGGATTTCATGAAAAACCGGTCCGCAGACAACTTAAAACACCTCCTGAATGAAAAAATAACATCCCTTGACATGCAGATTACCCATCTGCAGGCAGTCAGGACAACTTTATGTACACATCACCGGAATATGGACACCCTGCTTACCATGGACTTATCCAAGATCAGCATCGTTGAAAAGAAGGAATACTGTCTGGTTACTGTAGAAGTAGACCAGAATACCACCTTCGAACAGGAAGTTGAACTGATTACTGCCGAAACGGAAAAATACCAGCTTGGGCGTCTCCATAAGGCCTCTTATGGTTCCATGATCTCCGTTAACAGCCTGCTGAACGGCAGTTTTGACGATTATTCCAAACTTTTCATTGAAATCCCTTTCCTTCCCTATCAGGCCGGTCTGCACATCATGCCCAGCGGAAAATACCTGCGGGCTTTCCATAAAGGGGCGTGGGACGGAATTCCAAAGCGGTATCAGGAAATCTTTGCTTTTGCAAGAAAGCATAAGCTGAACCTCCATGGATTTTCCTATGAAATGGGCATTAATGAAAATGTCATTGACCGGATTGAGGATTATATTGTGCAGATTGAAATCCCTGTCTCCGAATGAGTCTAGCTGTTTTACATTAAAGGTGCCGCTTCTTCCCCCAGCACCCACCACTGGTATCCATAGCCAATGGCATTATAGGCATCATAGTTCGATCCCGGCCTGGAATACTCCGCGCTGATATCCACGCTGTCCCGTATCCAGTCTTTTTCCAAAATTTGCTCGCCGTTGTAATTGCCGTTATTCAGATACAGCCTTGCGAAGCGTGCATAATCCCTAAGTAACACACGCAATCCGCCCATTGCAAGCTCCGTCCCGTTACTCAGTCTCCAATATGCTTCATGAGCCGCACCAATCCGCTCATATCCTTTTCCTCATCAAAATTAATTCCGGAAGCCATCTGCAGGCATGCCCTGATCGGGATATCCTCCAGCTCTGTACCCACAAATTCCACCTGTGGATATTTTCCTGATTTTAGCCAAGTGCGATTTATAAAGCATTATTTTGAATTATAAAAGCGTGTTGATTCTCACTGTTTCAAATCAACACGCTTTTCTTTTTATATGGTCAGGATTGCTGGAGCCTGGTATTACCACCACGCCCTTTTAGAGATTCCAGCGAAGGATGACCTGGGCAGAGGATTTATCGTGGGCCTGCGCAATTATCAATATATTCTATGTCCAGCTTCTCCAGCGCCTCTTCGATAGCAGTTTCCGGATAGTCAAATGGGTTCGGATACAGCTTTTTGATGACAAAGATTTCCTCCCTGGAAATACCGGAGTTCCTGACTGCCTCCCCCACACTTTCCTCAGAGAAGTATTGTCAAGTCCGAAATACCGCAATTTATGTGGCTGCCATATCGTTTTTCTTCTTGTCTGATTTACTCTAAACGTTCTTTCCACATCTTCATTTCCGTCGATATCCTCTGAAACATCATAACACTCCAGGTCAAATCCCATCACAAAATCATTTTCATCGATTCGCTGCTTTATCGTTCCAATCGGCAAAGAATGATCGAATTTTCTGATAATCCTTATATACTTTGCTATGGAACGGTCTTTTTCAATTTTTATCTGAATGAAATCCATTTCGATATTCCTCCAGATCTTCATATGTCCCAAAGACCGGCTTTTTGATCCGATAATTTACATCTATAAGCCGCCTTGAATAGACACTCCATGGTTCGCCAAGCAACAATTCGCCATTTTCCCTGACTACCCAGACCAAATCAGCCATGCCATCCCGCAATATGATATGAAAACCTAATGTAAAAGCTCCGGCCTGCTCCTCTTTTATTTTATAAAATTTTTCTTTGGCATGAAACATCGGAGAATACCCTAAATCCCTGATTATACTCATAACTTCATCTCTCTCAACATAAACTAAGCGGTCGCTTGACGGTGTCCTCCCACTGCTGAAGTGACCGGACAATTCTTCATACCGTCTGATAAAGTCCATTTTTACCAGCGCATTTTTGATTTTAAAATACAATTCTATCTTAATTCATCATCCCTTCCTTACAACCATACTGCTTCCGGATAACGTTCCCCCTTTGCTGTATGTCATTCCTATCCTCCATATCCTATGATAAGCTGTTCATCCTCCCAGTTGTCGGGGATATTGTCAATCGCGCCGTACGTCCGCAGGAAAAATTTATTCTCTTTATATTCAAAAACAACCTCAAGCTGTGAATTTTCTGTGGTACACCAGTAATCGAAGCTGATCCGGTTTTTTCCTTCCATTTTTTACTCTTTTTTCCGGTGAAACCGCTGTGCAGCATTGTCCAATTCGAAGATTTGAGTCGCCAAAAACGCGATAAACGGCTTCACTTCATCAAAGGAAGCATAACAGGTCTCTAAGTCCACTGCAATATTGCGTAACGCTCATACATGTAATGCCCATCCCTTCCATCTCTTCAATATCCAAATGAACTTAGGCACGCAAAAAACTCAGGGAATACTTTACCTGTTTCCACAATTTATCGTCATTACAAGAAAAATCAATAGAATGTAAATCCTCTCTGATACATACTTTCAAACAGAATCTACCCGGCGATATAGGCGTCCTCCATCCCGCCGTCCACGCTGCCGCTTACAATAATCACATGGCCCCAGAACATATCGTCATCATCATAGTAGACTTCATAATCGCCTTCTGCATCTATGCTGAGTTCACTGATTACGATCCGCCCAGCGAAGGACTCTTCCGTAATTGCAGCTAAGTCTTCGCCGTCCTCGTCATCATATCCTTCGTCCTGCCAGTCGTTGGCAAGTTCTGTCAGCTTTTCGGCGGCAAATGCACGGAATTTTTGATCCCATTCCTTAAAATTGGCATAAATTTTCTTAAACTGCGCCAGTGCCTGATCTGCTGTCGTTCCATTTTCCTCGTCGCACTCAAGGGTCACATGACAGTCCTCTCCCATCCAGTCGACGGTGCCCGCAAACCAGTTAAAATGCCGTTCCAGCGTAAAGGTTCCGCAGTCTCCGTCCTCAATAACAACAACCTCTTTATATTTTTCCAATAACTTTGACAGTGCCGGATTCTCTACCTCTCGTTCCACGACTTCCGTCAGCATAAAATGATTGAAGAAGCGGGGCTGCGCATTCTTCATCACCTCTTCCCGCTTAATTTTGCGGCATTTGATATGATAAATGGTCAGGTCTTTGAGATAATAAATCCATCCATCCTTGTCCTCCTCACGCGCAAGCCAGCTTAAGTAGCCCTCGCTTTCCACCGTTTCTCCAGTCTCCAGATCCACATAACCCAAAATATCTGCACTTGGAGACCAGAGACCCTCTGCGACTCTGCCCGCACCCCTAACATATTCCCCAGTCAGAACAAGCAGCTCCCGCATCTGCTCCTCGTAGCGCTTTTCGTATTTACTCTTTTCTTTTTCATAATTCATTATGTAAATTCACCTTCCTATTGTTCTGAATTTTAGGCGTTTACAAAACGCCTAAATCCGCATAAACTTATTGTTAAAAAATAAATTTCCCCGTGTCAACGCAAACGCCCTCATTTTATCAGCCCCATGTACCTTTTTGTCTGCTCTGTCGTATCCATATGCGGTATCTGTTCCAGAAAAGACTCATAGTGCCCATTGCTGTAATACGCCCTCACTGCCGCTCTGAGCATCTCCAGCGAGATCACTTCGCATGCCGGAACTTCAGACTTGTCAAGCATTGTGTGGACTGTAATCTTGTCCATCGCTTGTTTTCTTTCCTTATTGATAATAGAATACGTGCGAAAGTCTCCATCCGGCAAATTGACTCGCGTTTCCGCAACAAACTTATCATTCATGCCAAAAAACTGCAGAAATCCATCCTTGGATCGAAGAATCATGTACTCTTCCTCTCCGTTTACAACTGTCAGTAAAAGCGTCTCAATATCTTCATATAATACATTTTTTTCATGATACTCGGTTTCAACCAGCTCCACATCCACTACGCGCTCCGCAGAAAATGGTGCCTGGTCAGCTGTCCAGACTGCCCTCTGATAAAATGTACCAATATCAAATGCACAGCCATACCGGATTCGAATGCATGCTTGGTAAATGGGTTCTAATCTGTCATTACCCCTTTGAAGCATGGGCATCTCTCCGTTCAACGCCCATGCAAATCCTTTCTCCGACAAATGCACGCGCAGCAGCGTCTCCCCGATATAAACACCAAAACACGCTGCCCATTCTGCTAGAATCTCATCACCTTCTTCTTCGCTGCACTGATTGACCCTCTCGTGAAAGGTCTCCATGATTTCATCGAGAACCTCAATACTCTGTGCGGTGTAATCCAGCACGACATGATGCGCCTTTGCATAGTCTGAAATCTGCTGTTCCATTTCTTCAAAATTCATCTGACTCCTCCTTTGAAATCTGCGTCCCCAATCTATTTCCTATTCCAGCTCCTTCCACACTGTCACTTTATTACCATTCCTCTTTCCTTGAAAATTCATTCTCTCCGGAAACTGATTGCTTCGTTAAATATATGCTGCTTCTAATTCGTCTTTTAAAATCCGGGCTGTCCCATCATGGTATATCATGAGTGTATTAGGGTGGTTTGCGCAATACTCTTTAATGGCGAGACCTTTTTTTGAACTCTGTATACTGGATTTACCGCAGTAAGGGCAAATTCCAGCACAGAAAAGCCTGTAATCATGCCCCGGGCATATTGCATTTATTCTTTTATCAAAATACCCTGCCTGTCCATTATAAAATTCTTCTGCTGTCAATGGGGCAATTACTAATTGTTTCTTCTTTGATGAATAGACGCTGCTGCAAAAACAACTTACCATATCTGTATCCGCGGTTTCCGCTGCATAGTCAAATGTGTTATTACAACATCTGCACTGGGCAGAATAAACCATTAAGAGTTCAGCCGCTGATTTTACGATTTTCCTT
Source organism: uncultured Lachnospiraceae bacterium (assembly GCA_910584945.1). GTDB lineage: Bacteria > Bacillota > Clostridia > Lachnospirales > Lachnospiraceae > Hominiventricola. Next base: position 818 of record CAJUDY010000015.1, on the reverse strand, counting down.
TGTTTATTATCCATCTTTTCTATCTATGCAACCTCAAAACTTACTTTCTCTCCTTCCAGAATGTAATTAAAACAGTTTTTTAATACTCCAGCATCCGCGCGGCATACTGCTCCGGAATGATCGTATATTGTCCATATTCCTTCCGCAGCGCTTCATACTCCGCCGGCGCGGCCAAAAGAGCTGTCTGCAGATCGTTCTGAACATGCATGACAATTTCCTGAAATAATGAAGTTTTGCGTACCTGTGTCATCGCCTTCTCCAAATCAGTTCCCCTGTTTGATACAACTGGTGTATCAGTAAGCCCGATACAGACATCCTCCATCATGTCAAGCATACACAGCGGCCCATAAAAATCAAGCGCTCCGCACTCCTCAAAATCTTCGTAATTCACACGTCCGCCCTCTATGGAAACCAGCTGCATCAACAGACCGGAACTCCACTCAACTGCAAACCATTCATAAGACTCCGGACACGAATCCGCAAAGTATTCTGCAAAATGCTCTGAGCAAAAGCCTTCGGGGCCTACATTGTGTTCTAACAACCATGCATAATAATCATTTGCAAAGTCCTGAAAATCCGCCGCCGCGACACGTCCGCCCAGATAATCCCAGAGAAGCCCCTACGCATACCGCAGACATACACAAAGCTGTGCCTTGTCCGCGGCCAGCCCCTGCTGCACCGTATTGCAATAGCGCTCCAGAACCAGCAGGTTCCCCAACAGACGCGGGCGGCTGTCACTGTGTGCAAACGCTTTCTCAACAATATTCCTAAACCTCCATGCCCGCACACTTGGCACCACCATAAATGAAACTGTGCAG
>CAJUDY010000014.1 GCA_910584945.1 uncultured Lachnospiraceae bacterium | reverse complement strand
GTGTCGCAGAGTATCATCTTTTGCGACACTTTTTACCATAAAATGATAGATTTCAGCTTTCCCGTTCAGCAAAACCCCTCTCCTACAGCACTTTCATCAGAACGTACTGCAGAAGAGGGGATTTTATTGCCGAAAAGCTCCGGCTGGCGACTACTGCGCCCTTGCCGCCTGCTTCTCTTTGTAATGATGCGTCTCTTCCAGCATCATATCTTTTACTTTCATCAGACGAATCTGCGTGGAACGCTCGTTCTCATCCAGTTTCATGGTGATATACTTGATATTCGCCTGGGCCTGCGGGATAATGACATGTTCCAGAGCATTGACACGTCGACGGGTCTTCTCGATCTCCGCCGCCATGAGCTGGCATGCCTTCTCCGCTTCCGCAAGGCGAAGCATCTCCGGCAGAACATCCGCTAAGGACTTCACTGCATCATCCAGATCGCTGGAAGTGAACGCGAAGCCGTAAGAATAAATGTCGTTCTCGTCGGCGGTCCTGGTCTTGTACTCGAAGACCGGGATATCCACGCTCATGACATTCTTCTTATCCGTCTCCAGATAGACCTCCTGCTTCGGCGCCATCAGGGCGGTGTGCAGCGTCTCCTCGGACATCCCTGCCTTCGCCACGACAAAATTCTTGTTTGCCGCCTGGATGCCTGCCTCCACCTTCTGACGGAGCGCCATATTCTCCCGGACCAAGTCCAGGAACTGGCGCATGAGCTCATCGCGCTTATCCTTCAGAAGCTTATGCCCTTTCCTGGCCGTCGCCAGCTTCTTCTTCTGGCGGGTCAGCTCCATTCTGGTTGGGTTCACCTGTGTAGCTGCCAACTAACACACCCCCTTACTGCTTTCCGTAATACAGATCCAGATATTTATCATCGATACGTTTCAGCTCGGATCTCGGAAGGATGGACAGAAGCTTCCAGCCGATGTTCAGGGTCTCTTCGATATCGCGGTCCGCCTGGAATCCCTGGGAGACGTATTCTTTCTCGAACTCATCCGCAAACTTTGCGTAGATCAGGTCCATATCGGAGAGCGCCGCCTCGCCAAGGATCGTCATCAGCTCTTTCGCGTCCTTTCCGCGGGCGTAAGCCGCGAACAGCTGGTTCAGCGTGTTGGAGTGATCGCCTCTGGTCTTGCCCTCGCCGATACCCTTATCTTTCAGACGAGACAGAGACGGCAGCACGTCGATGGGCGGATTGACGCCCTTACGGTAGAGCTCACGGCTTAAGATCACCTGTCCCTCGGTGATATAACCGGTCAGGTCAGGGATCGGGTGGGTCTTATCGTCCTCGGGCATGGTCAGGATCGGAAGCATGGTGATGGAGCCTTCCTTTCCTTTCTGGCGGCCTGCGCGCTCGTATAACTGAGCCAGGTCGGTGTACATGTATCCCGGATAGCCGCGACGACCCGGAACCTCTTTCCGCGCTGCGGAGATCTCACGAAGTGCGTCCGCGTAGTTGGTGATATCCGTCAGGATGACCAGCACGTGCATGTCTTTTTCGAATGCCAGATACTCGGCTGCGGTCAGCGCCATACGCGGGGTTGCGATACGCTCAACAGCCGGGTCGTTTGCCAGGTTGACAAAGAGGACGGTACGGTCGATGGCGCCGGTCTCCTTGAAGCTCTCCACGAAGAAGTTGGACTCCTCGAAGGTGATACCCATGGCTGCGAATACCACAGCGAAACGCTCGTCTTTTCCGCGGACCTTCGCCTGTCTTGCGATCTGCGCCGCCAGCTGCGCATGGGGCAGACCGGACATGGAGAAGATCGGCAGCTTCTGGCCGCGGACCAGGGTGTTCAGTCCGTCGATGGCGGACACGCCGGTCTGAATAAACTCGTTGGGGTAGCTTCTGGCCGCCGGGTTCATGGGCAGGCCGTTAATATCCATTCTCTTGTCCGGAAGAATCTCGGGGCCTCCGTCGATGGGGCGTCCCATACCGTCGAAGACGCGTCCCAGCATATCTTCGGATGCGCCCAGCTCCACGCCTCTTCCCAGGAAACGTACTTTACTGTTGGAGAGGTTGATACCGGTGGAGCTCTCATAAAGCTGTACCATAGCGTCGCTTCCGTTTACCTCCAGCACCTTGCACCGGCGGATCTCGCCGTTTGCCAGCTCGATCTCACCCAGCTCGTCGTAGGTAACGCCCTCCACGCCCTGCACCAGCATCAGCGGTCCGGCTACTTCCTGTATGGTTCTATACTCTTTTGGCATTTAGAAGTCCTCCTTTCCGCATGCGTCTTTGATCTGAGATGCCAGTTCCTTCATGATCTTGTCATACTCTGCATCCAGATTTTCTTCTGTCACATATTTATAACGTCCGATCTGCTCACGGATCGGAAGATCGATGAGTCCTTTGACTCCTGCTCCGTTCTTCAGAGCCTCCATGGTCTGGTCATAGTACGCCAGCACCAGTTTCATCATCAGAAGCTGCTTCTTAAGAGAGGTATACGTATCAATCTCATGGAAGGAGTTCTGATGCAGGAAGTCCTCACGGATGGAGCGTGCCGCCTCCATTTTCAGACGGTCCGGTGCGGAAAGCGCATCCATACCGACCATCTGCACGATTTCGTTCAGCTCTGCCTCTTCCTGCAGAAGGGACATCATCTGCTGACGTCCTGCCATCCATTCCTCAGATACGTTCTTGTCAAACCATCCGGAGATATTGTCCAGATACAGGGAGTAGCTGGTCAGCCAGTTAATGGCCGGGAAATGTCTCTTATAAGCAAGCGCCGAATCAAGACCCCAGAACACCTTGACGATACGAAGAGTCGCCTGAGACACCGGCTCGGATGTATCGCCGCCGGGCGGGGATACGGCTCCGATGACGGACAATGCGCCTTCTCTCCCGTCCTTTCCAAGATTGATCACATGTCCCGCGCGCTCGTAGAACTGTGCCAGACGGGAGCCTAAGTATGCGGGATATCCCTCCTCACCGGGCATCTCCTCCAGACGTCCGGACATCTCGCGGAGCGCCTCTGCCCAGCGGGAAGTGGAGTCTGCCATCAGCGCCACGGAGTAACCCATGTCGCGGAAATACTCTGCAATCGTAATACCGGTATAAATGGACGCCTCCCGGGCAGCCACCGGCATATCGGAAGTGTTCGCAATCAGAACGGTACGTTCCATCAGAGACTTGCCGGTCTTCGGGTCCTTCAGCTCCGGGAACTCGTTCAGAACGTCGGTCATCTCGTTTCCGCGCTCGCCGCAGCCGATGTAAACCACGATGTCCGCTTCCGCCCATTTTGCCAGCTGATGCTGGATGACGGTCTTGCCGCTTCCGAAGGGTCCCGGTACGGCTGCCACACCGCCTTTGGCGATGGGGAAGAACATGTCAACGACACGCTGTCCGGTGATCAGCGGCATGCTGGGCGGCAGCTTCTCCTTATACGGACGGCCTTTACGAACCGGCCACTTCTGCATCAGAGTCACGTCCTTGTCGCCGCTCGCCGTAGTCACCACTGCAACCACATCTTCTACCGTGAATTCTCCGGACTTGATCTCTTTGATCGTACCCTCGATACCATAAGGAATCATAATCCGCTGCTCTACGACCGCGGTCTCCTGTACGGTACCGATGATATCTCCGGCTTCTACTGCGTCGCCCGCCTTTGCGGTCGGGACGAAGTTCCATTTCAGATCACGCTTTAAGGAGGGAACCTCCACACCGCGCTTTAAGTTATTGCCGCCGGACACTTTCATAATGTCGTCCAGCGGTCTCTGGATTCCATCATAGATGCTGGTGATCAGTCCGGGTCCAAGCTCCACGGACAGCGGCATCTCGGTGGATTCCACCGGCTCGCCCGGTCCAAGTCCTGCGGTCTCCTCATATACCTGGATGGACGCCTCGTCTCCATGCATCTCGATGATCTCACCGATCAGGCGCTGCTTACTTACACGCACCACGTCAAACATGTTGGCATCACGCATACCGGTAGCGATGACCAGAGGCCCTGCCACTTTTTTAATCGTGCCTTTACTCATTTGAATGGATTCACCCACTTTCTTTTTTTTGATCGTCATGCACATCTCGCGGACTTACGTCCGCTCGCCGTTCGGCCTTGCGGCCTATAGTTCCGATCCCCACCAGCCAGCCGGGCGCAAGCGTCCTCTGTCTGCCGTGTCCCGTATCTGCATGACTTAATTGTCGCCGAACAAGATATCAGACCCAACTGCCTGCTCCACGGACTTCTTCACGCCCGTGATCCCTGCGCCCGTATTTCCGGATACGCCGGGGATCTGGATGATGGCCGGAAGCACCTGCTCCTGATATCTGCCGATCTCGTGCCCAAGCTCCGCTGCCAGCGCCTCGGTGATATAGATCACCGCGTATTCGCCCTCCGCAATCCTTCTGAGCATTTTCTCTCCCTCCTGGGAATCGGATACCGGAAATGTATCCAGCCCCAGGGCCGCAAAACCATAGATGCTGTCATAAGCGCCGATTACCGCGATCTTATACATACATTTCCCTTACCCTTTCCCGGATGGAATCATCTGATAAGCCGTTCTGCTTACAGGTAAGAATGATTCTCACCGTCTTAATTTCATTTTCCCTTGCAATGACATATGCCACCAGAGGTCCAACGGAAAATGGATTGGACTTCTGAGGTTTGATGGTCTGGATAATCCGGTTGTCGCACCAGCGCTCGAATGCCGAAGGGGACTCCTTCAGCGCCTGCGCGCCCTCCGCATATCCGCTGCCGTTTAAATATTCGATGATCGAATCCATGCCCGAGAGCGCCGCGTGCGCCAGACTGTCAATGTTCAGCGTATCGCAGGGCGCCATGGCCCGTTTCATGAATTCCAGTGTCTTAGCGGTCTTAGAAGCCCTGACAGCAATCTTAATGTTGGCCACCGCCACCGTGGACTCCGCATAGTCGCGAATGATGTCATCCTCGGCCAGCCTTCCGGCTTCTTTGATGGCTTCCATGGTCGCACGGTCAATGATCACATCACAGAGCTGCCCGTCTCCCGAATGGAGCAGTGTGTCCACCGCTTCCTCTGCCGCCGCCTGCATGTTCTTCGGCAGCGCCTGATAGTCTTTTTCTTTTATGATGCGCAAAAGCTCCTGCTTCGGAATCGGCGTCCCTTCATAAAAGATATTCGCACCGCTCTTTCCGGTGCAGACTTCCTTGACTGCAGCTTTCAGGTTATGGAACCAGCTGGCATAGGACAGGACATCAAACACGTCCATGTCCACATGCATCTCGCCGATGGTCTCCCAGATCTTCTCCCGCTCTCTTGTCAGGATCGCGTCGGCGTCGGCAGGCACATCCGCGCCGCCCCAGCCCCTCTCCTGCAGAAACCGAATCGCCGCCTCATCATCCTTGCAGGCGATGAGCTGCTCGATGGTCGAGGATGAGAACAGAGACACTTCCAGAGCACGGATTCGCGCGACCGCATAGGCATATTGTGTTTTAGACATTAAAACCCTCCTTTTCGGCGAACCGGCTTCTATGAAAATAAGATTGCATTTACTTTATCCTGAAGTTCATCCTTCTTCGCGTCAAACAGTGCTTTCAGGGTACAGTTCTCCTCCACGCCGCCGTAGGCGAGAACAAAACCGTCTGCAATCGCTTTCGGCTCTTTTTTCAGAACCAGGCTTCCGCCCTTCTCCTTTGCCGCCGCGGCAATCTTTTTCTCAAAATCGCCGGGCATTCTGGCAAGGTCCTCCGCGGAGAAGTAGATCTCTCCGGCCTCCGCCAGCGCATAGGTCTTTAATATTTTTTCCATGGTCAGGAAATAACTCTGTACATCCTTTTGCTTCAGAGTCACATAGGCTTCCTCGATCACCTCCGCGATGATCTCCTGCTTTGCCCTAAGAAGCGCCGTCCTTCTCTGCTGTTCTGCGGAGGACTTCACCCGGCCTTCATAGTTCGCCTTCATGGCGGCATTCTTCTGGGCCGCCTCGGCTTCCATCGCCGCGCATGCGTCCTTGGCTTCCGCGAGAATCGCGTCCGCTTCCTTCTGCGCCGCTTCCAGCCTGCCGGCTGCGGAGGCTTTTGCTTCTTCCTGAATCTGGTCCGTAATCTTTTCCAATCCGGTCATTCTAAAGCTCTCCTTCTTACAATTTGTTCGTCGTTGACAGGCTTCCTCCGCTTAGATCGTCGGAAGTGCAAGAATGGAGATCAGAAGTGCAAGAATTGCGTAGGTCTCAACCATTGCCGGGAAGATCATTGCTTTACCGAACTGATCTGGTTTCTTTGCCACGATGCCGATTGCCGCCACAGCGGTTTTCCCCTGATGTCTTGCGGAAATCAGACCTACGATACCGATGGGAAGGCATGCTGCCAGAACCATCAGACCCTGTGCCACGGTCAGTTCCATTCCGCCGCCGCCAAGAAGACCGTATCTGGAAAGAGCCACGAATGCAATCAGCAGACCGTAGATACCCTGCGTACCGGGAAGCAGCTGAAGAACCAGAACCTGTACGAATTTACCAGGATCTTCCGTAACAACGCCGCAGGCTGCCTGCCCGGCAACACCTACGCCATAAGCAGAACCGCAGCCCGCAAGAATCGCTGCGAGAGCCGCACCTAATAATGCCCATCCGTTTCCACCAATCATCTCTAACATTGCTGCCATTGTTAATTTTCCTCCTTAATATCAACATATTTTGTTTTTAACATAAACGGTTCAAACGCTTTTCCGCCTCCCTCGTAGAATTTCCCAAAGAATTCCACATACTGGAGACGGCAGGTATGCACATAGGCGCCCAAAAGGTTGATACCGATATTGAGTGTATGTCCGACCAGGAATACCAGGATAAATACGATCACGCCGACGACACCTTTTCCGGCCATGCTGCCCATCTGGTTTACAACCGACGCGATAACACCGGTAGCAAGACCGAGGGCCAGAAGACGCGAATACGAAAGCACATCGCTTAACCAGCTGGTCATACCGTACAGATCATATGCTCCAAGGGCGATCCGCACGCCAAAGTTCTTGTTCTCTCTCCCTGACATCAGCACAATTCCTACTGCGCCGATGATCGCCATCCACTTCACAACCGCCTTCAGGGCCTCAGGGAAGTAGATCTGCTGTCCTGCAATCCCGGCAAACAGCTCTGAGGGAAGAAGCATCCCGATCAGTCCCCCAAGAAGCAGGAACCAGAGCACGCAGTCGCACACAAAGTCCAGATAGCGTCCGTCCCGGATGCACATATAGCCCTTCAGCGCCAGTCCGGTGAACAGATGAATCACACCGAACAGCATGGAGAACAGGAGCAGTTTCATGGGATCATTCAGCGGAACGAACCACAGAGCCGGAATCGACACTTTGTGTCCGAAAAAGGTCTCTGACACCACGTCCACCACATCGCCGAAGTATCCGCCGAACATCACACCCCAGAACATGGTGGAGATGCCGCACCAGAAGAACAGCTTGATGGATTTTCTCAGGTTCGTCGCCATACGGGGACACTTCACAAGAAGAATCCCGCAGGCCAGCGACACAATCAGTCCGTATGCCGCGTCGCTGAGCATCAGCCCGAACAGGAACACATAAAAAATAGACGTGAAGAACGTCGGGTCTATCTCTCCCTTACCCGGAAGTCCAAAGGATGCAAGTACGCCTTCCACCGATTCCGAAAAACCATTGTTTTTAAGAAGCACCGGCGGCGCCTCGTCTTCCTTCATCTGTTCCGTCTCCACCACCGCGTCATATTTTTCAGAGAATTCTCTGACCACCTGATCCGCTCGATATGCCGGAACATAACCGCTTAAGGCAAACGTATTCTTCGTCTGAGGAAGCTTGCCCAGGATCTCATACTTCTCTGCCCGAATGCGGCAGTAGTCTGATACCATACGCAGATCTTGCCTGCTGCCTGCATAGTCTGCAATCTCTTTTTCCAGAGTCTCAATCTGCCGACTGGCTTCGTCCGCCTCTGACTGCAGTTCCTTCTGCCACTGGGTCGGAACTTTATTCACCGTCTGGGCAGGCTTTGCAAAGCCGCCGGCCCGGAGCGCTTCCTCTACGATCTGCGCGTCCTTCTTCAGGCAGACCACCGCAAGATACGTATAATCCTTGTCTGTGAAAATCACCTGAATATCCAGGGCGTCCGCTTCCGGCGCGTGTTTTGCCAGCAGTCCATAGAGGCTCTCCAGGCTCTGAGCGCCCGCCATGGTTCCGATCAGGCACGCGGTCTTGCGGGTTCCCGTGAAGCTGACCGGTACGGTCAGTCCCATCCAGGGAGCCAGGGACTCTATCTGGTTCTGAAGCTTCTGGATATTCGCTTTCTGTTCCGCGATCTGCTTATCCAGCGTCACGATCCGGTGAGCGGTCTCCAGATAGTTGTCGTGATTCTTCGCCGCCTTGTCGAACAGATCATGGTCCACAAGGGGCTTTCCCGCCAGCGATGCAAGCATGCCGGTCTTCTCAGGCGCATACTCATGCAGCACTTCCAGCGCGCGGTCCGCGGTCTGCGCCTGCTTCTCAAATGTGGCTTTGGAGTTCGTGATATCCATCTTCTTATATCCGCTGTCGTCCGGAAGCTGAATATCAATCTCCATGGCGCCCAGTTCCTGCAGACGTTCCAGGATCGCTTTCCTGTTCTTCTTCATCGCACAGATACTGATCCGCTGCATCTGCAATACTGCCATATCCACATCCCTCCTTTTCTCTTTTTTCACATTCCTTTTACACCAGGGCGGATATAATTGCTTCCAGCGCCTCCGGCTTCTTCGGAACGACCAGTTCTCTCAGCGCTTCAATCTCTTTCCTGGCTTCTTTTGCTGCCATCTCAAGCTGCGTGTCTCCCTCTTTGTGAACCGCCTGCGTTGTTTTCTGGCTTAAGGATCTGACTTTCGATGCCGTATCCTCCTTCATCGCCTGGGCTTTGACCTTTGCGTCTTCCAGAACTGAGGCTGCCTTGGCATCCGCTTCTTTTAGAATTTCTTCCGCTTTTGCCTCTGCATCCCTGACTGACTTTAACGTCTCTTCTAACACCGTTTCACCACCTTGCTTTTTCAAATTCGATTAAATTGCGCGGCCATTTTACGAAATAACTCAGAACACTTTTCTTTAAATTCCTCATATTACATGGCTTTACAGTTTCCAGCATATTATATCACCTTTTTTTGCCAACTTCAACAAAAAAGCAGTGCCCGCGTATAAATTGTCAATCAATTATCAATATAGGTTTACACACCGCCGTTTATACCTGAAGCATCACGGTTTTCCCGCTCTTTTGATAGGGCGTCATCTTCACGCCGGCCGCTTTGAGCATGCGTCTGGACGCCAGATTGGCAGGCGTACCGCCGTACTTGTCGTCCGCGTAGACCAGCTCCTTGATTCCTGCCTGAATGATGGCCTTGGCACACTCGTTGCAGGGAAATAAGGTCACATAAAGTTTCGTTCCCTCCAGGCTTCCGCCCCGGTAATTCAGGATCGCGTTCAGTTCGCTGTGGGTCACATAAGCATACTTGCTGTCGTAGAGCTCTCCCTCTCTGTTCCAGGGGAATTCGTCGTCATCGCACCCCATGGGAAAACCGTTATACCCCATGGATAAAATCTTATTCGCCTGACTGACGATGCATGCCCCCACCTGTGTGCCCGGGTCTTTGGAGCGCATGGCCGACAGGTATGCGATTCCCATAAAGTACTCATCCCATGATATGTAGTCTGTTCTTTTCCCAGTCATCCTATCCTCCTTTGACGCGTAAAATCTTATTTGGTGCCAAAGATCCGATCCCCCGCATCTCCAAGCCCCGGTACAATGTATCCGCGTTCATTGAGCCGCTCGTCCATAGCGCCGATATAGAGATTTACATCCGGATGGTCTTTTTTCATCCGCTCCACTCCTTCCGGCGCCGCAATGATACACATCAGACGAATATGCTTTACTCCCTTCGCCTTCAGCATGGTAATCGCCGCCGACGCGGACCCTCCGGTAGCCAGCATGGGGTCCACCACGAATACGTCCCGCTCCGCGCAGTCTTTGGGAAGCTTACAGTAGTATTCCACCGGTTCCAGCGTCTCTTCATTGCGGTAGAGCCCAATATGACCGACTTTTGCCGCCGGGATCATGGTAAGCATCCCGTCCACCATGCCAAGACCTGCCCGCAGAATCGGCACCACCGCCAGTTTCTTACCCTCCAGTTCCTTTGCAGTGGTCCTGCAGATGGGCGTCTCGATTTCCACGTCCACAAGCCGAAGATCCCGGGTTGCTTCATAGCACATCAGCATGGCGATCTCGCTGATCATCTGGCGGAAGTCCTTGGAGCCGGTCTCCTGCCTGCGTATGATGCCGATCTTGTGCTGAATCAACGGGTGCTGCATAATCATTACTTTCGCCATATTTTCCCCTCTATTTGAGTTCCGCATCTTCTCTCCCAATGCCCCTTCATCCGGAAAGATTTTCCGCCGCCTTCGCGTCTGAAAATCCTTCCGGGCATTATCCGTTCCGATGCTGTTTTGAGTTCCGCATCTTCACTTCCGATGCTGTTTTATACATGGATTTTGTGATGTCCCGCCGCCTTCAGGAGCCGGTTCATGATCGCCTGCCCCAGACCCGGAGTGTCGAAAGACTCCGAATAGATCCGGTCCACGTCGTCCCCGTCAAACTCCCGCAGGACCTGAAACAGATGGCTGGCGATGGACCGCTCGTCCTGCCGGGAGCCGATGCATTTCACATCCCCCAGCGGATAGCAGTCCTTTGTCTCCTCTGTACAGATAATCCCGACTTTTCCTGTACCCCTCGCCTGTTCATTGATGTAAGCGATGACCGGTCCGGCCTCGCCCTCCACGATCGTAAGCTGCGCTCTCGGGGCATAATGCCGGTACTTCATGCCGGGCGCCTTGGGCCGGATAAAAGAATCCTCCTGAATCAGGCCCCGGTCCACCTTCGTCTCCCTGATGACCTCCTGAATCATGGAAAGGGTGATGTAACCCGGGCGCAGGATCACCGGACAGTCCTCAGTCAGATCCACAATCGTGGACTCCAGCCCGATGGGGACCGGACCCCCGTCCAGGATCAGCGGAATTCTGCCTTTCATATCCTCATAAACGTGTTCCGCCGTGGTAGGACTTGGACGCCCGGATACGTTGGCGCTGGGCGCCGCGATATAACCGCCCCCCTGCCGGATCAGTTCTCCGGCGATCTCGTCGGAAGGCATACGGACTGCCACTGTAGCAAGACCTCCGGTCGTCCCCCAGGGCACCCGGTCCTTCTTATGGAAGATCATGGTCAAAGGCCCCGGCCAGAACGCTTCCGCCAGCATCCAGGCTTCCTTTGGGATCTGCGCCGCGATCCCCTCCAGCGCCTCAAGCTCCGCAATGTGAACGATCAGCGGATTGTCGGAGGGCCTTCCCTTCGCCGCATAGATCTTTTTTGCCGCCTCTTCATCCAGCGCATTGGCTCCAAGACCATAGACCGTCTCCGTAGGAAAAGCCACCAGGGATCCTCCCCGAAGAAGCGCCCCCGCCCGCTCCATGACCTCCCGGTCCATCCGCGTCCGGTCGATTCGTATCAGTTCTGTCTGCAAGTTGATCCCTTCCTCGTCAAAAGTGATTTACTTTTTCTAACAAATCGTATCAATATCATAGGGCGTGCTCTGGTAGACATAATAATTCAGCCAATTGGAATACAGAAGCTGTCCGGTGGAGCGCCAGGTCACCAGGGGTTCTTTGGAAGGATCGTCGTCCGGAAAATAATTGACGGGAAGATCCACGGTCGTCAATCCTTTTTCCATATCCCGGAAGTATTCCAGCGCCAGCGTATTGTGGTCATATTCCGCGTGGCAGGTCACGAAGAACTGTCGGCTGTCCTTTGTCTTGGCGATTGCCAGACTTCCGCCTTCGGTCACTGCCAGCACCTCCAGATCCGGCACCGCCTCCACATCGGCCAGACGTACATCCGTCGCTCTGGAATGGGGCGCCATGAATACATCGTTGAATCCCCGGAACAAAGGAGACGTTCCCTTTAAGATCTTGTGAGGGAAGATCCCGAACAGCTTCCGCTCCAGATCCCGCTTTTCCACCTTGTGATGGTAGTAAAGTCCCGCGTAAGCTCCCCAGCACAGATGAAACGTGCAGTGTACGTGGGTCTTCGTCCACTCCATAATCTCACAAACCTCATCCCAGTAAGCGGTATCCTCGCATTTTACATAATCCAGCGGAGCTCCTGTAATGATCATTCCGTCAAAATGGCGGTCCCTGATCTGGTCAAACACACAGTAAAACTGCTTCAGATGGCCGGGGTCCGTATGGGTGGAAGTATAGCTGGCCGTCTGCAGAAATTCCACATCGATCTGAAGGGGCGTATTGGAAAGCTTCCGGAGAAGCTGCGTCTCCGTCACCACCTTGGTGGGCATCAGGTTCAGAATCAGCACCTTCAAAGGACGGATATCCTGGGACATCGCCCGGGTCTCCGTCATCACAAAGATATTTTCAGACTCCAGTATATCATGGGCCGGCATGGACCCGGGAATACGAATCGGCATAGTATCAGTTCTCCTTTTCCTGGATTTCGTTATTTCTATAGTATAAATTACTGCCTGTTAAATAGCAATAGCCTTTTAGCGTATACACAAAATTTGCTATTTTAACAGTTTTGCGGTATCATACACAAATAAAGGGGGATGGGAAAGAGGGGAAAGAGGGGAAAGCGGAAGACAGTCTTCAGTTTTCAGACACAAAAAATGCGAAAACGCTGAAAATCAACGTTTCCGCAAACTTTAGAAAGAGCACGAGACGGGATTCGAACCCGCGACCCTCGCCTTGGCAAGGCGATACTCCACCACTGAGCCACTCGTGCATATATGTAAAACCCTTTCGGGTGAAGCGGGTGATGGGAATCGAACCCACGTATCCAGCTTGGAAGGCTGGTGTTCTACCATTGAACTACACCCGCATATATGTAAAAACCCTTTCGGGTTGTTACGATCTGCAAATGATGACTTGCTTCACAACAATAGGTATTCTACTACGGGCTTTCTCAAATGTCAAGTTCTTTTTTTCATTTTTTCCGCTTTTTTTACTCCGACACATATCCGGCTTCAAAGTCCACCTGATTCAGAAGCTCCCGGCGGTTCAGATACCGTTCCAGATTCTGGCAACAAACATGCAGCACCCGGTTCTCCGTATCTCTGGAGTACCCGAAACTCTGGCCAGCGATATGGGGCGTCAGGATCACCCGGTCGAACTTCCAGAGAGGATGTCCGGCCGGAAGCGGTTCCTTCTCCGTTACATCCAGCGCCACGCCTCCCAGATGGCCGTCTTCCAGCACCTTTACCAGGTCTTCCGTGGGAATCAGGCTTCCCCTGCCCACATTGATCAAAAAAGCGTCCTTTTTCATACTGCGAAGCCGCCGCTCATCTAAGAGCCCCCGGGTCTCCCGGGTGGAGGGCAGGCAGCCGATGACGATATCCGCTGCCGGAAGCACCTGGTCCAGTTCCCCGACCGTAATCATGGCGTCATAACAATCCGGGTAATTCCGGTCCGTCCGGCGCATTCCGGTCACGGAAGTCCCAAAGGCTTTTAACCTCTTTGCCGCGCCGGTGCCGATGTCTCCGGCGCCCAGAATTAACACTTTCTTTCCATATAAAAGGGTCTCCCGGCGAATGCGGCGCCAATCCTCTTCCCTCTGCTGATCCGCATACTGCTTCAGGTTCCGGCACATGGAGAGCAGCACCGCCAGAATATACTCCGCGATCACCGTCCGAAAGCAGCCTCTTGCGTTGGTCAGGCGGATCTGCTTTGGAAAGCCCTCCCGCATGGTGTACACATCGCTCCCCGCCCAGCTCATCTGTATCCATCGAAGACCCGGGCACTCCCTGATCTCCCGGATCCCCGGTTCCCCAAAGATCACCTCCGCCTCTTTCAGAAGCGGCAGACGCGCTTCCCTGGTCATGGATTCTTCCACATAGATAAACTCGCAGCGTTCCTTCCCCGCCGCTTCCAGTACCTCTCTCTGCGCCTGATCAAAGGGCAGAAGCACTGCCACCTTTATTTTACTCATCGGATCTCCCCCCGCCTGTCTGTCATTCTCTTATTAGTATGCCCCGGATTCCTTTGCCTGATACCGGCTGATCCCGAAAAAAGCGGCTTCCGGCATTCTTCCCTCCGGAAACCGCATCTTTTGTCTTTCTTTATCTGAGGCTGTCCACCGCTGCGCGCTCGATGGGATATCCTGCCCGATAACGGCTGATGAACTCGTCAAAACCTTTGACGTCTTCCGGATTCGGGTCCATCTTCTCTCCCTCGTCTCCGCCGAAGACTTTGTTCTGCAGATAATCTTCCAGCGTCTCTCCTGCTTCTTTCTGGACCATATAGGAAGCCAGCAGCGCGATGCCCCATGCGCCGCCCTCTCCGGCGGTCTTCATGACGGACACGGTCGCGTCCATCGCTCCCGCCAGGATGCTCTGGCCCACGCCTTTGGTCTTAAACAGTCCGCCGTGGCCGGTGATCCGGTCAACCGCAACCTGCTCCTCCTTCATCAGGATATCCAGACCTACCTTCAGGGCTCCAAGAGCCGTGTACAGGTTCGTCCTCATAAAGTTCGCCAGATTAAACTTGCTGTCCGGAGTTCGCACAAAGAGCGGACGGCCTTCCTCAAAGCCTGTAATATGTTCGCCGGAGAAATAGTTGTAAGCCAGCAGACCGCCGCAGTCTTTGTCTCCCTCCAGCGCTTTCCCGTAAAGGGTA
This sequence comes from uncultured Lachnospiraceae bacterium, assembly GCA_910584945.1. Lineage (GTDB taxonomy): Bacteria > Bacillota > Clostridia > Lachnospirales > Lachnospiraceae > Hominiventricola. Next base: position 60,275 of record CAJUDY010000014.1, on the reverse strand, counting down.
CCGAAGAGTTTGTCCATATCCACTTCCATACCGAAGCTCTCCGCGAACTCTTTAAAAATATTCACCCACGCGTTCAGATCCGACGTACAGTTGTTGCAGTGCACCATCGCCACCGCGTCTCCGCTGGGAGTGGTCACCATATCGATCTCTTCATGGACCTTCTTTAGCGCTTTCTCCAGAACGATCATCGCGAATACCGACGTGCCCGCGGACACATTGCCGGTGCGCTGTCCCACGCTGTTGGTCGCCGCCATACCGGTCCCTGCGTCTCCTTCCGGCGGGCAGAGCGGGCAGCCTGCCTGAAGCGTTCCTGTGGGATCAAGACGCTTTGCGCCCTCCTCGCTCAAGATGCCCGCCGCGTCTCCTGCCACCAGCACCTTCGGAAGCAGATCCTCCACTTTCCAGGGGAAGCCCTTGGGCGCCACCAGTTCGTCAAACTTCTGAATCATGGAAGCATAATAATTCTTTGTATCGGAATCAATGGGGAACATCCCGGATGCGCTTCCCACACCCAGCACTTTCTCACCGGTCAGCTGCCAGTGGATATAGCCGTCCAGCGTCGTGATAAAGTCCACGCCCGGCACATGCTCTTCCCCGTTCAAAATCGCCTGGTACAGATGAGCAATGCTCCATCTCTGGGGAATATGGAACTGAAAAGCCTCGGTCAAAGCCTCAGAAGCCTCCTGGGTAATGGTATTTCTCCAGGTGCGGAAGGGTACCAGAAGCTCTCCCTCTTTATCAAACGCCAGATATCCGTGCATCATCGCGCTGAAGCCAATGGCGGCAAGCTTCTCCACAGCCACGCCGTACTGCTTCTTCACGTCCTCCGTCATTTTCCGATAGCAGTCCTGAAGTCCGGTCCAGATATCCTCCAGTGTGTAGGTCCAGATTCCGTTCTCCAGACGATTCTCCCAGTCATGGGCACCGGATGCGATCGGCGTATTATTCTCATCCACCAGGACCGCCTTGATCCTTGTAGAACCAAACTCAATACCGAGCACGGCCTTTCCGCTTGCAATCGTGTTTTTTACATCGCTCATCATTGTTATCACCCTCCTGTTTCCTGTCTTTGAAGACAGCGCATGCTTCGTTACTTCTGTTATCATGATATCATAGGCAAAGAGGGATTTCAAAAGCTTTTTATAGAATTTTCACCATTCTTCCGAACTTTTCCGGCAAAAACCGTACATCTTCACCAGAGGCGCCCTGCAAATGTACCGCCGCTCCTCTGATCGCCTTTACAGGAAAAGTTCTGTGACAAACACCGCCAGACACGCGGCAGCGGCCACGGTCACAAGGCTTTTGTTCCAGAACGCCAGAAGCACCGCGGCAGCCACCCCGGCAAAAGCGCTGACCATGCTCTCCGTCGCGTAGAGAATCGCCGGAAACGTCATAGCTGTCAGGCAGGTATAGGGCACATAATATAAAAAGGACTTTACATAGCGGTTCTCGATCTTTCTGTGAAAAACCGTCAGCGGTACTGCCCGGATCAGATAAGTCACCAGGGCCATGACCGCGATACAGAGCCAGATATTCATCTATCTATTCCCCCTTATCCTTCTCTCCTGTCACCGGGAACAGAACCGCCCCCACCCCGGAGGCCGCCAGCGTACAGAGGATGATGGACGTCCCCGCCGAGATTCCCGAACATACCGGAAGATAATAGAGAAGACCGCTCAGCAGCGCGGACAGAATGACCGCTGCCAGCACCGGTCTTGCTTTTTTCGCCGCCGGGATCACCACGGCGATGAACATGCCATAAAGAGCCACATTCAGCGCGCTGTTCACGGAAGCCGGAAGCAGACTGCCTGCTGCCGCTCCGCAGGCCGTGCCGCCGGTCCACCCCAGGATGGGAAGAACCTGTAAACCCACCAGATAAGAAAAGGTCAATTCCCTGTTATGGGACATGGCGACGGCGAAAATCTCATCCGTATTGGCAAAGGCAATCACAAACCGCTGCCACATAGTCACCTCCCCGGAAAGCTTCTGGGAGAGGGAGAGACTCATCAGCGCGTAACGCAAGTTGATGATCAGCTGGGTGGCCGCCAGTTCCAGAAGGGCACCGCCCGCCGCCATAATCTGAAGTCCGGCAAACTGTCCGGCGCTGGTCATATTGGTCAGGCTGGTAAGCGCAGCCTGAAAGACGGAGAGCCCCCCGCCCGCGGCCATAATCCCGAAGCTGAAGCTTACGGAAAAATACCCCAGAGCAATCGGCGCCCCATCTCTGAATCCTTGTTGTATTTCCTGCTTTTTCATTGCTTTGTATCCTGTAAATACATCCTAAATTCGTAACTGTTCAGTACCTTCACAGTTACCTAAATTCTTCTTAAAATCATGGAACAGATCGGCGGAACCTTCAGATAGAGAATGCCTTTCTTCACCTCATAATATTCTTTCCCCAGGCTGAAGCCATTCTCCAGCGTCAGCATCAGCCGTTCTAAAGAAGCCTCCCTTGGAACCCCTGCTTCCCATACAGGTATATTGATCTCTTTTTCCTCTTTATCATTGTTGATTACCACGATGATCTGTTCCTGCTCGCTGAACCTTCCGTAGCTTAAGAACTGATAGTCCAAAGCCAGAAAACGGGTGGAGCCGTGGGTCAGCACCGGATTTTCCTTATGAATACAAATTGCTTCCTTATAGAAAGAAATCAAGCTGTGGTCCTCTTCCCCCCAGGGATAGGTTCTCCGGTTATCCGGGTCCGTGAATCCGCAGACCCCCGCCTCGTCTCCATAGTAAAGCGTGGGCGCGCCCACCCAGGTCATCTGGATCACAATGGCCTCCCGGAATACTCCTTTGCTCACCCCTTCCGAGGCTGCGTCGGAGCCAAGATCATGCACCCGGCCCACCCGGTGATTCGTCCTGGTCAAAAACCGGGAATGATCGTGGTTGGACAGTTCATTCATGGCCGTCTGCAGTGACGGCGCGTAAAAGTTCGCCATATGGTGCATCATGGCGTCCTTGAACGCCTGGGCGTTGCCGTACATATCTTCCCGGTACTCGTCGCTGTGCTTCTCCATGCCGGTCAGGAACCAGGTCACCGGCTCCATAAAAGCGTCGTAGTTCATGAGGGTATCCCACTGATCTCCCTGCAGCCAGGCATGGGCGTTGCCATAGTGCTCCGCCAGAATCAGCGCATCCGGATTCGTCTCCTTGACCGCCCTGCGGAATTTGCGCCAGAATTCGTGGTTATACTCCTCGGAAAAGCCCAGGTCCGCCGCCACGTCCAGGCGCCATCCGTCCACATTGTACGGCGGTTTCAGCCACTTCCTCGCCACACCCAGAATATAATCTTCCAGTTCCTTGGACTGCTCGTAACAGAGCTTGGGCAGGGTATTGTGCCCCCACCAGCCGTCATAGAACTCATTGTAGGGCCAGCCATGCTCATAGTTAAACTTAAAAAATTCCCGATAGGGGCTGTCCGGAGAGACATACGCACCCTTCTGGTAGCCCTCCGTGTTCTCATACAGCCGTTCCCGGTCCAGCCATTTATTAAAAGAGCCGCAGTGATTGAACACTCCGTCCAGGATGATTCTCATGCCTCTTCGGTGAACTTCCTCCACGAATTTTGCGAAGAACTCATCGCTGGCCTCCAGGTTCTTCTTGTTCACCACCCGCTGAATGTACTTACTGGCATGGGAATTGTCCTCGTCCCACTCCGGCAGACATTCTCCGCCGTCTTCCACGATCACCCCGTAATGGGGGTCCACATGGTCGTAATCCTGACTGTCATATTTATGATTGGAGGGGGATACGAAGATGGGATTCAAATACAGAACCTCCACACCCAGCTCCTGCAGATAATCCAGCTTATTCCAGATCCCTTTGATATCGCCGCCGTAAAAATCCCTCACATCCATAGGCTGCGGGAGACGGTTCCAGTCCCTTACCCGGCGAACACCTTCATTGATATAGATGTACTCCCGGTCCTCCACATCGTTGGTGTGATCTCCGTTGCAGAAGCGATCCGTATAGATCTGATACATAATCGCGCCTTTTGCCCAGTCCGGCGTCTTGAATCCCGGCACGATGCCGAAAGAATTGTATTCCTGAAGGTTGTTCGTTACACCCAGGCTGTTGTAAAAACATCTCTGATTCCCCGTCTGTATCTCAAAAAAGTAATGAACCGTCTCCGTCAAAGGCTCCGTCGTATACGTATAGTAATCAAAATCGCCTTCTGTATATGCTTTCTCCATCCGTATTCTCTGGCTTTTGCAGATCACATATACCTGATCCACATTATCCATCCAGGTGCGGAATTTGATCGTCACCCGGTCTCCGACCTCCGGTTCAAATGGAGTACGGTAGTTGGCACTTTCGTCGCTGAACAATGCAGCCCGATTTAATACCGGCCTCATGTTCATCGCATACTGCCGTGTACGGTCTTTCTGTGTCATTTCATTTAACTCCATGCATTCCATCCCTTCAAAAATGCTGTTGTCTGAATATCATATAACAGATATTTCATCAGCACAAGCTTTTTTCCATAAAATTACTAAAAAAGGGCAGTAAAAAAGACAGCGGGGGTTGTTGCTGTCTTTTTTAGGAGAAGGTATTTCTTGTTTCTTATGGGGTGTAGCAAAAACTATATAATGTATTGGGGGTTTTACGAGTATTATAGTACCACATCTCCCCAAAGAAGTGTGCACAAACTTCACAAAAATCGCATCTCTTTTTTAGCTACTTTGCACAAATAATGCCTCGAATTCCTCCCGGCCGATCTTTTCCTTTTCCAGAAGCAGCTTCGCGCAGGCTTCCAGTACCTCCCGGTGCTCTTCGATCATCTTCTTTGCTTTCTGATAACACTCGTCCACAATCCGCTTCACTTCTGCATCGATCTCACCGGCAATGGCCTCCCCATAGCTTCTGGCATGGGCCAGATCTCTGCCGATGAAAACCTCTTCACTGTCATCTCCATAGTGAATCAGTCCCAGTTTCTCGGACATGCCGTACCGGGTTACCATGGAGCGGGCGGTGGAGGTCGCCTGCTTAATATCCTGGGAGGCTCCGGTGGAGACGTCGCCAAAGATCAGCTCCTCCGCCACTCTGCCTCCCAAGTCCACCACGATGTCCTGCAGCATCCTTCCCTTTGTGTTGTACATCTCGTCCCGCTCCGGCAGAGGCATGGTATAACCCGCCGCACCGATTCCGGTGGGAATGATGGAGACCGTATAGACCGGTCCCACATCCGGGAGCAGATGGAACAGGATCGCATGTCCGGCCTCGTGGTAGGCCGTGATCCGCTTCTCCTTTTCGGAGATCACACGGCTTCTCTTCTCCGCCCCGATACCAACCTTGATAAATGCTTTGCGGATATCCTCCTGTACCATGTAAGCCCGGTTGTCCTTGGCCGCCAGGATCGCGGACTCATTCAGAAGGTTCTCCAGATCCGCGCCGGTGAATCCCGCCGTGGTCTGGGCGATCTGATGCAGGTCCACATCATCCCCCAGAGGCTTGTTCCTTGCATGAACCTTCAGGATTTCCTCTCTGCCTTTGATGTCCGGCCTTCCCACGCCGATCTTCCGGTCAAAACGCCCCGGACGCATGATGGCCGGGTCCAGGATATCCACCCGGTTTGTGGCCGCCATAACGATGATCCCTTCGTTGATACCAAAGCCATCCATCTCCACCAGGAGCTGATTCAGCGTCTGTTCCCGCTCGTCGTGACCGCCGCCCATACCGGTTCCCCGGCGTCTCGCCACCGCGTCGATCTCGTCGATGAATACGATGCAGGGCGCATTCCTCTTGGCATTAGCGAACAGATCCCGCACCCGGGACGCGCCTACGCCAACGAACATCTCCACAAAATCAGAACCGGAGATACTGAAAAACGGAACGCCCGCCTCTCCTGCCACTGCCTTGGCGATCAGTGTCTTACCGGTTCCGGGAGGTCCCACCAGAAGTACTCCTTTGGGAATCCTGGCTCCGACCTTTGTGTACCTGCCCGGATTGCGCAGGAAATCCACAATCTCCTCCAGCTCGCCTTTTTCCTCTTCCAGTCCTGCCACGTCTTTAAACCCGGTGGTTTTCTCTCCGCTGCCGATCATCTGGGCATGACTCTTGCCAAAATCCATCATCTTGGCATTGCCCCCGCCGTTGCCGCGGCCCATGGTCATCACAATAAAAAAGATCATCAGTCCGCACAAGATCAGCGACATTCCATAAGTTTCGAAAAATCCCGGCTGCCTCATCTCCAGGATTTCATAAAGCACCCCTGCCTTAAGAAGCGCCGTCTCCGCTTCTTTCGTATCCAGCACCTGGGTTCTGCCCATCGTTCCGTCCGCCAGGTAATACTCCACCGTCCCGGTAGGCGTCTCCTTATTGGGCTGGATACTGGCACTGGTGATCTCACCCTCCTCCAGCATCTTTTCAAACTGCTGACGGGTGTAGCCCGGACGGTCCTGAAGCCGTCCCTCAAAGAATACCAGCACCAGGCAGATCAGCACAAGAAACACCACGTAGGTGCTCAGGCCCTTCCATTGTCTGTTCAAAATATCTTATCCTCCTGTTAATCAAATTCCACCACACCAATGTATGGCAGGTTCCGATACTGCTGGTCATAATCCAGGCCGTATCCTACTACAAATTTATCCTCAATCTGAAATCCGACGTAATCCACATCCACATCTGACACCCGTCTCTCCGGCTTATCTAACAGCGTACAGATCCGAAGGCTGGCCGGCTTTCTCTGTTCCAGCAGGTTCTTTAAATGGCTTAAAGTCCTGCCGGAATCGATAATGTCTTCAATAATAATCACATCCTGATCGGTAATCGCCATGTCCAGGTCCTTGGAAAGCTTTACCACGCCGCTGGACTTGGTGGCAGCGCCGTAGCTGGAACACTGCATGAAATCCATCACTACCGGTACCGTTATTCTTTTTGCCAGTTCACAGGTAAAATATACGCTTCCCTTTAAAATACAGATCAGATAGACCGTCTTTCCTTCATAATCCCGGCTGATCTCTTCTCCCAGTTCCCGAATCCTTCGATCCACAGTCTCCTCATCAAGCATGACATCAATATGATGTCTCTCCATCTTTCGTACCTCCTTGTCAAGTACCCGAAACACCCGGATGTTCCATCTGTACTTTCAATACTCTCTTCGTCTGCTCCGTAACCTTATACCGTTCGCTGATCCGCATGCCTGTGACCCACAGAATGTGGCTTCCGTCCGCCAGCAGGATACAGCGGTCCCGCTCTTCCCTGGGAACTTTGCAGTCGATCAGATAGTCTTTGAGCTTCTTATGCCCGCCTCCGGCAAGCTCCAGATAGTCCCCCGGACGCCTGGTACGCAGAACAACGTTATCTTTTATTTTATCATAATCAAACCACTTCGTATAGCGATTTACAGGAATTTCCCCAATTTTCTTCCGATTTTCCAGGGTCAGCCGAAAAGTTGCCCCCATATAATGGTATTCTCCATCCGGCGCGCAATATACCTCTTCTTCCTGTTTCTGCGTTCCATATCCCTTTTTCAAAAGCAGCTCCTCATAATCCAGCACCGCAAAACAGTTCCCCGGAAGAGTCAGTCGGCTTCCCCTCCCCCCCTCCAAAAGCCTTAAGATCTGCTCCACATGAAGCGCCCTGACGCTGCCTTCCGGCATCAGCTCCTCCAGACAGCCGTGGAGCAGAAGCTTCTTCATGGCCGGATGCAGCGTCTTAAGCGGATCCAGAGCCACCGCCAGGCCATCCTCTCTCCTGCGGACGCCCTTTCTTTGCAGTTCCTCCACTTCCCCGTCCAAATAATCCTGGAGTTCCAGCAGACGCTCCGCCGTTCCGGCCATGCGCCGAACGCTCCCGGGCCGGATCTCCTCCATTCGGGAAACCACCTGATACCGAAGCCGGTTCCTCATATACACAAGCTCTTCATTGGTGGAATCTTCCATCCAGCAGATTCCCCGCTTTATAAGCCAGCCCTCAATCTCCTCCCTGGACACGCCAAGCAGCGGACGGATATAGGACCCCCGGACCGGTTCCATCCCCCGCAGTCCCCGAAGGCCGGTTCCCCGTATCAGATGAAACAGCATCGTCTCCGCCTGGTCGTTCTGATGATGAGCCAGAGCCACCCGGTCCGCCCTTCCCTCCAGAACCTCCCGCTCAAAAATCTCATACCGCGCCTTCCTCCCCGCTTCCTCCAGACTGATTCCCTCCCTCTTCGCATATCCCGGCACATCCCTCTCCACCGCCGAAAAAGGAATCCCCCTCTCCCCGCAGAACTCCCTGCAATACTCCTGATCTCTCCAGGCCTCCGCCCCCCGAATCCCATGATTCACATGCAGCGCCCTCACCCGGACTCCATGCTCCTTCCCATACTCCCACAAAAGCTCCAAAAGCGCCGTAGAATCCGCCCCTCCTGAAAACCCCGCCAAAACCGCCATCCCCGGCTCCACCATCTTCCACCGCTCCATATACTCATAAACCCTCTTCTGCATATCCGGCCACTCCTTATCCCAAGCTTTCTTTTGTTATCATAATCAATCTTTCCAAAAAATGCAAATCCTCCCCAACGAATATCTTCACCAGCCCGGTGTGGATCATTCCCACACACTCCCGTCAATGCCTTACCGTCAGCCCGTCGTTGTCAGCCTGGTATGGACCGATTATCCTGCAAGACCCATAGAAGGGCGCCGGTCCTTAGGCGCGGTCTTTCACGCGCCTTAGTACCGCTGCGTCCCTTCCCTAAGCGCAAGCGGGGTCTGAAAGGATTGTCGGTCCATGCCGAGCGTCCGGTTCCAATGAAAGTCCATGCCGGGCATTCACCTCCTCCATATTCCAGCCACCAGCACCGTCATATCATCCGCCGCCTGTCCGTAAGCCTTCACCTGCTCCAGCAGCCGTTCCGCCATCTCCGACGGCGTCCCCTGGGGCAGGTTCCAGATCAATTCCTTCATGATCTCTTCCTCCTGCCCTTCCGGCAGCGCGCCCAGCACCCCGTCCGTCATCAGGAAAAGATGATTTCCATCATACATCCGAAGCCGGACCGGCTCCAGGGAGATCTGACTGCTCACTCCTGCAGGGATTCCCACGCCCCGGATACACTCCACCCCGGTCTCCTTCCTCAAAAAGCTGGCGCAGGCGCCTACTTTCAGGAAATCGCACACCCCGGTATACAGATCAATGGACGCGATGTCCATGGTGGAAAAAATCAGGTCATCCGGCTGGAGGACAATGGACGAATTGATCATCCGCACCGCCGTCTCCCGGGAGAACCCGGCTCCCAAAAACTGCTCAAACAGATCCAGAACCAGCTCACTTTGGGCACAAGCCTGCACGCCGGAACCCATGCCGTCGGACAAACCTGCGAAAAACTGTCCCTCAGGAAGCCAGAACACAGAGAAATTGTCACCGGACACCGCCTCATCCTGTCTGGTTTCCTTTTTAACGCCATACAGGACATTGTAGGCGACCCCCTCCACAAAAAGCACCGTCACCCGCTCTTGGCTGATGAACGAGCGGCTGTCTCTCGCCGGCATCATCTCGCACTCCAGAAGCTCTGACAGGACCGCCGCCACCTTTTTGGAAGACACGCAGATCTTCCGTCTGGTGCTCATGGTGATGTAGGCCTGCCGTTTCCTTCCCTGGGGATTGTAGAAAAAGACCTTGTACACCTGTACGCCCAGAAGGCGCAGCCGTCTGCCGATCTCCTGTTCAAGCCCTGCGTCTTCTTTCGTGCTGTAGATCCGCTCCATAGTTCCCACCAGAATCTGACTCATCTCCCGAAGCTGCCCGGCCGCCGCCAGCCGACTCTCCGCCAGCTTGTCCTGCAGGATTTTCTCTCCCCTGCTTGTCCCGTCGGCAAACTGAGGCACCATACAGAAGCTCCGGGAAAGCTGCGCAAAACTCTCCTGATACTCCTCCATCCACTGACGGACCGGGTGGGCGATCTCCGAACTGCCAGCCGCGCCCGGCCGGTCAAAGATCCATTCTCTGATATAACCGGCCAGAACAATGGCCGAGAAGAAGGCTGTCCCTTTCATCATACTTACCGCCATCTTCCATGCCGCCTCGCCCAGCATATACTCCACCGTCAGTTCCATGGCGATCAGGCAGGCGCCGGAGCCGATCCCGAACAGCCACTTATCCTTTCCGCCGTCTTTTCTGCCGAATAAGATCAGCAGACACCCGCCAAAAATCATTGACAGGAGATACTTTGTCCACTCCATACTTCCACTCCTCCTATTTTTCGTTCCGCAACGCCCCGCGGCTTTTGTATGGGCATTATAAAAAGTGGCTTTTGCAATCTTTGTCATTTGGAAGAGGCTCGAAAAAAGAATTTTTCGACATGAAAAAGGATGAGCTTCACAGCTCACCCTTAAGAATCCTTAGTCCTTTGATTTGAAAATAATCTCATCTTCATAAACGAGGCCCAACTTCTCCTTCGCCACGTCTTCCACGTACTTCTTGGTCTTGGTGTAGGCTTCCAGTTCCTCGATCTCCTCCGCCCGCCGCTCCTCCGAAGCGATGGCTTCCTCAAGCGCTTCTTCCCTCATCTGATAGGCGTAATTTTTCTGCTTCAGGCGAAGCCCGCCAACCGTACTGACAGCAAAAACAGCCAGGACGATCACGATGATCCCCCAGGCGCCCAGATTCGGCCTGCGCCTGTGCATTTTTCTGTTCCTTGGTTTTGCCGACATAGTCCTCACCTCTACGAGAATAAGATTATTATAAACTCTTTTAGCTTTTTTTTCAATTTCTTTTTGTAAAACCGCCCCGCTACCCGAAAGACTTGTACGACTTTCCTGTGCACGGCGCGGACGGGTTTCAAAAGAATGCCAAAGCACCAGTTCAGGACGCCGGAAATATACTTTACCAGAAAACCGCTGACCGTCTGATGATAAGCGAACATCCCGGCAGCCACCGCAAACAGCGCGTACCCCCGAAGGGCTCCGTCATTCTCCCGATAGAGGAGCTGGAAAATCAAGAGCGCCGTGCACGCCCAGTACAGTACATCTTCCAGGGCGATGGCCCAGACGCCGTGGGGGACCACTCTCCGAAGGATTCGAAGCACATCATAGAGCGCCAGAATCCAGATTCCTCTCAGAACTGCAAGTCCAAAAAACTGCAGTTCTTTTATGATTCCCAGACTCATCTTCTACCGGAACAGCCGGTTCAGCAGAGATTCTCCGCTTTTCTTAAAATCCGAGACCTCCGAATACTGGATGCTGTCGATCCTGCCTTCCAGTTCGATCTCTCCCTTCTCCAGCGTCAGCCGGTTCACATGCAGATCCGCCCCCTTAATCTGCATCATCCCCAGTTCCGTCTCCAGAAGGACTTCCGATATATCAAAAGAGATGACATCTGATACGCCTGTGATGCTCCCGGTCCGCCGGTTCATCATACTGACCTTATGGGCGCCCCTGCCCTGGGGATGCTCCTCCGCGGTTCCCATTTTCACCATGAAAAAAGACCTCCTAATATATTCTCTTATAATATATTAGCAGGTCCCTGTAATTATGTGTAATTACGTCATTTCTATCTGATCAGACCATCCGCGTCTGACTATTATAAATATCGGTAAAGTTCTTTCGCCTCTTCTTTTCTCATGGTTTCCTGTACATTCAGCACCTCTGCTTTTACCGTTCTTGTGCCGAACTGAATCTCGATTACATCCCCTTCTTTTACATTCAGAGACGCCTTTGCTGTCTTCCCATTCACCAGCACTCTTCCCGCGTCGCATGCTTCATTGGCCACTGTACGCCTTTTGATCAGCCGGGAAACCTTCAAAAACTTGTCCAGTCTCATCTAAAATTTTTAATTCAGGGCGTCCTTCAAAGCTTTTCCTGCCTTAAACTTCGGGGCTTTGGATGCAGCGATAGGCATCGGCTCACCTGTATGAGGATTTCTTCCCTCTCTTGCCGCTCTCTCTGCCACTTCAAACGTACCGAAACCGACTACCTGAACTTTCTCACCTTTCTTTAATTCTTCTGTAACCACATCGATAAATGCTTTCACAGCCTTTTCCGCATCTTTTCTCGTAATATCCGCATTCTCCGCAACGGCTGCAACTAATTCCGATTTGTTCATAGTAATCTCCTCCTAAAACTTTCTATAGAGTATTGGGTTAATAAGCATGTATCATTAGTTATACCGTTTTTCGTATTATTTGTCAAGCAGTATCCTTATATTTCCCCGTTCCTGCGGCGTTTTTTTAATTCCTTTTCCGCCCGCTTGATCTCTTCCCACCGCTTTTTATTCTCCTCCAAAGAGCCGTATTCCTCGTCCCCGAACACATGCGGATGTCGGCGCACCATCTTCTCCGCCAGCGTATTCACCACATCCTCCATGGTAAATCTGCCTTCCTCCTTCGCGATCTGCGCATGCAGAAGCACCTGCAAAAGCACATCCCCCAGCTCCTCGCAAAGGTCCTCGTCATCCCCCCGTCCGATCGCCTCGATCACTTCCTCACACTCATCCCTCAGACACGGAATCATACTTTCATGCGTCTGCGCCCGATCCCAGGGGCACCCATGCTCCCCCCGCAGCTCCCCAATAATCCCCAAAAGCTCCGGATACGTATACATCTCCCTCACCCTTTCTCTTATATTAGTTTATATTTATTTCTTCTCTGAGCCTTCTATTTGTGGTCCCAAGAAACAGCCCGTCAGGGGCTGATGTTCCTGAAAGACCCATTGAGAGGCACCGGTCCTTAGGGTGCGTCTTTTGCCCCCTTAGTACCGCTGTGTCCCCTCCCTAAGCGCAAGCGGGGTCTGTAAGGAATATCTGCCCCTGACGGGCGTCACTCCAGAGTCACCCGTGACAGGTGTCCCCTTTACAGCATCTTATTGATCATGGCCAGCACTTCTTCCCCAAGTGCCGCGCTCTTCGCATCCGCATCCTCCAGAGAAGTCCCCTTCACTCCATAGTAGAACTTCACCTTCGGCTCTGTTCCGGACGGCCGTACGCACAGCCAAGCGCCGTCGTTCAGATCATAGTAAAGCACATTGGAAGCCGGAAGCCCCGTAGGCTTCACCTCTCCCGTCGCCATATCCTTGATGGTATCCAGCTTGTAGTCTCTTGCAGACACCACCTTGTAGGAACCAATCGTCTCCGGCGTATTGTTTCTCAGAGTGTCCAGAATCTCCTGGATCTTCGCGAGACCCTCGATGCCCTTCAGCTCGATGGATTTCACCGCATCCTTATAGTAGCCGTACTTCTCGTACATCGCCAGCATCGCATCCCACAGGGTCATATTTTTGGTCTTATAGTAGGCCGCCGCCTCACAGAGGGCAACCGTCGCGGAGATGGCATCCTTGTCCCGGGCGTAGGTTCCGATCAGGCAGCCATAGGACTCCTCCAGGCCAAAGAGGTAAGTTCCCTTTCCAGTCTGTTCATTTTTCAGGATCTGCTGTCCGATAAACTTAAAGCCGGTCAGCACTTCCACCAGCTCGCAGCCGTAGCTTGCCGCCACCGCGTCCACCAGATTCGTGGTCACGATGGATTTGACCACCTGTCCGTCCGCGGGAATCTTGCCTGCCGCCTGCTTCTGGCTTAAGACGTAATCGCACAGAAGCGAGCCGGACATATTGCCGGTCAGCGGAATATATTCTCCGGATTTGGTATCTTTAACATAGACGCCCAGCCGGTCCGCATCCGGGTCGGTGGCCAGCACCAGGTCCGCGTTCACTTCCTTAGCCAGCTTTAAGCCAAGGGCAAAAGCCTCCGCCGCCTCCGGGTTCGGATAGCTGACCGTCGGGAACTCACCGTCCGGAAGCTCCTGCTCCTTTACTACATAAACATTCTCAAAGCCCAGCTCCTTTAAAGCGCGTCTTGCCGGAATATTGCCGGTACCGTGAAGCGGGGTGTAGACGATACGGATGTCTTTCTGCATCTTGTCGATGGCGTCCTGATTCACTACCTGGGCCATAACATGTCCGATGAACTTGTCGTCGATGGCCTGTCCGATGATCTCATACTTGCCCGCCGCCTCGGCTTCCGCCCTGGTGGTGGTCTTCACGGTGGACAGATCCGTGATCGCCAGTACTTCTTCCGTCACACCCTTGTCATGAGGCGGCGTAAACTGTGCGCCGTCCTCCCAGTAGACCTTGTATCCGTTGTACTCCGGCGGATTGTGGCTGGCGGTGATGTTGATGCCCGCCACACAGCCCAGCTCCCGAACCGCGAAGGACAGCTCCGGCGTGGGACGTAAGCTCTCGAACTTATACGCCTTGATCCCATTGGCCGCCAGCGTCAGCGCCGCTTCCTCCGCGAACTCCGGAGACATCCGGCGGGAATCGTAGGCAATGGCAACGCCCTTGCCCTGTCCTCCCTGTTTGATAATATAATTCGCAAGACCCTGGGTCGCCCGGCGCACCACATAGATATTCATACGGTTCACTCCTGCTCCGATGATTCCTCTAAGGCCCGCCGTACCGAACTCCAGATCCTTATAAAAGCGCTCTTTGATCTCATTGTCGTCGTCTGCGATTGCTCTTAACTCCTCTTTGGTATCCTGGTCAAAATAGGGATTGGAAAGCCACTCCTCATAGATTGCTTTGTAGTCCATTTTGTATATTTACCTCCCAAATTCTGTATTTTTGTTAGACTTATTATACAATATCTCCCGGGAAAAGGAAACTCTTTTTTCCTTCTGAGACAGGAATTTTTCCAGTTTCTCCATATGTTTTCCCGGAATCCATGCTTTATTCGTATTATAATAATAGTTGGCCAGCTTCCAGAATTTTTCCGGATACTGCATGCGGATACTTAAGTACTCCCGTTCTTCCCCGTCAAGAGGGCGCACCTGTTCATAGGCTTTTAAGATCCTGCTGCCCAGACGGAAGTCATAATTCTGCTTTTCAAGAATTTTTCTCAAAAACAGGTACAGGTCGTTCACCTGCACATCCAAGGCAAATTTTTCAAAATTGATCACTCCCATCTGGCCGCCGGCCACCAGGATGTTGTGATGGATGTACTCCCCATGGCAGAAATGTCCCTCCAGAAGCGCCCTCTCCCTCAGACGCTCGTAAGAGGACTCTCTCAATCTGCGCTCGATCTGCTGCGCCTCTTCTACCATGTCAGGGTAACAGGCAAGATAGGCCGATTCAAATTCGTTCTTCCGGTTTTTTCTGCGGATAAAACCATAGATCTTGCGCAGTTCCCGGTTGTGCCTTCCCAGCTCCTCCACAGCGTCCGCCCCTGCCAGTCGCAGTCGGTCTTCTTCCGTCACTTCGCAGAAGCCCCGCAGATCCTTGTGCATCCCCGCCAACAGAGAAGCCGCCTTTAAGATCTCGCTCTCGCTCCTGGTATCGCACTCTCTTCCGTCCAGGGATTCCTTCACCACGAACCGGTCGTACTCCCGATACACGGAAGACAGCCGACCCTCCTTGTCCGGCTCCATCCGGTCCACCAGGTAGCCGCAGTCTTTCAGGTGCTGCAAGAGCTCCTGCTCCTTTAAAAGCTTGTATGCGCTCCCGGAAAACTCCCGGATCAGAAGTCTGCCTGCACTGGTATCCAGAAGAAAAGCCCCTCTGGTGCGCCAGCTGGCATTCACCGTAAACGGATACTGTTCCAATACCTGCAAATCTCTCTCGTTCATAGAATCCCCCCACGCCTTCGGTCGTCTCGTACCTTCTATACATATGTGGGAAAGATCAAAAATAGCACCCCGAAGGGTGCCTGATTTTTGATTTATTTGGGAAAAATTATACAGACAAATGATACCGCCCAAATCCAAAGCTTGTGTTTTTTCCGATATGAATCAACTCTCCTGCCAGCAGGAGCGGAAACAGTTCTTCCGGTACTTTTTTCAGACGCAGTTCACCTTTGATTCCCCGCAGAGGCATTTTTTGATCCTGTGTACTGGAATATCGGTAAACGGTGATCGGTTCTGAGTATTCTGACAATACTTGGGGATAGACTCCTCCCCATTTCAGCATCTCACATCCCAGCCCTTCAAAGCAGTCCAGCATGTAAATCCTTCTGCACAGGGCCGGAAGGATTGCTTCCATAGAAAGGGTCTGCTGTACTTTGCCCTGGTATTTTACAGTCACAGGAGTCCGAAAACGAATTCGGCACAGATCTTCATAATCAGCAGATTTCTTCTGGCGGTATCTTACATAATCCCACAAAGTCAATACTTTGTATTGCCCCATAAGGACTTCCAAACCTCTCAGGATGTCTTTTCCCAGAGTATTCCTGATAAATGCGACTTCATATCTGGCGTGCGTTTTTCCAATACCTGCCATGCCCAGCTGATAAATGGCCTGCAGGAACTGGCTGAAGTAAACAATCGTCTTTCCAAACAGAATCAGATGGAATTCCAGAATATCTCCTTCATAAAAATCTTCCCCGTAATCTTCGCATTCTAATACGTATCCGACGCTGTCCCCGGAGGTCACAAAGTCCGGCTTTTCATCGAACCTGGAGTAGAGCGTCCTTCTGACGATGCACTCGGACTCAAAATCACAGTTGCCGCACCGCCGGTCCCGAATACAGTTGGCGCGCAGCAACATCTCCCCGATCCCGCCCCGGAGCGCAGACACTTTGTTCACAGGCAGCTGCGTGTCCTCCGTCATCCGAAGACCAAAACACAGCTTCACATAGCGGACCTGCAATGCCCTTTCCAGTTGTTGAAAATTCAAAGACATCCGCCATGCTCCTCTCTGGTACTTTGAACCGATTATACACATCTGACTTTCAAATACCCTGTATCGGACGTTTCCCATTTCTACCAAATATTCATGTAATTGGACGTTGAATTCAAATATTGTGTCAATACCCTATATCGGGCTTTTCCCATTTCTACCCCCAATGCGGAAACATTCATATGGTGACAACGAAGGTGTGTCAATGCCCTATATCGGGCTTTTCCCATTTCTACGGCTTTCCAGACACACAATGACACAGGCACAGATTGTGTCAATGCCCTATATCGGGCTTTTCCCATTTCTACCGTGACTCGCGCTGCGATACCGCTTCATTCGGCGACATGTGTCAATGCCCTATATCGGGCTTTTCCCATTTCTACAGTACCTCTTCAAAAACCCTGTAAAATCAATGGTTTCCGGGACTGTTTTCAAGGGGTAATTATCAGAAAATTCTGAAAAATTCAACTTTCTGAGCAAAACCATGCATGTTTACAATTTGTTCATAATCTCTGCCCGTTTTTATTCTACTATACCTCTTTGGAAAGCGCAAGGAAAAGATTCTAATTTCTAAAAATCCGGCGTTCTCCACCTGAATCATGTTCTTACGGAATGCGCAGCTAGTGCGCATTCCTGAGCCATAAACAGTAACTTCTCCGCCCGCTGTGTCAAACGGGCGGAGAACGCCATCTTATAAATCTAAATCTCAATCACCCATTCATAGCTTCCATCCTCTTTCTTCCTTCGACACAGCAGCCCCATCTCGATCTCCAAACAGTCCGCCTGCATGCCATCAAAGACCTGCTCCAGTTCCCGCTCCAATTTTGTTATATTCTTATCAATCCCGCGTTTCTGGCGCTTCATTCCAAGAATCTTCTCCGCCAGTTCCTGTACCTTTCGATAGACATTGATCTCCTGATACACGGTCTTCTCCTTTTCTTTGGAAAGCGTCCGGCTGGAAGGGATCGTGATCTGTCCGTCTTCCGTATCCGTCGATTTCAGTGCATGCAGGACCGGCGACGGATAACAGTTCTTTGTCCGCTTAAAATTACAGGTGCATCCGATCTCCGCCGTGACCTGCCGGTACTGCTCCCGAAGCTTGACACAGCTCACTGGCTTTCCGGGAAGTTTACTAAGAAAACGTTCGGTCGTATGATACTGATAGTTCAATGTATACGACATCACCTGATGAACGAATTCTTTCCCTTCTTCTCCCATATGTCCGAAGACATACAACACAGACTGCCGTTCAAAATGAGATAAATAGCCGGTCTTTCTCGCCTTCTGGCACAGATAGCACATCAGGTTGCAGCGTTCCAGCACCGTTTGCACCTCCGCGCTGAGATTTCCGAAGCTTTCCAGATCCCGATCCAGCGAGGGTTCCCGTTCAGAAACAGCCAGATTCTCTTTCTTTTGTCCGCCGTGCATACCGATGATCCGCTTCAGAGCAGGCAGAGAAAATCTTGCCGCATCTTTCATCCATGCAGAAATATCCGCAACCGCCTGCAGATCCTCATCCAGAAAACAACTCCGATATCCGCTGCCCGGATGAATTCCAAGAGGAAGCTTGATGCTCTGACCTGCTTTCCCGGTACGCAGCTTCCTGTCATCCGGAAAATATTCCACACTGATCTCTTCTGATGGTACTTCTTTTATCTGTTCTGCGATGATCTGAGAAAGAGCATGGATGTATCTGACCGGAATCCATTCTGTGAAGAAGATCCATATATGGTATCCCCTGCACCCGCTGTACTCTGCACAGCCTTTCAGTCCCAGCCTGTCCAGCGCTTTCATAATTTCCAGCGCCGCCTGCGCACACTGCTTCATAAACTGCTCGAATTCCGGGCTTCCCATAGAATATTTCAAAAAAATCTTTTTGGAAATATCAACGTCGATCACCAGATATTTCGCCGTACTGTTGGGACGTTGAACATATGTATCGACAGTCCGGCTGCCGGACAGATGCTCCCTGACGATCTCCTCCGTCAACGGTTCATTCTTCTATTCCACAACCCTGCGCTGCATCATATATTCCTCCGCATAAGTGTCCTCCCGTCCCACGAACAGTTCGCAGAACAGATGGACCGCCTTTCCGTCCAATTCCGGCTGCCTCTCCTCATCCGATCCCTGAACGGCAGGCGATAGCAGGCGGTCTTTTCCCGTATCCCGCAGCTTCTGACAACGTTCCATCAGACGGGCGGCCTTGTTCAGGCAATGCAGTTCTGTGTAATCCTGTATCAGTTCTGTCAGGATCTCCTGCTCTTCAAAAACCATCAGCTTCTCGTATCCGGCCAGCAACTCCTGCACAAAAGGAGAAGCAGGATCAATCTTGCAGCTCTGATCCAGTCTGTCCAGTCCATACAATTGCTCATATTCCAAAAGCTGAAAATCTATGCGCTCCTGTTCCTTCCAGATCGGAATCATATACTCTGCCAGTTCCCGATAAGTATTCTGAAAAGAAGCGCGCAGTCCGGAGATTTTCTGAAGAACCTCCGGTTCCTTTCGCCTTACCATATACAGGACGACCGCATATTCCAAAACGCTCTGAATCTTCCGCTCCTCCCGATAATACTGTTCCCAGCCCTCCAGGATATCCATCTTCACCATCCATCCGCTTTTGTATCTGCGCATCTGCGCCTCCATATGGTCGATGGCCTGCAGTGCGGAGCGCCCGTTCCGATATGCGTAAGTTCCTCCGGAAAACATCGGTTCATAGATCTTCTGAAGCTCGAAGGCAATGGACTGCTGTATGACCTTATCCCGCATGGAGTAAAGCGCCACTGTCCGTTCCTTCTCCCCTTTGTAAAGACTTACCAGCTTTACCGGCAGCGGATGATACCGATGCTCCTGAAGTTCCAGATAAAGCTGTTTCAGATATTCCTTCTTATTTGCCTCGAACATATCATATGTGATCCCGTCTGCTCCCGGAGCCGGTTTGTTCTTCAATACCTTCTGAAGACTCGCATCCAGCTTCTGCAGATCAATAATCCTCGTATAAAGGCTCATTCTTTTCCTCCTGTCTGTGGTCCTGTATCCGTCTTTTCAAGTCGGACGAATGCAGATTTCCTGTGCTTTCTGTAATGTCCTGAATGTATCATATGATAATGACCTCCTCATCCGGCCAGCCTTCCGGCTTCTTTGGGACGCCGATGATCTGCTTTTTTCCTATGCAATTCTTACATATGTAATAGAAACAGATGTTGCCGTCCCCGGCCTCGACTCTCTGCATGAGCAGTAACAGTTTTCCGTACAGCTCTTTATACCGCTTTTCGTCCAGATCGCATTCAAAAACACTGTACTGCACCCGTCTTCCGAATCCCTCCAGCGTCTTTACGATCCGGTTCCTCACCCGGTCGGAGGTGATATCATAGCAGACTAAATACATGTAGACCCCTCCCAACGAAACGGTACATAATCCGCGCCGGTCTGCACCGCCTTCTTCAGGAGACTGACCTGTTCCCGGATTCTGGACCGGAAGCTCATCTCTCCTTCTGAAAAGCTTTTATCCGTCATCCAGCGCTCGAACTCCCGGCAGAATTTTTGAAAACCGTCCTCATTCAGCAGAATCTGATCCTCCTCCGCGGAGAAATCATACTCCGTGATCATGCGTTTGTTGAAAAGCCGAATCACAAGGCGGTCCACCACCGGCTGGCGGAATTCCTCCACCATATCCAGCGCCAGAGACTTTCTTCCATAGCGGATACCGTGAAGAAATCCCAGATACATTTCAAAGGATTCCGCGTCCAGCGCGTTGTTGACCTCTTTCGTCAGAAATGTATAACCCAGGCTGATCATGACATTGATCGGATCACGGGGCGGTCTCCGGTTCCTGCCCCGAAATTCAAACTCACACCGAAACATATGTCCAAAGGCTCCGAAATAAATATTACTGCAGATACCTTCTATGCCCAGAATCTCACTGGACGTTCGTCTATCCGGAAGCTTTTCCAGACAGCTCTCCATCTTCTCCACGTCCGGCTGCCAGGCATAGGCATCCCTGTCAAAATGAAATCTCCGGATCATGGTCATCTGATTCCGAATCTTGTTGTCCACAATCCGGCGCGCCACCTCCAGTCTCCGCTCCAGATCGTTCCAGACTTCATACTGCGCCAGCCGGAGGAAGATATTTCTGGAGGCCTCTGCCGCCGTGCAGCCCAGATATTTCCCCGAGCGTGAAAAATAATTCACGTCCACCCCTCTCGTCATCAACATTTGCAGCGCCTGCGCCGTCACCTGCACGCTGCCAATGACTGCCATATTGTCCAGATTTGCCACTGGGATCTTAAGAAGCGTATCCTTTCCTTTGCTTACCAGAATGCATTCCTCATTCCGACGGACATAAGCCCCCTGTTCCTTTACATACAGCACTGCCATGACTCATGCCTCCGTCCTGGAATAATACTCCGAATCCATAGGATTGATCCACTCCATGACTCGTTTCTCCGCTGCAAAGTTCACATCTTCAACCGCGCAGAGTTCCCGGAACATTTCTTCCGCGAATTTTTTGAATTTCTCAAAATTCGTCTTTCCTACCGGCCCGAGTCCGTGAGCGAAGATACTGTTATTCCGCAGGTATACCATGGAACGGATTCGTTTCAGTTTATCCACTGGTTTGCCGTTTTCCGCCCTGCTGATGGGATCGCCCAGCGCCAGCAGGATCACAAATCCTTCCAGAAGCGAGACCTGTTCAGGCAGATACCCGTTCCCATCTCTTCCATATAATGCTCTCTTGATGTCATTGATATCATTTTTGAGTTGAGAAAAGCAGCCCTCCGGAGACTGCTCTTTCAGATCTGGCCTCTGTTCAAAGTTATAACAGATGTTTTTATAATCCATATGGGATACGTACAGGCCGTATACCGCCAGGCGCCGCTGCTCGATCATCTCCAGTAGACGATAGAGCAGGAGCGTGGCCATGTCGTATTTTTCCTGAATCTCCCGCACGCAGGCGTTGGTATACATGGTGAACATAAGCGGAATGATATACTGCTGGTCAGACAAAACTTCCATCTGTCTCTTCCCGGCGATCAACTTCGGGATCTGTATCAGCCTGCACAGCACTTCTTCCTGTGCGATAAGATGTTCTGCGTAATCCATCATCAGGAACTGCCGATGGGTTCGTCTGTCTCTTCGGATTTCCCTGTTCAGCTGCTGCATGTACTTATATGCCGCTGGAAAATCCAGTGCGTCCCACGCTTCATAGCTTTTCGCCAGAAGATACGCAAAGTTCAGTTCCTGGCGGATGGACGGGTCCGGTATGTCCTCCTTCAGCGTCAGCAGACGCTCGCCTGCTCCCGCATAGTTATACTCTCCGAACAGCGTCAGCGCTTTCTCAATCTCGATATCACCGAACACTTCCAGAGGATTATCGATCCAGAACATTTGTTCTGTTCCCGGATTGGGTTTACGAAAATCCACCAGATATTCCGTGCATCCTACATAAAGCAGCTGCACGCCGATCATGGCGCCCGCCATAGCTGCCGCGGCTGACATGGCCTTGGTCCCGCCGGTGAAATCAATATAGATCTTCTCTGGTTTCTTCCATTTCAGATAGGCTCTCTTGATCTCCCGGTACACATCCAGCGGCTCCGTCTCACGGATCACACTCTTCTCGTACCTGGCCGCATTCAGGCCGCAGTAGTCTACCACTTTCGCCAAATACTGTTCGGAAACTTCCGTATACAAAAAAAGAACCCGTTTGGGCTCCAGCAGCATGATATCCAGGACCAGCGGTTCGTATGAGGTCCCCACAGAAAGAATGAGACACTCCACGGGCTCCGTCACCTGTGCGCGGTTGTTCTGGATAAATGCCTCCACGATGGGTTCCATAAGTATGTTCTCATAATAGGCGTCCGCCTCCTTTCTCTGTTCCGCCGTTTTGCGCTCCAGCTGTTTCCAGTGCTCCGCCAGCTCCATCAGGCTTTTCTTTTCGGTCTGTTCTCTTTTTGTCTCCGGTGTGTTTGTTGTCTTTCTCATTGTTTTCTCCTTTTCTCTTTTGTTCTGCTTTTATCTGGTGACTGTACACTGCGCATCTGACGGCTGAAGCATCCAAAATACCTCTCCCGCCCCCTTTCTTCCGCTTTTTTTCAGATCCTCAGATACAATGCCCTTAGGCGGGCGCGAATATTCCTGAGCATCCCATACGGTCAGCCGCAATCAAACTATAGTGGCATAAAAAAGTCTGCGAAAGATTCCTGTGATTCTGGATTCTTTCACAGACTTTCTTGTCCTGTACTTCCTGGTAATTTTTCTCTGCATCTGTATGCTCTTTCCTGGTGCTTTACAGAGGGGCGTTTCCCATTTCTACAGTAACTTGTTAACTTTAGTTATGTAACCTATTGATTGTGTCAATGCCCTGTATCGGGCTTTTCTCATTTCTACCAGATATCGAAATGCCTGAAAAATGTAACATAATTACGTGTCAATGCCCTGTATCGGGCTTTTCTCATTTCTACGTGGATACTGTAACCCGTTAACTTACTGGCACTGATGTGTCAATGCCCTGTATCGGGCTTTTCTCATTTCTACCAAGTTTGCAGCTAAAAAGACTCTTATCCAGTTGCAGTTGTGTCAATGCCCTGTATCGGGCTTTTCTCATTTCTACTATTTATGGCAAAATTCGATATGAGCCGTGAGAATTGTGTCAATGCCCTGTATCGGGCTTTTCTCATTTCTACGCCTGTAGAAATGGGTACTTTGACATCTATTTCCATGTGTCAATGCCCTGTATCGGGCTTTTCTCATTTCTACCTATTAACAGCAGTAAGATCTTACCGCAAGTAACTGTGTCAATGCCCTGTATCGGGCTTTTCTCATTTCTACTAACCCGTAAACCCCAACCGGCACTGACAACATAGGTGTCAATGCCCTGTATCGGGCTTTTCTCATTTCTACGTTGCAATTATGGTACTTACTGCATGTGGAAATTGTGTCAATGCCCTGTATCGGGCTTTTCTCATTTCTACTTCTTTATTCATGGAATATCTCCTTGTAACTCGTTAAGTGTCAATGCCCTGTATCGGGCTTTTCTCATTTCTACAGTACCCTTTCAAAAACCCTGTAATATCAATGGTTTCCGGGACTGTTTTCAGGGGGTAATTGTCAGAATATTCTGAAAATTCCGGTTTTCTGAGCAAAACTGCGCATGTTTACAATTTGTTCATATTTGAGTACCTTTTCATTCTACACGATATGTTACAAAAATGCAAGCAAAATGTCCTTGTCCAATTTGCGGATTTTGTCTGCCGTGCGGGAACTTACAGAATCTCCTGCGGTTCCCGTACACAGCATCTCTCCTTCCATGTCCTCCTTAGTTATTTCTCATATCCCGGTTCGTAATATTCGTGGCCGTATATTTCTTTAGCCCCAGATCACTGCTCACGATCTCCGGAAGCTTTTGTTTCGGCGCTTTGCTGCCCAACCGGTAATTCTGCGTGAACCATCCGTGGGAAGCCAGGACATTATCCTTTAGTCTTTTCCTTTTATTTTCAAATCTCTCATCCAGCAGAATCTCCGGATATTCTACCCTGACTTCGCCGTACCGTTTGAGTGCATCAAAATCACATATGGTCTTCAGTGCCCGAAGCGTCTTATCTCCACAAGTATGGCATGCGACGCCGCAGGGAATCTCCTGCGGATTCTCTTTCCAGCCGTCCGCCGAATTGAACGTTCGAACCATGCATTTTTCGATACAGATCTTCACGCTTCCGTATCCCAGCGGCTTTCCGTGCCCGATCTTATGGCACATATGCCCGCCCAAATCGTTCTCGTCCAGATGAACCGCCATGGCCAGGAGCTCCAGCTGCCGCTTCGTAATGCCGTCAAAATAAATCCGGAACCTGAACTCTGCATTTTCCCTGACTGTCTCAAACGTGGCGTTCCGATTATTCCTGGGAACCCTTCGGTCTGTATCCGGCACATGATGCCAGTAGAATTTTCTCCCCCGGATCTCCATCTGGTTCGAGTCGTATCCGGCGGAATAGTCCGTGTTCGCGCCAAGTTCCCTCAGATAAAACGGAAGGTAGGAAGGTCTTGGAGAGCCCAGTTCGCCAAAAGTGACGCCCCTACTGTTCAGGCCGTTCTCCATATTCCCGGTATATTCCGCATCAGTAAAACGGACCCTGCTTCCGAACTTGTCCCCCTCCGCGGTTCCGAAGAGTGTACAGGCCGGGCAGAGACGGGTCCGGCTGCCGCATTTGTCATGAGATTTTGCGGAGACAATGTCGTTCCATCTCCTATCGTATGCCTTTCTTCCCAGCGCGGCAAACGTCATATACAGTTTTCCCTTCTCAACGGAATAGTAGACAGGAATGACCCCGCTCTTTTTGGCATACGCATAATCGGGATATCCTTTGTGCGCGCCCGGATAGAGTTTGTTTTTCCGCTCGTCCCGATATTCTTCCAGAACATCTTCCAGTCTCTGAAATTCGGCCTCCGTGATCCTGACATTCGGCGCCGGAGCTCCCTTTTGAAACACTCCCTGAAAATGTCTTCTCGGACTTTTCTCTCCGATGCAGATGTATCCTTTTTGCACTGCACGGTCAGACGAATCCGCCTGCAATCTCTTAACGTACGGACCAATGAGAATTCTTTTCCCATTTCTTTCTTTGACATACGAGATCTCTTTTCCGCTTCGGTCCACGGCGGGTTCAAAGCAGACCTCGGCACCTGTTTTATATCGAGAGGACAGATCCTCATAATACGTAATTCCTATTTCCTTCAACGACCTCTGGTTATAAAACCCGCGGTCAACGACAACCAGATACTTTTTCGCCTGATACAGCTTCCACCCGCTCTGCTCCCTTACCAGAAGCCCCGGCTGAAACGCCCTGCTGCTCCTTGCGGTGATCGACGGATTTCCCTGTACAGAACCGAAACAGGAATCTGTGATCGTCTCATAGACGCTCCGGATCACGCCCCGGACCGCGCTTCCGGGGATCACAGGCCTGTCATTTACAGAAAAGAACGGGTACTTATAATGCGGTCCTCGCTCCTCCGGACTCCTCAGTCCCTTCACTTCCTCTGAATGCTCTGTATCGGGGATCGCCAGCGGCGTCCGGCACCGGAGCCGGCACTGGAAATATCCGGTCATCCGCTCTTCTGTCCGCTCCACCGCGTTTGAACGTTTCGTGTTCTTTAAATCCACTGGGACAAAATTGTACGGATTGATGAATTGACTGCGGTTTATCACATATTGTGCCATGGATCATTCCCCCCTTTCCTTTGAAAATCCAACGATTCTCCAGTCCAAAATATATAACTGCATGGTATCCTCTTCGTACTCCAGATAATTTCGGATCTTTATCTTTGCATCCTTATAGTCTCCAAGAGGCAGTTCGTATCTGCCGCCTCCCGTGGCATACGCGATCCCTTTTTCCGGCTTCGATCTCGGCCCGTCGATATCCAGATACTGCCATTCGTCCCAGAAGAAGAGCGGATCCATATCCTCTTTTCGGTCTTTTCTCTCCCGGCATCTAAGCTCCTGGCCAACACCGCGGAACCACTTCACCTCCTCTTCTTCATTGAACATCCGTATCTCCATCGCTTTCTCATAGAACTCGTCCTGGTCCGGTTCCTCCCGGCCCAGTTCCCGGATATACAGACGGTCCGTCAGCATGGCGATAAGGTATCCCTCGCCCAGCCGGGCCGCCGCCTCCTGAAAGCCAGTTTTAAATTCTTCTTTACTGCGAATCAACATGTCTCCACCCCTCCCGCAATCGCAGACCACAATTCTTTATACGGTTCTCCGTGATCCCCGTCCTGAAAGCTTATCTTCTTCTGATCGATCATGACCTCTGTCACATGGAAAAGACCGTGTCCCACAGACGTCAACCCTCCGACGGACAGAAATCCATTGTGAAGATCCAGAATCGCACCGGCCAGCGTCTTGCTGAAATTTTCGATTTGCTCTTTTTTCAGCCCGCCGAAACTGCACAGAATCTTCAGCTGCGTCGTCCCATCATAACAGGTTTTTTCTGTATACAGCGCCCCATCAACGGTTCCTCCCATAAAGCGGTCGATGGCATTTCTCGTATAGACGATCTCTTTTTCCCCGTTCAGCTCGCTCTCCGAGAACGCAATACGGGTCCTGCTGCTCTCCTCTGCTTTTTTTCCTTTCTTCTTTCCGAAGAACAGCTCCGACATCGCCGTGCCCGCCGCAAAGTCCGGATTCAGCTTCCCCATCTGGGCGCGAAATGCTCCCGCCCAGGAGGTGCCCGGTATCACGCGTACGCCGTCTTTTCTGCGCATCTGCATATAATCGGCCTCTCCCACATCCGTCGTGTACTGTCTCACCGAGAGACCGCCGGCCTGCCTAAGGCCGATCCGGATACACACCGGTCGGTCCTCCCGCAGACGGATACCTGCCTCTTCGTAAATTTGTTTTAATCGCTCCCGCTCTTTACTGTCTTTCTCCCGGCTCAGGCAGACGGGTGTGTCGACGACAGACCACTGATCTTCCTCATACATATCAAAGGACAGCCAGCGTTCCAGATCTTTTTCGTCCGTCAGATCAAAGGAACGCCAGAAGATCGCTGCACTTTTTGTCGCGCCGAATCCTTTTCCGGTCTTAGCCCCCAGTCGGATGTTCCCCTGCTGCCAGGCATATGCGATTTCATCCGCAAGGTACTGCTCCTGTTCACTCTCCATACTCTGTTCGATGTAGGTGACAAATTCAGCTCCCGGCTCCAGTACCTGAAAATCGAATTTCGCGCCCGGAAGGGCCACCTTATATTCGTCCAGCGCCACCATGTCGCGCTTTGTGAGCGAATAGTTGTTCTTCAAGGGCAGCATGAGCGCATCGTACACAGCGATCCTGCTTTCCGTCAGCACATTTCTCCCTTCCCTGGAGGACGTCCGAATCCGGTCCTCTGTCAGATTCGTTCCAAAATAAGTCTCTGCCGTCCGATCTGAAAAGATCCGCCGGTACACGCCTGCCAGCGAAGTGCCCGGCACATACGGCAGTCCTCTGCTGTCCAAAATGACATCGCTGTCTGTCACCTGGTTTTTACCGCATCCCACAGACAGCGGAGAAGTCAACTGAAACCTGATTTTATAATATTTCCTGATCATCCCTTTATTGATCCGCCTTTCCACTCAGCCCGCACTGTTATGATCTTCCTGGCGCTCTTTCTGCTTAAGCCTGTACTTCTCCTGCACCAGAATTCCCATCAGATAAGAACTCCATAATTTTTTCAGCTCCCTGTAAAATGCATCCCGCATCTTTTCGGAATCCGCTTTGTCTAAGATCTCTTCTTCATATACTTTTTTCAGATCTTTAATCTTCTCCGTATACTTCAGTTGATCCGCCGACAGATGAGCCGCCCCGCAGATGCACTCGTTTTTTATTTTCTGAATCTGCGTTCGGGTCTCTTTTGTCTTGATCGAAGCGATCCGGGTGCAGAAATTCTCATACGCCCGATCCGGGTCCTCCGGATAGAGGAACACGCTGTCAGACAGCATCAGCGTGACCCTCCCAAGCGCCGCGGGATTTTTCATGGACGCTTTGTACCTTAGCGCCTCCAGTCCAAGCCTTTCCTTCATCTCATCCAGCAGGATATTTCCGAAAAGTCTTCCGGCGTGCTTTAGCTCCTGTGTCTTCGAAGCCGGCTTTTCTGCCTCCTGTATGCGAAAGTTCTTTCCATCATTCGGCATGACCAGGAGCCTGCCGTAGCCCTCTCCCACACGTATTCCGGCATATAAGTCTTTCTCTGAGATCCGCAGCTCCTCCGAAAGCTCAAACTCGAATGCGCTTCCCGCCCGGACTGCCGGAACAGACAGCCTTCTTAAGTTCCATTTGGAATAGTAGCCCGTCAGCATCTTGACTTCTATCTCCGAATAAGGCTCCCGTTCCTGAGCGGGACTTTCTTTTTCCTGAATTTTCAGCTTTTTCCGGATCTGTTCTCGTATCTCTTTGCATCGCGCCGTATACCCGGACTCATTGACAAAGATGCCGTCGCTCTGAAGGACGACCAGAACCCGGCTTCCGCAGGGGTAACGCTTTGTATCCGCTTCCGCCTTTCTGATCTGCGGCGCCCCGTTCAGTACGCATCTTCCGTACTGGGAGCTTTTGGACTTTCCAAAACGCAGCTCCCCCTGCTCGAGCAGGCGTCCCAGAACCTTAAGATACTTTCCTTTCCCCCGGATTGTGCCGGTAAAATCCTGACGTTCTCTAACCGCCTCAAAGGAGAACAACAGTTCTCCATCCCGTGCGTTCTGCTTCTTTGATTTTTTAGTATAGTGATAGGCAAGATCCGTGTCCACTTCTTTTACAAGAAGCTTGTCTTCTTTGAAGCAGACAAACTTTCCTTTCAGCTTCTTCGGCTGATTTCCCTCTCCCGAGGCATATTCCGCACTTATATGATATTTTGCGCAATCTTCGGGCCTGACGGGAATCTGCTTTGTCGTGTTGACATATTTTTTCGTTTTTTTCAGTTGATTTACATAAGCCGGCGCTGGGTAATAGATGTCGCCGGTCTTACCGTCGTCTTCCAGACTGCTTCTGTCTTCCGGATACAGTCCGCTGAAGATCACCTGATCTTTCAGAAACAGCTCTCTGAATTCCGCCGTATCTTCGGAGTTCCCCTCCCGCAGATATGCGCCTGCAAACCAGCCCATGACGGTCTGCCCGCTGATGTATTTCTCCGTGATATCGTCATAATCCATATTCAGGACCAGGGGGTCCAGATTTTTCACCGAATACGTGAGTATATAATCTTCTTCGTCCTTCACGCCGCCGAAGTCGATTTCCATCGGTTTTACGGTCTCCGGATCTGACAGTCTGCAGGTCACGCTCCCCAGGCCTCGGTTGCGGTTCAGCCCGATTTTGCGCAGCGCTTTTACCGTATTCTTAAAATTTTGCATCGCCTGCGTATCCAGCTCCCTGCAGCAGACATCCGCAATGAACAAAAGCTCCTTCTCTCTGTCAAGCGGCGAGTAATGATTGATGGTCCGGGTATAGCGGAGGGAATTGTCCTTTGCCACCCCGTTCTCCAGAATTTTGGTCTGAGCCTTGATCATCGTAAATTGATCCAGCACATTCTGAGAAGTCATATACTGCCGGACCAACGGACCGGCTTCTTTTAATTCCCGATACAGTTCTTCATAGCCCTCTATATAAGCGTTTCCCAGGAAAACTCCCTGGGCCTTTTCCCGGCCAGCCTTTCCGAAGATCTGCTCGATCTCGCTTTCGGTCAGTCCGATCAGGCCCGCCGCCTCTCTTAAGCAACCCTTCAACCGCTTTGCAGGTATGTACGGAATGCCGTAGATATCATAGCAGACGTCGCTGTCCACAATTCCCGCATAGGAATAACCGGAACCGGCGCACAGATCTGATTTCAGCGTAATCACAAGATGTTGTTTTGTTCTGTCCATGATCAAATCTCCTCCCTGTCCTTATCAAACCACAGATCATACACCAGTACCATGTCATAGATTAATTTGCGGATCATGTTTTCTTCTTTCAGAACGCCGCCCAGCGTAAAGTCGATCTCCTTTTCCGACTGATGGGCCCGAATCCGCTCCAGCTCTCCCATAAAATCCGCCTTGCTTTTTTTTGCGGCGAACAAAAGGTCTTTGACATTGCTTCGACCTGCCTTCCGGAGCTGCTCCTGCATCGCCTCCACGATCTTACCCGTGACAAATTTTCCGCCTGCCAGTTCTTTTCCCGTCGTTCCATGGCAGTCTCTGATCACCCACGGCCTGCTGATGTCCAGCGTCTCTTCCTGCTCCCGGATCTGATCCAGCGAGACGCCGATGGCCCCCTGACAATAGTGAAAATCAATCAGCGACACATCGGTCAGCTTCTCTTTTTTCATGAGTTTCTTGCCTGATTCACAGCATTCTTCCGCAATCCGGTATGCCTCCGAAAATGGCGTATGGCTGTGGAAAATCGCGATTCCTGCGCAAGACGTCCGCGGCGCGTCCGCTGGTTCCTCCTCTGAGAGCTTTTCCAGATACCTGACCGCCACGTCGTACGCGTTCCTGGCGTTGCATATAAACGTAATCTCGTCTCCTGCGTATACGACGAAACGCCGTTTCTGATTGGGCGTCTGTTCCAGTACCTGATCTACTTCCCGAATCCCCGCATCGATATAATACTCCTGTATATATTCAGAAAATGCTCTCAGCGCCTTCACGCTGGCTTCATAGGTCGTATCCGGCTCTCCGTCCGGCCTTCTGGCCTGACTGAGGCATCTTTCCACCTGAGCGCCCATATTGTTTCCGTCAATATAGATGACCGCCAGGAGACTTTCCTCTCCCTTTTCGGTGACCAGCTCATCCAGGAGTCTGTCCCCCTCGATGACGCTGTCTTTTTTATTTTTCTGCATGACCTCTTCGTATTTTTGGTATTTCCGACTGCTCTCATAGCTCACCTTCTGCTCCCGGCCTGCGATCTTCTGTCTCACAGACAGCGGCATGGAGTCATGATAATCCACCTGTACGATGGGCAGCGTATTGACCGGATGGAACATGCTTTCTTTCTGCTCTCTCTTCCGATGCTTCTCATACAGCTTTCTCTGGTCGGATGAATAATGATCAAAGTCGATTCCTTCTATATAAGTAGTGAGCACCCGCAGGGAATAGGTCTCTTCCAGCACCTTCCGATAAAAACGCTGATTGACCGCTCTGTATCTTTCCGCATTTTCATACAATACAAAAAAATTGCCGCCGCCGTCATAGACCACTTCTCCGATATATCCATCCTCCAGATGACGGACAAAACGCTCGCGGGAAAAATCGGTCTTCTCCGCCTCTCTTTTATAAGAAAATAATCCTTTCTCCGAGCACTCTTCCGCCGCCGGATACAGATATGCGTCGAAGCATTCTCGGATGATATAAGACGCTCCGACGATCTCTTTCATCTTATTGCTTTTGTATATATAATCCTGCTTCCCCCGGATGTCATACATTGCCAAAACATACTGATTCTCCATTTTCTGTCGTATCCTTTCCTCGTAATGATCTAATCCTGCTTATTCCGCGGCCGTCTCCGCGGTTTTCATATGTCCGTCTTCTCAAATATCACCCCCTGATCTTCCATAATCTCTCTCAACGTCCTGTAAAAATCTCCAAGTTGGTCTCGAAGTTCCTGCCAGCTTATAACCTCATACTCATTCTCATCTTCCGAAAATCCGAAATGACTCAAAGCGTTTCGAAACTGCATGATCCGGGCCGTCACCCGGAGCAGCTCCTCCGGAAGCTCCATGATCATTGCCGCCAGTTTGGTTCGATCTTCCGCCGGTCCTGAACGACCGTTATTCCATCATCTGCTCCAGAACCGCTCCTTCTGATTCCATGATCCTGAGCATCTGCTCATACAGCTTTTTAAGATTGCCCTGCAGCGTCTTATAATACATAACATTTTTCTGAAAGCCAAAATGATTCAGCGTATTACGGTATTGGACGATACTGGAGGCAAGCCGAATGAGTTCCATGGGAATCTCCCTGACCACATGTTTCATTCGTTCATTGTATTCCAGCATTTCTCCGGCAATATCTCTTACCTTTTCCAGTCCCGCCTTCCTCTTCATCTTCTCTAACTCTTCTTCTCTCTCTGCAGTCTTCTCCTCCCCCGCCCGCCGACAGATCTGCTCCAACTCTTCCTCTGGCAGATTTTCATTCTTCCTCTTTTTATATGCCCCATAGGTATGGATCATATAGCCCAGGGGCCCGCCGATGATCGTCTCCCGCACGTCCTGATCCTCCGCAGGCAGTCCGCAGCACTCTCCCACATAAGTGACGATCATCTCTTCCAGCGCCGTGAAGCCAAGCTGGGTCTGGCCTTTCTCCACCGCCCACCGGACCACGGCCGCACCGGTGGATGTACTGTCCAGCGGGATCTTCCGCCCGTCTTTTATCACATACCATTTCTGCAGAAAGATCTTTAGTTCTTCCCAAATCCGGTCAAACAGGCGGGCAAGCGGCGCGGCGGACATTTCTTCCTGATGCTTTTTCATTAATTCATAATGTCCGCGAAACTCTTCATATGCTTTCCGGATACTTTTCTCCGGCGAGTCCTCCGTCTTTCCCCGGCAGGTACTGATACAGTTGGTCAAATCATGGAGACTTTTGATGACGGCGTCCTCCCGCGTCTTCCGGCCGCCCTTTTGCTTCCCGGTTCCGTAGAGGCTCCAGATCTGGGCGCTGTTGCCGCTTTCCACGAAAGATTCCGCCGCGCTGGTCCAGTTGAGAATCTCGCTGCACATGGTCATGTCCAGCAGACGCACATGAGAGATCCCGTCTCTCTTCTCCCCCAGTTCATAGGCTCCGTAATACATACCGTCTACTTTGATATGCTTCAGTGCTTTGGCATAATGAATGATGGTCAGAACCTGCATGGGAATGTTGCGCAGGCCGTGGGTAAAGTCGAAGCAGACCGTCTCCCCCGGCTTTATAATCCCGTAGATCGTCTCGAAGATCCCGTCCAGTTCTTCCTGGCTGCGCCCCTCCGGGATGCGAACAGGCGTCACCGGAACGTGCGGGCAGGCCTCTTTCAGAAGCTCTGAAAGCCCGGTCTTCTTCTCCTCCGGCTTTATCTGCATTCCCCTCCCTGTAAGCTGCTCCTTCTCCCTTTCCGTATACGCTCTGGAGAACCAGTTCTGCTCCTTTGCTCGATCCGTCAGAAGGATGCTGATCTTGTCCGTCGACCTGCCCTGTTCCTCCAGATATTTCAGGACCGCCAGCTGCGCATAGGGCGTCTGACGGGCAAAGTCCGTCCCTTCCACTTCATAGATACAGTCCGTATAGAGACTTGTCCCGAGAACCGCCATAAAATGTCTGCATACTTTCCCCATTTTTCTTTTGTCCTCCCGCCGCTCTTCTAACGGTACATATAACTGAACACCTGTTCCCTCAGATACTGATACTTCCCGGCTTCCTCCGGATATGTCTCCGCTTTCTCTCGAATCCCCTGGTTTCGATCACCCAGGTGTGCAAGAAGCTTCTCCATACACTGGTTTGACTTGTCAAAGTCTTCTTTCTCCCGCGCATATTCCAACTCCCCGAAGAGGCACACGGCCTCCAGCGTGTATTCCAGAACAGGAAGAACGCTTCTGGTCTTCTCCATGAAGGCATCCGCCTTTTCTTCTTCGCCCTTTTTCCACGCGATCAGCGCCAGATATTTGTAGATGATCTCCCACGGATGGTTGTTGATCTGCGCCGAAGCCGTTTCTCCCCCGACCTGTTCAATCTCCCGCTCGATCCTGTACAAGCGCTCCAGAAGGCGCTCGCTGATCTCCTCCAGATGAAATTGATACAACCCCTTCATATATACATACAGCGCAAACTTCATGCTGAACCGACCCTGCTCCCTTGCGCCTTCCCTGATCAGAAACGTAAGCTGCGCCCCAGGCTCCCGCTCTCCGCCGAAATATTCGGCCACCCGGCGGTCATACTCTTCCTGATTTCCCATCTCCAGGTCATAGTGCAGCAGATAGGAAAGCGTCCGGTTATAGTCGGAAGAAGCCGGATCCCCAAACTGTTGCAGCGCATTTTCAAAAGTATCTGCCGCCTCTTTCTGGCGGAGCGCCGCCTGTACCTGCCCCAGCTGGCTTAAGACCATGCCGTAATGGACAGAAGTCTCCTGAATCTTCACAGACTCTTTCTGATGGACCGCTGATCTTCGCCGACTTTCATTTTCTTTGCTGATCATCGCCCGGATCTTCACAAGTTCATCCTGATAGAGTACATTGTCCTGTGCGATGTCCAGCGCTTCTGCATAGTCAAAATTATCCATCAGATAAACGACCCTACGGTTCCTGGTCTTCAGATACCGCTCCAGCTCCGTCCGGCCTGCATACTGCACGCATTTCTCAAAACATTCCTTCGCCCGGAGGCTGTCTCCAATATGGCTGTAGGCAGAGATCCCTGTGTCGTACAGCTCATAGAGCACCGCCTCGTCTTCCTCCCGCTCAAACGCTATTCTCCCTGCCATTCGTTCCAGAGATTCATAGATACGCACTAGATCCTCCTGATTCAGATTGCTGCGCTCGGAGAACCGGCTGTATTTCCGAAGAGCGACGCCGAAGGCCCCGGCGTCCTTCTCCTGCTCCAGACGCTCCACGAGTCTCGGGAACCAAGTGTTCTTATAATAATCGGCATAGGGGCTGTCCATGCGCATGCCTTCCCGGGTCAGGCGAAGCGCTTCAAAATAATCCTGCTCCTCCAGCCGACGCCACGCCTTCTTGAACAGGGTGTCTACTGCGTCATACGCGAAGATCAGGTTATCCTCATGGCCGGTATAACGCCTCGCCCGACCGGCCATATCCTCGATCAGCGCCTGTGCGCTGCTGGTGTCGGTCTGAAAACCAAGCACCGAGCAGATCACATCCGCCAAAAAGAGGAATTCCATACTATAGTTGTTCTGTTCACTTCCATAATAGATTGAATGCACCCGCACCCGGTCCAGCTGGATCTGATGCATCCCGGTATCCAACATCTCCCGCTCAATGGCAGTCCGATAGATATCCGCATTGGTCAGAGAAAAATACCGCTTCCCCGGATTCTCGCGCGACAGATCTTCTCTTTCCTTATAGCCCAGTCTCTGATACTCCCTGGCGCGGACAGAGGCGTCCTCTCCCTCCACCACCGCCATCCGGGTGGCAAGATCCAGCGTGACTTTTCCGGTAACCTTTATCACAGGATTATGGAAAATAATACGTTCCACGATCTCTTCCGCCATATGTACGTACAGATTGCTGGCATAGTCCTCACGGACCAGAATGCTGGTATCATCTCCTTCCAAATCCTCGTGGACCGTACCGAACCGCGCCAGCGCAAAGACATAGTATTTTCCCCTTCTGGATGCCAGACTGCGCAGCTCCTCCCCGGAAGCATTCCGGATGGGGCATCTGCCGTATCTCAGAAAATTTCCAAGCGTATCCGCGATCCTCTGCTTGACTTCCCGCAAACGGTGGTTGTACGACCCGCCGTTCTCATAATGCAGCCCTCGCGGATAGGGGACCCGCGCTTCCTCGCAGACCGCTCTCAGATAGGCGCGTATCCTGCGCTTCTCCAGATTGCAGTCCGCCAGACTGCCCTTGTCGTCATAGATCAGGCCGCCGATAAAAAGCGGCTCCTCCCTCTCTGCTCCTCCTCTTTGTTCAAATCTTCCCTGCTCGTCCAGTGTGATCGTCAGCATAATCAAATTCTCCTTTGTATTTCATCTCTCATATTTTCTGAATCTGCAAAATTGATAAGTTACCACCTTTTTACCGTCCGTCTCCTCCACCATACGCGCGCTGCAGGCGGCCAGCACCGTCACTCCCTGCTCCAGCAGCCGGTTCACCACCTGATAAACCACGTTGAACTCCCCCTGACACAACACCGCCCCGGGGCAAAGCGTCAGGATCTGTCCCGCACATTCCTCCGACAGCCTGCGTATATCATCCTCATCTCCCTGGGGGTCTACTGTCGGAAACGGAAGATCCAGAATCTCCCCATACTTCAACGCTTCTTGTATCTGATGCTCCTCCCATCCGGCAGACGGATGATTGGTGAAGTTTACAAAGTAATGTTTCATATCCATCCTGCTTTCTGCTCTATCGTTTCTCTTTTCACATGGGGTACTGTTTTTTATTACCATAAACTGTCCGCTTTTATAAGTATATCATACAATATATAAATGTGCACAAAAAAACAGGAATTACCGGTATAATTTCCGACAATTCCTATATTTTTTCTGAGTATGCAACCAAGAATTCCTGTCTTGCATCCGGCGCTGTTTCCGACTTTCACCTTTCTTGAAAATAACGTTCCAGCTCCTCCGCCTCTTTCCGCGTATTCTTCCACCCATACGTTTTCAGGTCCACCTTCCAGCCCTCCCCGGTCCAGATAACCTCCAAGCCTTCTTCCTGAAGCAATATTTTTTGCAGGTCCGGCATCTCGAAGTATC
The DNA here is from genome assembly GCA_910584945.1 of uncultured Lachnospiraceae bacterium. GTDB lineage: Bacteria > Bacillota > Clostridia > Lachnospirales > Lachnospiraceae > Hominiventricola. Next base: position 23,801 of record CAJUDY010000014.1, on the reverse strand, counting down.
CGGCTCCGCTCAGCTCGCCCTTCGCGTTCACCACCCGATGGGCGGGGACGTCCTTCCCGGCAAGGCCAAGCTTCAGCCCGTGCCCCACCTGCCTGGCGTGGTTCGGCCTGCCGCAGAGCAGCGCGATCTGTCCATAGGTGGCCACCTTTCCTTCCGGAATCCGCCGACAGACCAGGCCCATTCTTTTGTAAAAATCCATACAGGTCTCCTTTCTCAGACACCTTCATTTACACGATTCACTATATATCTTACCCGTTTTCTATATGGACACTTTTTCCCGTTTCCAGCCCAATCAGAAATAGTTCCAGCGTCTGCGGATTCGTATTTCTGTATTTCAGATGATAAAACATCTGTCCTATTGCACTCAACAATTTTTCTCGATCCTCTGTATAATAATCCGCTTTCTCATCGTAACATCCGCTGGCCTGTAAAAGCAGTGTCAACGCAAACCGCTCATTTACATATATGTATTTCTCATCACAGCCTTCCAGCAGTTGAAATGGTTTTCGTTTTAAAAACCATGAAGCTGTATACGCAATAAATTTTGTATAGTTCACACGGCTAATATCGTGAAAATGCTTTAATCTTGCTATGTCTACCAAAATATCGATCAGACAATACTCAAAAATATGGTCATTAAAGTAAACTTTTCCTTCCAGATTATTCTTTTCATAAAATATCTCCGCAAGTCTATGCACTAACAAACCTGCGTTGGTAATATATTCATCTGAGAATGATTCATTTAACTCTTCTTTTAGTTTTCTCGTTTCTCTTTTATCCACCATATATCTCCCCGTTATGTATATTTTAAAGCCTGTTGCAACAAGTCTGACATTTTTCTTACCTCCCGATAGTTTTCTGCCTGTTTGATTTTTTCTGTGATCGCCTGCCTTATATCTTCGTTATCACAGTTTTTCATTTCTTCAAGAATAAATTGATATACTTCATTATCATCTTTGACGCCATTGGCCAGACTCTCCTGAAAACTTCGAATATAGCTGTTGATAAATGTTCCCATCTCATCTCCAATTCCTGTCAGTCGATTCATGATATCGATGTAATTTCTCAGCATTTCATTCTGGAGATTATACGGATATCTCAGCTTGTGATCAATCTCACTCCATGCTTCCTCATATAAAGTACGTACCTGGATCTCAATACCCAGACCGTTCCAGGCGCGAATCACATAATGCACGGAACGGTATGGCTTATTATCTTTTATTTGTACTTTCCCTTTATAAAAGCAGTCCTCATCCCCTTTTCGAATATGCGCAAAAGGAGGTTCCATAAGCAGATCCCCATACAGCTTCATAAGATACTCATGTACATTTATCCAGTCGGACTTAAAAAGTAAAAGTACGCGAATCCCCATCAGGTCTGTGATACGGCTTTCATAATTTTCTTTCGATAAGGAATCTCCTCTTTTCAGATAGTCCGGATTCTTCCTTATGATCTTCTCCGCCAAATGTCTGGCATCCTTTACTCTGTAACTTAAAGAATGAACATCAGGACACTTTTGTATGGACTCCGCATACTTCTTTACAGTGTTCTGATGTTCGATTCGTTTCATCTCAAAATCTTTTGTAATTGCTTCCAGTTCTTCCCACGTCAGTCTGGAATTTCTAAATTGTTCTTCTGATATGTTAAATTCTCTGCAAAACTGTTGTTGTTCCTGCCGTGTACTCAACATATGGCATATCACCTCTGCTCATCCAGCGCCGCTTCCATGATTCCCGATTCAAGAAGCTGAGAATATGACATCAGCTGCTCATCAATAAATTCCAGACTGATCTTTGGACCATTATTCGGCTGATTTTCCTTTTTATATTCATCTGCCGATAACTTCGTCATGAACTTATCCATTACAAGTCTTGCTTCTGTCATATCTTTCACCCCTTTTTCAGTGATAGTTTGACTTCTGTCAGCCTGATCTCCTGCCGCGTCTGTCATATATGATTAACCGCTTTCCAAGATTTATTAGCCATCATTATATCATGAACCATATACCATTACAATCTATTTTTTCAATCAGCTGAATTTGATTTCCCATATTTCCGAACCGCCTCCAAAAGCAATTCTTCCTTCCGATTCTTCCCAGGCTCCTCCAGCACCTGTTCCAGCAAATGCTTCAGGATCTCGCCCAGAAGGGGGCCCGCCGGGAAGCCTGCCTTGATCAGATCCCGGCCGTCCACCGCCAGGTCTTTCAGGGTGATACAGTCCTTTTCCCTTACGATCTCCTCATAGAGCCGCTCCACCTCTCCAAGCGCCTGGAACTTCGGCCCCTGCATGGACGGATTCTGGGCCAGGATGTCCGCCCGCTGGACCTTCAGATACAGGGGGAACAGGTCTTCTCCGATCCGGTTTACTGCCCGGCGCACCCCCGCCGGGGTCAGCGCCGGATGGTAATCATGGCACCACACCAGCTTCGTCACCTGACGAACCGTCTCATTGTCGAATTTCAGCCGTCTTAAGATGGTTCTCGCCAGCTCCTCGCTGACCTCCTGATGCCGTTTGAAATGATCGATCCCCTTCTCATCCGTCGTCTTCACCGCCGGTTTGCCAAAATCATGGAAAAGCATGGTCAGGCGCAGATTTTTTTCCGCTTCCACTTCCTGTAAAGAATGCAGAATATGCTCCCCCACAGAATAGATATGGTGGGGATTGTTCTGCCCGCAGGCCATACAGACGTCGAATTCCGGAAGCACCACCCGGGTGATCCCGGCCTCCCACGCATCCCTCAGTTTCTCCGGATGGGGAGAAGTAAGAAGCTTCACAAGCTCCGCCTGAATCCGCTCCGCGCTGACTTTTCTTAGATTGCCGCACAGCTTCCCGGCCGCCTCCCTGGTCTGCTCCTCCAGTGTAAATCCCAGCTGGGCGCTGAACCGGAACGCCCGCATAATCCGCAGGGCGTCCTCCATAAAGCGCTCCTCCGCCCGGCCCGCGCACCGGATGATCCCTCTTTCCAGATCTCCCGCTCCGTCGAATTCATCGACCAGCCCTGCCTCTTCGTTGTACGCCATGGCATTGATTGTAAAGTCCCGCCGCTTCAGGTCCTCCAGAAGGCTTCTGGTAAACTGCACTTCCTTCGGATGGCGGCCGTCCTCATACGCTCCGTCCACCCGATAAGTGGTCACCTCAAAGCCTTCGTGTCCCAGCATGACGGTCACGGTCCCGTGCTGAATGCCCGTATCGATGGTTCTTGGAAAAAGCGCTTTTACTTCCGCGGGCGAGGCGGAGGTGGTAATATCCCAGTCCGCCGGTTCTCTTCCAAGCAGCGCATCACGAACACACCCGCCGACGGCATAGGCTTCCTGCCCTGCCGCGGCGAGTGTGCGGATGATCGTATTCACTTTTTCAGGAATTCGTATCTGTATCATAGCCTTATCTTCTTTAATATGCTTTCCCCCAGTAGACCAGCTTCTTCGCCGGTTTTCCGCAGCAGACACATTTGTCAGAGAGCGTGTGCTGCTCAAAGGGCATACAGCGGCTGGTAGCGGTGGTGTCTTCCTTAATCTTGTCTTCACATGCCTGGTCGCCGCACCACATGGCCCTCACAAATCCGGGTTTATTGTTAATCGTATCCACGAACTCTTCATAGGTGCGTGCGTCATACGTGTGGGCGTCTCTGTGGGCGCGGGCACGTTCCAGCATCTCCTTCTGCATCGTCTCAAGAACCTCCGAGAGCTTCGTCTCCAGTTCCTCCAGAGAGACGACGATCTTCTCTCTCGTATCCCGGCGTACGATCACCGCCTGGTTCGCCTCGATATCCTTGGGGCCGATCTCGATCCGGGTGGGGATGCCCTTGATCTCCTGCTCCGCAAACTTCCAGCCCGGACTCTTGTCCGTATCGTCCACCTTCACCTGGAAGGTCTTTGCCAGACGGTCTCTCAGCTCGTATGCCTTGTCAAGAACTCCTTCCTTGTGCTGGGCGATGGGCACGATCATGGTCTGAACCGGTGCGATCCGGGGCGGCAGCACCAGACCGGAGTCGTCCCCGTGTACCATGATGATGGCGCCGATCATACGGGTGGTCATACCCCAGGAGGTCTGATGAACGTACTTTAACTGGTTGTCCTTGTCGGTATACTGGATGCCGAAGGCTTTCGCGAATCCGTCCCCGAAGTTATGGCTGGTGCCGGACTGCAGGGCCTTGCCGTCGTGCATCAGGGATTCGATGGTATAGGTCGCCTCCGCACCGGCGAACTTTTCCTTGTCGGTCTTCTGTCCCTTGATAACCGGAATCGCCAGAACCTCTTCACAGAAATCCGCATAGACATTCAGCATCCGGACGGTTCTCTCCTCCGCTTCCTCCGCCGTAGCGTGGGCCGTATGTCCTTCCTGCCACAGGAATTCTCTGGAGCGCAGGAACGGTCTCGTCGTCTTCTCCCAGCGCACCACGGAACACCACTGATTATAGTTCTTGGGCAGATCCCGGTAGGAATGAATCTCGTTGGAGTAGAAATCACAGAACAGCGTCTCCGAGGTGGGACGCACGCACAGACGCTCCTGCAGAGGCTCCAGCCCCCCATGAGTCACCCAGGCCACTTCCGGAGCAAAGCCCTCCACGTGATCCTTTTCCTTCTGAAGCAGACTTTCCGGGATAAACATGGGCAGATACACGTTCTGCACCCCGGTCTCCTTAAATCTCCTGTCCAGCTCCTTCTGAATATTTTCCCAGATCGCATAGCCGGCCGGCTTGATGACCATGCAGCCCTTTACGCTTGTATAATCGATCAGTTCCGCTTTCTTCACCACATCCGTATACCACTGGGCGAAGTCCACATCCATGGAGGTGATGCCCTCCACCAGCTTCTTGTCTTTTGCCATATCCGTAAATTCTCCTTATCTACATTTCTGAATAAATTGTAAGAAGGTTTGCGGGGTTTGTCAAGTCTTACTGTTCTTCCGCCTGCATCGGGCGTCCGGCTAACGCAAATATAAAAAGTAACTTTCTGGAAACTCTTCCATTACTTATCTGCCATATTCTGACCCATTTTACAGATACTGTATTCGACGGAGGTGGCACATCTTATGAAGCGACAGACAAAGCTCTATTTTCAGAAAACGGGAATCCTGCTGGCAGTCTATCTGGTGCTCCGCTTTCTGCTGCCCATTGTCCTGCCCTTTTTTCTGGCATGGATTACCGTCGGCTGTCTGGCGTTCCTTCAGCATAAGACCCCGCTGGGACTGATGCCTCTTAGCATCCTTTACCTGATGTTCTTTCTTTTTCTCGTTGGAATCTCGGTCTTCTGCGGGTGCACCCTGCTGTATGAACCCTGCTGCCGTCTGATCCCGGTCTGTCAAAGTTACTGGGAACAATTTTCCGAATACCTTTCATGGCTTCCCGGCTCCCTGTCCGGGCGTCTGGCGGACCTGATGCCCTCGGTCCTCTCCTGTCTGTTCGGAGTCTTTTTATATTTGCTCTCGGTCCTGCTCTTTGCCAGAGACTGGGAACATTTTCACAATATGCTCTATCAGCTCCCCTTCGCCGTTCCGGTCGCCAACGCCGGCGGAAGGATCATTGCCTGCGCCAGAAGATGGCTTCGCGCCCAGTTCCGGATCATGATTGTGATCTCCCTTGAATGCGCCGCCGGATACTATCTGCTTGGCATCCCCGGGTTCCCTTTCTGGGCAATTCTCACAGGTATCGTCGATGCGCTCCCGGTTTTCGGCACCGGAACCGTCTTTTTTCCGTGGATGCTCATCGTCTCTCTCCAGGGAGATTACTCCTTTGCCCTGTGGCTGGGACTTCTCTATATAATCACCTGGCTGACCAGGGAATTCCTGGAGCCAAAACTTCTCGGAAATGAGCTGGGACTTCTTCCCGTCTGCTTTCTCATGTCCGTCATTGCAGGGCTTCAGTTGTTCGGCCCCCTTGGATTCTTCTCCGGCCCCTTCGGCGTCCTGTTCATACGGGAACTGTGGGCAGAACTGGAATCCGTCCAGCCGCAAAAAGGCAGTTTTCACATCTGACTGTCTTTACAGAAATGTGGGCTCCGCCTGAAAGTGCATCGATTCCCCGGTCCTGGGATGGCGGAAGCGAAGCTCGCTGGCGCAGAGCAGCAGCTGTCCTCTGCCGCCCTCTGCTTTTCCATACTTCTGATCGCCTGCCACCGGCGCTCCCGCATGGGCGAACTGCACCCGGATCTGGTGATGCCTGCCGGTCAGAAGGCGGATTTTCACAAGGCTTCGGTCCTCCCATTCCCTAAGCACCTCATAGGAAAGCTCGCACTTCTTCGCATCCTTCGCGCCCGCCATGACGACTCCGGACGTATTGGTCCGGCTGTCTTTTCGCAGGTAATCCACCAGTACCCCTTTTTTCTTGGAAATTTTTCCACACAGCACCGCCTGATACCACTTTTCCATGTGGATATGTTCCTTCACCTGCCTGCAAAGATCCGCTGCCGCCGCCTCTTCTTTCGCCGCCAGGAAAAGGCCCTCCACCGGCTGATCCAATCGATTCACCAGACCCAGGTAAGGGTCCCTCACCCCTCTTTCCAGCAACGTATTGCGCAGCAGACTCATCACATCCGGGAGGGAGATACGGGCGCTCTGCACCGGGACTCCGGCCGCTTTCCAGAGAACGAAGAGCGCCTCGTCTTCATACAGGATCTTATATCGTTCCATCCGACCAACTCCTTCTTTTCTGCAGGCCGATGCCCGGCCTGCTTTCACACACAAAACAGGGGCTGTGACATCACGCCGCAGCCCCACCCTGGTTATCTTATTTTATAATCTCTTTAAGAGTTCCTCGCGCTCCGCCTCATATCCCGGCTTTCCAAGCAGCGCGAACATATTCTTCTTGTAGCTCTCCACGCCCGGCTGATTGAAGGGATTCACGCCCAGCAGATATCCGCTGATCCCGCAGGCGAACTCAAAGAAGTAGAACAGCTGTCCCAGAGAGAACTCGTCCTGTCTCGGAATCTTCACCATCAGGTTCGGCACATTGCCGTCGGTGTGCGCCAGAATCGTTCCGTTCATGGCATTCTTGTTGACAAAGTCGATATTTTTACCAGCCAGATAATTCAGGCCGTCCAGATCCACCGGTTCTTCGCCTATGAGGATCTCCTGATCGCATTCTTCCACGGAGAGCACCGTCTCGAACATGATCCTTGCGCCGTCCTGGATAAACTGTCCCATGGAGTGCAGATCCGTGGTCAGATCCACAGACGCCGGGAAGATTCCCTTCTGGTCCTTGCCCTCGGACTCGCCGTAGAGCTGCTTCCACCACTCGGAGATATAGTGAAGGCTCGGCTCGTAGTTGGCCAGCACTTCTGTGGATTTGCCTTTTTGATGAAGGATATTGCGGATCACCGCGTACATGACCGCGTCGTTCTCTTCATAAGGAGTGTTCAAAGCCGCGTCCCGTCCGCTTGCCGCGCCTTCCATCAGCTTCTGAATATCCGCGCCGCTGACAGCGATGGGGAGCAGTCCCACTGCGGTCAGTACGGAAAAACGTCCGCCCACATCATCCGGAACCACGAAGGTCTCATAGCCTTCCTCGGTCGCCAGACCTTTCAGCGCTCCTCTTGCCTTGTCTGTGGTGGCGTAGATTCTCTTGGCCGCGCCTTCCTTGCCGTACTTGTCCTCCAGCATCTTCTTGAAGATCCGGAATGCAATCGCCGGCTCCGTGGTCGTACCGGACTTGGAGATGACATTCACAGAGAAATCCCGGTCGCCGATTACATCCATCAGATGGCTTAAATAACGGGTGGAAATGCTGTTGCCCACAAAATAAATCTCCGGCGTCCTGCGGACTTCCTTGGACACGATGTTGTAAAAGCTGTGTCTCAAGAACTCAATCGCCGCACGGGCGCCCAGATAAGAACCGCCGATTCCGATCACCAGAAGAACGTCGGAGTCCTCTTTGATCCGATCCGCCGCTTTCTGAATCCTTGCAAACTCTTCTTTATCATAATTTACCGGAAGATCAATCCAGCCCAGGAAATCACTTCCTGCCCCCTTTTTCTGAACCAGAACGTCTTTCAGCGCCATGGTCTGGGCTTCCATAAACTTTACTTCCTCTGCGCCAATGAACGATGCAGCTTTGGAATAATCAAATGTGACTTTTCCCATGATATCCTACACTCCTTTTCTGCACGAGTATCCCTCGCCTTTTCTTATCCATATTGTAGCATCCCGCCATAGGAAAAATCAAGTAGATGAGCCCAAAAAGTCAGAAAGAACTTCCTGAAAGATCTGCTCTTCTTCTTTTTCGAGAACCAGCCTTTTTCCGGGCTCCTGCTTTTCCTCTTCCTCCGGCGAAGCTTCGGGCATCTCAGATGCCTCCGACGCCTCCCCAAAGCTCTCATATACATGAATCTGTCTTGGATACAGGGTATTCGCCACATAATCCAGAAGATACACCCGGGTCTGCTCCCACAGGCTGTCCGACTCAAACCATAAAAAAGCGATACAGACCATTGCCGCCGCAGTCACCGCCGCCACAAGCCTTGTCTGGCAGAATACCGGGTCATACCGAAGATACCGAAGGACCGCCGTTTCGACCAGACCGACGCAGAGAATCAGAGCCGCCCACCGCTCCGGCAGGCGCCTCCACTGTCCCAGGCGGATTCCCAGCTTTTTCTCCTGGCATAAATACTTTTGCACGAAGGCCGGCCGGTCATAGATTCCCACGTTGAGCTCATAACTTTTCTCGAATTTCAGCGTCATCGCTTTCAGCATCTTTCCTTTTCCGCCGTTTCCAAGCGCCGCTTCTTTGCAAAGTCTTCCGAACAGTACTCTTCTTAGCAGCGTGAGAAGGATTCCCCATATTCCCAGCGCCAGAAATTCTCCGTAGTATGAATACCATGCCTGATACATAATGATGCCTCCCTTTGCATACAGTTTTAATAGTAACTATTATAGCAAAACCTTCTGCAAAGGGGAGCCGAACTTATCGACGGATTGCGACTTCCCGTGTCCCTTTTTTGTCTCTTCTACAGCCGCCGGATCAGATTTTCCACCAACGCCACGCTGTGAGCGATGGCCTGGCGCTCGAAGGTGGGATAGTCCACGGTCGCGCTGTCGTCCGCTTTGTCCGAGATGGCGCGGATGACCACAAAGGGAATCTGATTCAGATACGCCGCCTGGGCGATGGCCGCGCCTTCCATCTCCGTACACATTCCGCCGAACTGCCGTGTGATCCGCTCTTTGACCTTTTTATCAGAGATAAACTGATCTCCGCTGACCACCCGACCGGTAAAGACCTGGATCTCCGGAACCGCTTCCCTGCAGGCAGCCTCCGCCTGCTCTAAAAGCTCCGGGTCCGCCGGAAAGCAGCTGGTCTCCATCCGGGGAATCACCCCCGGCTCATAGCCAAAACCCGTAGCGTCCATATCATGCTGCAGGGCGTCTGTGGAAATGACAATATCCCCGATGTTAATCTCCGCCTTCAGGGAACCGGCGATTCCCGTATTGATCACTGCGTCCACCTGATAGAGATCCGAAAGAATCTGGGTGCAGATCCCCGCATTGACCTTGCCGATGCCGCTTCGCACGATCACCACTTCTTTGCCGCTTAAAGTCCCGGAATAAAAATCCATGGACGCCTTTTTCATTAATCTCGCGTCCGTCAGCTTCTCCCGAAGGGCAGAGACCTCCTCTTCCATGGCGCCGATGATACCGATCTTGTTGATCATTCAAAAAACCTCGCTTTCTGCGTATAATTGATTTCCCCTTATTATAGCGGATATCCGAAAATTTGAACAGAAATTTTTAAGTTCCGCAAAAATGACAGCAATAGAACCGGTCCCGCTGCCAACGCAAAAACATCCTATGGTAAAACATGCCTTTTTCTGGTATACTATCTGCAAAATGACAATCGAAGCCGAGATTGTTGAAAAAGGAGGAGAAAACCATGGTCTATCGAACAAAAGGCACCTGCTCTCAGGCGATTGACGTAGAGGCGGAGAACGGAGTCATCACTTCCGTAAAATTCGTAGGCGGCTGCGCCGGCAATACGGCCGGGATCGCCAAGCTGGTGGTCGGCATGAATGTGGACGACGTGATCCACAAGCTGGAGGGCACCCCCTGCGGCATGCGCCCAACTTCCTGCCCGGACCAGCTGGCCCGCGCGCTCAAACAATTAAAATCCGGCCAGACCGCCAACGCATAAGGCCAATACAGGATGGCTCATCAAAGAAGAAGGTATCTCCAAGGCTGCCGCCCGGAAATACCTTCTCTTCTTTTGTGAATGAATGCTAAAGATCTTTTGTACGCCGATGCTGTTCAACGACAGCATGGTTTTTCATGTAATTTTGTCTTTAGTTACGTTTTGGATAACTGTTCGGTACCTTTCACAGTTACCCCTTTGGATTCGTTCTGAATCCCTTTTCCATATTCAGTTGTAAAATTGTCTTTGCATGCGGCCGACAATCCGTCTATCCGTCCAATGGTAAAACTCTCAGTTACTATAAAATGGTTCGGTTTTGTTTATTGCTCTTCATGCGCCCATCCCAGGCAGCGAACCTAAGATGGAAGGTTCCTCAAGCGGGTAAACCGCTTAAGATTTGGGGACTTTTCTCGACTCCATTTTGGCGATCAGTCAAAAATGGAGTGCGTTTGTGCATGTTACGGTCGCCTCTACTGTATCGTCCTTGATAGCAGAGTGGGAACCTTTTACACGATAATACTTGTCTCTGGTGACCGGATAGGAATCACTGTCTGTTGTTGCCATTGTACCATCATAGGTAATGCCAGTCCAATAGTCAATGGTCCCCCACCCGTCTGTTCCAGTATCACTTTGGTCCAGATAGATACGCACATATACTCTGTCACATTCTCTATGTGCCAGTGTGGTTCCAGAACAGATCGCATACCCTGGTTTCGTATCTTTCAGCAATTTAGATACTCCTGAATTCAAATAATCCCCACGAGCAATTCCATACCAAGTATCTGTTGCCTGATTCGCTTGCACATCATAAACATGATAACCTGCCGGCATAGTCTCTGTGGGAATCATTTCCTCTGCATTAACTCCAAGAACACAACTAAACAACAAAGTTCCTGTTAAAGCAAATGTACTTATCTTTCTCCGAACTCCCTGCATAACTTTCCTCCTTCCCTTAGAATTACATAAGCTTACAATATTATAACGATTGAATTTATCATTTTTGACAGTATTAGACATTCTTTAATGAAATATTTTCCATTATTTTCTTAAACTCTTCGTAATCCATTATTCCACTTATAGAATAGTAAGTATTTAAATATTTAAAAGATGTTTTAAAATATGTCTCTGATTGTGAATCTTGATATTCAAATACAGGCATCTCTAAATTGTATGATTGCATGATCAATGTATCAATTTTTTTCCCATCTGTCTGCCAACTGATACTAGAGTCTTTATAATCCTTACTAATATAAACAAACAATCTTTCTTCACCCAACTCATAATTCATAATTGCCTCATTTGTTTTTTCTTTTATCAAATATTCCGACAAACTCATTCCAACAGGTTGATAACTTAATCTAACCGGAACAACCCCTAATTTTTCTTTAATCTCCTGACACACTTCCTCTTCATCATATTCACTATAAATAGAATCCGTATTCTCAACCTTTGTCTCTACTTCGTCTCCCCGCATACTCTGCAAGATCTCCGGCTCATACACCCTGCTTCCAACGCCAATCGCTCCCGCGCCGATACAGAGCACCACCGTCGCCGCCAGCGCGATGACCATACGTTTGCTGATCCTGTTCTTTCTTAGGGCCCGCTCTTCCTCCTCGATCCTTCGATAGATATCCTCCAACCGCTCCATGGGAATATCAACATCCCGCAACTCCTCCGCAGATTCCCTCAGCCGCCGCTCCCGCTTCTCTGCCATTGCCTCCAGGTCTTCCTCTATCTTCCCTCTAAGCCACTCATCCCTCTCAATGTCATGTCTCATATTCCAGTTATCCTCTCAAGATACCCTAATCTCTTCCGCCTTTCACTATTTTATTTTCGCTTCATCTCAAGCCACCCACTTGATAACCCAAGTTGCTATTCACCTTATCATCCATAATCCTCATTTTGCCCGGATTACCTTACGTTCACGCTATCCTGTCTTCCGCCTCCAATTTTACCTCATACCTCCAGCGGGCCACCCTCTCGTCTTTCACTCTCAGCCGGATGCGGGCAGATTTTCCTGAAAGACCCATTGAGTGGCGCCGGTCCTTGGGCGGGGTTTTCCACGCGCCCTAGTACCGCTGCGTCCGCTCCCTAAGCGCGAGCGGGGTCTGGAAGGACGATCTGCCCGCATCCGGCGTCCGGATTCCCACACGAAAGCAATGCCCTGCAGGAATCCTCCTCCCCCCATTGACATCTCCCCCATCCCCCCGATATAATCATAGACAAACCGTAACTGTCCAACATCTTCACAGTTACGCCAAACCCACTACACCAAGGGAGGTTGCACCATCATGAAACGAATCATACTCACCGGCGGCGGCACGGCAGGCCATGTCACCCCGAATATCGCCCTTCTTCCCAGGCTTCGCCAGTCGGGCTACGAGATTTCCTACATCGGCTCCCGGGACGGAATCGAGAAAAAACTGATTCAGGCCCAGGGCGTCCCCTACTACGAGATATCCTCCGGCAAGCTTCGCCGTTACTTTGACCTGAAGAACTTCACCGATCCCTTCCGGGTCCTGAAAGGCTTCTCCGAGGCGTCTGCCCTGATGAAAAAGCTGAAGCCGGATATCGTATTCTCCAAAGGCGGCTTTGTCTCCGTCCCGGTGGTCATCGCCGCCAGACGCCATCACATTCCGGTGATCTGTCACGAATCCGATCTGACCCCGGGGCTCGCCAACAAGCTGAGCATGCCGGGGGCCACCAAAGTCTGCTGTAATTTCCCGGAGACCATCCAGTATCTGCCCAAGGGAAAGGCCGTGCTGACCGGATGTCCGATCCGACGGGAGCTCATGGAGGGAAACCGAACCGCCGCTTTGAACCTGACCGGATTCACCCCCGGCAAACCGGTCCTTCTGGTCATGGGCGGAAGTCTCGGAGCCGCTGCCGTCAACCAGGCCGTCCGTGACGCGCTTCCAGAGCTTTTAAAGCGTTACCAGATCGTCCATCTGTGCGGCAAAGGCAAGCTCGACGAAAGTCTGAACGGCACAAAAGGTTACGTCCAGTATGAATATATCCAAAAGGAACTTCCGGATCTTTTTGCCCTCTGTGACATCGTCATCTCCAGAGCCGGAGCCAATGCCATCTGCGAACTGCTGGCCCTTCGGAAACCAACCCTTTTGATCCCCCTTCCGGCAAAAGCAAGCCGCGGGGACCAGCTTCTCAACGCACGCTCCTTTGAGCGTCAGGGCTTCTCCATGGTGCTGGAGGAAGAGCATCTGACAAAGGACACGCTGTTAAACGCTGTCGAAGAGTTATCCGGCAACCGCCAGACATACATCGACGCCATGGAGCGCTGTCCGCAATCCGACGCCATCCGCATCATCCTGGAATTGATCGAACAGGCGGTATCCTGACTATAAACCGGGACAGATCATGATCTGTCCCCTTTCTGGTCCTCCTCTTCATAAGCCTTCGTCAGCCACTTGACCGTTCTTTCTCTCCATTTGCCGATCAGAGACGCCTTCACTCCCATGATTTTGGCAATCTCCCGATCCGTCATATGCTCATCATAATGAAGCATCAGCGCCTCATACCACAGAGGCTTTTCTCTTCTCAGACGCTCCAAAACCAGCTCCTTCTCCTCTTTTTCTTCCTTCGCAATCAGAATGCTGCACGGATCTGCCTCTGCATCGAACGCCAGTTCATCGCTGATTTCTTCTTTGAAGACCATCTTGTATTTTCCGCCTTTTCTGGCGTAATCAATACACACGCGTTCTGATACGCGAAACAACCATCTGCCGACCTTCTCCGCCGGTACCCGGTTCAGATTTTTCCACAGACTGATAAATGCATCTTGGCAAACGTCCTCTGACAAGTGGTAATCATGCGTCATCAGAAACACACTCCACATGATCTGTTGTTTATAGCGCTTAAAGTAATCACCCAGGCGATGATCCTTTTCCTTCATAACACCTATCCATTATCCTCCTGATACCCCTGGATCAGGGTCTTTACCTCTTCCAGCTCCTCCGCTGTCGTCTTTTGCGGCTCCCATAGAATCCCTGCATGATCTTCCCGATAACGGGGAATCAGATGCATATGGAAATGAAATACGGTCTGCCCCGCTGCTTCCCCATTATTCTGAACCAGATTGAAGCCGTCCGCTCCCAAAGCCTTCTTCATCCTTGCCGCAATTCTTTTTGCGCGTACCAGTATTTTGGCCGCCGCTTCATCTTCCAGTTCAAAAAGATCCGGATAGTGATCCTTGGGAATCAGGAGGGCATGCCCTCTGGTAGCCGGACCCAGATCCAGTATGACCCGGAAGTCTTCATCCTCATATATCGTAGCAGACGGGATCTCACCATCTGCGATTTTACAGAAAATACAATTGCAATCCTTCATAACAAACCTCCTGAATTCACTATAATCTCAACTTTTTTGCCTTCTAATGTCACCTTTTGTCGAAATTTGTCGAACGATTTTATTTGCCATTTTTTGACATATCTGCTATATTACAGACAGGGAGTGATAACATGCTGACATACGACGAACAGGAAAAAATGGAACGTCTGATGGCAAAAGATGAGAATTTCCATAAACTGATCACCGCCATCAAGAAAGATCACCATCTTACCCTTTCCCAGATCTCCCATGAAATCCGGAACCCTCTCACTTACATGGACAGTTCCATCCAGTGGATTCAGAAAATGCACCCGGAAGTTGAGAGCTTTGAGTTCTGGGATCAGATGAAACACGATCTCCAGTATCTGAAAATACTTTTGGATGACATCTCCGCTTTCAATAACGGAGAACAGTTACATATCGTTAAGATCGAACCGAAAGATTTTGCCTGCGATCTGAAGGACACACTGCTTTCCGAACTTTTGGACAAGCATATCCCTCTGCTGATCAAACTGGACAATACCTATCCGGACTTTTACGGAGATCCGGTCAGGCTGAAGCAGGCATTCATCAATCTGATTAAAAATTCTATGGAATCCATTACCGAGCGCGGGCGAATTACCCTGAAAGTGTTTACTCACGATAAACGGCTGATGATCGCCGTCAAAGACAACGGCTGCGGAATTCCCATAGAACACCAGCAATCCATTTTCCGGCCTTTTGTGACCTATAAGGAAAATGGAACAGGCCTTGGACTTTCCATCGTGCGCCGCATCATACTGGCACACAACGGCACGATCCATCTTCGTTCCACCGTCGGAAAAGGAACCGAAGTCCAGGTGCATTTACCATTACTGCCAACATCTCATATTTGTATATAATTATCCCAGGTGGGTTTTATAGGGGGGAAGACACCTCTCTGCCGTCTTCTCTCCTTATGAAACCTGCATCCGCATTCTTCTCAAGCACATTCCGGATATAGTCCCACAGGACCTCAGAACCTTCGTGTGTTCTTGCGTTGCGTTCCATAATCTGACTCATTCGGACCTGATGCTCTCTCCAGGATTTTCCCTGTGCCCGGTCGGTCAGAAGAACCGGCTGAATCTTATCCATCGCATTGGCAAACTTTGCCTCCGGCGTCTCCATCGCCTCAAATTCTTCCCAAAGCATTCTCAGTGTATTTCCCTGTTCTTCCGGAAGCATTCCGTAGATCCGCTCCGCCGCTTTTTCTTCCCGCTGCCGCTTGGTCGCATTGCCCTCGGTATCATACGCATACGTATCACCCGCGTCGATCTCCACCAGGTCATGAGCCAGAAGCATCATGATGGTCCTGGGCACGTCAATTGGTTCATTGGCATATTCGCTTAAGACCATACACATCATCGCCAGATGCCACGCATGCTCCGCGTCCGTCTCCTTGCGGCTTCCGTCAGACAGGTAAGTCTGGCGGATGATCTCCTTTTGTCTGTCAATCTCCATCAGAAAAGATAGCTGCTTTTCCAGTCTCTCCATGTTCTCCCGATCCTTTCTGCCTGTCCAAAAGACACATCTCAAGAGTAATCTCCGGATGAGGAACATAACTCGTCCCTTCCAGGCACAGAGACGGCAATACATTGACCCGCTCCGGGTGGCCGATCAGCATCTCTTTCTGAGACTTGCCAAGCTGCTTGACCCGGTACTCCAGCTTCGCTGCATCCGACCAGCTCCTGGCCTCCCACACCATTTCCAGGGAACAGACCCGATGGCTTTTGGTATATTTCGCACAGGGTTTCTTCCTATAATAATGTTCCTGTATTCTGCGCCTTAGATCTCTGGCAATCCCCGTATAAAGGGAATGATCCTCGCACCGCACCATATAGATATACGTCATCCGTTTTTCTTCCGGTTGATCATATGAATCCGATTCCAGCACTCGCCATGGTAATCCACTGCCCGTTCTTCTATATAGTCATCCGCAAATCCGGCTCTATGATAACAGGCATGGGCCTGCGGGTTGCTGTCAAATACACCCAGGGTCACCTGAGACATCTCCAGAATGTCAAATGCATAAGCTGCCGCTTTCTCCACCATCTGCCGCCCCAGTCCCTGTCCGCGTCTGGTATCGTCAATGGCGATCAGCCCAAGATGCAGGCTGTTCTTTTTATAGTCCACCCACATACACAGATGCCCGATGACTTCGCCCTGTTCGTCAAGCCCTGCCATCATCCATTCCTCTGCGTTCTGCTCCGACTGTTCCATGCGCCGGATCAGCTGCTCTGCGGTAAGGGGATAAGAAAAAATCCCGGAACACCACATTGCCATCGTCCGTTCCTCACGCATCCACGAAAGAAGTTTGTCCACATCCTGTTTCTTAAAAGGCCTTAATCGGACCATGAAAAACCTCCTCTCTGTTTTTTATCATAGCAATTCAAAGGGGAAATGTCAATTTTTATTTTTGGCAGCAAATGGGATTGTCCCGGCGAAGCAAAAATCACCGTCCCCAGGCTCGTAGTTCCAAAAAATGGATGCGTTTCCGGTGCCCTCCAGGAACATAAGAAGGGGATACCATGAATACAATGAGGTGAGAAAATGAAATATCTTCGTTTATTTTTCATAATGTTCGTCGGGAACCTGATTGGTCATTATATATGCAAATGGCTGGATCGTTATGTGATAAGCAGATAGTCTGAACCAAGACAACAAAAAAGAACACCGTCCCCGGACTCGTAGTTCCAAAAACAGTGCTCCTGTATGCGCCATCAGGGGCTCGAACCCTGGACACCCTGATTAAGAGGAATTCAAGAGGGACAAACCTCTTTAAATATTTTCACCTATCTAAAAGTACCTAAAGTAGGATTTTATAGAAAATTTGTGTACAAGCTCTGCGACCAATCCCGCGACCAACACCTTAAAGCAATCTTATCACACGAAAATAAACTTTATAAATTAGAAAATTATATAGAAAAATACCCGAAATCCCGCTGTAAAATCAACAATAAACAAAAATATTTCTATTTATTTTGCTATTGTTTATTCTATATTACGGGATTTCGGGCATCTATTGGTTTATTCTCTCTTAGTTCTTTATAAAGGTAATCAGGGTGTCAACTTACTCGTCAACTGCTGAAAATATCAAGCTTTCCAACTTTTCTGCCACTACGTTCTGTTTATCCTTTGCAACATGAGAATAGACTTCTAATGTTATCTTAGGGTCTTTATGTCCTGCTCTCTGTTGCACAATATGCACTGGTACCCCTTCAGAGAGCAGCAAAGAGATTGCACTATGTCTGGTTCCATGAAGCTTGATATGACGTAAACCATATATTTCCAATGTTCTTGCCCATTTCCGTGTAAAGCTCTTTGGAAGGAAAGGTTTTCCATCCTCCTGACATATAACAAACTCTTTATCATCAAATTCTTTTCCATATTTCAGTTTATTTTCTCTATACTTTATCTTCTGTTTTCTTAACAGCTTCATAGTATACTCACTGACAACCATTTCCCTACAAGAATCTTCTGTCTTACATTCTTTTAGAACAGCTATTTTACAATCTTCTGATTCTACCAGTGAATGACGGATTTTAATGGTCTTTGTATTGAAGTTAATATCTGAATATCTTAATCCTAACAATTCCCCACGGCGCATAATACAATCAAACAAAAGAGCAACCGGAAGTTCCATATCAGTGCCTTTTACTGCTTTTTGCAGCTTTTGAATTTCTTCTACTGTATATACATCTAGTTTACGTGTTGAAGTATCTTTCGCAATCTTTATCTTGCATGCTGGATTTTGTTTAATATACTGACGCTCCACTGCTTCATTTAAAGCCGCCTTAAAGATACGATTGATATGCTGTATGCTTGTGGCTTTCAATGGTTTATCACTGGCATTGGATTTTTTCCTTAAGTTATTATAAGTTTGCTGAATATAAACCTTTTGCAACTCTTGTAATTTTTTCTTGCCAAACAAAGGCTTTAAATATCTCTCTGCTACATTTTTGTAATCTCTTATTGTTGCCACACTGTAGTCGCCGCCTTCACAAAATGCAATATATTCATCCAGATAGCTTGCCACGGTCATATCTGAAGGCATTAGAAGTTCACCTTGCAGGTATTCTGCTTTTTTCATAAGCAGAAATTCTTCTGCTTCTTGCTTGTCATCTGTATCTACACGAAAACATGACCTGATACGTTTTCCAGTGTTAGGGTCTTTGCCCATTTCTAAAACAACAGTATAATATTGCACATTATCCTTTGTAGGGCGAGGTCTAACTGACCCGGTTATTGTTTTTCTTTTCATATGATTACCTCACTCTATTCTTTGTTTGCTGAAGGTATGTTAATTACATACCCTTTTACAGAGACATCTCCAATAATAGATACATCTGAAATATATCTGTCTTTTTCTGATTTCAAATAGCCTGTCTCTTTCCACTTTGCAAGCACAACTTTTTTATCAGGAAATGCACCTTCTTGTAAAACTTTTTCAAGAACAATGTCTGATATATACAACCTTTGTTCGGAAAGCATACCATTTTTTAATCTTATCTGTCGCATTTTTGCTATACGTCCCAGGCAATTATTAGGAGGGTATTCACTGTCTTTAGTTGTGACAAATTGCGAAAAATGATGTTCCATATATTGAAGTAAAAAGTCTAATGCTCTTTGCCCTATGTTTGTCTGCTCTATATCTTTCACTAAGCTGTGCTTTTGCAAAAAAATAAGTATTTCTTCTAATTGTAATTCTATTTTCATTACCTTTTGTATTAGTTCTGCAGTGACTAAAATAATGGCATATTGTTTGGCTGCTCTTTCTGTCAAAGGATTATACTGTCCATGTTCCTGCGCATATTCTATAAAACGGTTCTGCCAATATGCAAAAGAGGTCAATACTTTATCATTTTCTGCTTTTTCAAGCTGTATTATCTTTCTTGCAATTTTAGGCACAAGCCATCCATAATTATTCTGAAGTACTGATTTTATCTTATCTGCGGTCTGTGCATCTTGTGTCCATTTAACCCCTTGTATTTCAATATTTCGAACAAGCAGCCCACTGTTCTCATCTGACATATTTAAAAGACTTTTCTCAGAGGTTATAATAATTGCTGTATTAAAATGAACAGATTCTGCTTTTGTCAAATCTTTTGTCAGTCTTTTCTTTTCTTCACCACTGGATAAGCTATACAATAAGCTTGTAGGATTATATCTGCATAGAGACCCTTCATCAATCAGTGCTGCATAAGCTGACTGTAATGTATTCATAATCGCATTTTGTGTATCAGAAAAATTCATTACCAGACTATCACCACTCATACTGGGCTTTGAACCACAGCTTACCATCAAGAGTGCTGCTGTTGTCTTTCCAGTAGAGCTGTCCCCTACCAGATGCACCAACACATTCTCAATCGAAATCTTACGTCTGAGATAGTCTGTAACCACTCCTGCTCCTCCAACAGCTAATGCAAACTCTAACGGAATATGCCCTAAAACATTTTCTTTTATCAGTTTCTTCCAAACACTGTATTTTCCAGTTTTTCCTATCTGCAAATTTCCGCTGTATTCAGATTCTATACCTTCTGCTTCTTTTCCAAGAAAAACCAATCTCTGATTATACATGTGAAAGCCTAATCTTTTATGTTGTAAGATACATTCTGCTTCTGGTTCCTGATTCAATATACTCATAATCAACGCCCTGGCATCTTGTTTTGTTACCTGAGCGCCATAAGCCAACAATGCCATGATTCCTTGTTCTGTAAGCTCTTTACGTGGAAATTCAATGGTAATCTCTCGCCTTTGTGCATCTTGAAATCTTAAAATATAGTATTTTACACCACTGTCAATATAGTTGATTATCTGCTCAATATACACTGCTGCCCCTCTGGGAACAAAGTCCATTGTACCTTCCTTTCCTTTGATTTCCCAAGAACCATATTGTTCATTTTGAATATCAAAACGCCTTTGTATTACATAGTTGATGGTATTGCTGTCTTTTGCTTCTTTAACAGATACTTTTAAATTCATATTTTTCCCTTCTTTTATTAGTCTGCAAGCCAAATAGGTTGTCTGTAAAAAGACGCAAAAAAGGCATAACTTTGGCACACAAAATAAACTGGTTGTTATTGGTAAAAATCCAATAAACCAAGTTATATTTGGTGCACCGAAAGTCATGCCTTAGATATTTATCTGCCTGGCGGCGTTCGCAAGCTTATGCTCTTACTAACCTGCATCAGGTGTCCCATTTCCAAAAGACCTTATATATCTTCAGACATCTCTGTTGACAGTAATCCTTTTAGGAGTCTACGCTTTATAACCGTCAAGTCATAGAGAGCCTTCCATACCATATTCGCTTATTCCATTATATGAAAGCTTTGACAGCAATATGCATCAAAAATATAAGAAAGCCAGACAGAACTTTTGATATGCCGTAATATTAGTGAAATATAAGCATTTATATTTTTAATTACATTCTATGGCATATCAAAAGTTACCGTCTAGCTTTCTTATTGGACTGTCACAACTGCTAATGCATAATCATTGGAACAGATATATAGTTGTATCACCACTTTCTCTTGCCCATTCTGGTAGGTATCCTCAAACTCATATAAATCTTTTTCTATGTAATAATGCTTCAAAAATCCATGATATTCTGTTTCTGCAGAATCCCCATAGAAGATAATAAGATACCCACCCATATCTGCAAAAATATCTCGGTCTGCTCCATAATAGATGTCGGTCTGTTCTACCATTTCTTTTATGCTCTCAACCGCATGTGTATTTTCCCACAAAGATAAGGTATGCCTGGTTTCCTTCTGAAAATGCTTTAATGCATCTGCATTTGCTATGATTTTATACATACTATTTCCCTTGCTTTCCTTTGTGTTGAACAACAATCTTTAAAATACTGACTACCAGTGTGATTCCTAAAATAATATCACCCATACTTAATATGCTCCTTCCCATATAGATACATTGATATAGACTACATTGATAAGTACAATCCCAATACCTATTCCTAATAAATAATTCATATTCGCTTCTTCCTTTCATGTTTTAGACAATACAACCTTACGCAATACCCATTTCCCTGAAAATCTCTGTCCCGCAAATAAAGGATGTATTGTTTTCAGTTTTTTATACTTTTCCTCTGTATCCATAAGCTCTACCAATTTCTTCGCATATGGTTTTAGAATCTTGTTTAAGTTCTCTTTTTCTTCTCTGACTCTCTTACTTCCCTCATAACCGCTTCCAAAGCCAAGAAGAATTTCATCAAAATCCCTCTTTAATACTTCTTTTATGTATTCTAGGTTATCATTATTATCTGTTGCCTTAGCCGGGTGTAGTTTGTCTGTAATCTCTGCAAACAGATTGCAAAGTGTGATAGTATGGTATCCCATTGCAAAAAGATTGTTCATCAGATAATTCGTTGTCGTATCAACCACCAAAAGATTATTGGATGCAGGATTGGTACAGATAACTAATATTTTCTTGCCCTCTGTTTCTTTGCACACCATCGTATATTCAAACCTTTTATCTGCTTTCTGGCTGAATATTCCTGTTCTTTCTAGGATTACATTTTGCTTTACGGTTTCCATCAATCTCTCCTCCTTTACCGCAAGATGTTTGGGCGGTGTAGCCTAATACACCGCCCAAAACACCATAAGTATTGTTACTGTGGTACCCTATACAAATGCTTTTTCAGAATAAAGTACAGCACATAGATATCGCTGTTCGTCTCCTGAATATGAAGTTTTTCTAGAAACCACTCTCTGCCCTTGCTGTCACTGTAATCCATATCTTTTATCTCTTGTCCTTCAATGCTGTCTGAAAACTGAACCTTAAACGGATATACATTGACTGCATCTTCTATATCATGGGTATCATCTCTGACAGGTGTTACAATCACAATCAAGCATCCTTGTGGACCCAAATCTTCTTCCAGAATATAATGCATACGCTTTAAAATCCTTTTAGGTAGTCGGTATTTCCCTAATAATGGATTGATATTCCGTAAAAGCAGCAGTTGGTTTTCTGAAAATATTTTAATGACCTTCACCTTGTTTCCTCCTTTCTTCTAAATTTGCACAAAGAAAAAAGACAGATTTTCTCAATCTGTCCCTTCCTGTGGTGCTTCAAATACACAGAATCACATGCTTTAAAGGTCACCTTCATAATAATGATATATATTTATATATCCCTATCGTTTCACCCAGTTATGAGGCTTTATTTTGCCGTTTTTATCCTTATAACAGGTTCCTCCTGTTGGTTTGGCAGTCGGTGCATTTGTTGTCATGGTCTTACCGCAATGCTTACATATCCAGTTCATATAAAAGGCTCCCTTCTACATCAAAATCTTATCTGTAATATCTGATAAAATATGATTACATTTCATATCTTTTCAAACAATCTCGCTATTATTCTCATTACCAGATGTGTCTTTGGAGGAATTTCTGAGGTCAGCCCACAAGTATTTTATCGCTGCATTTGTATGGTTAAAAATCCAATTACCAATAATACCAACCATTTCGCCTATTTTTCCGGCAAACCAAAATATTACTGCTATAGGGTAAAGAAGGCAAACCAACAAAGCTGTTAATATAAAAGCTATTATCGTTGATAACACCACAATCATACCGTATTCCTCCTCATTTGTATATAAATATAGTTACTTTTTGTATAAATAACTATAGCAGTTTGAATAAAAAATGTCAATAATCTAAACTATATTTATGGATATGAAAACTAATTTTAATATCGGTAAAAGAATCCACGAACTGCGAGTAAACAGTGGGTTAAGTCAGGAAAAGCTTGCACTGCGTGCAGAAATAACAACAACTTATCTTGGCTTATTAGAAAGAAATCTGAAAAACCCAACAGTAAAAGTTATTGAGCAGATATGTAATCAATTAAATATCAGTCTAAACGACTTTTTTTCTCCGTCTCATACTCCTGAAAAGCCAACAGACACTACCTCTTTGCAAATTCTTGCACAGATAAGCGACCGGAGTGAAGAAGAAAAGTTATTGATTCTTCAGACAATCAAAGATATTTTAAGATTATGCGACCTTTCAAAAAAAGAATATGAAAAAGGATAACATACCTTAATGTATCTTATCCTTTTCATTTTCTGCAATATTTTTTCCGGCTGCGACACTTCTGCGACCAGTCTGCGACCAATTCTGCGCCAAACCCTTTCCCCCTGACTTTTCAGGCACTTTACCCCGTCATCCTGAAAAAGGCGTAAAAATCAACAAAAAAAGAACCGTCCCCAAGGCTTTCATAGCCTCAAAAACAGTCCTTTAACCTGCGCCATCAGGGGCTCGAACCCTGGACACCCTGATTAAGAGTCAGGTGCTCTACCAACTGA